>CACNQE010000001.1 GCA_902622515.1 uncultured SAR116 cluster alpha proteobacterium
TGTATTTTGATAGCACACGGGCGCTTTGATCAAGCCAGGCAGATTGGTATGAATCTATTTAAAGAAAAAAGCGATGTTGTAAATAAGATTATTAAAATTATTGATTATATTCAAAATTATGGTATGGAAAAATCATTTAAATTCAGAAATATAAATTATACATTTAATGTTTCTGGTCAAAATTGGGAGATTGATAATGTTTTTATTGACGGCCGATTTTATGAGTTAAAAGAAATTGAATTAATTAGAAAGTTTATCCCAGACAATGGTGTTTTTTTAGATATAGGAGCTAACGTAGGAAATCATTCAATTTTTATAAATAAAAATAGACCAGACGTAAAAATAATTCCAATTGAGCCAGAGCCAAGAGCTGTAAGTATATTAAAATCCAACATTAGACTAAACAAATGTAACAATATTAACACTAATTTTCTCGGGTATGCTATGTCATGCAGGCCTGGCTTTTCTTATCTTCAATGGAGGAGTTCTATTACAAGCACCCATATGTCTTTAAGAAACGGCAAACTCATAGAAGAGGGTATAAAAGTTCCTTGCATATTGTTGCAAGAAATTATTTGTAAAAATGCTTTTCTAAAGCTTGATATAGAGGGTATGGAACGATTTATTTTAAACGATGCAAAAGATATCCTAATTAAGAACAAACCGACTTTAATGATTGAATGTTTAAAATCACACAAACATAATAATTTAAATGAAATGCTGGACGGAATAAATTTCGAAGTCAGGGCAAGTATAGACTTGCCTGATGGACACAATCACTTAATTCAAATACTATGAATTGTTAAGTAATTTCCGAAATTTAGACGATAACGTCATTGTTTTGGAAGCTTTTTTATCAAATTTTAAAGAGCCATTTGCGAATATAACCAATCATTTGTCGTCCTAATAGTTGTGGGTAGGGGACAGTATTTGGAGTAGGTCGCTAATATAGACCCCTACGTGGGCTATGTAGTGGTCTTTCTGTAATCTCTACGTTAGGCAAAAAAACATCCACTTTTGTTCGCTACGTTTTTATAGTGGTGCGTAGTTATGGCGTAATTTTGGCGTAATAAAATCAGAAAGTAGATTCACATAAGTGTTTGTATGTGGTACAGTTTCGAGAGCCATTAGGTATGGCTAAAGAGTACACGCAGTTGTTCTCTGAAAGACTGGTAGCGCACTACACTGGGGGTGTAGTGGGTCGTGGGTTCGAATCCCGCCGCTCCGACCAAATTTATTCAATTAATACAATATATTAAATGTATCCCATCGAAGATATATTTTGGCTAAATAGATATTCTGGTTCAAAAACTGGTTCAAAATTTGTGCGGCTGATTCCTTTATCTTCAGTCAAATCTCTCAAACACACAGAGGTATTTTGTCATCAAAGAAGAACGCCAAAACAAAGTACATCCCTTTTTGGCAATTGGGTAATCAATTAAATGCCATTTATTGGCTCTCAGAGGCTCTCTGAGTCGTTGACAATCAGTTCTTGTTATCAGAGATGCTAATGGGATTCCACTATCAGTTCTCATCAATAACCATCATATCACCAAGGGGTAGGGTGAATATAAGGGTAAAAGTATATAAATATAGATAAGCTCTGATAAGGATAATACCTTTTAATAGTCCAGATTGTTATGTGTTATATACGAATATTATCCCAATTACCAATTACCTTACCCTATTGAAGGGACGGTAATTGGTTATGTTATGAGAAGAATAGGGTATATATAAGAAATATACGGGAGCTATTGTATTAATAAATAAATACATAAAAACAGTGTATAAGACATTTTTATTAAATCATATTCTTATCTGAAATAGATTGTACGCGTGATGATGTTAGGTTTGTCGCTATATCTGAAGGTTGGGGATGGTACTATCCAAATACCAAGTAATCTAACCTGTTTGGTTAACAACTTTAAACTCTCATGATAAATTAATTTGACCGAGGTTTGGAGCATAAATGGTGGCACACAACTATTGGTACTTATATCGTGTAGGTAATAATTATAAATTTGCCTATTGAAAATCTTTGAAGCTGTTAATCATGCTCGTGGTTTTACCACTTCCACGAGGAGAAATTTATGTTCTGAACACAATTGGAACAACAAGAAGACAAAAACTGAACTTAAGAAAAAATAGTCGTTAATAGCGACATTCATATTTTCTTCCTAAACTTGGACAACCGTTGCGCTGTATTTTTTTATGGTTATCGACTAAGTGCGTTACGCATTGACACTCCTATCTCTGTTTGGTGACTATATAACATAAAATACGAGTTTTTAGGTAAAAGTGTTTCAGGTAAATAATATGGGTAAACAACTCGCATTTGGATTTAAAGGAACATTGTTTTCTATATTCATTTGGCTAATCATAGTTTTCTCAATAATTCTTGCTATAACTTATAAAGTTGAAATCAGTTCAATTTTTGACAAAACAAGAATTCCAGAGGTAATTAGCCGTATTTTTTCAGAAATATACCCATCTAAAGCATTTATAGGAAATACTGGAGAAGTTAGGATAAATAAAGGTGCTGCTAATCAGTACTTTGTAGAGGGTAAGGTTAACAAAGAGACTGTATTATTCCTTGTCGATACAGGTGCTACAAATACAGTACTTACTTTGAAGGATGCTGCAAAAGCTGGGATTAATGTCGAAAAACTTAACTTCAGAAATCCAATTAATACTGCTAATGGAATAAATTATTCTGCTACCATATTAGTTAATTATCTTGAAATAGGGAACATTCAATTAAATGATTTCAAGATATTGGTTTTGCAGGACGGATTATTTAATAGTCTTTTAGGAATGGACTTTATTTCTAAACTCTCAAAGTTTGAAGTTGAGAACAACGTTCTATTATTAAAGAAATGATATACCATGCAAATCGTCATTAAAATCGCAGTTGTATCCGTTCTCGCCCTGTTTGCTATCGTGGGAGTGGTTAGTATTTCTAAGGCAGAGGGAACTAGCATATTTTTTGATAATGGTAAAATAGGTTTAACGGCTCCTATTCACTCAGGGTACACCAATCATTTCACATATGGTGAAGGACAAAAAGACTATAATTTTTCATTATTAACAGATGGTCCTGAGGCAAGAATGGGAAGCAAATATCAGCGTTTTGAATTAAGGAACGGGGATTGTTTTCCAATGGATGGTTGGAATGATTGTAAAAATGATAGGGAAAGGTTTGAATTTTCCAGTAGACCTAGGCAAAAACCGGTAGGACAAAAATGCTATTTTTATAGTTTGAAAATCACGCCTAACTTTTTTGATGTTCACCCAACCAATACAGATTTAGGTCAGGTTCATCAAATTGGTGGTCCTGAGGGAAAAGCTGGCGGCTTAAAATCTTTCCCCCCTTTAATACAGATTGGAGCAAAGAAAGGAAAATTAGTCTTTAAATGGCATAAGTTATCAGGCAACCCCAAAAATGTGCGTGATAAAACAGTGGAACGAACTTTTGCAAAGTTAAAAGAATTAAAGTCTAAATGGACGGATATTTCTTTTTGTTTGGATTTTGAAAATCATAAAATGATTGGTTGGCTAAATGGAGAAAAGAAATTTCAAATAGATGAAAATCCTATATTTTTTGAACCTAAAGAAATCTATTTTAAATACGGGATTTATAGAAGTTTTTTAAGCAAGTATAAAAAAAGAAGAAAAACAGATGAGATGCCAACACAAGTTGTTTTTTACGATGAAATAAGAACTGGAAACACCATTGAAGAAGTTGATATTAACTTTAACCTATCATTGTTGCCAATAGATTAGATGCGAATTGAAAATTATGAGAACCACCATGCGCTCCATAATCACAGCTGTATATTTTCTTGATGTATTATTGCCCCAGAGTATGCTTTACAAACGTTTTCTTCATCCAGACGAATACAAAGATGTTCAATAAGCTCAATCATATTGTGCGGGCCATTTACGTAATCCATGAATGCATCTATTGAGTTCCACTCGTTTATTACTAGCAGCTGCTCCTCTCTTGTATGAACAATGCTATAAACGTTTAGTCCTTCGATACCATCTTCGCGACTTTGTACAATTAAACTAGTTATTTCATCAACTGCACCTTCTTTTGGGGTCACAGCTATTACGCTCATCATTTTCATAAACTAAACTCCAATATTGCGTCTTTGATTTAATATTTGGTGCCTCTCTCTCTTGTTGGAAGAGCATGAATTTCCAATTAGAAATAGTGTTGCAGATTTATTAGCTAGATTAAAAGATAATTTATTCATTTCATTAAGACAATCGAAGACTTTTTTTTAATTGAAATAATCATTTGTCTTCCTAATATTTACAAGTAGAGGACAGTATTTGAAATAGGTTGCCTACACATACTCCTGCTTGCGCCATGTAATTGTCTTTCCGTTTGAATATTTATTTTGGCGTAAAAAAAGGACAGCACAAAGGCTGTCCAAGTTTAGGGAGGAAATATGCGTAAATGTATTTACGACTATTTTCTAATTATTTTAGCTTTTGTCTTTTTGCAATGCTGATTTTTTTTCTTTTAAAATTAAAAAAATATAGAGACAAACTTGGTTACAAACTTATAATAGTTTCGAAGTATTTAAAATAACTCAGAAATTGATTATTGCTAAATGGGAAAAGGTAAAGCTGTATTTTTAATATAAAAGACGAAGTTATGGAGAAGTCACTTGAGTAAAAATATTGGAGGTTGCCATTGTGGCGCTGTAAAATTGGAAACTGACCTCAATCCAATGATAGTAAATCTATGCAATTGTAATAGGTGTAGAGTATTAACGGGTTCAATTGCTATCGCAGCTTTATACTCAGATGAAGAGATTACTATGGCGGGTGAAACTAAGACCTACAATTATTTAGGTGGTAGTGGGATGGAGGTAGTTAACCATTTTTGTCCCAATTGCGGTTGCAGGATAGTTTCTTTTGCAGAAGCATTTCCTGGTATGGGCGCTTATCCTATTGGTATATTCGAAAAGTCTACTGAATTTATTCCTAAAAGCGAAATATTTACAAATTATAAGTTACCTTGGTTGCAAAACGACGGTTGTATAGAGGAAAGCTTCGAGGAAGCTGCTGTTGGTGAACGTTTGATGCTCCTTTTAGAAGAATTAGAGAATAGGTGAGAATCTACTTTAATTTAAAAACAGTCAAGGGCAATCCTTTTAAAAATTAAATATAAAATTCAATTGGTTAAACATAAATTTTCATGTTATCAACTTATATAGTTTTTGTTCCTAAAATTGCTTTAACCTCAAGAAACTCTTCTAAACCCCATTTTTCTTTTTCTCGTCCATTTCCTGATTGCTTGTATCCACCAAATGGTGCGTAAGCTCCTCCTGAACTGTAATTTATATGAATCTGGCCAGCGCGCAGTTTTCTGGCAATCAAGTTGAGCTGCTCTTCGTCTTTTCCAGAAATGTAAGCTGCCAATCCATATTCTGTGTTATTAGCAATGAATATAGCATCCTCGATATTTTTATAGGGTATAATAGATAGAACTGGTCCAAATATTTCTTCTTTTGCTATCTTCATGTTATTATTGACCTCACCAAAAATGGTAGGTTTTATGTAATAACCCACCTTTAATCCATTTGGCTTTCCTATACCTCCTGAAAGTAACCTTGCTCCCTCATCTATGCCAATCTGGATAAGTTTTTGTACTTTTTCAAATTGAATATTACTTACTACAGGCCCAATCATTGTAGAATCTTCGTTTGGGTCTCCTACAATTATATTTTCAGCTTCTGATACTGCAATTTCATAAGCATCTTTTTTTCTAGAAATCGGGACAAGCATCCGTGTTGGTGAATTACAAGATTGCCCTGTATTTTCCATACATTCTTGAACACCTTTTCTGATTGAAGTTTCGAATAATTCATCATCTAGAATAATATTTGCTGACTTCCCTCCTAACTCTTGACAAACTCTTTTAACGCTATCAGCGGATGCTTTAGCTACTGAAATGCCTGCTCTTGTTGAGCCTGTAAATGACATCATATCGATCCCAGGATGTGAAGACATTGCTTCTCCCACGATTTGACCGGTACCATTTATAAGATTAAAGGCACCTGCTGGAACTTTTGCCTCATCGAGTATCTCACAAATAACAAGCGCTGAAAGAGGTGCAATTTCAGATGGTTTTAAAATAGCCGTACAACCTGACGCAAGGCAGGGGGCAAGTTTAGATAAAATCTGATTAATCGGCCAGTTCCAAGGAGTAATTAATCCACACACCCCTATGGGTTCATTTCTGATTATGAAATCTCTATATTGATATTCTGTTTTATGGGAATTCAGAGCTTCTATAGCTGCTTTAAGATGTCCTAGGCCAACCTTTGCTTGGGAATTTAGAGCAAGATGTTTAGGGGCGCCCATCTCAAATTGAATAGCGTGAGCTACGTCTTCTAACCTTCGTTTATAAATTTCTCTTATTGTAGTCAATAAATCTAATCTATGTTGAATAGAGAGTTGTGAATAACTATGAAATGAATGGCGTGCGGCTATGACTGCCTTTTCTACATCTTTTTCATTCCCTAGCTTAATTGTTCCAAGGCTTTTTTCTGTAGCTGGATTAATAATATGGAGTTCGTCAGGACTATCTGATTTTACCCATTTGCCATTTATATAAAAATCATGTTTTTGCATTCGCAATCTCTCTAAAAATTAAAAAAAGATAATTTTATATTTACGTTTTAACACCATGAAAGATATTTTAAAAAAAAATAACTTTTTTTTTAAAAGCCTAGACTAATAATTTGTTAGTTTATATCGGATTTTGAGTCATATCAAAATCAGTTCCAAATAATTTCTTCTTTTTTCTTTTCAATTTTTCTAAAAAAACTATTTTGATTTTAGATATTGAAATAATTCAATTCTAAGAGGATAGTTTGTATCTTTATAGGTTTAAGTTAAGATGGATGCCTTAATAATAATAAAATTTGGGATTTTGTTACTTATACATTTTGGCTTAATATTTGGTCTGTCATCAATTGCATCTTATTATCAAGAACCACTATTTTTATTCAAACGGCTTAATGTAAACGTATATAAACTGCCATTGGTTGTAAATTTTTTAATTGTTTCAATAGTGATAGCTCTTAGCGTGTTGACATTAATTCAAAATAAGATCAGCTTCTTTATTTTAAATGCAGCATTTTTATCGGTCTGGTTTTTGGAGCTCGGAGTAATATCCGGCAAACATTTTTTTTCATCACTATTGGGAAATGATTTACCAAAAGAAATTTGTATCTTTATTGGCTTTATTTTGGCTATTAATGGTGGCTATTTTACCTTAATGTTTATAGTGAGATTATTTAGCTCATCCTCATTTTAAAGGTCTGTAAATGGATAATAAGACTATTTGTGAATTATTTGAAAGTTCAGTTGAAGCGTCCGATTTTAAAAAATCGTTTATGTGTGCACAAGAATCTTTGAGAGAGGGTTTAATGAGTAGTCCATGGCCAGTATTAGTCTATGCTCTGAGCGTCATTTTTGTGGCATTTTTAATTCAGCGCGTGGCAACTAGTAATTCAAATAAAAACAAGAAAAATTAATTATAGATTTTTTAAGATACTCTCCTAACTTTTCCCTTTCGTAATATATTTGTAGTCGGTATTTAGGAAAGGGCTTTGGCTAGTGCAGAAAAACTCAAAGTATAAAATGGGAGGTCAGAAAGTAGGTATTTCGGAAATATAATTTAAATTATCTAATATTTTAATCGCCTGTTTTTCAGGAGAGGAACTATTTAGCTTTAGATGATCAGCCTTATATTTAAAAAAACCATCTTTGTCTGTATACACTCCTATATCAGATAAACCGATATCTTGAGAATTATTTAATTGATGGTTTTTAAATAATATAAAGTCTATTATTTCCTGCATAGCTCTATTTTCATGAACAAAATCAGGAAAAAATTCTAGTGTATTTTTGTTAATTGGCTTAGATAACTGGTCTATATTTTCTGAAGAAAGAATATTTAGAATTTGATTTAATTTCTCAGTAGTTTCCCGCATAATTATATCCAAATCCCGATAAGGAAGTGTTTCCTGAACTTCTTTCAGCTCCGCGTTTAGAAGGGAAATCTCAGGAAGAGACTGGTTAAATAATACGATGCCCTCCCTACTATTTAATATCGTGTCTGTTAAAGCTTTCCCATTATGTCTGGCATTTCTTATTTGGGTTTGAAACTCTGAGAACAAAATAAGATTATTTTCCGATACTTCATCACTCAAAATTGGCAACCCATCTATTTGTTCAAGTACTTTTGTATAATTTTGGTACCATGAAATAGTTTTTTTCTTTATAGCTTCGCCATTTTGCTGGTTTTTAAAATCATTTTCAATGTAATAACTCATTAAGTTAAATAGAGAAGTTGTAATGGATGTCTCTTGTTCTAGGTGATCTAATATCTGAGAGGTTGTTAGTGTGTAATTTTTATCTGCGATTATGATTTGATTTTCTACTACTATTTTTTTCTGTTCTAAAAAATTTATAAAATCATTGATCTGGGTCATTGCTTTTTTTGTAGTGTCTTCATTCAGATTACTTTTCTGCTTTTGTGAGTTCGGTTTCATATCAATTAGGAAAAACCCTTTATCAGGCTTACTATAGGCAGAAAGTTCTGTTTGTAATATTCTGAATTTATTGATAAATCCGTTGGTGGGATTTGTAAAAAATGTCTCTTTGTTTTTAAGTATATTTCGAATTAAATATGAGAAGTGCTCAGGTTTGACTGCATCCTTATTTTTTTTATTATCTGTCTCTTTTGAAGCAGTGAAGGCAAATTTTATATCAGATTCGGTTAAGTAAATAGGTGATAAAAGACTAATGTCTGGAGTATAAACTGGTGTTCCCAATGCTTGTTGGCTCAATTTTAAAAATTCGATATTTTCTAACCTTTCCGAGAGGGAAGAAATTAGTAGGCTATTGCAAATATTGAGTTCAGCTTGGCAGGCTGGTGGTTCATTAATATCCACAATCCTTGGCATTCCTTCATATAAATTGTTTTCTGTATTGGTGATCACAACATCAAGTGCTGATAAAATTAAAAAATCGTTTTCTGGCACAGAGGGAATGAATTGATACCCAGCTTTCTCTTTGATAATATTTTCTATAGAATCAACTACGTCAGAAAATAAAATATTAGGTTCTTCCAAAGGAACTATTTCTTTTTCTATACTTTTTGCTGTAATAGTAATCTCTGTTTTGATATCTTTTTGTTTGGACTGTTTTTCTTTTGTACGCTCTGTTTGGTTACGGGATTTTTTTTCTTCAGGCAGCTGAATAGAAGCTTTAGTTTTGGGGGATGCTGGCTTAGAGACATTTTTTTCGTTATAGATTGGGATTATTTGGTGATTTTTGGAGGTATTTTCACTAAGGATACTTTCGGCAGGTTCACTATATAAGCCAAATAATAAAATAAACATAAAAGGTAATTTAATTTTTGTAAGCCTATGCACATCAAAACTCCCAATGAATTTCTAACGACAAAGCAAGAATATGTTTAATTTTCATTGAAAAAACTATACTTTATTGTAAGTTTAAAATAATAAAAATTAGATAATCTCTCATGAAATTTATGTTAAATTATTAGGAATCTTTATGACTATTGCAAAGATATATAAACCATCAAAAACCTCTATGCAGTCCGGACGAGCGAAGTCTAAATCTTGGATATTAGAATTTGTGAGAAAAACCCCGGCGATACCGGAGCCATTAATGGGTTGGCAATCAAGCGGGGATACTCAAAAACAAGTTAAAATAGAATTTTCGAGTAAAGAAGCTGCAATACTTTATGCAGAAAAGCAAGGCATTGTTTATGACGTTATAAACCCCCAATCTCGCAGGTTAAATATAAAATCTTATGCCGATAATTTTTCATCAGATCGAAAAATTTCTTGGACACACTAATTTTAATTTTCAAAATATTGTTTGCTTGAATGTATCTAAAAAAAAATATGAATGAGTTTAGTGTATCAATTCATTTTTTACTGCTGTTTTTGTATAATAGTATTAAACTTTAACTCGTAGATTGTTTATTTGCTCTTTATATAGTTTAAATAAGTTTTTTGGATTTTTTTGAGAGATTGAAAAAGATGAAATTTGGTTTGTTTGGAAGCGCGAAAGCTGTTCGGGGTGATGTAGATATCGATAGCTCTTCTGGCTATAAGGAATGGTTAAATTACAATGTAGAGGCTGAGTCTCTTGGGTTTTATAGTAGTTTTACAGTTGAGCATCACTTTACTGGATTTGGTCAGGTTTCAGCATCACTAAATTTACTTACTTACCTCTCAGCATTAACAACTAGCATCCGTCTTGGCACTGCTGTTATGACCCTTCCATGGCATAACCCTGTTTTATTGGCTGAACAAGCTGCAACACTTGATTTACTTTCAGGAGGACGACTTGATTTTGGGGTAGGAAAAGGATACCGATTTAATGAGTTTAATAGCTTTGGTATTCCTATGGATGAGGCAGAGCCAAGATTCCATGAATCCATTGAAATAATGAAAAAATCTTGGTTAAACGAAGAAAGATGGTCTTATGAGGGAAAGTTTTGGCAATTCAACGATATTCTTGTAGAGCCTCCATGTGCTCAAAAGCCTCATCCACCACTTTGGCTTGCAGCTGGTCATCCCGCCTCAATTGTTACGGTAGCAAATATGGGGGCTAATCTTCTGCTTGACCAATTCTCTCCAACTAAATCTGTATTTGAACGTGTTCAAACTTTTAGAGAGGCTCAACAGAATTATAATTCTAATAAAGTAAATGGAGAGATTGCTTTAGCTCGTGCACTTTATATTGCTAAAAACGAAGAAGATAAAATGAACGCCATAGAGAAAAGGATGAACGCACGAGCAAGAGTTGACGCCTTATCTCAACGTCCTGATGGAAAAAATAAGGCCAGTATAATGATACATAAAGGGGCTGACGAAGCCTTACTAGGGGCTTTAATAGGGACTGTAGATGAAATAGTAGAGCGGTTGTATCAGCTCAAAGAGGGTGGAATAAACTATATTTTGTTAGTAGATGCTGGCGGTGGCATAGAGGGACTTCGAAAGTTTGCCAAAGATATTGTACCCCAAATAAATTGAACAAAGTTTTAGTTTTAAATTTAAGATTTTTTAAAACTTTATTTTTTAGTCAAATATTTAAAAACATATTTTCAAGCGATTTTATATTATTTATATTGTATTGAGTTGCAGCATATTCACCAGCAAAAAGATAGCATATTAGCCCCGCTTGCATAGCAGCAGATTGATTTACCTCTGTGTCCTCTACCGCTACTACCTCACTAGCTTGAATGCCCAGTTTATCCAGAGCAAACTTATAAACTTCTTGGTCTGGTTTTTCATTAATAACATTTTCTTTTGTGGTAATTAAATCAAAAGAATCAAAATTAATATGTTCTTTAAGAGAGTTGGAAATAGAATTTAACATATTTGACGTGGTCGTTGTAATTAAACCAATTTTAATATTATTCTGTTTACAAAAATTAATGCAATTTTCTATACCACTCCTCGGTTGAAGACCATGTTCAATTTTGGAGTCAAAAATAGTTTGCCTAGTTTTGTGAATTTCCAATAAGGTTTCAGAGTCAATCAAATGACCGCCAAATATATTCAATCTTTTTAATCCACCAGGTTTTTTTAGTAATTCACAATAATTGGCTACACTCCAATACCAATCTAAACCATGATATTTGAAAGCCTCATTGTAAGATTGACGTTGCAGTTCGGATGTTTCCACAATCACACCAACTGAACCAAGTAAAATTGCTTTCATTTTATTTATCGCTCATAACTTATTATCTTTAAGCAGAAAAATGAGATGCCCTTGGGCAAGAGCTTCTAAGTTTTCTATTTCTTCTAAATTACATAATTTCTTACTATTTCGCCATTTCATTGCAAGTGTTTCTCTGTTAATCGTTAACCCTTCAGGTCTGTTAAAAAGTTCCTTGGGTGTAATCTGTAGCTCAATAGCAGGCAACGAAAAATTAACCATATCATTATTAAATTGTGCATATCGAATAAAGCGTAATTTTTCTTCTATTATAAAAAAGCTATCCAATCTTTGGTCAGGTAGATTTCCTTTACAATACAATCCAATATTCCAGTTAAGTGTCTCTGTTTTCCCCAAACTAATTTGTTGGAAAAAAGCTAATACAATAATTAGTAAAACAAGACTCCAATTCTTTAAGTGTTTATTAACATAACTTTTTGTAATTATGAAAAAAATCATATATTAACCTCTACAGTCAATTATTATGTTTCCAATTGTTTTTCCAGACTCTAGGGCTAGATGGGCCGCAGCTGTCTCTTCCAAGGGATAAACCTTGGCAATAAAAGGTTTAATACCTGAATTAATCTGCCAATCTTTTATGAACTCCAGAGCATTTTGCATCATTTTATCTGGTAGCAGATACATAAAAACACTATAAATGGTTAGATTCATTAATAAAAATTTCTGAAATGGTATTTCGGCTATTGCTTTTTTATCAGAAGCATAGGTGGAGATAATGCCATGGTCTTTAATAATGTCTAAATTAGTTTCTAAGTTAGTTCCTAAAGCCACATCGAATATAAGATCTACTTTTTTTCCTTTAGTTATTTTCATAATATCGTCAGCAAAGTTTCCAGTGTCATATCTAAATGCATGATCTGCTCCTGCTGTCAGAGCTGCTTTCATTTTGTTATCTCCACTGACTGAAGAAATCACTGTGGCACCGGCATGTTTAGCCATCTGTATTGCACAATTTCCGACACTTCCAGCGCCGCCAGTTATTAAAATTGTTTTATTTTTAGGGTTGGTATATTTGAACATTCCAGCATAAGCGGTTAATGCAGGTATTCCAATAGTAGCGCCAATTTCAAGAGATATTGAATCTTCAAGTTTTATTGCAAGGTTAGATGGAACACAAACAAAATTCGCTGCTGTTCCAAAAGGTCGTTGCCATTGAGCCGAATATATCCAAACTCGCTCTCCTATCCTTTTTGGGTCAATGTTCCCGCCTACAGCTTCAATTATCCCTGATCCATCACTATGAGGAATAATGGAATGAAAAGCGTGTTTCTGTCCCCTGAAACCTATCCTTCGTTTTGTATCAGAAGGGTTCAAACCGGAATAATGAACTTTAATAAGCACTTCATTGTTTTGAGGGGTTGGCTTTTCCATTTCGCCATATATTAGCACTTCTGATGCATCACCCTGTTTTTCGTACCAAACTGCTTTCATATATAATCCTTTAATGATGAAATTGTTTATAACTTTATGTTTGTATTATACTACATGACTGCATGTAGCTTCAAAACCTATAGTTTGGTTTATTCTTATAACTATATATTTAAATAGCCATTTTTTTTTATTTTCTGAAGAAAAAATATCTTTTTGAAGAAGAGCAATCCTTGAAGTAAGATTATTATATTCACTAGCGTATATATTATTCATATAATTATTAAAGGTTTCCTTAAGAACGATGGAACCCTCTGGAGGAATTTTAATAATAAGAACTGAGCTATTATCAGTTTCTATTTTAAACTTTGAATTAGTCTCAAAAAAACCAGTGGGCGTTATTTCATTTTTTATTTCACATTCAAAATTTAAGGTTCCTGCCTCAGCATTTGTGAAGGCTACTAGAAAGGCAACTATGGCAAAAAGATTCTTTTTCAAATTTAGCATTTATTAATTTTTAAACAGATGAAGATTAAAATAAATTTTACTGTAACACATAACTTAGCGTTACCTTCGAAATAATATAAGTCTAATTATTCGCCAGATTCCACTAATTAGGAAAGACCTAAAAAAGGGATTATTCAAAATTCTTTTAGAAACTACCACAATAGATGGAAAAAGTTGTTTCATTAACAAAAATAGAGAGAATATTATTAGTAAAATGATAATAATTTTAAACATAATTAATTGGTCATTTCTCTAATTTGTCTCGAAGTAGATTAATTTCGGTGACCAATTCATCGAGTTGCTTTTTCATCAACTTATATTCTTTCATTGTAATGTGAGAGTTTTCATGCTCTTTGTAACTTTGGTCATCCTTTTGCGCAATTTGCATTGAATCAACAATGATCCCGATAAAAAAATTAAGAACAGCAAAACTTGTGATTATTATAAATGGAATAAAAAATGCCCAAGCCCATGGAAAGAGCTCCATCGTGGGTCTAACGACTCCCATTGACCAACTTTCTAGAGTCATTATTTGAAACAAGGTATAGGCTGATGCACCAATACTTCCAAACCACTCTTGCATGAATGGATCAGGGTGTATTCCAAATAATTTTGTTGCTAAAACCGAAGCCACATAAAATATCAGTCCTAAAACACCTACAACTGAGACCATGCCGGGGATGGAGTAACCTATAGCAGATACAACACGGCGAAGTTGTGGAACAACCGAAATTAGTCTTAAAACACGAAGGATTCTTAGTGCGCGTAAAACTGTAAGTGCACCGCTAGTGGGTAACCAAGCAATTATTACAATTAAAAGATCGAAGATATTCCAACCTGAGTGAAAGAATTTAATACGATAAACATAAAATTTTAGCATTAATTCAAATGAGAAGAGTATGAGAATAGATTTATCAGCCCAATTTAAAATAGCACCGAATTTATTAGAAAAGTAAGCGTCTGTTTCTAATCCTAATATTACTGCATTCAAAAGGATTAAAATTGTTATCACAGTTGTAGTGATATTGCTCTCTATTATTATTTTAATTTTATTTTTTAGTGGGTTTTGTATTGTTTGGTCCATTTCTCTCACTTAGTAATTTCATTTATATGAATAGTTGATGTTTATTTTTTTATACTGATTTTTGCAATTAATTTATTCTTGAGTGTATGGTTTTCAATTTTTGATATTCAAATGGCTCAGATATTTTTAATCCTGAAATGATTTTTATGACCTAAGAGTTTCAAGTATTTGGGGATTTAATACTTTTTGTTTGAAATTTGGCAGAAAGTGAAGAGAGAGAAAAAAATGAATAATAAATAAGAAAGAAAAAATATTCCTTATTATTAATATCTCTTTTTTTAAACTAGTAACTCGCTCATATTTAATAAAGAGTGTAAAAATTAAAAATTTTAATTATGTGGTTTTACATAATTTGTTGAACCATTTATCAAACCAAGTTAAAAAGCAATCACGGTCCTGTAGCTCAACTGGATAGAGCAGCTGACTTCTAATCAGCAGGTTGGGGGTTCGAGTCCTCCCGGGATCGCCATTCATTTGAGCATTACACGAATATTTATCAATATTCTTGATAATCACTTAATTCTCGTAATTTTATATCCAATTGCTTTTAAATCAGTAATTTAAATGTATATTTTCATTAGCTTACAAGGAGCATTATATTAACATTTGATGTTGAATTCCATTAAGTTCGAACTGGAAAAATGGCCAGATTGATATTTTTCACATATGAGAGAATTTGATATAATTAAAGCGTAGTTAAACATTTCAATAGTCTCACTGTCTTCGATATCATGGATTATTAAATCTTGCTTTAATTTTTCTAATATTTTTTTAATGTTCAATAAATTATTTAATAATTTCTCATTCTCTATACTAAGGACAAAATCATCTTCGGAAATTATTTGAATTTGATTATTTAACTCTATGATTTTTTTTGTTATTTCTTGGGGATTGCCATCAAGTATTTCAGTTAAATTCACTTCAGAATTTATATCTGTCGGGATAAAAAATAAGAAAAAAAATAATAAGAACCTACTATATTTGTACATAATCGATATTTTATTAAATTTAAAAATGTTAGAAAACTATCTGGCTATAAATCAATTCTTTGTGAAAAATTTCTAAAAAAAAAAGTTTTGTAACCAACTTAGGATTAATGTGTTTAAGTTATCGCTTTTTAAATTGAGGTTTAAGATGTTTCTATTGGAGCACTTGAGCTACCCCATTCCGCCCAACTTCCATCATAGACTAAGTTTCCTGTTACACCAATCAAACTTAAAGCTAGCGCAATACCAGTGGCCGTTACTCCTGATCCACAAGTAGTGATGATGGGCTCATCTAAATTTACGCCAGCTTTAGCCATTATATCTTTAATTTCTTCATTAGATACAATTTCTCCCGTTTTGGTATTGAGAAATGACGTTAAAGGCACGTTACAGGATTTTGGAATATGACCAGACCGAAGTCCTGCCCGAGGTTCTGGCTCATTTCCCGTAAAGCGTGCGTGAGACCTAGCATCCAAAATTTGCATTTTTTCAGTAGAAATGACTTTTTCATATAATTTATCAAAATAAATAACTGCGGTATCGATAGGTTTAGATGACTTAAAATCAGATTTTGAAAAGCTTTTTCCTTTCCCGTTCTCCGTCCTTCCGCCTAATGACTTATATTTTTTAAATCCCCCATCAAGAACAAATACTTTTTTATGTCCAAACATTCTTAATAGCCACCAAGCTCTTGCAGACGATAGAAACGGAGAATTATCATATACGACAATTGTATCTTTATTTCGTAGTCCAAGTTGTTGCATGTGTTTTTCGAATTGCTTTGGTGTTGGAAGCATATGAGGCAAATCAGAATCAGGGTCTTTTATAGCGTCAATATCAAAACGAATAGCATTTACTATATGTTCTTTTACATATTCTGCTTCTGCATCGCGGTTATGTGTGGACAAGAAATAGGTTGCGTCGCATATTTTTAGATTATCAAGCGCTATATTATTTATCAACCATTCTGCTGTTACAAGATTTTTTATACGTGACATCTCTCAAATCCAGTTAGGTGAAGGTAGGTTTTTTGATTTTAAAAATTCTGGGTTCCAAACTTTAGACTGATAACGTTGCCCCGAATCACATAAAATAGTAATTATTGTATGACCTTTTCCTAGTTTTCTTGCAAGTTCAATTGCACCTGCAACATTTATTGCGCTTGAACCACCTAAATACAGTCCTTCCTGCGACATAAGATTGTATAATATTGGTAATGCAACCTCATCAGAAATTTGAAAGCAATAATCTGGCTTAAAACCTTTAAGATTCTCTGTAATTCTTCCTTGACCTATACCTTCAGAAATAGAATTGCCAACAGACTTAAACTCACCATTTTGATAATAGTTGAATAATGCGCTACCAAGCGGGTCAGCTAAACCAATTGCTATATTTTCATTGCAGCTTTTTAAATATGAACCAACACCTGCAATAGTACCTCCAGAACCAACTGCGCAAATAAAACCATCAATTTTACCTTTGGTCTGTTTCCATATTTCGGGGCCAGTGGAAGAAAAATGTCCATTTTTGTTTGCTGTATTATCAAATTGATTTGCCCAAACTACATTTGAATTGGCTTTTTTTTGCATTTCCTGCGCCATAGATTGTGAAACGCGTATATAATTTCCAGGATCACGATATGGTAATGCTGGTACGAGCTTTAAATCTGCCTTTGCAACTCTCAGGGCATCTCTCTTTTCTTGACTTTGGGTTTCTGGCATAACAATGATTGTTTTATAACCACGTGAATTGGCAGCAAGAGCAAGGCTAATGCCGGTATTGCCTGCAGTGCCCTCAATTATTGTTCCACCTTTAGATAATGTGCCATCTGCCTCTGCTGCCTCTATTATAGCTTTAGCAGCCCTATCTTTAACAGAGCCTCCGGGATTCAGAAATTCTGCTTTGCCGTAGATGTCACATCCAGTGAACTCAGATGCAGCACGAAGTTTTACTAGTGGTGTATTACCAACTAAATCCAGAAAGCTTTCTGCAGTTGTCATAATTAAAACTCATATTTCCAATTAAACCAATAAAATGTTAGATATGTTGTAACACTGGAATTTTATAAAGAAAATTAATTATATTTAATTCTAGAAAATTTATGCTTTTCGACTAAATACATCAGGGGAGGTGTTATGGTTTATCAACAAGCAAGAAACCTTCCATTTACTCTTTTTAAGAATATGGAAGTAGCGCCTTCGAATTTGTTGTTCTTTGATAAAAGGTCAGATGGATGGGTTGGGCAAAGTTGGGAAGAAGTTGCGCATAAAACTCACGATTTAGCCAAATTTCTCATTTCGATTGGTATAAAGTCAGATGACAAAGTAATGATATCGTCTGAAAATCGTTCAGAATGGGCTATCGCAAATATAGCTATAATGTCAATTGGCGCTGTCGCTGTTCCTGCATATACCACTCTTACTCAGTCTGATTATGAGTTTCTTATACAACATAGTGAAACGCGTTGTATTTTTACATCATCAGGCAAACTTGCAGAAACATTACGTCTAGCTGCAAAAAAAGTAGGGAATGTAGAAGCCATAATTTATTTTGATGAGATTCCAAAACTCAAAAAAAATGATAAAATACAGGAATTTATGCTTTCTAATGTGCCAACTATTCAAAATTTAGATAAAAAATTTCTCTCCTATATTAAAAAAATACCTCCTGAAAATGTTTGCTGTATTATATATACATCGGGCACAGCAGGCACACCAAAGGGTGTTATGCTTACTCACAAATCTGTTCAGGCAAATATTATGGCAGCCTCTGAATTGCTAGATGAAGGCAATTCTCTGAATGACGCAAGATTTTTATCTCTTCTACCATTATCACATTCTTACGAGCACACAGTGGGGTTGCACCTCCCTTTATCTATAGGTGCGAATGTTTGGTTCTGCAGCAATGCCGAGAGATTTGCCCAAGACCTGCAGGAAGTGCAACCCACTATTATGACAGCAGTCCCTCGGTTGTATGAAGTTTTGTTTAATAGAATAAATACTGGAGTTTCAGCAAAAGGGGGACTTTCTGAAATTCTTTTTAAAAAAGCAGTTCAGATTGGAACAGCAAAAATTTTTAAGAAGCATATAAGTTTTACTGATTACTTATTGGATAAATTATTAGATTCTCTCATTCGCAAAAAAATTTCTCAACGATTAGGTGGAAGATTAAAATTTTTTGTTTCGGGAGGCGCTGCCCTCAACCCAGATATTGGCAGATTTTTTTTAAGCTTAGGAGTGCAAATATTACAAGGTTATGGACAGACTGAAGCGTCACCATTGATTTCTGCCAACCGGCCAAATTCGATACGAATAGAAACTGTTGGTCCACCTGTTAGAGGAGTAAATATTAAGTTATCTAAAAACTCAGAATTGCTTGTCAGGGGTAATTGCTTGATGAAAGGTTACTGGAAGGATGCAAAAGCTACTAAGGAAACATTAAAAGACGGATGGTTGCATACAGGAGATATTGCTAGTATTCATGACGATGGATTTATAGAGATAACTGGAAGAGTTAAAGAAATAATAGTCAATTCAGGTGGTGACAACATTTCACCCTCGAGGGTTGAGTCTATACTTTGTTCTCAGCCTGAAATTGAAGCAGCTGTGGTAATTGGAGATAAAAGGCCGTGGCTATGCGGAATTATTAATACTACAGAACAGTTTAATGAAGAGTATGCTTCTATAACTGAAAAACAACAACGTATTAGTGAAATCATAAAAACTGTAAATAGTACCTTATCCCAAGCAGAAAAAATCAGAAAGTTTATTATAGCAGACGAGCCATTTACGGTATCAAATAAGATGTTAACACCCACCTTAAAAGTTAGGCGACATGAAATATACAAAAATTATAAAAAACAGATAGATAAACTGTATAATTAATAATTTAAGTTAGTATTCAAATTAATTTTTAAATAAATGGTCTATTATGATGAATATGATTAATAATTTCATTTCTGGCTCTTGTGGCATCAAAAACTTTAAATGCCTCAATAATCTGATAATGAGAGTTTGCCATCTCTAATAAGTTTTTGTCTTGCCTATCTGCAATTAAAAAAGTTTTAATTTGAATATGTAAAGTTTGCCAAGTCTTTGATAATATTTCATTGCCGGCATTTTTGATAATAATTGAATGAAATTCGTGGTTTATAGAAGAAAATAACATAAGCTTGTCTCTGTTGGCGGCTTCAATCATTCTTTCAGCTGCTTCAATTAACTCATTCGAAATAGATATTTTTTTTTCACAAACTATTTCACCCGCATATCCTTCAAGTTGTGCGCGAACATCATAGATATCAAAAAGTTCCTGATTACTAACTTTTCGAACTCTAGATCCTCGGTTAGGGAGCGTTTCTATCAAGCCAGTTGCTTCGAGCTCCCTTATTGCTTCTCTTACAGGAGCCTGACTTGTCTGCATTTGGTGAGCAATTTTCATTTCAATTAAGCGTTCGCCAGGCTCAAACTCACCATTTAATATTTTTGTAAGTATGTATTCTCTGACCTGAGCAGATAGCGTTCCGCTATTTTTTTTTGCTATTGCTTCCATTGCATTAAATTTTTACTCCGTATTGACCATTTTTAATGTCGGTTTTTCACAGATATATAATTGAGTATGACTTAATCAGGCCAAATATCAAGTGGGTTAAGTAATTAGACAAAATTTCAATCATCTGGTGTCCATAGAATATTTGAGGTTATTGAACGTCTATCCCTCATTTGCCATCTTCCAACATCTACGCGCGCTAAAAAATCTCCTAACATCTGATTAAAAAGAGCAGGTTCTTCAAGATTAATTAAATGACCAGACCTTGGGAGAAGAACAAGAGCTGATGAATGAATGTTGCGCTTCATAAAAAGTGCTACATCAAGGCATGGATCATCTTCGTCCCCATTTATTATAAACGTAGGTACGGTAAGATTTTGCATCTGGTTAACAAAATCATATAAGGATGGTCTTTTTCCTTGCACAGCACGCATTGTGTTTGCAGACCCAATAGTCGAGTGTTCTTTTAATTGATTTGCAAATATTTTCCAGCCATAAGGGTCTTTGTTTGCAAACTGAACTCGTGTAGGTCCTATAGCATAAATCTCGGCAAACTTTTCCATAGTATCTGCTTCAATCCGATTTGCAACTTGTTTTGTCTCTTCAGAAAATTGCTTATGTACGTCAGGATGAGCGCCATATCCCGCACCAGCAATAGTTAAAGATATTGCACGATTGGGGTAATTAAATCCAAAATGAAGCGCGGCGAACCCACCCATTGACAAGCCGACAATATGTGCTTTTTCAATTTGTAGTTCATCAAGTAAATCTAATATATCATCGGTAGCTCTTATCTGCCCATAAGATTTATCATCTTTTGGTACATCTGACGGAGGATAGCCTCTAGCGTTAAATGCAATAACCCTGTAATTTTTGGCAAAATGTCGAATTTGAGGTTCCCAACTTCTTATATCTCCGCCAAACTCATGTGCAAAAACTATTGGAATACCGCTACCAGCTTCTTCAAAATGCAATTTAAAATCGTCACTGGTTGTAATTAATGGCATGTTATGTTCCTTAATTGTTGAGTCTGATAGCAATCTTCAATAATCTAATTTTTTTGATTGAATATATCTTAACCTTATGCAGAGAAATTATGTCAATTATTTTGATTTATGATATTAGATTTTCTTTATCTAATTAATAGAAGGCATAACGAATTTGTCTCATACTTGACCGAGTTACTTATTTATATTTAACTCATCATTATAGTTGTTTTGATATTATGTCTGAATTTGTACAATGGTAAATGATTTTCTAAAAATGGGTCCGCATGATGTAGGTGGAGAGGTATCGCATTCTATAGATACACATGACCATGGAATGAGCTACTGGGAAAAGTTCTCTAACGGACTTAGAATGGCGTTAACCTCTACAAAAATAATAACACTGGATGAATTACGTTTGACTGCTGAGTCTTTTGGTCAAAAATATTTTGAAATGGAATATTTTCACAGAAATGCTCGAGCCTTGGTTGAAATATGTTTCCAAAGGGATTTGTTTACTGAGGCAGAATTTTTAGAAGAACTAAGTCGTCAGAAAAAAATATTTGAAGTACCAATTATTAACTTACCCAATAAGAAACAGATCACACATCTTCATGATGGGGTTGAACATACGCATAGCCAATCTGATTTCCAAGAAGATGAAACGGGGGAAGGCCCACCTGAATTTTATTTTGATATGCTTGCAGTCGCATCTATTTTGCAGAAAAAAAATGTTATTTCTGCGCAAGATATTCAATCTAGAATAGAAAAATTTGATACTGTGTTTCCGTTTCGCGGAATATCTGTAGTTGCTAGAGCATGGGTTGATTCAAATTTTAGGGAACATTTATTAGCTGATGCAAAGACTGCGATAAAGGAAATAGGAATTCAACTTGAGTCCTTTGCGGATATTATTTGCTTTGCTCAATCTGATAGAGTTCATCATATAGTAGTTTGTACATTATGCTCGTGCTATCCTAGAACACTATTAGGAATGCCTCCAACATGGTATAAATCACGAACTTATAGGTCTAGAGTTGTTCATGAACCGAGAGCAGTATTAGAGGAATTTGGAACAAAAATTCCAAGTAATAAAGAAGTTAAAGTTCATGACTCAAATGCAGATATGAGATATCTAATTCTACCGCAAAGGCCGAAGGGCACAGAAGGGTGGAATGAAAAGGAGCTAACCCAACTTATTTCACGAGATCATTTAGTAGGTGTCAGGATCCCAGAAGATGTCATATAGTAATAGCGTTGAACCAAACCCTAAATTTAAAACAAATGATAAGATTATGATTTCAAGAAGGGGTTCTAAAGGGCATTGCAGAACCCCTGCTTATATTAGAGGAAAAATAGGTCTAATCGAACGTCATTGTGGTAATTTCCGAAATCCGGAACAGTTGGCAGAAAATATACAGAATGCTGATATTATACCTCTATATAGATGTGTATTTAAACAACATCACATTTGGGATAATTATAATGGTCCGAAATCTGATACGCTTGAGCTTGAGGTTTATGAGCACTGGATAGAAAAAACCTCTTAAAAAATAGAAAAATACCTTAATTTCTTGTGCTTATCGGTAGTTTTCCAAAGAAGTTTTTCATTTTATTTTCTATTTCATTACAATAACTTAGTAATTGTTTATCTTTATTTTGTGGTCCAATAACTTGTATTCCTACTGGTAGACCATTAGACCCAAGAAAATATGGAAGATTTACGCAGGGTACATACATTAATGTCCAAAGATGATTAAAACTATATTTTGGGATTTCCATTAGTTCCTTAGGAGCCTCACCAATTGCACTTGGTGAAATAATAACGTCAATCTCTTTAAAAATTTTTTTAAGAATAGATCTTGTATATACAGCTTCTTCTAATGCTTCTTGATAATCTTCAAAGGTAATATCTTCTAAAAATTTAATGGCCCATTTAAACCAAGGGTTAAATAAATCAAAATGATCTTTTATTTCTTGTTTATGTGCTTCTCGTAACTCCCAAGAATAAATCACTTGAAAAGAACGTTCCATTACTTTGTCAAATTCTGGTGGAAGATTGATTTCTTCTAAAATACAATCTGTTGTCTCAAGAGATACAATTGATTTATTTATAGCAATTTTAGTATCCATACTAGCTGCATGCCAATTTGATGTTTTACAAATTCCAATTTTAATTGGGGGCTTTATACTTATAAAATTATTGGAGTTTAAGTCATTGGTAATCACTTGTCTTAATAACTCTATATCTTCTAAGCTCCGTGCAAAGTGTCCAACCGTATCAATCGAGGGTTTCAAATGCTTAATGCCAGCCCCCGTTATATGTCCAAAACTTCCCTTATAACCAAAAACTCCGCAAAGAGATGCAGGTCTTATAATCGAACCACCCGTTTGAGTTCCATTAGAAATTGGAACCATATAATCAGCAACACTGGCCGCTGAACCCATAGAAGAAACTCCTGGTGTACGGTTTAGAGCATGCGGATTTAAGGTAGGGCCAGGGAAGGGACCTGCAAACTCAGAGGTAATTGTTTTTCCCAGAAATATCACACCTGCATTCCTTAAAATTTTTATCACTTCTGTATCTTCTTGAGGCTGAAAATCTGGATAAATAGCGGTTCCGTATTCTGTAGGCATATCCTTGGTATCAAAATTATCTTTAATCGCCATTGGAATTCCGGATAAAGGTGATAAAGTTTTTACCTGATTTAAATTATTTAACTGTTGCTGAATTTTACTTTCATTAATGTATTTCCATGCTTTAACCTCAGGGTTTCTTAATTTTATTCTTTTTAAACAATCTCTAATAATATCTGAAGGCTGACACTGGGCCTCAGAGAGTAATGATGCCAATTCTGTAGCGGTGAAGTGATTTAAAGTTCTGTTCAGGTTTGGGGACATATTTAACAAAATTTTGATTTTCTAATAACTTGACCAAATATCTTTATTATAATGTAATTAATAACTTTAAAATAGTATAGCTTGCACTTTATAAAGAAAATTAATGAAAAAAATAATGTCGAAAAATAAACTAAAAATGGGTCCTCATGATGTTGGTGGAGAATTTGATTATAAAATAGATACTCATGACCATGGTATGACTTATTGGGAAAAATTTTCAAATGGCTTGGTCTTATGTGTGCCGGAAACAGGGTTGATAAAACTCGATGAATTAAGAAAAACTGCAGAATCATTCGGTGATGATTATTTTAAAATGGATTATTTTAAGAGAGTTGGATTATCGCTTGTTGAGTTATGTATTCAAAGAAAAATATTTAATAGGAAAGAATTGGTAAACGAAAAGAAAATTGCCAAAAAAAATTTTGAAGTACCTATTCTTGATCTACCCGACCCAAAATTGATTACACACCTTCATGATGGTATAGAACACAAACATAAACAATCTGACTTTCAGGAGGATGAATACGGAGAGGGACCTCCGGAATATTATTTTGATATGTTAGCAACTGCCCAGATACTTCATAGTAAAAATATTATCTCGATAGAGGATATACAGAAAAAAATAGATAATTTTGAAAGAACATACCCAGCAAGAGGGATTTCAGTTGTAACGAAAGCTTGGACAGATTCTGCTTTTAGGGCAGCACTTATAAATGATGCAAAATCAGCAATAATTAATATGGGCATTCATCTAGAGTCATTTGCTGATATTATTTGTTTTGCCCATGATAGTAGAACACACCATGTCGTTGTTTGTACACTATGCTCTTGTTACCCTAGAACATTACTCGGTATGCCTCCTTCCTGGTATAAATCACGAAGCTACCGATCACGAGTTGTCCATGAACCTCGCAGAGTTCTTGAAGAATTTGGAACTATTATTCCTAAAAATAAAGAGGTTAAGGTTCATGACTCTAATGCGGATATGCGTTATTTGGTTTTACCAGAACGGCCTTCGGGAACGGAAAACTGGGACGAAGAAGAATTATCTAAATTAATTTCTAGAGACCATCTGGTTGGTATAAGAGTGCCAAATTTAAAGTAAAACCAAAATTAATAAATTAGTTCTTACTTAAAAAACACTCTACTAGTTATTGTATTAACTAGCTATTTTTTCATATGGGCCATGTAATCCTTCTATTACTTTAGGTATGGTTTCCTCAACATTCATTATTGGTAATCCATGTGTTGGAGCAATGCATTGTACATTAAGTTCCTTTATAAGCTTTATGAGCCTTTCTGAATATATGTTCATGTCTACAAAATTTGTCCAAAACAAAGCAAGTTCTGCAAACACAGAAGTAACTTCAAACAGATTAAGTGATTCAGCTTCTTCTGCAAGTTTTCCACAATGCCCATCCCAATGATAATGGCTATAAGCAAATCCATCACCAGGAAATAGTATTCGTTGTGGGTGAATAAAACCCCACAAAGAAGTTCTTATGTCTCTTACAACTGGCTCAGCAGCGAAAAATTCTATTCTACCCAAATCAATTTTTTCACCTACCTCCATTGATACAAAATTATCTGTGAACATAGGAAATGCCATATGATAGTCACTAACATCACCAAGAACTTTTACATCAGGATATAAATTAAGGAAACGGGCTATACCTCCTGCATGAGGTGTCTCTTGATGGGTGGTAAAAATATATTTTAAAGGAACTTGCTTTTTATCTAGTATTTTTATCATTTGTTCATGAAGAATGTTAAAATCTTTTGGGTGTCCTGTTTCTACAAGAAGCGCCTTATCTTTTCCTACAACTAAATAAGATGAATTATATGAATGATATGTTTTTCCTTGATAATGCTGCACGAGGCAGTCACCTAACCAAAAAATGTTCTTCAAAATTTCTCGTGGTAATCTATTTTGATGCATTATTACCTCAAATGATTTCTAGAAACATAATATGCTTTAGCATTCGAAACATCAAACTCTGCAAGGATAGCGTCTAACTTAACGAATTGTTTTTCTACCAAATCTTTACCACAAAACAATTTGCCATAACCAGGCGCTATAGTTTTGATATCATATTTTTCAAATATATGATTTATATTTTTCCGAAGCAAGTTCGTTTTAGCGCCTTCTAACCACCAATATCTAGTATTCAACATAAAAGATTTTATAAACTGGCTTTCACAAAAAAAGTCATCTTTTTCTAAAATCCAGGTGTCAACGGGATTTTTAGAGACACCATAAGTAAACATGTCAGACGTAAAAAGTGTTTTACTCATTTTATCATAAACCCATGCTGTATTTATGAGTCTTAAAGGTGCTGACATAATTTCTATAACTCTACCAGTTTTAAAGCCAATTTCGCATTCAATATGTTTTCCAATAACATGGGTTGGAATTTTTCTAAGACTATGATCGCGTTCTCTATCTGTGAAATCAAACCAATCTGGTGCATCAGGTTGTGCGAGATAATAGCTTTGGGTATTAAATTTTTGTGAAATCGATTTAACGTTGCCAACTGTCATAAATTCATTTACGCGAGTAGAGAGTATAGATAAAGGCGTATCAAAAGAAATAACCCTGGATAACTGATTTAAAATAGAATCCTTATGATAAAGGTATCCTGTATCTATTAAAAACGCTCCAGTGTCTTCTTTTAAGACATAACAATTTAATGGTGCAAAACCCGTTAGATTTGGTGGAAAAGCAATTAATCTTCCATCCAATTTAACTATATTTTGAAGAAGAAATAATTTATCCTTTTCAAGCTCAAAAACTTCTCCATTTTTATTTTTATTCATATCATATTTACTTTAGAAGATATTTAATTGAGTAGCTTATTTATAGTTCATTCAGGAACTTTATAACTTTGCTATTAAAAATTTCTGGTTGCTCAATATTTGATAAATGCCCAGCACCAGTGATTATTTCTAGTTTAGCACCAGGTATTTCATTTGCTATTTCATTTGCTAAACCTGGTGGTGTAAGACTATCTAGTTCTCCGACCACAACAAGGGTTGGAACATTAATTTTGCTTAAAATATCAGTATGGTCACTTTTAACGGACGCTTCTATTGATTTTATATAGCTAAATTTATGCAATCTATTCATGGAATCTACTAATTGGTCATATACGTTTTTATTATTAACATCCCCTATAAGAGTTTTAGCCACAATCGGTGCAATATCGCTTGGCTCCTTGCCTGAAATAAGGGGTTCTTTTCTAAGCCTAATAAATTCATTCTGTTGTTCTTCACTAAAATGTTTGAAGCCTTTATGCGTATCACACAGAACTAAGGAAGCAACTTTAGAAGGAAAGTTTTTAAAAAAAGTGAATGCAATTCTTCCTCCCATTGACAATCCAACAATATGAGCTTTTTCATATGAAAAATATTCAATTACTTTATTTAAGTCTGCCGCAAAATCATCAAAGTTTAATTCTCCTTCATAATCGTCACTATCCCCATAGCCTCTTGCATCCCACGCAACTGTTTTAAAATGTTTTGAGAAACTCTCCATATTTGGAATCCAGTTTTTCTTATTTCCGCCAATTCCATGCAGTAAAATTACCAAATCTCCATCACCGCATTCATCGACAGAAATGAAAGGGGCAGGGCCAATCCTATGTGTAATTTTTATCAAACTAGCTCTCCTTTATATTTATGGAATATTTATTGGCAATTGGTTTCAAAAGTAAAAAGTCTATAGCCGAAAAAAGTAAAACAATTAAAAGGCAGATTGCCAAGACTTTTTCAGAATCTGCATTAGTTTGTGCCTGTTGGAGAAGCCAACCGAGACCAGAACTAGCTCCAAATAATTCTGCTATAATAGCTATTTTCCATGCAATTCCATAGGAAATTCTAATTCCTGCGATTATAAAGGGAAGAGCAAGAGGTAAATCGATTTTTAAAAATGTCAAAATACGATTTCTAGAAAAACTAATACCCATCTCTTTAATTTCTTTATCAACTTGCCGAAACCCTTGAATACAATTAATCAGACAAAAGGGTATTATTATCATTATTTCGACAAAAATAACCGTAATATCTGAAATAGAAAACCATATAACTCCTAAAATTGCCCAGCCTATAGAAGGAAAACTATTTAAAACAATCAATATGTTGCTTTCTATAATTACAGTAAAAACATAGTTTGTCCTTGATAAAATTGCTAAGGAAATTGAAACCATAGCAGCAAAAATTAAAGCGCCCGTTACCCTAAACATACTGATAGCTATGTGTTGGAAACTCTCTAGAGTTACAGCCAACTGAAATAAGGCCGTCAACACCTCTAAAGGCTCAGGCAAAATAAAGTCTGGTATATCCTTGGCGATAAACCACCAAAAAATACAAAAAGTTATGATAATTGTTTCCGATATGGGATTTAAAATTTTCGATGAATTAATCACGAATATATCTTTTATCTAGGTGTCTTTGTATTGGCGAAAAAAACAAAATTTCTGCTATTATGACAAAGGTAATAATGAATGCTATAACTGCAAAAATCATCTCGGTTTCAAATTCTTGTCTAGATTTGTTGAGGATGTACCCCATGCCTCCGGCACCGCCAAATAATTCTGCTGTCAAAACAACTTTCCAACTTACTCCAAAGCTTGTTCTTAGGGTTGCGAAGGCATAGGGAAATAGCATTGGAGCTTTTAAGCTGAATAATAATTTTTTTGTAGCCCTTGTAAGACTTTTTCCAAGTTCTAAAATCTCTGTATCCATCTCCAATATTCCAGTCCTAAGATTAATAATTGCAAATGGAATCAAAACCATTGTAACCGCAAAAATTACAGTAAATGAATTTATTCCAAACCATAATATTGCGATAAATAACCAGCCAACACCGGAAAATGAATTTAGAAAAGGTGTAAGTCGATGGTCAATAAAAAACTCAAAATGTGCATTATACAATGGTAGAACAGAAAAGAAAGTACCAACACAAAAAGCAATAAAAATCGAAGCTATTATATGAAAAAGAGATAATCCGATTTGTTGTATCAAGTCTAAATCTAAAACTATGTTCAACATAGCTGTTGCAACCATCATTGGTGAAGGCAATTGATATGAAGGCATGAAGCCTGAATATATATGCCAGACTATTATCAGAAAAGCCCAGAAAACTATCGAAACAAAAAGTTTTAGATTGTTAAAAATGATGTTCATTTCAATTTAATTTTCTGGGTTTTTTGTATTTAGTCCACAACAATAGTTTCAGTCCAAATAGTATCTCGGACATTTGGAGCAGATTTGAGCATTCCAAGCTTTACTGACTCATCCCATAACATTTGTATTGCTTTCATATCATCGTTGCTCATCAAAACTGGAAAGTCACTATATTCAGCAAACCAACGTTGAAGAAATTTTTCATCAGTATCATTTTCATTTGCTACAGCTTTAAAAACTTCGTCAGGGTTTGATTTTGCGTATTCTACGGATTGATGAAGTAGACGGAGAAATTCTTTGTGTATTTCTGGATTTTTATCTAATTTTTCACCATAACCTGCAAGAACAGCTGAGACACCTCTTACACCAAAACTTTTATAATTATCTGGCGCGGTCGAGACAATTGAACGAAATGATTTAGTGTTTTGCGCCTGATAAGCTTGCGAATGAATTAGTGTGGCGGCATCAATGGTACCAGACTCTAAAGCTGCTGGCATAGCTGGAGGAGGCATTTCAACAAACTCGATATCTCCACTTTCTAAATCCACATTAAACCCATGTGCATTCGCAAGGGCTATTCTGATGAGAGTAATTCCAGAAGAACCAAGAGAATAAACTGCTAATTTTTTACCTTTTAAATCAGCTGCAGATTGCAGCACACTGTCACTTTTAACCCAAATATCTGAACCTTCACCGCCTGTATGATACCGAAGCGCAGTTCCCACAATTCTTAGGTCTAATCCTTTTGAGCGAGCCCTTGGAATAGCCATTCCAGCTGTCTGAATCACGTCATAAGTTTTTGATACAGTTGCTTGAATGAGTGCTGGAATTTGAAGCGCGTCCGCTTTCACTTCAATAATATCTGAAGTGACCTTACCATTTTTTAACGCCCACATAACAGCTTCATGACTTGGGTCAGCTAGATACCCAAACTTTATCAATTCCTTCGCCATTAAAGATGGACTAAGAATAATAAAAAACGAGAATGCTATAAATATTCTTTTCATTTAATTCACCTTTGTTTTTGCTAAATTTTCAAATACTAATTTTAATTCTTTTTTTATATTACGCAATTCGTCAGATATATCTACATCTCTTGGCCTTTTTTCATAAGGATTTATTATTTTTTCAACTTTTGAAGGGCGCGTACCCAATACTATAATCCTATCTCCTAGTTCTAGGGCCTCATCAATGTCATGTGTAACAAATATGATGGTCATTCCAATGTCCTGCCAAAGTTGTACAAGTTGAGAACGCAGTATTCTCCTTGTATTTGGGTCTAAAGCTGAAAATGGCTCATCCATAAGAATTATCTCTGGCTCAAGAGAAAGTGCTCGTGCAAGTGATACGCGTTGTCTCTCGCCACCAGATAACATTAGAGGCATCTTATTAATATCGCTTCCAAGTCCAACTTTTGTTAATTGTTTAAGCGCAATTTCATTTCGAATTTCTTTGCTCATATCAGGATGCCTCATTTCCAACCCAAATGCCGCATTATCAAGTGTGTTTTTCCAAGGCAACAGTCTTGGATTTTGGAAAACATAAGCCATTTGTTCCCAACACTCAGTGGGGGACTTTCCTGCAATGGTTATTTTCCCTGAATAATCTTTTAATAAATCCCCAATAAGCCTAAGAGTAGTGGATTTTCCGCACCCTGAAGGCCCCAAAATACAGAAAAATTCTCCTCGGTTTATTGAGAAACTCAAATCTTCTATAATACGAGTGTCGCCAAATTTTAGTCCAACATTATTAAATTCAATCATTTTAGTGATAATATTTTCCTATATTGTAAAATTAATTTAAACTTAACTAAAGTTGAAACCCGATTACAATGACTGTAAATATAAAACTTTAAAACTTTTTAATATTTGGCTTTAAAATAACAATGTTAAGCAAAAATAACGATATCATCTCTAAATAATTTGTTTGAAACGTCAAACAATTTTCATTTATATGTTCTTATCTTAAAATTAGACCGAATATTTCATGGCTTAAATATTATTTTTTTTCCAATTCCGGGTATTTTCTATAGTCGCCAATGGTCGGATCATTTCCGGTACAAATTCATTTATAGACCTGCCTAACTGAATATCTTTTGGAAGGTTGGGATTAGCTATTGCACCTTTTCCAACCGCTGCCAAATCTGCTTCATTATTTTTAAGCAAGTTCTCAGCTCTTTCTGGAACATGAAGTCCGCCACAGGCTATGACTGTTCCCTCAAAATACTTTTTAGCATAAAATGATAGATTGTTCTCTGTTTGCCAAACTGGTTCCAGTCCTTTGTGAGTACTTATATGCAAATAATTAGGTCCTATCGATTTCATTTTCTTGAATATAAAAGCAGCATCTTGTTCTCCTCCTGGCCATTCATATTCAAAATTATTCACTTTTGTTTGTGATATTCTCATTCCAACTGGAATTTTACCTTTAACAGTGTCTAATATAGATTCTAAAACCTCACAATGAAAACGAATGCGATTTTCAATGTTTCCTCCATATTCATCATCACGTTGATTAGAAAATAATGTAAGAAATTGATCTAATAAATATCCATTTGCCCCGTGAATTTCGACTCCATCAAAACCAGCCTCCATTGCATTTTTTGCCGCCAAAGAAAAATTCTTTATTGTGTCTAATATTTGATGTTTTGTTATTTCCATAGGAATAGGAAATTTTCCTTCTCCATAATAATGAGGAAGCATCTTGCCAAGTAATTCTGTTTTAGAGGGGGCGATGGCATATTTGTTATAAATATTTTCCTGTATAAGTCCGCCCGCATGAATTAATTGCAAAAAAATAGGTGTGTTTGTTTTATGCACAGCCTCAACAATTTTTCTCCAACTATCTATATGTTGTTTATTTGCTATGCCAGGTTGATTTCGGTAACCTTGGGAATATTGCTCGTCAATGTAGGTTCCCTCAGTGATAATTAAACCCCAACCACCTTTTGCATAATCCTCATAATGTTCTCTCATTATTTCAGTTGGAATACCATTTGGAGTTGCGCTAACTCGCGTCATAGGTGCGACTACCAGTCTATTTTTTAATTTAAGAGTGCTAATTTTAATATCAGTAAATAATTGTGAAAAATTAGACATTGTAAAATTCTTTCCTAGATATTACTTCATAAATTTAAGTTTACAGAATTTATCATTTAAATCCAGAATATCATTATTATGATTTCTTTATTTGATACATTTCATATATTTCTATTTGAACATATTTTTAATTTTTTCATGGAAGACCTAATGGCTAATCACCACATTTTTGCAGGAATAATATTTGCCAGTTTATCTGCAGGTTTAGGTGGCAGCGGACTTGTATTTACACGCCTTGCATTGCCACAAACAGACCCCTTCACATTAGGTTTTTTACGTTGGTTCATATTAGCTGTTATTTTATTTTTAATTTATTGGAACCAATTAAATTTTAGTAAAATAAATAAATCTGATCGACATATAATTTCTATCCTAGGTTTAATTTATTTTGCAGCGTTTCCAATTTTGTTAACTTTTGGTCTAACATTTACTACTGCTGGACGCGCTGGGCTTGTATTTGCGACAATGCCTGTCTGGACTTTAATTATCTCTTCTTTTTTTAAAATTGAACCAATAACAAAAGTAAAGTTATTTGCCATTTTTGTTGCAATGTTAGGCGTTTTTATTGCTTTAGGAAATCATTTTAATGAGGTAAGTTTCACGTTTATAATAGGCGATGTTATTGTAATGGCTGGGGTAATTTGCTCATCTATTTTTGCATCTTTTTCTTCTAACTATATAGAAAAATATGGAAATTTAAACGTTTTACTTTTTGCGCTTATTTCTGGCGTTACAGCTATGCTTATTGCTGCATTTAGTTTAGGTAGTCCCTTAAGTGGGTCCCTAGATTTTAATCTCTCCGGTTGGTCATATGTGTTTGTTTTGGGAATTCCTTGCGGAGCAATAATGATTTATTGTTGGGGAAAAGCCCTGCAACTAGCTACACCAACCCAAGCCTCATTATGCATGGGGTTTCACCCACTGACTGCAATGTTATTAGGCTCTCTGATGCTTAATGAACGTATTACCTTAAATTTGTTAATAGGATTTGTTCTCGTTTTTTTAGCCGTTTTATTTATACAAATAAAAACGGAATTTATTTAATCAGAAGGTATAATTGGTAAAAGTATATAACTAGTATGATTTTCACCTGAATAAATAGTAGTTTCGCCGCCAAATATTTCTTTGGGCCTATCAAATGGATCATTATGCAGAAAAGGCCCCGAACCTCGACAAGGCATATAATCTCCTACTGATTCACCTGGTCTATCAAAATCCTGTCCAGAAATATTAATACCAATTTGGTAGCCCTTCGGTAGGATTATACTTTGCGGCCAGATCTCAATATCTAGTTCATAAATTTCATTGGGCAATAACATTTGCTTTTCATCATGAGAGTGATACGGTCTCCAAAATAAAGATTTATTTTTATCCAATTTCCTGTGCGAAGCTCTCAACCAACCCTGAGCAAGAGGAGTTCTTGGGTCAACTGTACCTTGAAAATAAACTTCTTTTCCGGTTTCAGAAAAAGCTTGTAGCGTAATAAAAATGTCACAGTCTTTAGTGGTGGAGGATACAAATAATTTCGCCACAATTGGACCTGTTATTTCAGTCTCACTCTTTAATGGATCAGATAAAATAGAGATTCCTCGTGAGTTTGATGAAAAATTTATCTCAGCAGACTTTGGATTTTCCTTCCAAGATAAACTTCCATTTAGGCTGGCATCAATAAATAGTTTTGTCCATTTGGTGCGTTCTAATGGCCATTCATTTTCTTTTCTTAATTTAAACTCGTTACTAAAAGGTCTTCGCAAGTTAAGCCATACTTTTGGCTCTTTATCCCAACCATTTTTCTCATCCTTCAAATAAAAATCAAAAAATCTTTTTTGTAATTGCATTCCATATTCCAGATAAAACCATTCCTCATGTCTTCCAGGGTGCACCTCTAACCATTTATCTGCTGACTTTGCTTGAATAAATGCTTCAAAATTTCCACGAGGATGCAGTCCAAAACCAGCCCAACTAGCAGCGCTTAAAAAAGGAACTTCAACATTATCCCAATTTGGAGACCTCTGTTGATACCACTCATCGTCTAATTCTCTTGCTCTGAAATTATCTAGAGTATGTGCATGATTTTCTTTTCTTTCTCTTTCTGACAAAATTGAAGGGCCAGTGGATAAATGTTGCTCTCCTTTATCTTCAGTTAACCAATGGTCTGTTGGTCCATTTGGGTTTCCATGTTGTATTGCCAAAACCTGAGATGGAAACCAAAATTCCATAAAATGATTTGATAATATACCTCCATGGCGAGCCCAATCACGGTAATGATCAGCAGCTCCCTCCCAAGGTATCATTGCCTTTAAATGCTTTGGCTTTAGAGCGGCAACTTGCCACTGATTAATGGCATAATAAGAAATTCCGTTCAAACCAACTGCCCCATTTGACCATTCCTGAATACCACACCATTCAATTACTGTTGCAAAATCCTCTGTCTCTCTCGGTGAGAATATGTCCAAAAAACCTTGACTTCTTCCAGCACCTCTTGAGTCAAATCTAACACAAGCATATCCCCATGGAACCCAGATTTCTGGATCAACTGTTTCCCATGTGAGATATTTTTGAGTAGAGTTTTTTAAAACATCAGGGTGCATTTCGACTAATGAGTCCCACAAGCGCTTATAATGTTCCTGATATTTTACTCCTTTACCATACGGCCCACCTGCAAGAATAACAGGAACTTTGTTAGAGGTTTCGGGACGGTAAACGTCGGCCTTAAGAATAAGACCATCATTCATTGGAATTTCAAGATCTCTCTCTATAATCATCTTTATTTCCTCAATTTAATAAACAGTATGCAGTTACAATGAATATTTTGGGCAATTCAATCCTAATTTTTATTGTTCTTGAATTTTTCAAATTTTTCAAGAACACGTTTTTAAAAAATTGTGCAAAGCATCATTATCATCCAAGTTTATTTTTCTTTATTTTTGTGAATTGATTTTGAAAATGAAATTTATCAAGCCTTTTTGATATTTCACTCCTTAATTTTTCTTGACTATAAACTCTATATTTGAGAAATTTTTTTGAAGTGGTCGGTCACAAGCCCACTATAAAAAAGGCCTCGAAAAATGAATTAAGGGGGAGGTAATGACCGAAGAAGCAGTTAATGAAGAGCTTAGTAGCCAAGGCTTTTTTGATAAGTGCACCGGTAAGAAATATCTTTGCCAATCTGCTACAGAGCTAGGTGGAATTAAACATTACAGGTTGAAATCAGTCGAATCCGAAGACGTTTTACTTTTGTCCGAGAGCGGACTTAAAATACGCTTTGATGATAAGCCAGATGTTGGCAATAAAAATATTAAAAATTTATTTCTTAAAGCAGTTTTTAAGAAATAACAAAACAAGTTCACTTCTTTTATTCTAAGTTATAATAGCTTCACACTACTTTGGAAAATAATAATTAAATATCAACAATTGAAACATTTATTTTTTTAAACACTAAAATCTTTTTGGGAATTCAATGATTTCGTTGGCTAAAAAGCTTATCTTAATAAATATTTGATGTTTATATAGTGCATAAATCAGGTAACTTTTTAAAAAACTCTCATTTACAAATAAATAGTTATTGAAATTATATGAATAAAATGAATTTTTATTTGATTTCACCACAAATTGTTTTAATTCATATAAAATATTATTTTTTTTTGAGTGATAAATGAGATATTTCGATATTTGTATCATTGGAGGAGGTCACACGGGATTAGTGGCCACTCTCGCTTTCGCTAATAAAAAATTAAATGTTCTGTGTGTTGAGAAGAAAAGTTTTAAAAAAAATAATAAGCGTGATTTGGAATTGCGAACCACCGCTCATCTTATGCCGGCAGTAATTTTTTTAAATAAAATAGGTGTATGGAAGCACCTCGAAAGCCATAGTTGTCCCTTGAATTCATTAAATATAATTAATTCTAGAGATATTAATAATAATCCATCAAAAATATCAGAAAATACATTTGAAGCTAAAGAGATTGGAAAAGACTGTTTTGGCTATAATGTGCCGCTAGAGAAAAGCATAAAAATTTTACGCGAACTCGTAATATCAAAAGAAAACGCTGAACTTCTAGAAGCCACCTCCTTAATATCTTCCAGCTTAGATGGTGAATTTAGAATAGCTCAATTATCCAACGGTGAAGTTATCAAAACAAAGTTAATTATTGGCGCTGATGGCTCAAATTCTGCTGTTAGAGATTTGTCTAATATTTCTACCTTTGAAGGAGATACCAGACAAACAGCTCTAACATTTAATGCAAAACATGAGATAAAACATTGTAATGTTTCTTATGAAATTTATAAATTTGGAGGACCACTTACAACGGTTCCCATATCAGATGAATTCGAAGGCATGCACTCTTCTATCGTTTGGATGAATAAAGAAGATTATACTAAAAAATTATTAAATTGTAGTAAAAAGGAATTCTCTTTGAAATTAAAGGAGCGGTCTCTTTCCATTTTAGGAGAAATATCACCAATTACTAATTTAGTAGAAATTCCAGTAAAATTCATGCTTGCAAAAAAGCTAATAAGTGAAAGAATTGCACTCATCGGCGAAGCCGCACATAAGCTTCCCCCGATTGGGGCACAAGGGTTTAATATAAGTGTCAAAGATATTGAAACGATTGTAAATTTATCCATAGGTTATCCTAATACCATTGGTTGTTTTGAGATGCTAAATAAGTACCAACTTAAACGGTTACCTGAAATATTAGGAAAATCATGGTCTGTAGGCTTACTAAATATATTAGCAGGATCAGAGCAGATTCCATTACAAAACTTAAGGGCTATTGGCCTAGAAGCATTAAACAATTCGTCGTTTCTTAAAAAAACAATAATGCGCTTTGGCTTGGGATAAGTTGAAATTAATAAATGAAAATTACATATCAGACGAGGGAACTCATAGAACGGCTAGTCTTTCTGTTAGTAGATTAAAAAAGCCTTCTATATCCACGTTACCAATAAAATTAGCATTTGCCTCTCGACCAGATACACCCCACCAGTCTGCCACTGTCATACCTAGGGTTAACAATGATTCGGTTTCGATTTCAACATTAACAAATCGGCCCGAGAATAAGCTGGGTTTTAAGAGATAAGCGATAACAGATGGATCATGCAAAGGAGCAGCGTCAGAACCATATTTTTGTTTGTCAAATCTTTCTGAAAATAGAAGCATTTCTGATACCACTTTTCCAACACGAGTGCCAAAACTTTCGAATGCCTCTATTTGGGCTTTTGATACTATCAACTTATGTGTGACATCTAATGGAAGAAAAGTTTTTTTAACTGAGGAATTAAGAACAATTTTAGCAGCTTCTGGGTCAACAAATACATTAAATTCCGCTGCTGGTGTTATGTTACCTACTTCAAAATATGCTCCAGCCATCATAACTATCTCTTTGGCTCTTGTCATAATTTCAGGTGCTTTATCAATAGCAATAGCAATATTAGTTAGCGGACCTAAACAGCATAATGTTATGGACCCAGGTTCATGCGATTCTAGAGTCTCAATGAGAAAATCAACGCCATTTTTGTCTTGTAAAGACATTTTTGGTTCGGGAAGAATTGGACCATCCAATCCTGTTTTACCATGTACGTGCTCTGCTGTAATCAGTGGCCTAAACATTGGTGAATTAGACCCAGCAAAAACTTTTAATTCAGGTCTTCCAGCTAATTCACAAATAATTCTTGCGTTTTTACTGGTAAGATTTAACGGAACATTCCCTGCTACAGTAGTAATACCTAGACAATTTAGTTCATTGGGACTTGCTAACGCTAATAATATGGCAACGGCATCATCTTGGCCAGGATCAGTGTCGATGATAATTTTCTTTTGCATAATAATCACAAACCCAATCATTAATTAATATATTTATATTGCATATGATAAAACCGATTGATTACAACAAATTTTTAAATTAATCCAATATTTAACAATACCTTATTTTTTAAATCACTTAAAAAGATGTATTTTTACAAAGGAAGTATATTATTTCTATTAAAATATTATATTTTGGGTTGTTCAGGGTAGAAGGAATGATTTAATGAAATTGCAGAATAATAATATTGAGCCATTTGTATGGGGCCACGGCAAACGTATTTTAGAAATCTTTCTTGAACCTACATGTCCATATTCGGCTAAAGCTTTCGGGAAAATTGATGAGCTTGTTTCGGAAGCTGGTGAAAACCAGCTAAAAGTTATAGTTCGTTTTCAATCACAACCGTGGCATTTGTTTTCAGGTATCGTTATTAGAGCTATTCTTGCGGCATCTATCATGGAAGATGGAAGAAATAAAGCCATTTCAGTGATGAAAGCTGTGTTTGCCCATAGAGAAGATTTTGAGTTTATCGACCATTGCAGCGGACCAAATATGGCGGCCACTCCCAATGATATTATTAGACGAATTTCCACTCTCAGTGGCTGTGACGTTTCAGCTACCTTCCAACATAAAAATCTTCAAAATCAGATCAAATGGCAGGCAAAATATGCCAGGCAGAATGGCATCCATGTCAGCCCCACCTTTATGATTGATGGGGTGGTAGCGCCTAAAATGAGCAGTGGAGATGATATAGAGGAATGGATATCAGAATTAGAGAACTTTACAAAATAATCGGCAAAGATAGTATTTTTAGGTTGCAATTAAAGACTATTTTTAAATTCATAACGAAAATCTAAATATTTTCAACTACGCATGTATTTGTAATTCCATTTATCAATACATTATTTTATGGATTATATTTTAGTCTTTGAAACACAGTAAAAAAGCTTAAATTATTAAATCATCTCTAAAATAGTTGATTAGACTGAGTAAATTTATATTTATACAACAGATTTTTTTCTCGTAAAATCTTCTAAACTGGCTAACAAAAGCTATAGAGTGCAACAAAAGAGGTATATATGAAGAATCTGCCAAACAAAATGTGTGCTGTTTTGTTAACTGGGCATGGAGGATTTGACAAATTAGTTTTTCGTGATGATGTTCCTGTTCCCAGGCCTGGCAAAAATGAGGTTGTTATAAATGTAACAGCAGCTGGTGTGAATAATACTGATATTAATACTCGTATAGGCTGGTATTCAAAATCGGTGAAGAGCGAAACAAATAAAGGTGCGTCTGAGGGTTTTGCCAAGGTAAATATTAATGATGCTAGCTGGTCTGATAAGCCTTTAGTTTTTCCTCTTATTCAAGGTGCTGATTGTTCAGGTGTGATCGTCGCAATAGGTGAGGGAGTTAAACCAGAGCGTATTGGAGAACGTGTGGTGGTGCGCACAATGATGCAAAACCCAAAAAATAATACTCCTTTTTCTTGCTGGACAATAGGGTCTGAATGTAATGGAGCTTTTGCACAATTCACTGCTGTTCCGTCATCTGAAGCATTTAAAATTGAATGTGATTGGAGCGATGTAGAATTAGCATCAATTCCCTGTGCTTATTCAACTGCAGAAAATATGTTGCAAAGAATTGGGCTTACCGCAGAACGTGTTTTAATTAATGGTGCATCGGGTGGGGTAGGCTCTGCTGCTATTCAATTAGCAAAATGTAGAGGAGCTGAAATCATTAGCATAAGTAGGATTGAAAAAGTAGATTCATTAATTTCACTTGGGTCAACAAAAGTAATTGATCGTGAGCAAGATTTAGTTGCTACCATTGGTTCAGAAAGCATAGATGTGGTTATAGATGTGGTTGGAGGAATCAAATGGCCAGATCTCCTTAACATTCTTAGGCCTGGTGGAAGATATATTACCTCAGGAGCGATTGCTGGGCCTATTGTTGAACTAGATCTCAGAACACTTTATTTAAAAGATTTAACGTTGAAGGGGAGCACGTGGCAAGATGTTAAGGCTTTTAAAAATCTCATAAGCATTGTAGAAAAAAATAAGATAAAACCTATTATTGCAAAAACATTTGAACTACAAGATATTATAAAAGCGCAAGAAATGTTTTTACAAAAGGATTTTATAGGTAAGATAGTGCTAACAATACCAAAATTATAAGCCTTAAGTTTTGTAATGAATAATTCTTTATAATTTGTTGTTTTAAAATGTAAAATAGTAAGACAAACCTTCTAAATTACTCACTACAAATATTTAAACTTATCAAACAATGTTTTATATTTTTATAACAAACTATATACTAACCCATAAAGAAAATTTCCTCGCAAAAACGTTTGAAACAAAGAGGCAATAGATGCTTACCAAAGTTGTTTTAAGGCCGACAATATATGTCGTTTTCTTTTTGCTAATTTTTGTAGTAAAACCTGCAATTTCAAAATGCCCAAACATTAAGGATATAAAAATAGTTAAAAGTTTTGGTATTGAAATTTGTGCCATGCCAAACGTAGCGGATAAGTACCTAAACCACGCCAAAAAAATTATGGATAAATTAGTTGATTATAATAATGACGGGGAGGTGGATAATCAAAAAGTAATAGACAAATTAATTAGTACAGGAAGCGTTTTTGCAGTTTTCAGAAACAGCAAAGATGAGCGTAATTTTGAAAAATATTTTTATTCAGACGAAGTTATGGAAGAAATGAAAGATATTATGGAGCAAAACGGATGGGATTTTGAAAGTGACGAAGATAAAATCACTTCCGTGTTTGAACCAAAATATGGAACATTTTTATCTGTATTTACTGAAGAAATGAACTTTAATATTAAAGATTGGGACCCAACTATAGAAGAAGCTCTGCATCTTATCACACATATGGGTTATGCGCAGGCATATCCTAATATTTTTGGGCAACAAAGGAACTCTAAAATAGCAAAGTTAATGGATGAGGCAAGAGGAGGATATTTTGAGAAGGCTCAACTACGTTATCCTTCCGATGCATACTACACCCATGATGATGTTACTTGCACATATTCTTGCCAAATCACAGAATTTACTTATTGGGCTATTACCTCCCTAAGAGGACAACAAGCGGATAGAGGTAAAGCGATAAGTGATGAATGGCAATTAAACACTCCTGAAAAAATAAGAAGCAAGGCGCCTAAGCTTGAAAAGCTTCTAACAAAAGATGAATATAAGATATTTTTATGATATTTTAATCACTTGAGTCCTGCTTTTCGTACTCCGTCCAATAAAATATTTTTGACATCTTGATTCACAGCTGGGACCACTTTCTCGTAATCCTCTAATGTTTTAATTTCTGGTCTATTTTCCTGATATTTGGAAAGCCATAGTTTGCTCTCATCAATCTTACCTTCATGTGCTAGTATAATAGCTTTAAAAGCGTGAAATCTGCTATGATCATTCTCTCGCATACTTCTATCAACTGATTGGTGAGCACTAACCCAATCATTCTTTCCTAAATGACAGAATAAGAGCATAATTTCTAAAAAAGGCACCGTTTTCGGGTTGGTTTCATATGCCCTATTCAGTAACTCAATTGAATTATCATAATCACACTCATTTAAATGAAGCATCCCTTTTGCTGATAATGACCTCGGATGATGGGGGTTTATTTCAACTGCTTTGTAAACGAATTCCCGATATTTTACTTCATCATCTGATATTCGATACAAATATGCCATGTTCATTACAGAATCAGGATTGTTGGGGTCAAGGCTATAACTTATTTCAGCAACCTTTTTGAACCTTGTTTCATTTTCCTCCCGGTCATGCTGAAGAGAGGATTCTAACCTTAGAAAAAATAAGCTCGACGCAAGAACATTATACGCATCGGTTAATTTTTTATTTAGTGCAATCGATTTCTCTGCATGTTCTATTGCTTCGTAAATATATTTGATTTTTTCTTCAACAATTTTAGCCTCGCTATTTTTGTCATAAGAGTTTAATGCATGAAGATATTCGTCCCATGCACTAAAAATCTCCGGTTTTTTATTGTGTAACGTATTTTGTTCATTAATGATTATTGCCGGTTGAGCTAGAGCAGAAACTTTTTGTGATACTTCATCTTGCAATTCAAATATATCGTCTAAAATTCTATCCCACGTTTGAGACCAAATTTGAATATCTTCTAATGTATCTGTAAGTTTTACCGATATTCTTACTTTATTTCCACTTTTTCGAATGCTGCCCTGTACTAAATAATTAGCGTTCAAGTCATTCGCTATATCTTTGGTTGCTTCTTTATTGTCCTTATATTTCAAAACTGAATTTAATGAAACAACTGGAAATGTCTTTGATTTTGAAAAATAAGAGATAGTATCCTCTGTTATCCCATCCGCAAAAAACTCTTGTTCGGGATCGTTACTCAGATTCTTGAAAGGCAAAACGGCAATGGTTGGTGGCACGCTACCTTCTTTTATTTTTGCTGCTGCAGCTGCAGCAATAGTTTCATCAATGTTAGAACGCTTTTCTAAATCAGGAACATTAAGATCAAATGCATGGACGATAGTATTTTTTACTTTTTGTTCACCCAAATCATTAAAAAGAAACTCGGTTTTTTTATTTACGAAGTCCATTATACTTTTAGATAAACAAACTCCACCAGACTGAGAAAGAGCCTCTAATCTCGCTGCAACATTAACCCCGTCGCCATAAAGATTTTCTCCCTCTACTATGACATCTCCCATATTAATACCAACTCTAAAATCTATTTTTGAGTCATTAGATAAAGAATCATTTCTTTCTTTAATAAGCTTCTGAAATTCACTCGCGCAAACGACTGCAGAAACAGCACTCTGAAATTCCGCTAAAACGGAATCTCCAGCAGTATTGAAAATTCTTCCACCATGCTCTGAAAATAAATTGTCTAATATATCTCTGCAGGCTCTAAAGCTCTTTAATGTTTCATCCTCGTTAATCTCCATTAACTTACTGAAGCCAACTACGTCAGTAACGAATATCACCGCAATTTTACGTTCTATAACTTGATTGAAACTATTTTCTAATTTAACGACATTTTCATTCATAGAAACTTGGAGACTTTTATTTATTTTTTTAATTATAGTAGCATAACTATATAAATTATTATCTTATTATCAGATTATAATATTTTTTAATTGATTTAAAATAAAAATATCTTATTTACACAGTTTGTAAATATATCTCTTTAATTTACAACCAACGATAACGTATTTAAAAAAGAGTGAAAATATTTTGCGTTCAATTTGAATTACATACAGTAAAAGTTACCACTCAATACCCACTTATATTCTAAGTGTATTATAAGGGAGTACCTATGACGGGTTTTATTTTCATAATTTTTTATTACACAAGTCGACCGATATTTATTAATTTTGGTCTTTCAGATCGTTTACGTTTTTTTGCGGCTCTAATACTTGGTTTATTATTTGAAACGACCATCTATTTAATAACTGGTAACACAGGATTTAAATTAATTGCCTGAAAGGTATTTAGTTTGATAAAATATAAAGAGGTTGAGATAATTCAAAAAAATAACAAATGAATTTACGCGCTTGGTGATAAGTGAAATTTTTTTGCGCAGAATTTGTTTAAAACGTCTCTAATGTTAATTAACTGTTTTTCCTGTTGATATATTCACAGCAGAATTTTGTGCTTCTCGCTCAAAGCTATAAATACATACCCCTGAATATTTTTCTTCTTTGTAAATAAAGGATTTTTTAATATCTGAAAGTAGGCCGGAAACATCATTCTCAAATTTTTTGAGCCGTGTCGCCTCGTCAAACCTAACACAAACAGATAATTCTCCAGATTTTCCAATCGTTATTTGGATCCCAAGATAGTCATAATGAGAAATTTTAGAGCCTAATATTTCAGAGAAATGACTAGCTGCTATTTTTGCCTCCGCAGTACTTGGAAATTTTAAATTTATGATTGAGGAAAACATTAAAAATCTCCATCAATCTGTTTTAGTAATTCATCTACATTAATTCGTGAGTCAACTTCGCTTAAAATTGTACCACTATATGGCTTTTCAAATTGACCTAACTCTAGAGCAATTTTTTGAGCTAATTTTGATAGCTGATAACCGCTAACAGTTTTAGTGGATGAACGCTCAACTAAACCCAATTTTATTAACTCTGCGCTAATATTTTCGTCGAAAACTCCTGTGTCTGCAAAGTCAACAAATTCTATGATGTTTTCAACAGTACAATCAGGTGCAATTTCTTTTATAAGAAGAAGAATGTTCTTAGTTTTTTCAATAATTAAAGATTTTTGAGCCTGCAGGTTAATTATTTGATGACAAATATTTATTGTAAGATTCTTCATTAATCTTATTTGCTCTTTACTTAGCTGTTTGGGTTGAAAGTCCATCACGCATAAAGTTCCAAGTATCAATCCTTCATTTGTGATAAGGGGAAAGCCAGCATAGAAGATTAAATTTGGATATCCCGTAACGATAGACATTGAGGAGAATCGTTCATCTTTGGTTAAGTCTGTGACGATAGTAGGTTCAGGATCAAGTAATGCAAATTGGCAAATTGATTCTTTACGTGGCAACGGTTTTGAAAAATCTGTCTCCATCCCAGAACTGCTCAATGAATGTTGTGTATCTTGATCTATTATGTTTACAAAACTAGAAGTACAATTAGTGATGACTTTTGCAACTTCATTGAAAATCGTGAACTGTTTATGCCTATCCGCATTAAGAACGCCAGTAGCTAACAGTTTATTAACTCGAGCTTTTTCATTTTTTGGTAATTTAGCTATTCGCATAGATATCAAGCTTAAAACATTAGAACAAGAAATTTAAAAATTTTATTTTCATTCTAACATATATTGCAAAGGAGTGAAATTATTTAGGGTTGTTAAAATATCTATTCCAAAAAATGCTCAAGACTTTAGCAACTATTTTATTTTTATTGAATAATCATATTCATCGTATGAGGGAGAAAAGATTAATCTTTAATGTAATTGCTAAACTGTTTTTCAAAACGCCTCTGCAAAAATTTTGTGTTTATATCATATTGTCACCAAACTGAAATAGGGGAGTCAATGTGTTATCTTTGTAAATTAATCTTAATCAGAAATATTTGGAGGATAATTTGAAGGGAAAAGTATGTATGTAATAAAAAATAACTATTTTGCAATTAGTCACGTCAACAACCCGAAGCCAAATACATCCAATACGAACAGCCTGAATCAGAAATTAACCAATCTTCAAAAGCTGCAGCTAAGACAAGTAAAGCAAGTACACCTATAAGTGCGACTAATATTAACACAGTAACAACCAAATTCGAGAGGGCAGCTCGAAGCGACACTTGATTAAAATACATTTCGCATATGATAATTAGGCCTGTTGGGAATACTGGCGCGAATATAAATACCATAACAGGACTAAGAAAAAGCTGGTCGGAAAATAGTAAACCAACACAAAAGAGAAAATATGCTACTAAAGAATAAAGAAATAATAAAACCTTGTAACCAGAGTGATTTATGAGCAGCTTATTGGTATTGGGGTTCCAATAAATTTCTCGTTCATCCCTGTAATGGTTTCGGGAACGTTGTCTAATATTGTATTGCTGTTCATCAAAGGTAAATGTCCAACCCTCAGTAAGGAGTCCTTTGGTTGCTGCGCCCTCAGTTACTTTGTCGAACTCTACTATATTGTTAGGTCTTGCAAAAACTTTTACCCAACCTTTTTTAAAATATGCCGTTCTAAATCTCCAGAACGCTAACAGACTGTACAGTAATGAGTATAAAAACATAATGTTGAAAGCTTGATCATAATTGTGACTGCTGGATAGATAAAACACAAATGACAACCCTATAAAAATAACATTTCCTGCTATTTCGTTGCCTAAATCATTTCCACCCAAGTTAAAGCTGTTAACGGTCACTATTTTTGACTGTTCTTGGTTGAGTTCAGGAATATAATCTTCAGGAATATTAATCGTATTGACAACTTTTTTATCTGAAGGACTTTTTGCTTTCTCATTTCCTGCTAAAATATCATCATTTTTTGATAAGTTTCTCTTTCTATCTGCAAGAATTGAAATGAAAAATGGTGCTGATATTATAACTGCGAAAGCTAACATCGATAAAATTAATGTGGTCTCAAATCCCATAAAAGTCATAATAATGGAGGGAAGCACAAACAAAAAACAAATGATGCCAATAATTCTTCCCTTAACTATAAATTTTTTATAATCCTCGTCTTCTCCCATAGCATACCCATGAACCGTTTTATTATGTGTCATAGAACCTGAACAGTCTATATTTCATACGTATCATTGAGGGTGTTTTTTGTAAATAAAATGTAATACTTAATGAAGTCAGTGACTCATAAGCTAGAAAAAGTTAGACTACTTTTCGAACAATCCAAGACAATGCTCTTTATTAAAGGCTCACCAATTTAGCGTTTACTTAAGTTTTTTTTTCAATAAAATTTTTTGGAGGGTAATTTGGGGGGTAACGTTAAAATATTCTAAGAAAGATGTATTTTACAATAGGTTAACTAAATAAGTGGCGGAGGAGCCCTCCGTAATACCTCATCGTAAATACCTGTATTAATTACACTATATTTCAACCTTTGAAATCAACCCATAAATTTATCTATAAATTACCATAATTCATGATAAGTTTAGAATAAACGTTTTTTAATGATGGTGTTAAAAATGTTGAGAATAGCCTCGTGTGGTAAACTCTACCACTTTGTTATAGTTGCTCTATTTTTTAATATGGCATCGATCAGCCTATCTTCAGCGAACAACAATAACAATGAACACTCTATTAAAATGCCAGTTGAAGGTTTAGAAGGTGTTGGTATTAACACCATAGCGTTGTGGTCAGGTGCAACAAGGATATCTTCTGCTAAACAGTTTATTGATCATATTCGACCAATGGAAGATTTTGGGTTCAGCCACATTGTTTTAATTTCCTGCATAGACTGGATTATAGAACTTTCCTGCAAGAAGGGGATTAACAAAGCACGTATTATGGAATTTGTGAAGTCTGCTGTAAATGAAACGAACCTTCATATTGTCTTGTCTTTAAAAGCATATGATCAAAAAAAAATTGACGGAAAAAATACCTCAAAATTTCAGACTGCGCTCGAGAGTGATCCAGCTGTAGAAATAAAGTTTGTTGATGCTTGGAAAAGCATAGCACTTGAACTACAACATATCCCAAAAGAAAGACTAAGTTTTAATATTCTAAATGAACCTGAGTTTGAATTGCCGAAGGTATCTAATCGCAAACGGGCAAATTGGTTAAATATTGCATCAAAAACTATCGAAGGCATAAGAGACGTGTCTTCTGACCGTGTTATAATTGTAGAAGGTATAGGAAAATCTCTTTTTGCCAGTAGAAAGAAGTCCAAGTATAAATATACTTCAATTGAACAACTCATAAGGCCTTTGAATTATTCGAATTTAATCTATGGCTTTCATAACTATGAACCTAATGAATTTAATCAGCAAGCAAGCTATCGTAGTGGCGTATTTGGAAAACCTCATACTAAATTGGTGACTACCTCTGTAAAAAAAGATGCTGCAAGGCTTCTTAAATGGTCAGTTAAACATAAAGTACCAGTAATTTTATCTGAAACTGGGTGTATTGGTTATTACGATGGCAAAACAGAAGGACCGAAGAATCCAGACGATTGTGGCAAATTTGCATCTGATGTCTACAGTGCATATGTTGAAAATGGTATTCCTATAACTTGGTGGGCTCTAGAAAAAGAAAAAACTATCTATTTACGGGATAGACCAACTGACCAACATTGGTTACCTAGAAAATTAATTCCAGACCCTTCGCTTTTCGCAGGATTAAAATTAAACAACCCCTTAAAAGAAGTAGCAAAAGAGGCCCAAGAACTCCTAAAAAAAGAGATAGAATACAGCGACCTACCGTCAGATACAAAAATGATTTGTACTAATGCTTTGGGAGAGTGGAATAGAGACAAATTAGAAGGAGTATGGATTTCTAGGGCGCAAGAATTGGGACTGCTCGAGCACCACTGTCGTGATATAATTAAGCGTTAAAATAAAGTATTTATTATTTAAGTCTATTCTTCATTACTCATTGTAAATCTATGATTTATTGAACTATATTTTAGCCTTTGAAATCAAACCATAAATCTTCCTATAATTTAACTATTCTTAATACATTTATTTGAGTTGGTAAAATGAAACCTAGATACGTTATTATCATCAGCTTAATAATTATATTAAGCTTAGTTCCTCATGTACGAATGGCATTTAGTATCGGGACTGGTTTTGGATTGCCAAAAATCCAAGAAACTATAAATCAGATCCAATCTAGAGCAATTAATAAAAAGATTAATGATGAGGATAAGCGTTTCCTTTCCAGACTGTACCCAACATTGTCTGTTGGCGCTTTCTTTACATTCATATTACCTGAAAGCTCAAGACTAACATGGCATTATTTATATGGAGAAGGGAGCAAAACTTCTATTAATGAAAAGCTTTTTATAGAAAGTTCTAGAGTTATTAAGAGAATGGACAAGCTAAAATCAGCAGATAAAAAAATTTGCACTGTTGATTTCACTCAAGAAAGTGACGAGTTTGATATGGGGCACATCAAGCCATTAGATGCCCATTTTGCCCTTTATTTTGGGACTATAACGTTGGACAGACTAAATAAAGATACTATTCAGTGGACATTTAATATGCCTTGGAAATTTCCAACTTACGAAAGTTTATACGCAAAATATGGAAGTTATTACAGAGAACAACCTCATCTTCCTAACGCATTGTCTTTATTGGGTTTAGGAAAACCGTTGGTATTACCAAATGGGCTTGGTGGAGAGCTGGAACTACAAGGGTTAGCAAAATCATTTGATACCGTTACTGTGTGGGAGGAAAATCATAAATGCTAGAATCTGATGCAGTGAAAAAAAATGTATATACCATTTTATTAAGCCTAATTATTTTAGGGTTTTTTATAATACACAATACAGAGCTTCTAGCGCATGGTGGCAGGACCAATTCCCAGGGATGTCATAATAATACTAAAACAGGTGATTATCACTGTCATAATTCAGGTTCATCAAAAGATACTTCATCATCTTCTAGCAACCAAAGTATGGGTTTTGGAGAAAATCAGTTAAATCAAATGTTAGCCGCCTCGCTTGGTGGCAAAACTGAAGTTAGCATCCCATTTAAAACTGTTGGCTCTGGTATAGCAAGCGAGGTGAGAATTGATATAATAACTGATGAATATGTTATAGAAGGAGGGCTTGATAAACGGTCCAGCCTTGACAGTATTCAGCAAGCACTTTTTGCGTCCTCTCAGACGGGAAAGAAACCCGCTGTAGCTATCTATGATACAGACTCAACATGGGGAATCTACGAGCATCGAATTTGGGTTGCGGCAAAAGCCATTAATGTTCATTATATTTGGATATCTGACGGAAAAATATACTACAAATAAGAGTTAGAAGCATGGAACAAATAATTGTAAATTTTATTCAAAATGAAAATAATATTATTCAGTTTGCTCTACTAATATTTAGTTTTGCGCTAATTTCATTAGGGGCATTATTAATTTTCTCGCTTGCAAGCTCGATTGTTGAATTATTATTAAGCCCAACTTTAAAACTTGCGAGTAATTTTTTAGATAAAGTTGTTCTAAAAGTTTCACAAATTTCAGATAATTATAGCAAGAAAGTCAGACGTTGGGCTGCAAATTATACTCGGCGCACTATGCCTCTAGGTGCAATACATGTAATAAATAACTTATCTTTTGGGGCACAACAATTCGAAAATTTTAGACAAGATGCACTCTCTAAAATTGATAATGTTCAACAAATTTTTAATCAGATTTCTTCCAAAACAAATCAAATTGGCGAAGCGCAACTTAATCAAAATTCAAGCAGTCAAGACACATCTTTTGTGGTTAAAGAGATAAAAAGCTCCGTTGAAGAGTTAGCTGACCTCTCTGATAAATTCAATGATATTGCTGTCCCTGAACTGGTAGTAAAAGAAGAGGATCATTCCATTAAACGCCAAGGTTATGCAAACTTAATTTTTGTGCCCTTGCTTGTGGCAATTGTATTTTTAAATACCTACATGTTGCATCTATTTTTCCAAGACCTTGGCTTAGACGAACGTGTTTTAGGATATTCTATACCGATTCAAACATCACATATAATTGCATTCTTATTTTCGCTGTTGGAGGCTGGAATAGGTTTTTATTTTGCTTCTCAAGACACTTACGGTGTTAAGGAGAGTTTTGTTACAAAATTGATAAGTTCAATGTGTATTTTAACTCTTTTATTTTTAGCGTTTATAGAATTTTTTATTTACTTGCAGCTAAGCGTTTACAGCACCACAGGCATTCCATTGGGCGAATGGTTAGAGGAGGAAATAGGGTTTATCGATAGAATTATAGTTGGATGGATGTCAATTTTTGGTCCAGCAATAGTGATGGGTTTGTTCATTTTTGGTCACCAGAGCACAAAAGCATATTTTTCGATTATGAAATCTACAGATTTAGAACGATTTAGTGAACAGCTAGATAAAATTGATATGCGTCTTGGATTTTCATCTGAACGAGTTGAGCTAATTAATTCCAAGTTTGCTGATTTAAAATCCAAAATTACCTCCTTGCCAAATGAATTAGAGGTTGCGGATGTTAGAGATTTTACGCAAAAAGACATAAAATCTTTTATTGAGGAATTAAAATTAATAGCAAAATCCCTAGAAAAAGTTGACTCTTTTCAGGAAACCGAGCCAACGTTTGAAAATGTAAAACAAAGGCTACCATCAAATGAGCAAAGAGCTAATTTGACAGTTGATTTCAGTTTGGGGCTGTTATCACTGATAGGCCTTCTAGGCTCTACGTATTTCCTCACTGAATTATTTAGTAATATAAAAGGGTTGCCTGATAATTTCAGAGAGCAGCTTTTTATACCTTCAATTGCTGTATCTGGAATTATATTTGTGTGCGGTTATTTGTTTAATCAATCACAAAATGTTTTTATTCTCTCAAAATTGCCGATAATCAAAACGTCTCCCGCGCAACTATTCATTAAAAGCACATCATTAATCGTTCTTGGGTTGATATCTTCTCTTTTAATATGGATGATCTACACTGCAAAAATTTCTGGAGATTTGGGTTTTAATTTAATCGCTGTTTTCCTTTTGTTTTCAATGTTTGTGATTGGTTTACAAGCAAAAACCTCTTCTTTTGGTTTGTATTTTGGTATTGTTCAGCTTCTAAACTATCTGTTTATTTTTATTTTAATCTGTTCAAATATTATTTTAAGTTTTATTCGAATTTGTCTAGACATGGTAATTGCTATAATTCATTCTTTTTCTAGCCTTTGGTTGAAGTTTATTCCAGAAAAAATACAAAGGGTTTTCTCATGAAAAAAGGTTACTTTGCTTCGATGCTTTTATTATGCTTTTTTAGCATTGTTAAAATATCGTATTCAGCTCAGATACAATCTTCCATATATCTTTTAGTAGATGTGTCTGGTTCCTATCAGTACCTAAAAGACGAAGACCCAGAATTGCAGAAAAAAATATACAGAGAGGCTTTCTTATTGATTGAAGAGGCATCTTCACTTTTGCCAAAGAATATCTCGTTTAAAACACTAAAAATAAATGAATTTAGCTCTCTAAGTGAGGTGATATGTGAAGCTAAAATTGAGCGGAAAAGGCTTTTGGGAAATAATAAAAAGTCTAGGGAGGTATCTTTCACTCAGAAACAAATTTTTGATGAGTACTTAGAGCCAATATGCTTACCGATTTTAATGAAGTCTAAAACTGCACTAGCAACAGATATTGAAGGGGCTATTAATTTATCAGCTGAATTAGCTAAAGCAGAAACTGGCGGACCAATATTTTTAATGATTTTATCTGATTTTTTTGAGTATAAATCAGACCAACTTCCTAGCTTTAAACTGGAGTTAGATAATTTCAAGGTAGCGTTAATTTACAGAAATATCGTAAATGATACTAGTGGTCAGCAGATTACACTATCAAAAGAGCAAGTGCTTAAATGGCAGAAAACTATTTCGGATGCTGGTGCTGACAAGGTGTTTATAGCCGATGAGCGTTCTGATTATCAGAGTAAAGCGTTAAAAGAACTCTTCTGAGATTGGTTACAAAATGGCTGAGGAAAAAAAATCTAAACGAACACGCCCTAAGCGAGTTCCGCTCCTAAGAGCATCTGCGAAACAAACTTCGCCAAAATACCATGAAAAGGGCGCAGAATTAGATGATAAAGTCCTTTCTCTTAACTCAGACGAAAGTCCTGAAACTGAAGAGATAACTAGCTCTAAAAAGAGGGTATCAACTGAGACTATCATTAAATCTCCAGATACAAGGGAGCCTCTTAATTTAACAAACTCGAGAAGAAAACTTCAACTTGCTTTTTCAGGTTTTTTTATTTTAGGAGTTTTAATCATTTTTCTTTTCCAAGGTAATTTCCTCGGAACTCCTCCAATAGTTGCTATGATACTCTATCTTCTGTACGGACGGACAATAGCAAAAACTCGAACGATGAAGTCCGTATTTGCCGATAGTATGTATTATATGGGTTTTCTGTTTACCTTTGTATCCTTAATCGTATCAATTTCACCGCTGAGTAGAGCTGAACTAGAGCTTGATTTTATTATAGGTCAAATGGGCACTGCACTTTTAACAACCGTGTTTGGCATGGTGGTTAGGATTTTATCAAGTCATTTTGATGCTTTAGAAGAGAATGTTGAGGATGCTCTTAGAGAAGAGATGTCGGCAATGGCAGCTCAAATCAATAATTTGTCCCAAGAATTTGTTAGTTCTTTGCAAAAACAATTAGAATTATCTGAAAAGTTATCACAATCTTCCATACAGCAATCAGAATTGCTCAATCAGGCAATTGAAAAACTATCTAGCATAAATAACTCTGAAAATGATCTAGCTGAATTTTCTAAAAAAATGCGTGAATTATCCTCTCATTTGGAGGATGTAGCAAGAAACACATCAGTACAAGGTCGGGTTTTTGTTGAATTTGGTGAAGCCATAACAAGAGTGAATGATGCTTTGAATTCATCCTCCGAGAAATTTGAGACTTCAAGGACTAAAATAGAGCAACTTGATGATATGATTTTTGATTTAGAAAAACTCGTGTCCAATGCTGGTGAAGATACTTCAAAACTGACAAATATAGTTGATGGCATTACGTCAAAAGCAGGAGACTTAGATCGCTCCTTTAATGAGGCGCAACAGACATCGCTTCAAATGGAATCTGAAATGAATAAACGTTTATCTAACATTATTAACATTGTCAGAAACAAATGATATTAGCTAATTCTCGTTCGAAATCTTCATCTGATGTTATAGGAACCTCTTTTACAGAAATCCTTCTTATTCTTCTTTTTGTGTTGCTAATATTTAACTATTCTAACCTTGCCAAGATAAACATATATGAACAAGAAAAAATAAGTCTAAATAACCAAATCAGTGAGTTAAAAGAAATAATTAAGAAAAAAAATGAAGAAATATCAGAACTCAAAATTCAAATACGTAAATTAGAGCGAGAATTAGAAATTTTAAAGTCCTATGCTATCCAGGGAAAATTGAATACTGATTTAATTGAGGAAGTCGTTGAGAGCAATAGTAGACTGACTGAGGAGAATAGGCGGCTTTTAGAAGAGTTAGACAGATTAGGAACGAAACTAAAACAAGCAGGAATTTCAAATGAATTTCCTAATTGTGAGATAAATGGCAAAAAGATTAAACAACTTGCTATGATTAAAGCTGGGATAAATGAATATTCGATCAGTTGGAATTGGAATTCTTCAGATGAAGACTGGATAAAAGATAATATGCCATTTTTGCTTAATTATGACGTTACTAATAAACTATCTATCCAACAATTCCAAGATTTAGGTTTAAAAATTTATAATTGGGGGTTAGAGCAGACGCCAAAATGTAGATTTAGGGCAGGTTACCAACCCTCAGATAGCCTTTTAAACAGTTCAGCAACACAATATAAAAAGATGCTGAGTATTGCAGGTAGGTATTTTTATGCACAGGGACTGTGATTGATGAAGTCCTCTTTAAACTACACGGTGCAAATTGAACTTGAAAAACTTGAAAGACGAGTGGTTCGCAAAAATATTAATAACTTAAATCAAGAGATATTCGAAGCAATTTCAGGAGCAAAAAAAAGGCAAAGAATTTCCAGAGAGCAGCAAAGTTATTTCAGGAAACTCTATGAAGAGGAACAGAAAAGCTTACGAAAAAGACAATTAGTGATCACAGTAATAAGTTACTTCCTAGCCGCATCATTTATGTTATTTATTTCGATTTTTTCTTACTTTTTAATAAGAGATTATCTTGCTAACAACTCGATGGAATTTTCGTTTATGGAAAGTGTTTTTAATTGGTTTTTTAATTGTTATTTCTTCATTGAGAGCCTCTATTCAAATTACTTTTTGGCTGATTTTTCTGGAAGAAAATATTTTGACAAAGGATTAGTTGATAATCTTAATTGGGGTTTGTAAGTTTATCTAAGAAAGACATATTTGTTTAAAACCAGTAGGCAAAACGTTTTTTAAAGAGGTAAGATTTCCCAATCATCATCGCTGTAAAAATCACTACATTAATATGTCCTAAAATTTATTTCGAAAAATCAGAGTTTTATCAAATTGTCTAATTACAAATAAATTCTACACTTCGAGATTTTATTCCTACGCCCATTAAATCATAAACATTAACTTGTGCAGCAGTAACCATTTTTTGTTTTAAATGAATGGCATAAGACCATAGAGACTGACTATTCGAATTTGCTGAATAATCAATCAATATAACTGTTCCATTGCCTCTTACAGCAACAACCGTTTTTCCGTCTATTTTCGCACTATCAGAAAAACCATCATATTGTATATTCCAGGTACTTCCAAAACTTTCATCTCCCCATTCAGGTGGTAGTGGAGAATCTATTCTAAAACCGTATGTTCTTTTATCCTTGCAGGTAAGATTAATAGCTGAAGCATATGAATTAAAGGTATAAAAACTAATAATGCAAAAAATTAGTAGATTGATATTTTTCAAATTTATCCTCCTTTTAGTTGATCAGTTTTATCTTTAACTTAGTAAAAATTTTCAGTTTCATCTTAACAAGGAATACCAATTCCTATGTCTAAGTGAAAGTGATCACTATGCAAACTATTTGAGTCTGGTGTCAAAACATTGGTAAAATAGAAGCAAGCTTCTTTTGCCGCTGTCCTTAATTTTTTTCCTTTAATACCGCTGTCATTCCAGTGATTTTTAACTACTGCTTCGTCAATTTTAGATATATCAATGGCCAAACCGAAACTATGTTCACTCATTACGCCAAAACTTCTCATCTTTCTGCAATTTAGAGTGCCCATATGAGTTATTTTTTTTGCTTCTATTTTTTTTGCCCAGTCAGCAAACTTTACAGCAGCTGGACAACTTAGTATCACTGACGAAGATAAAGAAGTGGAGGGCAATTCGCCAAGTTTTACTGCATTTTTTATAGGACACATATCATCTCCTTGGTTTCCTAGCGCCAGAAATGAGACACCTCTTTTTTTTAATTTTAAAAGACAGTTTTCACCACCTCCGTTAAGAAGTAAGGGCCTTATTTCATTATATACATCAAAAACAAATGTTTTATTATAGTTGTACAATGCAGTAGCTATTACAGTGCCAAAAATTAAAAACCCAAATCCTAAAGCAGTAATGTATTTTAGAAATTTCATATTCGACTATATCCGAATATTATGAATATTATCATGATGATTAAAAAATTTTAATCTACTCCAAATATCGGTAAAACCGCACTTAATGCAAGCATTGTCAAAATTAATGCGCTAATAGCGATGTATATTCCTAGTGCGATTTGCAATGTGCCAGACCAAAATCCCTTGTCTTTCATAATCTCTAGAAATGTTTTCATAGGATTCCTATTGTCTTTAAGTGGATTTAAAAATGCTTATGTCTCTAAGAGAAGAATATCATATTAAAAAAGTAAATTAAAATACTTCCAACTGCAAAATTCATAAAAACCTTATTATTTTCCTTGTCTCCAAAAAACTCAATAAAAAAACAATAAAAGCAAGAAATGGTCTCTTTGATGAAATAGAAAAGTAAAAGAAGAACTTTTTTAAAGAAGAGCATAACCTTATACCTAATCCTGCCTCGCACGTTTATTACCCGAATTCACGCAAGAAAGTGCAACATAGTTATCAGAAATTGGGTGAAAAATTATCTCAAACTTTGGATTACATATGTGTGTAACAAGTTGGGCTAAGGCGAACCTATTTACTGGCTCAATAAACAAATGGTCACCAACATGACAAGTTTCGTCTATTTCGCTTGCTATTTCACCAGCAGCCGTACTCGGATTAATTGGCAAATGCCAAGATTGAAAAATCATGTAACAAGCTTTTTGTTCCTCTGATATTGCATTAACTGGCGACAGAATTAGAACAAGACAAACAACAATAACACGCATCATTCACACTTCATTATATAGTTTTAATCTCTTCTCTCACTATAGATACAGGAAACACTATTATACCTGTCTTCCCATTCCTCTTCGTTTCCGTACTTTCCTTCAAAATCAATTTCATTCCTATCAACTATAACACTGTACCTTAGGTCACAAATACCGTGTATAACATATCTCAAGAAGTTATCGTGAATGAGATTAATGAAAACCTGATATCCATCTTTGCAAACACTGCTTGCAATATCCATATATTCTGAAGGGGTAATCCCAATGCCTGTTGTGGTTCTATCTATTTCACATCTTTCTAACTTACTTTGGGGAGCACTGTGTTCCTGCCCATAGGCAGTTGAGCAGGCTGAAAAAGCGATAATAAGGCAAATTAAAACTAGTTTTTTAAACATTCAAAGCCATTAAACTTATTAGAATTTTTATTAAAATTATATCGCCATTATCCCACGTGCAACTAATTATTTATTCATATTTAAATATGGAATTCCCCTCCCAATACGACATCATGCATTTTATAAACAAGCTTTCTCTCTAATGTAGTTTTCCCAGAATATTGCTTCATGAAATGAAGTGCTAATTTTGCTTTATGATATGGCTGTACATCTGGATTTTGCAGGAAGGCATCAAATTGTTGTTGTGCTAAATCAAGAAATCGTATCTCTTTAAACAACAATTCTTTTAAAAAATCCATCCGTGCAAATTTTAACTCGCGCTCAAATTCATCATCTCGTTGCCATCTACTTATCGTCTCACGCCTGACCTTAAGTTTGTTAGCAACTTCTGATGGTTTATACCCCATTGCTAAATATTGAATTGCTATTTGTTGACGTTTATTGAGATTTGTTGACATTTACTTGGTCGGTTTATGTCCATGAAACCCGCGATTATATTTTTGATTTTCATAGAAGGTCATCAATTCTTCTTTATCCCAGACTGGTCGATTGGAGCCAATCGAAAAGGGCAGGGGTAATCTTCCTGCTTTGCACCATCTAGGAACAGTTGATATATGGATGCCAAATAAGTTAGCAACTTCCTGTTTGCATAACGTTATTTTGTCCAAATTAAACTTCTGTGACATATATCTATCTCCTTACATTTACCCTATTTTATATCAACTAAATAGTATAATAAATAGTTTATAAACAATTAATTGTTAATGTTTATAAATGTAAATTCTTAAAATTATGAAAATAGGTTTAAATGATATAAAATAGCGTAAAAAGACAAAATCTCATTAGGGTTTAAAATTCCAAATTTTTGTGTCTGTTTTTGACGCATTTCTATACATTATGGATTTATTAAGCGAATCAATTAACGTTTGAGGTTACATAATCTGCCCATTTTTGCATGAGTTCCCGCCTTCTCTCAAATAGCTCTGAGCGTAGATAAGCGCCTTCTACCCTTGAGTTAAGCTGATGCGCCAAACAAAACTCGATTACATTTGTGCTATAATCTGTATTTTCTTCTGCCCAATTACGAAAAGATGAGCGAAAGCCATGCACTGTTGCTTGAAGTTCTGGAAAGTTTCGTCTTATAAGTAACCGCATGGTATCAAGAGACATCGCTCGTCGGTTGTATCTTCCAGGAAAAATGATCTCCTTATTATGTGTTTTTAAAATTACCTCTAATATCTTTATTGCTTGTTGAGATAATGGCACCTTGTGGGCTTTTCGGGCTTTCATGCGATTGGCAGGGATACGCCAGACCTGCTTAGATGAATCATATTCACTTCTCGTAGCTAAAAGTGTCTCCTTCGTTCGCGCTACAGTAAGAATGGTGAATTGAAGAGCCAAAGAGCTTAGTGTATTTATGAGCAACAGCTTGCGGTAGAAGTCTGGTAGAAGTGCGTAATCAAGGGAAGGGTGGTGTTTTATGGTATGATTGGGCCTGAATACCATCTCAAGGTTATTAAGCCAAACGGCAGGGTTATCGCCTTTATACCAGCCTTGTACAATCGCATAGCCAAATATTTTGCCTATTCTTCCCATAATTTTCTTTGCAGTTTCTGTTTTATTATCCCAAATAGGCTCCAATGTCTGGATGATATCGTCACGTGTAATCGCGGCTAACGGCTTTTTGTCTAGCACTGGATAGACATAGGTTTGAAGGCTGTTGCGCCAGAGTGTTTCCTGTTTTGGGCATGTCCATTCGTTTCTTTTTGATTGAATGACGCGCTCTGCAACGAGTGAGAAGCGGTATTTATCTTCTATTCTTCTTTTTTCGGCTGTTTGTTTTCTGAGTGTAAATGGGTCTTCCCCAAGCGCAAGCTGTCCTTTTAACACATCTCGTTTTTGACGTGCCAGTGATAGGGAGACGAGTGGATAGCTTCCAAGCCCTAACTCATGTTTGCTGCCATCTTTCATATATTTAAATGTCCAGGAGCCACTTCCTGGTGACGAAAGACGAAGATACAGACCTCTGCCATCACAGACAGATTTAAATAAAGGGAGTTTAGTAATTCTAGTGGTAGTGAGTTTCATGTCGTAAATCCTTTCAACCCATAAATGAACCCATAACTGGGTGTGCAATTGATTGATTTACGATGAGATATTATGAGCAGTTAGGAATCAATAAACATTAGGAAAACTGATGCATAATGCGTCATAGTGAACAGTTTTAATTAGGTTAAGTGGCGGAGGAGGTGGGATTCGAACCCACGATGGGCTTTCACCCATGCCGGTTTTCAAGACCGGTGCATTCAACCACTCTGCCACCCCTCCGTAAGAATTATTTGATACTCTAAGACTATGATAAACTGAATTTTTATCTGAGTACCGTGATTTTATGGCATATCCTAATCGAAATTTTACTATTAATACAATAAAATTATAATGAAGTTTATAATTTTGTTAAATATGTTTTTATTTAAATCAAAAGATTTCAGCCTAGGCTTTATTGTTTAAATAGTCAATTTTTGATATTTTTTAAAACATAAATTTAGAATTAATTTTTGGCATCGCAAACAAATGTTTTAGGGAGAAATTTTATGCTTAATAAAAATTTAGTTTGTGTTGGTAATAAATTAACAATGACAAGATTTTTTTTTATTTTTACTTTTATTTTCTCAATTTTTTCCTGGATATCAATTGCAAATGGAGAAGATAAATTTAATGTATGGATTTCTGAACTACGACAAGATGCACTAGCAAAGGGAATAACAGAAAAAACCTTTGATGCAGCTCTTTCAGGTTTTAAACCTAATAAACGCATTATTGAACTAGATAGAAACCAACCAGAGTTTACTATAACACTAGATGAATATCTTTCTAAGCGTGTTACATCTGCTAAAATAGCCAAAGCAAAGGAATTGGTTTTAAAACACAAGGATATATTAGAACCCATTTCTAAACATTATAGTGTACAACCACGTTTTATAATAGCACTCTGGGGTTTGGAAACCAACTTCGGTATGTATCTCGGAAAATTTCATGCGCCTAGTGCTCTTGCAACTCTCGCCTTTGATGGAAGAAGGGGCGAATTTTTTCGAAAAGAACTCTTTAATGCATTAAAAATTATTGATGAAGGTCATATTGCTGCAAATAATATGAAAAGTGGTTGGGCGGGTGCAATTGGTCAAGCCCAATTTATGCCCTCTAGTTTTCTAAGTTACGCGCAAGATTGGGATGGTGACGGGAAAAAAGATCTTTGGGGTAATGAAAAAGATGTATTTGCATCAATTGCTTTTTATCTTAAATCAGCTGATTGGAAAAATGATATCACATGGGGAAGACAGGTGCTACTTCCAGAAGATAAAAACTTTTTTAAATTGGCAAGAAATAAAAAATATTTGACTCTTCGTGAATGGGAAAATTTGGGAGTAAGAAATTTAGATGGAAGTTTGCTGCCTGAACGTAATTTATCTGCCCGATTAATAACTTCAGAAACTAGTAAAATTGCATTTTTGGGTTATAGTAATTTTGATTCTATACTTAAGTGGAACCGTTCGATTTATTTTGCAGCATCGGTGGGTAGATTGTCAGATGCACTTAGGTAAATTTTTTGTCTATATCTAAATATTAAGCATCTGTAAAACTATTGATTGGAGATAGAAAGCTGTTTTTGGATATGATATTGTTTTTATATTGTTGTACATAATTTGTTTTTTTCCAGTTTGTTTTAGGTGTGTCTAAGATGCTCTCTTTAAGAGAAAAACCATCAAACTTAATTTTGCTCTTTGCCTATGGTTTTATATTAAATGGGTGTGCTGTAACTGAAGTTGCGGTAAATCTTGCAAAAGAGGATAAAGTGGAATCTAAACAGGAAGAAGCAACCGAAAATAGAAAAACAAACGCTATAGAAGAAAAATTGGACTCAAATGTTCTAAAAAGTCCTGGTATAGTCTCAAAAAATAACTTGGTTACTTCCTCTAGCGATAAATTCAAAGTTACTGCTAAGCCACATTATAAGATCGGTGACCCATATGAAATTAATGGAAACTGGTATTATCCTGAACGTGACTTGAGATATGACAAAACAGGGATAGCATCCTGGTATGGCGATGAATGGGCTGGGAAGCTTACTGCAAACGGAGAAATATTTGACCCAGGGTTAGTTTCTGCTGCTCATAAAACTCTCCCCATGCCATCTGTGGTTAGGGTTACTAATTTAGAAAATGGAAAATCGCTTGTTGTAAGATTAAATGACAGAGGACCTTATATAGCAGGACGAATAATTGATTTATCTAGAGAAGCCGCAAAAAGATTGGGCTTTGTTAAAAAAGGTATTGCTAAAGTTAGAGTGCAAATTTTAGCTGAACAAAGTTTGGCATTGGAAAGAGATGCAAAAAATAATAAATTTCCATTACTAATTTCTAATGATGTTATGCCACCTATTAAATCCGACAACGTTCCGGAGGTCAATCTAGAAGCCACTACAACGAGAAAAATTGAGAGCATGCCGACTAATAGAACTTCAGCAATAGAATTACTTTCGCAATCACGAATAGGTGAGATTATTGAAATTCCGGTGACTGAGACAAAAATCTGGGTCCAGATCGGAGCCTTTTATAACAAGGAAAGTGCACTGTCAGTTATAAAAAATTATGAAAAAATAATAGGTTCAGTCTCAGAAAATTTACATGATGGAAAGCTTATCTATCGAGCTAGATTAGGGCCAATTGAAACTGTGAATGATGCAGATACCATTCTCGCTGATGTATTGGCGTTTGGCTATAAAGGGGCACATATTGTTGTTGACTAGTATTATAATTTTCTATGCAGCCTGTTTTATAATTATTGACTTCATCAAAAGGAGCAAAGATGAAATTTTTTATTAAAATCTTACTTACACTTAGTTTATTTGAATTTGGTGCAAGCGCTCATGCGAATGATCATATAAACACAGTAGCTGATTTTGCTCATATTATTGATTTTGAGTCCAATAGAGTATTAATGTCAAAAAATGCCGATAGCCCAATGAAGCCCGCTTCGATGGCTAAGATCATGACTTTATATATCGTTTTTTCAAGGATAGCGGAAGGCACTTTAACCCTTGAAGATGAATTTTTGGTCAGCGAAAAAGCATGGAAAATGGGGGGGTCCAGAAGTTTTTTAGATGTTGGCACGAGGGTTAGTGTTGAAGAGTTAATAAATGGAATAGCCGTACAGTCAGGCAATGATGCAGCAGTTGTAGTTGCTGAAGGTATTTCCGGTTCAGAAGAAGCATTCGCTGATGAAATGAATAGCTTTGCACGACAACTAGGTATGGGTGATACAAACTTTACAAACTCAACCGGCTGGCCAGATGAAATGCTTACAACAACAGCTAGAGATTTATCGTTATTAGCAGCTGCGATAATAAGAGATTTTCCAGTTGATAAATATCCTTACCTTTACCCAGTATTTGCCAAACCTCATCACACTTATAATAATATAAAACAGCCAAACCGAAACCCTTTAATTGATAGAAGCCCTGGCGCAGATGGATTGAAGACTGGTTCAACAAAAGAATCAGGATATGGGTTAGTAGGTTCTGCAGAACGCAACGGTCAAAGAATTATTATAGTACTCAATGGGTTAGAATCAAAAAAACAACGTTCACTAGAATCTAATAGATTGATGGATTTCATGTTCAGACAATATAAAAAATATAAATTCTTCAAATCAGGAGAGACAGTAAAAATAGCTAATGTTTGGCTTGGGAAAAAACCCACTATTTCAATGGTATTAAAAGAAGATTTAGCAAGGGTATTATCAAGAAAAGAGCGAAATAATACCAAGTTAACTATAAATTATAATACCCCAATTCAGGCACCTATTGCTGCAGGAGAAGAGGTTGGCACATTATGGTTTGAGGTAAACGGGGTGCGTGAAGAAATTCCGCTAATTTCTAAGGAAGCTGTAGATCAATTGCCGGTATTTAGTCGCATTTCTGAGGCAATAAAATACCTAATTTTTGGCGCTGCGCCGTCACTAAATTAATTTGCTAAAATCCGTGCTCTGGAAAAAAAGATAATGGTAAAGAAAACGAATAAAAATAAAGGAATTTTTATTACTTTTGAAGGTGGTGAGGGTAGCGGAAAATCAACTCAGATACAAAGACTAAAAAAAAATATATTAGGCTTTATTTCAGATGTTGAAATAGTAATTTCTAGGGAACCAGGTGGTACTGAAGTTGCGGAACAAATAAGAGAGATATTAGTTAACGGAGCGGCAGATAAATTATCTGTGAGAACAGAAACTTTGCTAATGATCGCGGCAAGAGCTGAACATATTGAGCGTGTCATTTTACCAGCAATTAAACGTGGGGCAATCGTATTGTGCGACAGGTTTAAGGATTCATCTATTGTTTACCAAGGTATTGCAAATAATATCCCGAATGGGGAAATAGATAAAATACATGCATTTGCGTTAAAAACTTGTGAACCTGATTTAACAATATTAATAGATGTTCCTGCGGAGATAGGTATAAAAAGAGCCTTAGATAGAAACGAGAATAATCAAAGGTTTGAAAGAAAGGGAGAGCTTTTTCATAAAAAAATTAGGGATGGTTATCTTAAGATTGCTTCTTCACAACCAGACCGTATCAAAATCATAGATGGCTCTCAAACAATCGAAAAAATTTCTGCTGAAATTTTTCAACTTGTTTCTCCAATCCTCCAAAGTAGTTTGAGTAAATGATATTAAAAAATAAAGAGTCAATTAAAAATCGACTTTATGGCCATAAAGACTTTTTAAATAAATTTTGTATTGCAAAGCAAAATGGTGAGCTTCACCATGCTTATTTAATTTCTGGAAATATTGGAATAGGAAAATCCTTTCTGTCGAGGCAACTGGCAGTCTATTTACTTGATGATAATAATAAAAAAAATTTATTAGAAAATTCCTCTATATCAAATGAAGTCGAGTATGTCCTGAGTTTGGATCATGAAAACTCTGTTTGGAGACAAGTATTTTATCACTCACACCCGGATATGACCTATCTTTCTGCTATTAAGTCTGATCAAAATAAATCTGGTCTTATTAAAATTGAGGATATTAAATCAATTGCAAATATAACTAATCATCAGTCAGGAAAAGGCGGGTGGAGAGTCATTATAATTGACAGCATCGATAAAACCAACCGCAATGGAGGTAACGCTATTCTAAAGATTTTGGAGGACCCTCCTTATAAAACTATTTTTTTTCTGATTGCCCATAATACTTATAGTGTTTTACCTACAATTCGATCAAGATGTCAGCAGATTAAATTAAATCCTTTGTCAATTGAAGATACCTGCTTAATTCTGAAGGAGCAAAGAAAAGATATAGAAGATGAGCAGATAAAAAATCTAGCCTTACTTTGCGAGGGTTCGCCCGGAATGGCTCTGTTAATTTATGAATCAGGCATAGACAAATATATGGACGAATTAGATGAACTAATTAAAAAAAAATCAGAACTTGATGAACTTTTGAAGCTCGCTTTCAATTGGGGAAATAATATCTCTAAAAACTCCAAACTATCTCTAGCAACTCAATTTATTTTTGATAAATTATTCTCAGAATCCGCTCTTCGAGCACTTAATATCAAAAATAACTTTTCTTCTGACCAACTGTTTTATTTTTCTATTTCAAAATTAGCAGACATGCTAGCGGAAACATTCACATCTAATGAACTAGCAAATATACATATGGGTTGGCAAAAAGAATTTCAATTTAATCAAGCCAATTATCTTGATATGGGTATTTTTATGCAACAAACATTTTACAAATTATATAGCCAAATGCACATTAGATAGGCTATGTAAAATCGGAATAGCTAACATAAGTTTAGCTGCATGTGAAAAGGTATTTATATGCGTAAAAAGTTTTATATAACTACGCCAATATATTACGTTAATGATAATCCTCATATTGGTCACGCTTACACAACATTGGCATGTGATGTGTTGGCTCGCTTTAAACGATTAGACGATCATGATGTTATGTTTCTTACAGGAACAGATGAACATGGTCAGAAAGTACAAATGGCTGCAGAGAAAGCTGGAATATCTCCAAAAGATTTTACTAATAAAGTCTCTAAAAAATTTGAATCCTTGGCGAGAAAAATGGGATTCTCGAATGATTGTTTTATCAGAACAACAGAAGCCAGGCATTATGAATCGTGTCAAAAAATATGGCAAAGACTCATGGATAGAGGAAATATAACTTTATCATCATACTCTGGTTGGTACTCAGTAAGAGATGAAGCCTTTTTTGCTGAAAATGAATTAGTTAATGGTGTTGCACCTACAGGAGCACCCGTTGAGTGGGTAGAAGAACCGTCATATTTCTTTAATCTTTCAAAATGGCAGCAACCTTTGCTTGATTTTTATGAGACACACCCCGATTTTGTAGCACCTAAAAGTAGATTCAATGAAATCAAGAGATTTGTTGAAGGTGGGTTAAATGATTTATCAATTTCTAGGACCACGTTTGATTGGGGTGTACCTGTCCCAAATGATCAGGAACATGTAATGTATGTCTGGTTGGATGCTTTAACAAACTATATCACTGCAACCAACTGGAGTGATATGGAAGAAAATCAATTCGATAAATGGTGGCCTGCTGATTTACACATGGTAGGAAAAGATATTTTAAGATTTCATGCAGTATATTGGCCTGCATTTTTAATGGCGGCCGAATTACCCATGCCTAAACGTGTATTTGCCCATGGATGGTGGACAAACGAAGGGCAAAAAATATCAAAATCTTTAGGAAATGTAATAAATCCAATTGCATTGATTGAGGAATACGGTCTGGATCAAATTAGATATTTTATGATGCGTGAAGTACCATTTGGAAGAGATGGTGATTTTTCAAAAGCAGCATTAATTAATCGAATTAATAGTGATCTCGCAAATGATCTTGGTAATCTTTCCCAGCGTGTTTTATCTCTAATTTACAAAAATTTAGACGGCAAAATTCCATCAATACCGGAAGAACTACAAAAAGAAGATTACGTTTTACTTAATAAGCTGAAAGAATTTCCAAATAAGGTGCGTACTCTTATAAACGAACAATCATTTCATGAAGCACTTAGAATAATCTGGGATGTCATAGCCGAATCCAACAGATATATTGATAAGCAAGCACCATGGTCATTGAAAAAAACTGATTTAAAAAGAATGTCAGAGGTCTTAGGTGTTTTGGTTGAAGTTATAAGATGTGTTTGCTTGCTAACGCAGCCTTTTATGCCAGATGCAAGTGAAAAACTATTAGATCAAATTAAGGTGTCCCCAGAAGAAAGGCTTTTTAGCTCACTAAAAGATATTAATTCTTTATCGGGCCGAATAATAGAAAAACCGGAAGGTGTTTTTCCCCGCTATCTAAAATTAAAGGACGCGTAAATGCAATCAAACTTACCTATTATTGATTCACATGCGCATCTTGATTATCCAGAAATAATTGAACAATTGGATGATGTTATCAAGAGAGCGAACGTAGCGGGTGTGAAAAAAATAATTTCTATCGGAGTTAAATTAAGTAAATCAAAAAATGTACAAGCGATATCTGAAAAGTATGAGGATGTATTCTTTTCAGCTGGAATACATCCTCATGAAGCATCTTCTGAATCAGACGCTTGTAATTTAGGAGCAATAATTCAAGCAGCATCTCACCCTAAATGCGTGGCAATAGGAGAAGCAGGACTCGATTATTTTTATGACCATTCCCCCCAAGAAGCACAGCAAGATAGTTTCAGGGTGCAAATACAGGCCGCAAGAGAATTAGATTTGCCCATAATCATTCATTCTCGTAATGCGGATAATGATATGGTATCGATAATTGAAGAAGAATATCATAAAACCCCTTTCAAGGGTGTTTTGCATTGCTTTAGTTCTGGAAAGGACCTAGCAAAAAGAGCAATAAATATAGGATTTTATATTAGCTTTTCAGGTATTTTAACGTTTCCTAAATCTACAGAATTACGAGAAATTGCGTCTGAATTGCCAAGTGACCGTGTTCTAGTTGAGACTGATGCACCATTTTTGGCGCCGGTGCCTTTTAGGGGTAAAGCTAATGAACCAGCCTACACTGTATATACGCTTAAAACTCTGAGTGAAGCGTTAGGAAAACCTTTTGATGAGATGGCTAAACAAACTTTTCAAAATACCTTAAAGTTATTCTCCAAAATAGGAGAATATAAATGAAAATCACGATGTTAGGCTGTGGCACTTCTGTCGGCATTCCTGCGTTAGGTCGGGCAGGGTGGGGTACTTGTGACCCAGAAAATCCTAAAAATAGAAGACAACGTTGTGCAATTCTCATTCAAACAAAAAGTACGACTATATTGATTGATGCGGGTCCTGATATTAGAAACCAATTATTACCCATGAACATCAGTAAGTTAGATGCCGTTCTTATTACTCATACCCATTCTGACCATGTTGCGGGCATGGATGACTTACGAGTATTTTATTGGCCTGATCAAAACAAAATTAAACTATTTGGTTCTAAAGAACATGGGAACGATGTTCTTTCCAGATTCCCCTATTTATTTCAGAAAAACTCATCCTCACCTAGCTATTTTATTCCTCCTTTTGAATGGAATTCTATCGAATCAGATGAGCTCTTTAAGATTGGTGATATATCTATAAGAACACAATTTCAAAAACATGGAAACGGATTTTCCCTCGGCTTTGTTTTTAATGAAAAGTTTGCATATTCTACCGATGTAAGCGAATTAGATGATAATTACTTAAATTCCATATCTAATATTCCTATTTGGATTGTAGAAACTCTCAGAAAAACGCCACATTCTGCCCATGCCCACTTTGACCTAACTTTTTCCTGGATTGAAAAAGTAAAACCGGCAAAATGTTATCTTACACATCTTGGACTTGAGTCTGATTATGAGAGCTTATTAAATATTTGTCCTCCAAATGTAGAACCAGGTTATGATGGTTTAGTGTTGGAAATATAAATATTAATTGTATAAATTACATAATATATATTATGCGACAAAATTATATTATTTAAAAAAAGACATTCCTTAATGTAAAATGATCTATGGGCGATTACTCCGGCCTGGGCATTGAAAATAATTCTGTAATTTTTGCATAGTCAGAGTATCCAAGTCTTGAAATTGGCTTGTAAATAGTGACATCGATTTTACCATCTTTAATAATACTTTCGTCGAGGTTTATTCCATTAACAAAACCAAGTATCATAGATGTTGATAAGTTATCTGACCGTGGTGGAAGTTCCACTATTTGCCACAGAATACATTCTAATGAAGCAGGAGCAAATTTTACATGTGGCACTTTAACAGTTCGTGATGGAGCTAAATCTATGTCAGCCATCTCAAATTCGCTAACACCTTTAGGGTAATTTTTTGACGAAATATTCATTTTATCGCGTAAAGCATAACTGACAATATTTACAACGAATTCACCCGTCTCTTTTATATTAGTGAGGGAATCTTTATCATTTGATTTCTCTTTTTTTGGGGCGCTGCAGAACATTACCATTGGAGGTTGCTCCGAAACCGCATTAAAAAAACTATATGGAGCGATATTTAAGGTTCCATCACTGCAACATGTAGAAATCCATCCAATTGGTCGTGGCGAAACAATGGCTTTGAAAGGATTGTGTGATAATCCTTCCTCTTTATGTTTATTTGGATAGATAAACATTAAAAATCAAACCTAAATAATTCGCTATTATATACTATGTTTATTTTATTTAGAATAAATTACAATATTTTAATAAAAAATGATTTTAGAATATTTCTTTCCCTACCCTTTTTTTTATCTATTTATGCTATTATCGTTTTATCCTAATCTTATCTGATTATTTTAAAATTATTTATCCAAATTTAACTTCAGAGGTTTGTCTAGCATTTGAACCATTTTTGCCTATCTACTTGATATGAAATATGACATAACTGAATTTAATAATGATCAAATAAATTTGATAAATTTTCTTTCCCAAATTTTTAAAAATATTATGAGATTTATTAGGTTTCTATAAGATTTTACATATGTATGGTTTTAAGTGGTTTTATAATTGTCAAATATAATACAAATATTTCTTAATTCTGTTATACCGGTCGCACTCATATTTTTAATTGGTTATTTGTCTGGTAAAAATAAAAAAATTTCCAAAAATGAAGTCACCGGTCTATTTAAATTTATTGCCCAAATCAGCGCTCCAGCCATAATTATAAATATATTGATAACAACCGATATTTCAAACTTAAATACCAATTTACTGATTTATTACATAATTAGCGAAATTTTAGTTTATTTTTTTACATTTCTTTTTTTTAAAACTTTTCTTAATTTGTCCTACAGTAACTCTCTTTTGTTCGGTTTAGCAGCTTCTTTTGGTAATCATGTTCTTTTTGTGTATCCGATAGCACTATTTGCATTTCCTACAGATATGATTACTCCAGTAAAAGGTATCATAACTGTGGATATTTTCATTTTTACTTTCTCATTAATTTTACTAGACCTTTTGACGAAACCAGAAATGAATAAACTAAATGCAGTAGCGAACCAAATTCAAAATCCAATTTTTATAGGACTCATTCTTGGATTAATCTTCAGAATATCATCGCTAGGAGAACATCTAATAATAGTTCGTAGTTCTGAATTCATATCATACGCAGCTGCGCCCTGTGGCCTATTTGCCTCTGGGGTTTTATTAGCTCAGACCACAATCAAAGGAAATATAAAACTGGCAACAATTTTAACGTTTTTTAAAATGATACTTCACCCTCTTCTCGGTTGGTTACTGATTATTATTCTAGGAAAATATTCAATTCAGGAAGCACAAACAACTTTGATGGTTACAGTTGCTCCTATCGGAATTATGGCCGTAACATTTGCAAGCCATTATAAAATGAATGCCGAGGCTGTTGCACAGTCAGTTCTTTTAAGCTTCTTATTATCTGTATTGTTTATTCCAGTTTTAAGTTCACTGTGATTAATATTATATGTAACTTAATAATTATAAAACTTTTCACATGTAAATATTTCACTTTGAATAGAGGGGGTTCTGCCATAATTTACAATAGCTGAATGAAATAATTGGCCATTAGAAAAAAGAAATATATCTTGCCTTTCATAACTTTCAGCAAAGGCTTTAAAGGCAAAATGACCTTTCGAATCCTCAAAATGTGATATGTCATAGTTTTTGTGGTAAAACACTCCTGTACCGGTGATTGTATCATTTGTTAAAACAAACTGTAATTTTCGCCCTGGAAATGCTGGCGTCATAAGTCCAGAATCTGCAACTGTAACTCTCTCAAGTTCCTTACACTTAAACTCAAATTCTGCAAGTACATCTCTATTAAAAGCTAAAATAAACAAAAATAAAATAGCAGTATTCTTGAGCATATATTTCTCCATTCAGAGCAAAAAAAATTTTGTCTTATTTTTAAATAGATTTTGGACACAAGTTTATATTCTTTTTTTGATTTAGTCGCAGTTCATGACGAGACTAATTCTAAAACATAAAATCATCCAATAAATTAAAAAATATTTCTATCAAAGAATGAACATTCTTTATTATTACATACCCTGATATTCATGGCTTTTTTGTCTAAAAAAAAACTTACGTTTTGTGGTGGCAAACCCAGTCCTTAAAAATTACAAAATCATTCCAAATTATTAGTTTTAAGTGATATTAGGTACTTTTTTTATTTTTTGATATAATCAAACCAGCAATTATGATTAGAAAAATGCCAATCCATTTTAATAATTCAAGCGTTTGAGACCATAGAAACCAGCCCCAGAAAGCAGCGAAAATTAAGAAAAAATATTCGTAAATAGACAAAAAACTTGCCTCGATTTTTTGATAAGCAAATATGATTAGTGAGATAGCGGTAACGTTTAGTATTGCTTGTATCAATAACCAATATAGAAAATTAAAATCAACGGGTTTCCAACCAACAAAAAAATATTTTGCGGTCTCCGTATAAGTGGTTTCAGGACTAATCAGGTGAAAGGCTGTAGTCATGATAAATCCAATAAAACCAAAAGAAAAATAGTAACATGTTGTTAGGCAAAGAGTACTTTCATTTGAACACCAATTTTTTGTTGTTACAACAGCAAGACCGTAGAAAAAACCAGCAAGTACTGGGAAAAGTAGTAAAAAATTAAGCTGTTTGAAATCAGGTTGAAGAAGCAGCCCTACTCCTAATGTACCTAAAATAACAGCTATCAATTTTAAGAGGCTGAATTTTTCAGAGAAAAAAAACCATGAAATCATTAAAACAAAAATAGGAGCCGTGAATAATCCAGCCCCTGCTTCAGCGACAGAAAGAAAAGACAAGCCAGCAAAATGACAAAATATAGCAAGAGTATTAAAAACAGATCTCAGAAATACTCTTTTAAACTCTTTTGGGATCAGGTTAATATTAGCCATTTTCGCAGTAAGAAGCAGAAGTCCCACTATCATGGTGCTTCTAATACAGTGGTACTGCCAAATACCTACCTCTCCGTCTACAAAAAAATAAAGGTTATCGGAAAGACTCAACAAAAATACGCCGAATATAACGCATAAAATTAGTTTGCTTTTCAAACTGATTAAATTTATTCTAGATAATTTAAACAATAGTTATAGCTTTCTTTATTGAAGTTAGGGTCAGCAAAAAATAAAAATGAATATTTTATAAGCCTTTATTTTTTATTCGCAATATTTTGCTTTCATTAATTTGAGCGAGAAATATTGCCAAAAAAACGAGTACAGTGCCTAAAAAAAATTCTTTTCGCAAACTCTCATTCAGCACAAAAAAAGCAAGCAACGCAGCTGATAAAGGATTGAAGGCAAGGCAAATTGATACATGTATTGGTTTGATTAGTTCCAGAGCTTTCATCCAACATAACATCATAAGAACTCCGCCCGGTAAAACTAAAAATGCAATTGTTAACCATCCGACTAAATCAAAATTGACTAAGTTGGTCAATGGTTCGCCAAAAAATAGCATCATTATAAACATAGAAAATACACCAGATGTCATTGTAATTGATAATATCAGGATGTTTCCATATTTTGATATGTATCCTCCAGCGAAAACAGTAAAAAATGACGCAAAGATAGCCCCTCCCACCACAAAAAGATTTCCAATAAAATTTGAGAAGAATGATTGTCCCCAGTAATTCCCAGAGATTGCAATATAAATTCCTGAACAGGCTAGTAAAACCGATAATTGTTTTAGTCGGTTGAAGGTATCTATTCCGAAAAGCGAAGACATGAATGCAGTCCATATGGGCATAGTTGCAAAAAGTAAACTAGCATCGCTGGCTTGCGTTAAAATTAATCCAATAGCAACACAAATTGGAAATCCGCCAAAATATACTACACCCAATAACGAAATTTTCAAAAAATCGTGCGCTTGATATTCGGTACTAAAAATTTTTGGGCGAAAAATTAATAACAATATCACTAATATTGATAAATACCGCAAGAAACATAAAGTAAAAGCATCTGTTTGTGGCAAAATTAAACGTGTAAATACAAATGTACTGCCTCCCAGAGTCGCCGAAATACAGGCATAAAATGTACCTATCAAAATATTATTCAATTTAAAAATATACATTTTTTAGACTATTCTAATAAAATCGATTTTGTATAAGTTATATTGCAACATTTATTGCAGGCAAAGGATATTTAGTGGCAGAATATTGAGCTTACATACAATATATTGTATTTTTTTTGTACAAATAAAAAAAATAATTAGTTTTTTTATTTTTTTTCTGATAAAACATGATCGATTTTTAACTTTTTTCTTTTGCAAATTTTGATGGTTTTCTGATGACTTTAACTAATAATATAACTCATTCTCATGATAATAAATTTATTTTGAAAGAATCGATTGAAGAGAAATTATATCAAATTATTCGTTCCGAGATTCGTAAAGGAGATTTGAAGCAAGGAACAATTTTAGTTCAAGGAACCTTGGCTGATAAATACGGGGTAAGCAGAATACCAGTAAGAAGCGCTCTTCAGTTATTAGAAAAAGATGGATTAATTCATAAAATCAACAATAAAGGTTCTTTTGTTGTCACTGAATATAATCGTGATGAAATATCAGAAATGATAGAGTTGAGTAATTTAATAGAACTGAAGATAGTATCCAACTCATTCACTAAATTCACAGATTTTGGAATAAAGCAATTAACTGCTCTTAACCAAAAAATTAAAAATTGTTCTATGGAAAATTATAGAGATCTTAACCACGAATTTCATTTAGTCCTATTTTCATATTCAGATAAAGGACTATTCAGAAAATTTGCCGTTGATTTAAGAGAGACAAGGCCAATGTATATGTCGATCAAATCTTATGCAGATATCAGAAAAGCATATGAAGAGCACCAAGAAATGATAGAAGCAATTAAAAAAGGTAAACGTGAAATTTTTATCGCACTTTATGAAAAGCATATTCACTGGTAAAGAACAGCAACAAGTTATCATTTATATAATTTGAAATTTATTATTATAACTTGCAAAAAAATATGTTTAGCTTTTAAAGTTGGCCTTACGTTGTGTTTGCGTATTGTATTAATCCACGTCCGTGGTAAGATTTTAATTCAGAAAAAAATGACCAGAAGAGGAAGATATCATCTGACATGATATGTTATTTGTAAATGATAACCACCAACAATAATATGCTGCTTTTTGAAGAAACATCCTTAGCTAATTTAACTATTAAAAATAAGATTTTTAGAGCGGCTACTTCAGAAACAGCTGCGAATGAAAACGGAGATATTACGGAGAACCTGATTGATTTCTACAGGAAACTGGCAAAAGGCGGTACAGGGCTTATTTTCACCGGGCATATGTATGTTGAAAAAGAAGGTCAATACGCCCCCTATCAAGTCGGCCTTACAGAGCATAACAATTTAAATAGACTAAGAGATTTAGTATCAGCAGTACATGAATTTAATGTGCCAATTATCGCAGAATTATCTCATTGTGGCAGTCAAACAATGATGAGCGATGTTAATACAAAAGCCCCATCTGTGTTGCCAAATCTTATATACGGCAATCAACCTTTTGAATTGTCCGAAAAAGAGATAGCTCAACTTATAAATAAATTTAAAAAATCAGCCTCAATAGCTATGCTTGCAGGTTTTGATGGCATTCATATTCATGGTGGGAACGGGTATTTAATTTCTCAATTTAGCTCTCCAATTACTAATAGAAGAAAGGATAGATGGGGCGGAACAAGCGATAACAGGAACCGTTTTTTTTTAGAGATTTATAAAGCAATTAGAAAAGAGATTGGTCCAAATAAATTTATTTCAGCAAGAGTTGGCATCAAGGATGTTCAACCAAATGGACTATCAAAAAATGAAGGAGTAGATAGGGTTAAAATATTGCAAAATCTGGGCATAAATGCGGTTGAGCCAACCTTCAATCTAATGAACACCTATAGAGATAACATTAAGCCATTCGCTGGCAATAGTCGATTGAAATCCTTTTTAAGCGGAACTTTCATATTTGATAAGCTTAAAATTCAGAACCACCAAGAAGGTTATTATTTAACTCTATGCGATGAACTTCGCCTTAACGGAGTCACAATTCCAAAAATATTGGTTGGTGGTGTAAGGACTTTGACTTTTATGGAACAAGTATTGCTAGAAAAGCGAGCTGATTTTTTTGCTTTATCTAGACCATTTATAAGAGAGCCAAATCTTGTTGAAAAAATTAAATTACAAAAAACTAATCAAGTAGCTTGTGTCTCCTGCAACATGTGCTTTAAACATGAAGGATATCATCAAACTCAATGTTGGAGAACAAATATATCAAGTATAATCAGACATTTACTATTTAGTTTAAGACATAGTTTGAACAATTAAAATAGTAACTTAAACAAATGGGTCGATTCAAACATTCTACAAACGTTGGCTTTACATTAGCTGCTGCAGGCGCAATCATTCTTAGTTTAGAAGTCATTTTTCTTCGTTCTTTGAGTGATATAAATGGTTTTCAAATTATGTTATATCGCTCTGTTTCAGTTTCTTTTGTATTCTTAAGCTTCATTCTTTTATTTACTAACCAAAAAACAAATGTGAATTCCCTTAAGTTTAATTTTAAGGAAATTCTTTCTGGATTTTTTTTATCTATGTCTTTTTTTTGTTATGTATTTTCTATTTTAAATTCAAGTGTGGCATCCAGCCTATTGATTTTATCCATATCTCCGGTTGTCTCAGCTATATTAAGTAAGATATTCTTAAATGAAAATTTACCAAAATCCTTATTCGTGATTCTTGTTTCATTGGTAATTGGTTTATTTATTATTTTTGAAAATTCGGTGAATGACAGCCAGCTTTTAGGAAACTCGATTGCATTTTTTGGAGCATTTTTTTTTGCTGCATCTGTAGTTACTTCGAGGGCCATTGGCTCAAATAGTATAGCTTTTGGTGGCTTTTTAGCGGGTGTTTTTGCATTTTGTTCAGCATTGTTGTGCTTGTTTGTTTTGGATTTATCAATTTTTATTCATTTAAAAGATATCGCTCTTATTTGTATAATGGGAATTTTCACTACAGGATTAGGAATGCTTCTATTACTTTTAAGTACGAAATACCTTGAGGGTCCATATGTAAGTCTCATAGCGCTATTAGAAGTAGTCCTAGCACCAGTTTGGACATTGCTATTTTTTTCAGAAGTTATAGTAATACAAGAAGTTTTTGGAGGTATTTTAATTTTAACATCAATTTGTATATTTCTAATGAATACCAAACTAAATTTTAAAAATTTGAATTAAATAATAAGTTATTTGACAAATCTAAATTTGAGTATTTTAATAATTATACTGTATACAATATTCAAAACGAAGGCTAGATCATGAAAATTGAACGTTCTGAAATATCTGATTTTTTACCTGCACCAAAAATTACCAAAGTTGGTGATTACCTTTACACATCTACGATTTACCCAATGAACTCAGATGAGGGTGTTATATTGTCTAATCCCAAAATGGGGCAAATGGGTTCTTCTGATATCGAATTACAAACAGAATTGTGCTTTGATATATTAAATGAATATCTTGGTAAATTTGGTAGTGATTTTAATAAACTTATAAAAGTGGAAGTATGTCTAGCTAGTGAAGAGGATTTTTTTGAATTTAAAAGTGTATGGAAAGCTAGACTTGGTGATAAACTTCCCGCAAGAACTACATTAGTCGTTGGAGATAATTTTCCAATGCCTGGTTGTAAAATCAGTATTGATGCAATAGCGCTTGATGGTTCGTCAAACTTAAATTTAGAATATTTAAACGATCCAGAAAGTGATGCAAATATGGCGGCAGAATGTGCTCCCCATGCGGTCCGAGCCGGTGATTTTGTGTTCTGCTCAGCTTTCACTGCGTCTGATTTTGTTAACGGTATCGCTGTTGGCAAACCGCCTGGTTTTCCAAATTATGGAAATAATGCCCAAATGCAGATGGAATACATATGTCAAAGACTGAATAGGGTTTTAGCCCAGGTTGGTACTTCACTTGAAAACTGCGTTGATAGCCAATTATATGAAACTGATTTACTTAATTTTCACGCTGTTGACGGAGTAACTGCGTCTTACATGGGTGTATGCCCACCTAGGAGTTCAATGGGTGTTAACAGCTTAGTTGTGCCTGGCGCACTTTGCGCTCCTAATCTCACTGTATTAATACCCAACGAAAAATTAAACAAAGAACAATCGTTTGATGGCTTAAGATGGCATCCAGTATCAGTACGGGGAGTAAATTTTTCTCCAACCATGGTTGTCGGCGATTGGAGGTTTTTTGCTGGCCAAATACCTACAAATGATTTTAAATCATACGAGGGTGTGTCAGACGGTATGAAATTAACGTTGTCCGAAATCGAGCAACAAACTAACTTCACCATGGAATTACTAACTGAGCAGTTAGAAGCAAATAATACAGACTGGGAAAATTGCTTTCAGGTCAGAATGTATTTAATAGAGCCCAGACGTGATTTTAGGATTTTCAAAAGAGCATGGAAAAAACTATTTCCTGACGCGAGTAAAGCACCAGCTCTTGTCTATATACCCTCTGTACAAGAAAATGGTAAAACCGGAATTATGTTTGATGGCCCGTTAATTGAAATAGACCCAACTTGCATTGCTAAGTAACTTACTCGGTTTTAATATTATTTACTGAATAGTATTGAGGTATTTATTGTTAAGCTTTAATTATAGCTTAAATTAATAAAAGTGTTTTTTATTGATCAGCAGTTAGTTACGAATAATTTGTCTGCATCAACAGGCCCGTCAATTAGTTTTTCTGCTTTATCGGTAAATAACTTCCTATAATGTATAGATGCCGCATCTGGAACTGCAACATTAACTTCTGCTCGAATTTGTAGCGGAATATTCTCAGGTTTTTGTTCCTCTACGATCTCCCTATCCTGTTCCATAATCTCATCAAACCCGCCGGTGAAGTTCGTATCAGGTTCTTCTATTTTATAATTTCTCGCCATAAACACGAAAATTTTTGATAAATTTGCATCAATAGGTGAAGCAATAAAAGTTAAGATTGTTGTATCTCCTTCCTTACTGTCACCTCTCTCAGACCATGTTTTATGCTCGTTACTAGTGTTGATTACCTGCTTGCTATCATGGACGGTAAATGGAAAATCTATTCTGTATTTTCGTAATAATTTTGAGTCGTAGTATTCATAATTTATTTGATCACCATTTGTTTTTACATCATGTTCTTTTATTAATGGACCGTCTGCTAATTCGGTAAAACCTTTATGTACAAAGTTAAAATGAGAGAAGTCAATAGCATTCTCAGCTATCCTGCCAGCACTTGACTCCCACACATATGAATTAACCAAAAACACCTTATATTTTGGATCATTCCAGGCATCTGAAGGCCATGTTGGAAATGCCTCCGGTTTTTCACTTAGATTTACCCAGATAAGACCAAATGAAATTTTTGCCTTATATTTGTGAATACACCATGTAGGCGGTATTTTTTTTGAGGCGTCCATGGACGGAATAGAGATACAATTTCCTTCTCTATCAAATTTCCAGCCATGATATGGGCACTGAATGGATCCACTATCGTCTATTACTCCACCTGATAATTTAGCGCCTCTATGTATACATAAGTCTTTAAAAACAACCGGTTCGTTCATATGCATATATATAACTAAACGTTCACCTAAAAGCGTAATTGGCAACGGGACATTAGAAATTTTGGATGCCTCCTCTACTGGGTGCCAGTAATTGACTAATATATCTCTCATAATTACTTACCTATATAAGTCTCAATAACTAATTCATTGTTTATAATTTCTTCTGGATTACCCTGTGCTATTAATTTTCCATCATTCATTACGTAAATAAAATCTGATATATCACATATGAAACGCAGATTGTGATCTACAATTAAAAAAGTAATCCCTTCTCCGTTCAGTTCTTTGATTATTTCCATAAGCTGTTCTAATAAAGCCGGGTTTACTCCAGCTGCTGGCTCATCTAATAACATTATTTGCGGATTTCCCATAATTGCGCGAGCAAACTCAAGAATCTTTAGCTCTGGTGCACTTAAATCAATAACCCACTGATTTTTCTTTTCAAAAAGACCAAATTTTTTTAGTAACTCTTCTGCCTTATCAATCTGCTCCTTGTTCTCTTCACTCTTATTCAAGAAGTTTTTATAAAAATCGAAATTATTGTTATCTGAAAAGACCAGAAGATTTTCTAGAACTGTTAATCTGGGGAACCCAGTAGCGGTTTGAAATGTTCTAATCATTCCTAACTTAGCAATTTTTGAAGGAAGAAGGTTAGAAATTTCCTGACCTTCAAAGTTCACGCTGCCACGATCTAATTTGTCAAACCCACTAATAACATTAAATAGTGTAGTCTTACCTGCTCCGTTAGTACCAATTAGCCCAATAATTTTTCCTTCTCCCACCTCTAAAGACACATTTTCAACTGCCTTTACACCGCCATAAAATTTATCAACATTTGTCACCGTGAGCATCTTAAAACTTTCTGTTATATCTATGTTTTAATTACCTAATTATTGTAGGTTTTTCTCTAAGCAGTCCGTTGGGTAAATATCTTAATATTAGTATTAACGCCAAACCAACTAACGCGATCCTTAATGAACTTACTACCAAGGCAAGCTCTGCAGATAAATTCAAAAAACTGAGGGTTTCAAGCAAGATTACAAAAAATATAGCGCCCAAGAAAGCGCCTCTATTATTTCCTATTCCCCCTATTATGAGAGCGGTCCATACAAAAAAAGTTACATTTGGAGTAAATTGTGTTGGTACAATCAACGTATTCAACCACACATATAAAGCTCCAGACAATCCAGCAAGACAACCCGTGAACACATAGACACTGTGGTATTGTTTACCCGGTTCAATTCTTGCTGTTTTAGCTAGTGCTTCGTTTTCCCTAAGAGCCTTCAAACTTAATCCATAATTTGAAAAAGAGAGTCTATTTACCATCCTATACACAATTAGAGAAATACATAGAAAGATTACAAATAATAAAATGAGATAATTATCTGGTGTAAAAAATGATTTAAGAGGTTGTTTTATATTATATATACCAGCAACCCCGTTCGTTAGCCAATTTTCATTTGAAAAGGTTATTCTAAGCACCTCTGAAAATGCAATCGTTGTTATTAAAAAATATTCCCGCCTTAATCTTAAGGAAGGAAGACCAATCAAATAAGCACTTACTCCACCTAGAACAATGGCTAAAGCTATTCCGTATATAGGATTTGATTCAAATCCAAACAAATAATGCTGATAGGACGCGGCCTCTGGCGCCACAATTATTGCGTAAGAATAGGCTCCAACGCCAAAATAGGACACAATCCCAAGGTCCCACATACCTGCAACACCACACTCGATATTTAAAGCCAGACACAAGATTACATAAACAAATGCAAGTGTCAGAATACTAATTGAGAATATTAAGAAGCCCTCCATTATTATGTCTCCCTCCCCTTACTTTGCCACAATGATTGAAGCCCTTCTGGTCTAATAACTAAGACCAGGATAATCACTCCAAACGCAATTGCGGTTCTATAATTGGACGAAACAAATAAAAGACCAAACTCCATCGCAAAACCTAAAAGCAATCCAGCTAACATTACTCCATATATACTGCCAAGCCCCCCAAGGACTGTCACTGATAATATCATTACAATCTGTTGCCAGCCCATATTAAGATGTACAGCTCCTAGAATACCAAGAAAAATACCTCCCAATCCTGCTAAAGACGATGCGATAAACCAAACTAAATCTGAGCATCTGTCGGGATTGATACCTCTTATTTTGGCTAAATCTTGATTATCTGCTACCGCTCTAATATGTTTCCCCATGATTGTGTACTGTAAAAAGATATGAAGAAATATCACAGTGGCAAGAACAATACCGAGGATCATGAATTCGTATGGAGTCACAAGGTAAATATCACCAACTTTCACCACCCTAGATATAGGAATATCAAAAGATAACATGCGTTTACCAGCAATAGCTCCTACTATACCATTAATCAAATATGCTAAACCAACTGATGTAAAGAGCTGTACTAATATTCCATTGGACTTTATGGGCTTAAATAAAATTCTTTGAAAAGCGAGCCCAGTTAAACCACATAAAAGCACGCTCAAAATGGCGGCGATAATAAAAGGTAATCCAATAAAGGTCAATCCGAGCGTGAAATATGCGCCAAGCATTAACATTTGACCATGGGCTACATTAATAAATCCCTCTGTTTTCAACGTCATCGAAAAACCTAGCGCGCATATTAACAAAATGCTTCCCGTTACCAATCCGTATATAAATATATCCATTTGATGCTCTAATTGTTAAAATTTACAATTTTTCTTTCTTTATTCATTTGTTTGTATACAGTATATTAAAATAGTAATGTTTTTGTTTAGCAAGTCAAAAATAAAAATAAGAAGATAGAAAATAAACATTTTAAATTGAGTAAATTTATTAAATGGAGGGAAAATTGGAGAAAATGTTAAATAAAGGAAAGAGTTTATTAAAATATTTATTAATTTCTTTCTTTGCTCTAGGCATTTCTACAGGAGTTCATGCCGATGTAAAATTTGGTTTTATGATTGGGTACACCGGTGATTATGCAGCATGGGCACCGCCTCTCGATAATGCTGCTAAATTAGCTGTAGAGGAAATTAATAATGCAGGTGGAGTAAATGGAGAAAACGTTGCGTTAGTAATAGAGGATAATCTGTCTACTATTGAAGGCTCCGTCAAAGGAGCAAGAAAGCTTATTGATGTCCACAACGTCCCTGTAATAGTTGGTCCAGAAAGTGACCCGCTAGTAGCTATAATACAAATGGCACGAGACAATAAAGTGCCTGTTATAACCTCATCCGCAGGAACACAAGCAATAGATAAAGAGGGTGGAACTGGAAAATACATTTACAGGGTTAACGCATCAGACTCTTTTCTAGGGGTGGCATATGCTAAGGTAATGCTAGAGACACTAGGGAAAAGTAAAGTGGGGTTATTTGTAGAAAATCTCGAAGGAACAATGAGTGCTGGAGATACATTCACAAGAAACTTTTCTAGGTTTGGTGGCGAAGTGGTAAAAACAGTTACATTAACTCCTGGCGCTAACAGCTATTATAATGAACTAGCAGAAATGGAAAAATCTGGTGTTGATACTGTTCTTATCGCTGCTGGTCAAACTACTGGCGTAACATTATTTAAACAAATGTACTCAAGAGGTTATGATTGGACAGTTTGTGTAACAACCGATCTGCAAACTGACGACTTTGTAGCGGGAGCGGGCAATGAAGCGACTCAAGGTGTTTTTGCTCTAGTCCCTGGACAAGTGGAGAGCGAAGAAAGTTGGCAGAGATTTTCTGGTCTTTATGAAGCAAAATTTGGCGAAAAACCGGTTTCTGGGTATTATCAGGCTGAGACCTATGACGCTATCATGGTTACGGCGTTAGCTATGCAAGCTTCTGGTGGATTAACCGGTGAAGGCGTTGACGAAAATATGATCGATATTGCTACACCTGGAGGCACAATGGTACGCTCATTTGCGGATGGCGTTAAAGAATTAGCCTCAGGCAACGATATCGACTATCATGGCGCATCGGGTAATATCAACTACAACGAATTTGGTAATGCTGGGGCTCCGGCGATCAGATTGCTGAAAGTAGATAGCGGTGAATGGGTGGTTTCAGAGGTTATAGACTCTGGTGCATTTCCACCTAGCTAAAAATAATTTTAAAATAATATGAGTAACGCAAATTTACCATTGCGTTACTCTATCTTTTCAATACTAAACGAGGTTCGTGTTGTTACTTGAGACAAAAAATCTGACTGCTGGTTATGGGAACATCCCTATTATACGGAATATTGACGTCCAATTTAAAACTGGAGAGCTTACAGCTATAATTGGTCCAAATGGTTCTGGAAAATCCACATTAACAAAATCACTAATAAATTCTATACGATATTTTAGTGGAGAAATTATTTTTGATGGCAAAAATATTACGAATATGTCTACTTTCGACATAATCGCGTCTGGAATATCTCTTGTTCCACAAGTAAGAAATATTTTTCCATCGATGACAGTCCAAGAAAATTTAGATATTTCAACAAATGCTCAAGATAAACCGGCTAGACAAGTTGCATTTAATAAAATTTATGAGAAGTTCCCGAGGTTGAATGAAAGGATAAACGTTAGAGCGAGTAATCTATCTGGAGGAGAGAGGCAAATGCTGGCAATCGGTTGCGCTTTGATTAATTCTCCTAAATTAATAATTTTAGATGAACCGACTACTGGGCTCTCACCTCAACTTTCTAAAGAGGTGGCAGATAGTATAAAAACCATTCTAAATGACGGTACGAGCGTAGCTTGGATTGTAGAAGAAAATCCGAAAGATGTATTAGAAATTGCTGAGTGGGTCAATGTGATGGATGGTGGAGAGATAAGATTATCTGATGATGCTAAAACAATCCTTAATTCAAAAGATTTTAAGAAATTATTTCTTGGTATTTAAACATTTTCAAGCATTTTTTGCCTAATTTTATCCGGAGTAATTGGCAACTCATCTATAAATGTTTTCTTCGACATCAATGCATTATCTATAGCAGATGCAACAGCCGCTCCTACTGCATTTATTCCGGCCTCTCCAGCTCCCTTAACACCTAACGGATTGCCTGTTGCCACATCGTTTTGATAAACATAACATTCAACATTAGGAATTTCATTGCATGTGGGAATTTTATAATCAACAAACGAAGTAGATAATGGTTGCATTAGGTCATCATACTTGAATTCTTCAAAGAGTGTACCTCCTATACCCTGTGCTACCCCCCCTACTATTTGACCTTCGATAAGCATGGGATTTACGCTTTTTCCAATATCATAAAAAACACAATATCTCTCAATATTAATATCGAGAGTCAGCTCATCTATTTTTGCAACAGCAAAATGCAATCCATGTGGATAAGTCATATGTGAATTTTCAAATGTTTTTTCTATGGAGTTGTGTGGGTTTTCCTTATAAATCTCACATAAAATATTTTGCAAATCCACACTGGGGCCTTCAGATTCGTGTATCAATTCAATTTGACCTGTATCTGTGTTTAATTTTATATCATTGCGATCTTGCTGAAGTTTTTTGGAGGCAACATCGATAATTATATCATAAAGCTCATTTACAGCTAAGAAAGTTGCTGACCCTGTCATAACAGTTACTCTAGTTGCAAACGCGCCCATCCCCCTCTCAATTAAATTGGTTTTTCCATGCAAAACTGTAATGTCTTCAATGCCCACACCTAACTTTTCACAGATAATTTGGGCCATAGCAGTTTCAACACCTTGGCCAACAGAAGCAGCTCCGGTAATGAGTTCTAGCTTTCCAAATTTATTAACATGCAGTTTTACATCATCAAACGGGCCTAACCCACTTTTTTCAATAAAATACCCAAAACCAAAACCGACAAGCTCTCCATTTTTTCTTCGTGATTCAAGCTTTTTCTGAAGTTGGGAAAAATTTAGTTTTTCCAGTGCGTTATTTAATAACCTTTTGTAATCGCCTGAATCAAATATAACTTCAGTACCCAAAGTATCAATTCCACGTTTGAATGGCATTAAATTAGAAGGAATAAAGTTTTTAAATCTTACCTCTAAAGGATTTTTATTTAAGTGATTAGCTACTGCATCTAATATCCGCTCCCTCACAAAGGTGCTTTCAAATCTACCCGGAGATCTATAAGTACCACTTGGAGTTTTGTTTGTAAGTCTTACATGACCTACACATCTATAATTTGGAATAATATAAGGACCCGGTAACATTGAGGCCGTTAATTCACTTACTGTTATACCGTGCGTTCTAATATATGCGCCCTGATCAGTAAAAAACTCGACATCCAAACATTCTATAAAACCATCATTATCAAATCCAACTTTAATATAATGTCTTTGATCTCTTGAATGGTTTGTAGCGGTTAAGTTTTCCTTTCTATCTTCTAACCACTTTATTGGAACTTTGAGTTTCTGCGTCGCCAAAATGATAATAACATCCTCTGGGTAAATTTCTCCTCTAACTCCAAACCCACCACCTACATGACTTTCTATTAATTCTAAGTTTTTTAGATCAATATCCAGCATATCACATAAAATAACTTTATTGGCATGAGGAACTTTAGCAGCGCCATGAAGAAAGATTGTATCACTTTCATTATCAAAATATGTTGATAATCCTCTTGTTTCTAAAGGCACACCACTATGTCTTCCAACATAAAATTCTAATTCTAAAAGGTTGTGGCTAGTTTTAAATACCTTATCTACATCTCCATATTTTTTTTTAACTAAACAAGCCTCATTATTGAGATGACCAGAGAATGTTAATGGGTTTTCAGTGGCTGATATTTGAGGTTTCATTACCTCGATATTTATATCTAGTAGTTCAGCTGCGCGATCAGCTATATGGTTTTCTGTTGCAAAAATAACAGCAATTGGTTCGCCAACATACCTAACTTTTCCATCTGCAAGAATAGGTTGTAGGTAGTTTTCTAAATCGTTTCTTCCCATCATTCTAAATTTTATTTTTGGAATTTTATCAAAATCAGCAGCGCTCCAAATATCTAGAACCCCATCTAATTTCTTTGCTAATTCCGTATCGATCAAATTTATTTTCCCGTGAGACACATCTGAACGAACCACCCGCATATAAATCTGATTATCATGATTAATGTCAGCTACAAAAAGCCCTTTTCCCATTAATAATGGTGGGTCCTCTAATCGCTTGGCCGATGTACCTATTCCACCCATTTGTTTTGCTCTATAGCTACTTGTTTTACTGATTTAATTATATTTTGATATCCAGTACATCTGCATATATTTGAAGACAGAACATCTTTAACTATTTCTTCGGATAGTTCATTATAATTTTCGAGCATCCACTTAGTTAAAATTAAAAAACCTGGTGTACAAAAACCACATTGAAGGCCGTGATTTTCCCAAAAAGAGTTCTGAATATCATTAAGTTTGTCATTTGAAGCTAGACCCTCTACAGTCTCTATCTTTTTACCATTCGCCTGAACAGCTAAGTAAAGACAACCTCGCACTGGCAAATTATCAACCAATATAGTACAGGCCCCACAAACACCATGTTCACATCCTAGATGTGTGCCAGTAAGCGAACATTTATCTCTAATTGCGTCAGCAAGATGAGTACTTGGTCTAACAGAAATGTTAAATTTTTTTTCATTTACAAAAAATTCTATATCTTGCTCACTATTGCCTTTGCTCATGTCTCCTCAACACCTCTCTAATATCATTTGGATGGACGGGAAAAAAATCAATCTCCTCTCCATACTGCTCTAGTGCATTATTGATTGCACTCAATATAGCGCCCGGCGCACCTATAAGTCCTCCCTCACCTAATCCTTTAGCACCAGTCTCAGAATATTCGGTAATTGTTTCTAAATGTTTTATTTGTATCTTTGGCGCCTCATGCATAGTAGGAATCTTGAAATCTGCAAAATTTGTTGTCAGAATCGTTCCGTTTTTGTCATATTTTATTTCTTCATACAGAGCGTTACCTATACCTTGGATTACTCCACCAACTATCTGCCCATCAACTATTTTTGGATTAATTAATTTTCCAGCATCCTCAATTACAAAATATTTTTCGACTGATACGTTTCCTGTAAGGGTATCTATTTTGATTTTGGCGATGTGGCATGCATTCGAAAATGTGCCAATAGGGTCGTAAGAGCTCGATACACGAAGTTCACTTCCAGCTATATCCTTAACTTCGTGATTAGAATGATAGACTTTTCGCCCAATTGTTTTTAAAGATAGATTAGAGTTTGTTTTCTTATTTACGGCATATCCGCCTTCTAACTCCAAGTCATCTATATCACATTGTAAGTAGAAAGAGGCAATCTCTTTAATCTTAATAGAAAGTTTTTGAGCTGATATCTGACAGGCGCCTCCCGATATAACAACAGACCTACTTGCAAATGTCCCCCATCCATAGGGTGTATTGTCAGTATCACCCTGCACTATATTTATATTTTCAACGTTAATTCCGAGAGTGTCAGCTATTATCTGAGACAATGTAGTAGCTATTCCTTGTCCGTGAGAACATATGCCAACTCTGGCAGTAATGTTACCGGAGGGATCCATGCTAAGTTCGCAATTCTCAAATCCTGGTGTTATTTGCATTCCTCTGGCTGCAAATGCGCTTGTCCCGTATCCGGTTCTTTCACCGAAAACGGAAAGGCCAATACCTGTTAATTCATTAACCCTTACTTTAGTATTGTTTTTTAAAATTTTGTTTTCCTGAAGAATAATATCTTTGGCATATAAAAGCGTTTCAGAATAAGAACCCTCGTCAATAACTAAGTTTGTTGGTGTTTTGTAGGGAAATTTTTTTATCAAATTTATATTTCGAATCTCAATTCTATCGATTCCTAAAATTTTTGAGGCTTTATCCATAAGCCTTTCTAAAACAGCCGTTATAACTGGTCTTGAGACACCTCGGTAAGGAGCCATCATACATGTGTTGGTTAATACTCCCAATGCCTCTGATGAATAGGCAGATATATCATAGGGCCCAGTGTATTCTGCGAGTGCCATCAACGGTTCTACGCCGGCCGTTACAGGATAATTTGAGTAAGCGCCCACATTAGCTTTGATATAAGTTTTTAAAGCAAGCAGTCTTCCTGTTTTATCAAAGGAAGCTTTAACATTATGAATTTGGTCTCTACTATGCGCTGATGAAGCAAAGTTTTCTTGGCGATCTTCAATCCAATGAAAATCTCTTTTTTTATGCAGTGCTAGCCAACAGAGTAAAACATACTCCGGAAATAATGCCATCTTCTGACCAAACGCTCCGCCAACATTTAATGCTATCACTCTTAATTTACTTTCAGATATCTTAAGACAATCACAAATCCCCGTTCTCAACATATGTGGCATCTGAGCAGAGACATATAATTCTATTCTATCTGTAGACCTATTAAATTTTACAGCACAACCCCTTGTCTCAAGGGGTGAAGCATTTTGTCTTTTTGATTTAAACTGGATCTCAACTTTACAATCGCTATTATCAAATTTGTAATCAAAATTATCTGTCTCAAACTTTCCGTGAACAACAATATTATCTTTAATATGCTCGTGCACTATCGGGGCATCAGATTTTAAGGCATCATTAATTTCATAAACACCTTGTTCAATTTCAAATTCAAAGAACGGAAAATCCTGTTTCAATTCATTTCTTGGGTCGGTATTATAAATAGCACCAATGGCTTGACCTACGTATTTTATATCTTTAGATGGAAGAATAGGCTGATTAATAGGAATAAAATTAAATTTATCTAACTTACAGGATATGTGATTTATATCAGCTAATTCGTGACCGGTGATTAACTCTACACTCTGTTTTCTGTTTATTTTTTTTATTTTGCCTTTGGCTATAGGGCTTCTAATAAACTGTACTTCTGTTGACGCGTCACACATATCCGCGACAAATTTTGCCCGTCCTGTCAACAAAGAAGGATCTTCTTTCCGTTTCTGAGAAATCCCAATCACACCCATTTTATGAGCACGCTAGTAATGAACGATAAGTTACAGCTTTTACTATATCTCGTTTATATTCCTCAGAAGAATCTATGTCTGGTAAAATTGAGATATTTTCAGAAGCTATTATGGCAGCCTCCCAAGATGTTTCCTCCGAAAGACGTTTGCCTTTCAAAAAATTTTTAGCTTTTTCTGCAATTATCGGGGTCTCGGTAGCCGCACCAATTACAATATTTCCATCTACAACTTTTTCACCCTTCATATCTAATTTTGATACACACATCGCAATTGCATAATCTCCAGCCCGCCTTGCATACTCGTTAAAACCTAACTTGGTATGCTTATTAATCTCTGGAAATTTTATAGATACCAAAATCTCATCAAAACCTATATTTGTTAAATAAGGAGCAATAAAAAATTCCTTACTATCCACAATTCTCTTCTGCCTGTCCTGTCCAATCACTTCAACGGAACCATCTAACGCTAACAAACAAGAACACCATTCAGAAGCTGGATCAGAATTAGCTACTGCTCCACAAAAAGTTCCCTTAGATCTTATTGGAGTATGAGCTATGTTTTTAGAGACCTCTTTTAAAAAAGATATCAACTTTGAAGAACTTTTACTAAACTCAATCTCGCTATGCGTTACAAGTGCGCCAATGTGAACCTCGTTTGAGGTAGCTTCGAAAATATTAAGACCGTCTATCTCTCCTATGTCTATAATAGTCTCGGGCTGTGCCAACTTCATATTCATAGCAGCAACAAGACTTTGTCCTCCAGCTATTATTCTAGGCTCCTCGTTAGCAGCTAGGTAAGCTAGAGCTTCATCTAAACTTTTAGGTTTCAAATAGAGAAAGTTACTTGCTTTCAAAACATTTTCCAGGACATAAAACTCTTTGAATTCATTTGATCATAGTAATGTAATATGTTTCAGTATACAATATACAAAATAGTACAAATATGATGTTATTTTTTATTCAAAAAACCGGTTATCTCAATTGTATTTTGCAAGGAACTTAGATTGGTAATATTATATGGAACCTATACAAATCATAAATTCAGACGAAATCAGCCCTATAACCCAAAAAAATAAAAAGATTTCTCTCACTCCAATTCTCACACCAAAGGATGGGGCAAAGTGGAGAACATCACTCAAAATTCAACTGGATAAAAATCAAAAAACAAATCCATTATCTTTATCCTCTGAGTGTGTTTTTTTTGTTATGCAGGGGAAAGGTATAATTTTTGATGAAACAGCAAATAAAAAAGACAATATTTACAAAGATAAAATGGTATTTATAACGCCCGAAACTTTGTTTAGTTTCATTACTTTAGAAGATGAACTAACCTTGCTCGGTGGCCCCTGTCCGTTTGATGAAAATATTTTAAGTATTGGTGATTAAAATGGCGATAAAAATTTTTGATATTGATAATCCAGGTCTTAGATTACCCATAATTTCAAGTGATGCCCGCTTTATAGTTTGGCTTGGAGAAGACTCGGAGACTGCAAATATGAACTATGTAGTCTTAGAACCTGGTGAAGAGAACATCCCCCATATACATAAGGAGTCTGAAGATACAATTTTTATATTAGAAGGTAAAGGTAGTATAAAAAATCATGATACAGGAGAAGTTCACCAATTCCGTAAGAATGACCTTATTCATGTGCCTATTGGAATCAAACATGCTGTTAGAGCTGATGCTGGTGAGAAAATCATAAGTGTGGGAGGCCCTTCACCTGCTGACAGGCATCTTTTAAAAAATGTTGGGAAGTTACCTAAGAAGTATGATTTTTAATAAGGAGATATAAATGAAAGTATATGATTTGACACATAAAATGAACATACACACCCCAGGTTGGGTTGGGTATGCAGGGAATAAAATGTTTTATGCAGCTAACCTCCAAACAAAGACAATTGTAACGCAGAGAATTGATATTGCTCTTCATTCTGGGACCCATATAGATGGAGCGATGCATGGTACTGATGGAATGGGAGACATGGCCTCTTATTCACTCGATTTTTTGATGGGACCTGGCGCAGTGGTGGACATTTCAAAGCATTGCGACGACTGGTCTGTTATTACTCCTAAAATGATAGAGGATTCACCCGTTGACGTGAAAGAAGGAGACATCCTTATTTTAAACACCGGCTTCCATAAATATTGGGAAGGTCAAGAAAATCAAGATTTAGTTCGATATTTTTGCATGCATCCAGGGGGGAATATTGAATTATTAGAATGGATGCTTGACAAAAAAATTAAATGGTTTGGTATCGATTGTGGTTCTGGAGACCACTCGATGAATACATCTATTAGAAACATGCGTCCAGATTTGGCAAAGAAATTTGAAAAGCAAATTGGCATGTCTTGTGAAGAGTTTTTTGGCGATTTTTCATATAAACACGCTAAGTCTGGAAGAGAGATAACCGATGATATATTTCCTTTTCATACTTACGCATTTGATAGAGGTTTAACTCACGCTGAAAATATAGGTGGTGATATTGAATTAGCCTCAAATAAAAGAGGCTTAATTGGAGCCTTTCCATGGAGATATGAAGGTCTAGAGGCGTGCCCTTGTAGGATTTTATTATTTGAAGATTATGATGGACCTCTAGATTTTATTGGAGATTTTGCGAACGCTAAAAATTAAAATTTTTTTCAAGAAATATTTTAAATTAAATGCCAAGTAATATTTTTGTAGAATGTAATGTAAATTTTAACGAATTTCCAACGAAGTCTGGTATTTTAGATAATTACACTTTTTCTATAAAAGATTTGTTTGATCTAAAAGGTCACGTAAAGAGCAATGGTCACAAAGGTAGCTTAGCTAAATTTGAACCCTGTAATAAAACTAGTCCTGTAATAACTTCACTTTTAAATGAAGGAGCAAAACTAATTGGAGTTACTAACTGCGATGAATTTTTTTATAGTCTTACGGGTATCGAAAGTTCGTTTCAACAGCCTAAAAATTGGATAAACGAAAAGTTAGTTCCTGGTGGTTCATCATCAGGAGCTGCATCTTCAGTGGGTTACGACTTAGTTGATTTTGCGTTAGGAAGTGACACCGGCGGCTCAATTAGAGTACCAGCCTCCTTTTGCAGCATGTTTGGGATTCGACCAACACATGGAAGAATTCCAACCAACGGTGTGACAGCTTTAGCACCTTCCCTTGATACACTTGGATGGTTAACAAAAAAACCAGAACTACTGGCAAAGGTAGGAAAAATTCTTTTGAAAAACTATTGCTCTAAAAATAATAAAATTAAAAGATTCATTGTAGTAGACGATTTATTTAAACATTGTACTAAAGAAATTTACACTGCTTCAAGAAAGTGGATTAAAAGTTTGGAAAGCTATGGTAATATACAGGTAAAATCCTTCTCTAAAATTAACTTTGAGAGTGCTATTATGGATTTTCAAATAATACAGGGCTGGGAAGCCAAAAAAGGTATTGTAAAATTTATAAAAAATAATGACCTTAAATTAAGAAAAAATATTCAAGAGAGAATAAATTTTGCCGATAGCATAACTGAAACTGACTATAAAAGATCAGCCAAAAACAGAAATATATTTAAACAAAGCATTGACTCCTTAATAGAAGATGATTGCGTGGCAATCTTTCCCACTACACCTATGCCCGCTTTAAATAAAGGTAAAATAAATCAAGAATTGACACTATTCCGAAAAAAAATTCATAATTTTACTTGTATTGCAGGTTTAACAGGAAGGCCTCAAATTTCGTTGCCTTTTTCCTTGTCACTTCCTCTACCTTTTGGAATTTCAATTTTAGGTGGGTTGAACAGGGATGAACAAATAATATCACTAATAGAAGAAATCTATCTGTAATGTTAAACATCAGCTTAATAAGCTATTATCTCCATCAAATTATTTTTATTAAAAATATATTTACTTTTTAAAAATTTTTTTTAAAATAATCTCAAGTATTTAACCTCTTGGGGTGCCCAACTTTCATTGGGCTGAGATATACCCATGAACCTGAACCGGATAATGCTGGCGTAGGAAAGAGAATAACTGCAAATGTTTATATATCCATTTCATTTAATTCTTTGTTTTGCGCAAAGTCGTATTTTTGTGTTTTTAAAAGAATGGAAATATTAATATGAATATTCTAAGACTTGCTTTTATTTTTATAACGTATTTGTCGGTTATGAGTCCGGCTATAGCAGCAAAACCAGTCCTTACAATATACACCTATGACTCATTTACATCGGACTGGGGACCTGGCCCAGCTGTTGAAACAGAATTTGAAAAGATATGTGAGTGTGACTTGCAATTTTTAGGTTTAGACAGTTCTATTGGAATTTTAGGAAGGATACAGCTTGAAGGAAAAAATACAAAGGCAGATATCGTACTCGGACTTGATACAAATCTTGTTCACATTGCGAAAGAGACAGGATATTTTGCTGAGTTGCCAAGCACAATAAAAGATATTCATGTTAAGAATAGCTCATTACCTATTGAATATTCTGATAAAATATTCATGCCATTTGATTGGGGATGGTTTGGATTTGTCTTTAATAAAAATATTTTAAAAAATCCGCCAAAATCTTTTCAAGAATTATCGAATATGCCTAATGATATTAAAGTTGTAATTCAAGACCCAAGAACTTCAACCCCAGGTTTGGGCTTATTATTATGGGTCAAATCTGTATATGGTGATAAGGCAACTGATTACTGGAGAGAGTTACAACCAAAAATTCTCACTGTGACAAAAGGATGGTCAGAAGCTTATGCTCTCTTCTTAGATGGAGAAGCGGATATGGTGTTATCTTACACTACCTCGCCTGCTTATCATTTAATTGCAGAAGAAAATGATCATTATGATGCTACTGTTTTTGCAGAAGGAAACTATTTACAAATCGAGGTGGCGGGAATGCTGAAAAGTTCTTCTGAGCCAGAGCTAGCGGCCCAATTTTTGGAATTTATGGCATCACCTGAATTTCAGAACATCATACCCACAACAAATTGGATGTATCCGGCTTACAATGCAGAAATACCAGAAGGGTTTGAGGCGCTTGCCAAACCGTCTAAAACTCTTCTTTTTGATTCTGAAATTGTGGCTACAAATCAAAAAAATTGGATTGATGAGTGGCTTACCGCAAGCACAAAATAAAGGGGACAGAAAAACAGGGGGCAGAATTTTTTAATATTACTCAGTCCCTTGTTTTATTAAAGCACTTCAAACTTTCCAGATTATATGGTCTGTTTTTTGGATTAATATTATCATTGCTAGGATGCGCTATTTTAGCTCAGCTGTTTAGAATGGCCAATAATGATGATTATTTTGGTATCATCTTTTCTTCCAGCACCTTTTACATAATTAAAAGTGCCGGTTGGCAAGCATTTCTTTCTACGTTTTTTTCTTTGATAGTTGGAATAATGTGTGCAAGAGCTCTCCACCGGAGAGGAAATCCATGGCTTGTTAAAATTGTTTTATCTACAAGCTTTCTGGCACTAGTTGTTCCTACTACTGTAGCTGCTCTTGGGATTGTTGCAGTTTGGGGAAGGTCTGGTTTTATGAGTTCTATGGGACTAACTGGTATTTCACTATTTGGATTGTGGATGGTTATACTTGCGCATGTATTTTTCAACGCTCCTCTTGTTTTGAGGGTCGCTTATTCTGCTTTAAAATCCCAACCAAACTACTACTGGAAGATAGCATCCCACAACAATCTAACAGAAATTGAGATATTTAAAGTTATTGAATGGCCAACGTTTAAATCCTTATTGGTTCCTTTGGCAAGTTTAATTTTTCTGCTATGTTTTACTTCCTTTTCAATAGTGCTGATGCTGGGAGGCGGACCCAACGTAACAACGTTCGAGGTTTCTATCTACCACGCTGTTCGTTTCTCTTTTGATATGCAATTGGCGGCATCTTTGAGTATAATCCAAATTTTAATTTGCTCAGTTCTAATTTTAGTATCAAAACCACTAAACTTTTCCCTTACCTCCCCTGCGCTAAATTCAAGAAATACAATAATTAGAAATGATATGGAGAGTTTATTCTCAAAGTTGACTGATTTTTTCTGCTTTGTAATATTTGTTATCCTTATTTTAATACCGTTAGTAGCACTTTTTTACCGCCTTGACTTGTCTTCTGGTCTAAATTTATTCGCACAAGATAGATTCTGGAATGCCCTATACACATCTACTAAACTTGCTTTTTTTTCTTCAATTTTTAGTACGATAATCGCGATTATTTTAATTCATAGTAGATTTAGATTAACACAATTAGGTAGTCGCTTCTCAATTCATTTTATTGATTTTTCTGTATCTTTTTATCTGCTGATGCCAGCAATTGTTTTTGCTACAGGCTGTTTTATTCTTCTTCGAAATTATATTAACTTTTTTGAACATGCATTTTGGTTGGTATTATCAGCAAATGTACTTTTTTCCTTACCTTTTATTTTACGTATATTATCTCCGGCGTTAGAAAAAACACTTTTACAGCATGAAAAGCTGTCCCTACAATTAGGTATAACAGGGTTGAGAAAATTCATTATTTTAACTTCGCCTGCCATAAATCGTGAATTACAGCTTGTGCTAGGTATAAGTTTTGCTTTTTCGTTAGGTGATCTGAGTGTAATCACTTTATTTGGCAATAAAGATTTTGAGACATTGCCTTATTATCTCTATCAACTCTTTAGTCGATATGGGGCTAGTGAAGCGGATATGTTAGGTATATTTATTCTGGGATATATTTTTATAACTTATTTTATTTTTGGTTTAATATTAATGTCCTTCGAGAGATTCCAAAGCTTTAGTCAATTGGTGATTAACAATGCTACTAATAAATGAATTGATTTTTAAATGGCCAAATTCTATTAAAATGGAGGTAAATTTAGAAGCATCTGCAGGAAAAATAGTTTTAATTAATGGGCCATCAGGGATCGGCAAAACCACATTGTTCAATATTATTTCTGGATTTTATGAACCAGCTTCTGGCTCAGTAACTTTTGAAGGTAAAAATTTACTAATTATACCTCCCTGGAAGAGACCTGTCTCTACTATGTTTCAAAGTGATAACCTTTTTCCTCACTTATCTGTAAGGCAGAATCTAATGTTAGGGGTTAAAAATTTTTCAAAAGATATTGAAAATAAACTAAATTTTTTAAAACTTTTTTCCTTTATTGATAGAAACTCTAGTGAACTATCTGGGGGTGAACTCCAACGTGTTGCACTTATCAAAACTTTATTACGAGAAAAACCAATTATATTATTAGACGAACCCTTTTCTGCTTTAGATAAAGATATGGTTAAAAAAGTATGTTTTATTATTCAAGAACATACAAAAAAAATGAATACAATTACGCTTATTATATCCCATCAAGATGCGGGCGCTCATTTAGCAATAGACCAAAAAATACGGCTCGGTTAAAAGTGTAAAAAATATAATTAAATTAATTCAATTAAAGTTAACGTTTAAAAAATAAAAAAGTTGTATTCGTTATTGACTTAAAAAAATTATAAATAAGTTTAATATGGAAAGGTTTATAAATAAACAGTCACGGAGCGTATTATGGTGGTGAGCGGTACAGGATTCGAACCTGTGACCCAGTGATTAAAAGTCACTTGCTCTACCAGCTGAGCTAACCGCCCTCACCATGGGGACTTAGTAGCTCAAAAGCAATCTTCAGGTCAAGTGATTTAGGCCAAAATTTAAATACAGACTATCACATTACCTATAGACATAAAATACTCTTTTTTTATCTTACTATAAGAGTGCGCGTGAGAAAAAACTAAAAAGAATCAACAAGACTCGTGATTTTGATTGTGTATAGTCAAGTGATTGATTTTGGCTCATTTTTTAGAAAGAAAAAATATGTTTGATTGGAAAGAAATAGGCGATGCAGCTGAACTTGCCTCAGGGCAATGGGAAGAAGATGTTAAAACTATTGTAAATAATTTAGTATTTGAGCATGTACTAAAGTTTTATCATTTAGATGCTTTAGATAATTTAACAAAAACGCAGTTAAAGGAAATTAAAAAATTTGTAGATAACATCCACGAATACAAAATTATGAAACTTGGGTTTACAACTTATTGTATCGATATGGTTAAGTAGTTAAGAGTAACGCTAAATCCATATTAATTTGAAGATAAAGTTCTATTTCCTTATTTTTCATCACTAGAAAAGAAGTATCTTCTTTCATTGGTTATAATCGAAGATAACCATGCAGGATGGGATTTAAATATACTAGATGGCTTGAAAAAATCACTCTAAACGTGCAGGAAAAAATAGAGGCAATATTTTTCTAGTCAAAAACTGAAAGAATTTATTAGCTTAATAAATTAATTTTTTTTAATACCTTGTTTTGTTGAATAATAATTGACCGAATTCAATTAACGTTATTTAGTGCGTTTTCAATAATTAATAAAAAATAGCTTTTTTGACGAATGGCTAATTTGTTGCTAGCCTTCTACATGTAGTGCGTCTAATTAAGTTTTGATACTATATCTAACTATGGATGCTCAAATTACAGTTATGCTTTTAATTTAAAGTATATACTTAACTAGGAGAAGAATTATGTCTGATATTGATTATGCCAATCCTAATAATACGCCACCCATTGGACAAGCAATTCCCTTGGGATTACAGCATGTCTTAGCGATGTTTGCATCAAATGTTACTCCCTCTATAATTGTCGCTGGAGCAGCAGGACTGGCCTTTGGTGGTGCAGAACAAATTTATTTAATCCAAATGGCCATGCTTTTTGCTGGAATAGCAACGTTATTTCAAACAATCGGTGCGGGTCCAATAGGTAGTCGATTACCTATTATGCAAGGTACAAGCTTCGCATTCGTTGGAGTTTTGGCTGGTGTAGCTGCTACTCAGGGCCTTAGCGTGGCTCTCACAGCCTGTATAATAGCAGGATTAATTCATTTCGCATTAGGAAGCATAATTCAAAATATTCGCTTCATGTTTCCTCCATTGGTTACTGGCCTGGTTATCTTGGCAATAGGATTATACTTAATTCCAGTTGCAATTAAATATTCAGCTGGTGGGGCTGCTGAATTTCAAATGAATGCTGAGAGTTTTGGTTCTTTAATGCACTGGTCAGTAGCACTTACAGTAGTTGTAGTATCATTAATTTGTAAATTTATGACTAAGGGATTAATTTCTAATGCGGCAGTTTTAATTGGATTAATTGCCGGTTACATTGTTGCTATTTTTATGGGGATGGTTAGCTTTGGCGGTGTTGCAAAATCTGCTTGGTTTCAAATTCCAGAGGTAATGCCTTATGGTTTCGAATTTAGTCTTGGCGCTGTTATTGGTGTAACCCTCGTTTCTATTGTATCTGCAATTGAAACGGTAGGTGATACTTCTGCCACAACAAAAGCTGGTGCGGGTCGAGATGCGACTGATGAGGAGATATCTGGAGCAACCTATGCGGACGGATTAGGAACTGCAGTTGCGGGTGTTTTTGGTGGACTTCCAAATACCTCATTCAGCCAAAATGTTGGAATTGTTGGTATGACAGGAATTATGTCTCGCCATGTTGTTACAATAGCAGGACTTATTATGGTAATTTGTGGTTTAATACCAAAGATTGGCGCAGTAATTTCTTCTATGCCATTACCTGTATTAGGTGGGGGAGTTATAGTTATGTTTGGAATGGTTGCTGCTGCTGGGATGAATATGCTTAGCACTGTGAAGATGTCACGTCGAAACATGATAATTATTTCAGTTTCCCTTGCTGTAGGCTTAGGTCTGAATTTAGTTCCGTCAGCAGTTCAATATCTTCCAGGAATTTGGAAAACATTAGCCACCTCAGCAGTAGCGCCTACTGCGCTTTTAGCTGTTACCTTAAACTTAATTTTACCTCAAGAGGACTAAAATAATAGTTTAAAGCCCCAAAAAAACCTTTTTTGGGGCTTTAAATGGTATAAGAGTATCACCAAATTTAATTAAATAACTTTTTTATCTCAATTTTACAATAATTTATAGTTATTTATTAAAAAGTAACATCAATTCTTTTTCAATAACATTCGGAACAAAAGAGCTTACATCCCCACCATAACGCGCTATCTCTTTTACTAATTTAGATGCGACAAAATGCTGTTTTTCTGATGCTGTTAAAAAAACTGTTTCTAAATTTTCGTGTAATCTTTTATTAGCACTGGCCATCTGGAATTCATACTCGAAATCTGAAACAGCCCGCAGCCCTCTTATCAACATGGATGCGTTCACGCGTTTAGCAAAGTCAGTTAATAGTCCTGTGAATGCCTGGACTTCAACGCTCTCGGAAATAACACCCTTATCTTTCATTGTATTTATTTCGATTTCTACGAAGCGCTTTCTTTGTTCAAGGCTAAATAAAGGATTTTTACCAGGATTTTCTGCAATACCCACTATTAGTTTTGAAGATAAAGTGGATGCACGCACCACCATATCTAAATGTCCAAATGTTAATGGATCGAATGTTCCTGGATATAATGCTATTTGAGCCATTTCTTTATTTCCGATAATTCCTGAACTTCATCAGATTAATTTTCTTCATTGTTTTTAACTAGGCCCTCAGTCAACTCAATATCAGATTTACCAGAATTTCCATTATAATTTTCTGTTGATTCAATGTTATCAGAATTTTCGTTATCATCTTCTCTTATAATGGCAACGGAAACAACTTTTTCATCTTCAGCTAGCTCAAATAATCTTACACCCTGTGTTTTTCTACCAGTGATACGAATGTTATCACCATCATTTCCATTGATTCTAATTCGAATTATTTGACCAGAAATAGTGACCAGCATAATTTGGTCAGTTTCAAATACTATGAATGATGCTACTACGTTTCCATTACGGTGGCTTGTTTCAATATTAGCTACACCGAGACCACCTCGACCAGTTTCCCTGTAATCTGTTACTTTAGTTCTTTTTCCATATCCGTTTTCACAGATGGACAAAACAAATTCATTTGTTTCATCCGCTATAACGCTCATTGATACAACTTGGTCATTTCCAAGCAATTTGATGCCTCGGACACCAGAACTATCCCTACCCTTAAAAACTCGGACTTGATTAATTGAAAAGCGAATTGCCTTACCGTTTTTGGATGCGAGTAAAATTTGAGAATCATCATAACAGGTTGTAACGCCAATCAATTTATCATTTTCGGAGAGCTTAATCGCGATTTTTCCATTGCGCTTTATGTTTACAAAATCATTCAATTTGTTTCTTCTAATTGAACCGGATGATGTTGCAAATAATATGTTTAAATTATCCCAACTCTCTTTATCTTGTGGCATTGGCATAACAGCCTGAATAGTTTCTTCTGTCTCTATAGGCAATAAATTCACCATTGCTTTCCCAATAGATTGAGGTGAGCCAAGCGGTAACTTATAGCATTTCAGCTGATAAACCATCCCTCTTGAGGTAAAAAACAAAATTGGGGTATGAGTATTTGCAACAAACAAATTTGTAACAAAATCTTCATCACGGGTTTTCATCCCAGCTCTGCCTTTACCCCCGCGTCGTTGAGCCCTATAGTCACTTAACACAACACGTTTGATATAGCCACGATGAGATACAGTGACCACCATATCCTCCTGCTGTATTAAATCTTCATCATCTTGTTCAGCAAGCGAATCAGAAATTAATGTTCTTCGAGGAGAGTCTAGTTTTTCTCTTACCTCAAAAAATTCTTTCAAGATTACTTCTATCAAACTATTTTTATTTGATAAAATGTCTAAAAGTTCTTTAATTTTAATTGATAATTCTTGCGTTTCCTCTGCAAGTTTACTTTGTTCCATACCAGTAAGACGTTGTAATCTTAATTCTAAAATTGCACGTGCTTGTGTTTCAGAGAGTTTATACTTTCCATCTACCACCCCATGCCCCAAATCATCAATCAATGCAATAAAGGATGCAACCTCTTCCGCTGGCCAACTCTCATCCATAAGGGCATCTCTAGCTGACTCTGCGTTTGGCGCAGAGCGTATCATTTGTATAATGCGGTCAATCGATGTAAGTGCAACAAGAAGACCAGCTAATATATGAGCTCTATCCCTCGCCTTATTTAGCAGAAAACGTGTCCTCCTTAGCACCACCTCTTCCCTAAAACCGCAAAAAGCCTTTAAGACCTCAAGTAAACTCATTTGCCCAGGCTTTCCATTATTCATGGCAAGCATATTAACAGCAAAACTTGTCTGTAATCTTGAATGACGATAAAGCTGATTCAAAACTACTTCACCAGAACCATCACGCTTGATTTCTATAACGATGCGCATTCCGTTTCTATCAGACTCATCACGAATATCTGATATACCCTCAATTGTTTTATCACGGACTAATTCGCCAATACGCTCAAGCAACAAAGCTTTATTTACCTGATAGGGTATTTCATCAACAATTATTGCTTCCCTATCATTTCCATAAGTTATAACTGAGGCCTTGGCTCTCATGATGATAGAACCACGTCCTGTCTTAAATGCATCTACTATTCCTTTTCGGCCCATTATGAGAGCTCCTGTCGGAAAATCAGGGCCTGTTACGATTTGGAATAGCTCTTCTTCACTAAGCTCAGGGTTTTTCATAAGAGCAATACATGCGTCTATTACTTCATTTGGATTATGAGGAGGAATATTTGTTGCCATTCCTACAGCAATTCCGCCTGCCCCATTAACCAAAATGTTCGGATATTCAGCAGGCAAAACAGATGGCTCAAGCTGTGTTTCATCATAATTAGAAACATAATTTACCGTATCAGAATCAATATCCCTCAATAAAAATTCTGCTGGTCTGGCTAAACGAGACTCAGTATACCTCATAGCTGCAGCAGAGTCGCCATCAACCGAACCAAAATTTCCTTGTCCATCAACCAACGGTAAGCGCATAGAAAATGGCTGAGCCATTCGAACCATAGCTTCATAGATCGAACTGTCCCCATGAGGATGAAAATTACTAATTACATCTCCAACTATTCGAGCAGATTTCCTGTGTGGTTTCGTCCAATCATATCCACCTTCGATCATAGCATAAAGTATTCGCCGATGAACTGGCTTGAGGCCATCTCTAACATCTGGGAGTGCTCTCGATACAATAACGCTCATAGCGTAATCAAGATAAGAACTCTTCATTTCATCTGTAATTGAGACGCTACTTTCGAATTGTTGGGGTGTATCTGTCACGCTATTTCTTAAACCTTTAATACTCTTTATTTTATGAGTAATTTATTATTAGCTTATTATACCATTAAATTGCTGAAAAACACTATATATAGTTTGAGATTTAAGGGGTATCCACAACATTTATATAAATATATTAATTTTTTCTAGTCCAGCTAAAACGGGATATCGTCATCTAAATCATTCATGGGGGGCAGTTGCCCACTTATTTGGGACTGTTCAATTGATGAATTAAATTGGGGAGCTTCCTGTGAGGAATGAAAGGGATCAGTTTGAGTTCCTTCATCACTTATTTGCTGCACATCACCCCTATTCCCAAGGAGAGTTAACTCTCCTTTAAATCGAGAAAGAACAACTTCTGTTGTATATTTTTCAATACCTTGTTGGTCTGTCCATTTTCGTGTTTGTAATTGTCCCTCAATATACACGTTACTGCCTTTTCTAAGATATTGCTCAGCAATTCTCGCTAGATTCTCATTAAAAATTACTACTCTATGCCATTCGGTTTTTTCTCTTTGCTCTCCTGAGTTCCGATCTTTCCAACGTTCCGAGGTAGCAATGGATAAATTTACAATCTTATTACCATCCTGAGTTGCTCTAATATCAGGATCTCTTCCTAAATTACCAAGTAAGATAACTTTATTTACACTTCCTGCCATAAGTAACTCCCGACGCACATGATGGATTGCAATTTTTCAAAACTGGGCTATTTAGAAATTAGTTATAACTAGCAAATTCAGCAAAAACATTAAATAACGTAAAATGCCCACGATTACTATTATTAACTTATCAGAATTAATATAAATTGTAACTCAAAATTATTAGTAAGCCATGACAGAAAATATTAGAAATATAAGCATAAGAGGAGCAAGAGAGCATAATCTAAAAAATGTAAATCTTGAAATCCCTCGCGATAAATTAATTGTTTTTACAGGCCTTTCCGGGTCAGGAAAATCATCTCTTGCATTTGATACAATTTATGCTGAGGGTCAACGCCGATATGTGGAATCACTTTCCGCTTACGCAAGACAATTTCTTGAAATGATGCAAAAACCAGATGTTGATCTAATTGAAGGTTTATCTCCTGCAATTTCAATTGAACAAAAAACAACTTCACGCAATCCCCGTTCAACAGTTGGCACAGTAACAGAGATTTACGATTATATGCGTCTATTATGGGCGCGCGTGGGAATTCCCTACTCCCCAGAAACAGGGCTACCGATACAATCACAAACAGTTTCACAAATGGTCGATATCGTGATGGATATGAAGGACGAAAGTAGACTAATGATACTATCTCCAATCATCCGAGGGAGAAAAGGAGAATATAAGAAAGAACTAGCTGGATTTCTTCAAAAAGGTTTTAGTCGTGTGAAAATAGATGGAACATTATATGATTTGGATTCATCTCCTGCACTCGATAAAAAGAAAAAACATGATATAGAAATTGTTGTAGACAGAATTGTTCTAAAAGGAGAAACCGATTCACTCGCAACTCGCTTGGCTGATTCCATAGAAATAGCATTATCTCTGTCCGATGGATTAGTTTACGTTCAAGATGCAGAAACAAATCATAAGACAGTCTTTTCCGCAAAATTTGCTTGCCCTGTAACGGGGTTTACGATTGACGAGATTGAACCTAGGCTTTTTTCATTTAATAATCCTTTTGGTGCATGCCCTTCTTGCGATGGACTGGGAGTGAGTAGTCATTTTGACGAGCAACTTGTTATCCCAAATGCGAAGCTTAGCTTACGAGAAGGTGCTTTAGCACCTTGGGCTAATTCCAGTTCAAAATATTATTTACAAACGCTTCAGTCTATAGCTAATCAATTTGGTTTTTCCATTGATGTTGCTTTTGAAGAATTACCAGATGTTTATATGGATATAATTTTGCATGGTAGCGGTGAAAAACCTGTTGAGATGATTTATGACGATGGAATAAGGTCTTACAAAACAATTAAACCATTTGAGGGAATTCTCCCAAATTTAGAACGTCGTTACAGAGAAACGGACTCTAATTGGGTAAGAGAGGAACTTGAAAAATACAGAAGAATTCAACCTTGTGATTCTTGTGGAGGCAAAAGATTAAAAAAGGAATCGTTGGCCGTAAAAATATTGAATAAAGACATATCAGATATATCTGCGTTATCAATTGGAGATGCTGTAGACTGGTTTGCCCACTTAAATAATCATCTCTCGGCCAAAGATAAAGAAATAGCATCACGGATCTTAAAAGAAATCAATGAACGATTAGGTTTTTTAGATAATGTTGGATTAAATTACTTAAATTTATCAAGAAACTCCGGTACTTTATCAGGTGGAGAGTCTCAACGTATTAGACTAGCATCTCAAATTGGTAGTGGTCTAACGGGGGTATTATACGTACTTGATGAGCCATCTATAGGATTGCATCAACGAGATAATGATAGACTTCTTGGAACTCTTACAAGACTCAGAGACCTCGGAAACACGGTCATTGTCGTAGAGCACGACGAGGATGCAATACGCTGTGCAGACTTTGTAGTTGATATTGGCCCTGGTGCGGGTATTCATGGTGGTAATGTTATTGCTAGTGGTGTTGCTGAGAATATCATGAGCGCCAGTGAATCTATTACTGGACAGTATTTATCAGGCATCAAGAAAATAGCTGTTCCAGAAAAAAGAAGAAAAGTTAATAAAAATCGACTACTCACAATCAAAAAGGCAACTGGAAACAATTTACAATCTATATCAGTTGATATTCCTTTAGGAATTTTAGTTTGTATAAGTGGTGTATCTGGAAGCGGAAAATCTACTCTCATTCTTGAAACATTATGGAAAACCCTGGCTCGGGATTTACATAGAGCACAAGAATTACCATCTAAATGCGAAAAAATTGAGGGGGTCCATCACTTAGATAAAGTTGTAGTTATCGATCAGTCTCCTATAGGAAGGACACCTAGGTCAAATCCTGCTACTTATACTGGTGCATTTACTCCAATTCGAGAATGGTTTGCAGGATTACCGGAAGCTAAAGTTAGGGGATATAACCCAGGAAGATTCTCATTTAATGTAAAGGGAGGAAGGTGTGAGTCATGTCAAGGCGATGGCGTTATTAAAATTGAAATGCATTTTCTACCAGATGTGTATGTAACTTGCGATGTTTGCAAGGGGCATAGATATAATAGAGAAACTTTAGAAATAAAATTCAAGAGCAAATCTATCGCAGATATTCTCAATATGAGCGTTGAAGATGGCGTAAAGTTTTTTTCTGCTGTGCCTTCGATAAGAGAAAAGTTAGAGACGATGCTTCGTGTGGGTCTTGGATACGTAAAGATCGGGCAACAAGCCACAACACTTTCAGGAGGCGAGGCACAGCGAGTAAAGTTATCTAAAGAGTTATCCAAAAGGGCAACCGGTAAAACTGTTTATATTTTAGATGAGCCGACAACAGGATTACACTTCGAAGATATTTCAAAATTATTAGACGTTCTTCAGGAACTCGTGAAAAACGGGAATAGCATTATTATAATTGAACATAATTTAGATGTAATTAAAACAGCAGATTGGGTTATTGATTTAGGACCAGAAGGTGGGGTTGGCGGAGGAAAAATTTTAGCCACTGGAACTCCAGAACAAATAGCAGATAATCATGCCTCATATACTGGTAAATACCTAAAACGTATGCTCTCATACCGGCATGATAAGGCAAGCTAGTGACAAAAATTCTACACATTATTGGCGGAGGTTTAGCTGGCTCTGAAGCTGCGTGGCAGGCTGCTAAAATTGGCATAAATGTAGTTTTACATGAAATGCGTCCAATTAAGAAAACAGAGGTTCACAAAACACAAACTCTCGCGGAACTAGTATGCTCAAACTCATTTCGTTCTGATGATCATTTAACAAATGCTGTCGGTGTTTTGCACCAAGAAATGCGAATGATGGATTCTCTTATCATGAGGATAGCTGATTTGCACAAGGTCCCTGCTGGTGGCGCGTTAGCTGTTGATAGAGATTTATTCTCTAAAGAAGTCGAACTCGCATTAAACTCTCACCCAAAAATAACTATAAAAAGAGAAGAAGTTCTCTCATTAGATAAACCTGATTGGTCACAAATTATCATTGCAACTGGTCCTTTAACAGCTATGCCACTTGCGGAAGAAATAAAAAAGAAAACAGGAGAAAAAGAATTAGCTTTTTTTGATGCAATTGCGCCTATTGTGTATTTTGAAAGCGTCAATATGGACATAGCCTGGTTTCAGTCAAGATATGACAAAGGCGAAGGTAAGGACTATATTAACTGTCCAATGAATAAGTCCCAATATGAGGCATTCGTCCAGGCGCTCAATGCAGGAGAAAAAATGCTTTTTAGGGAATGGGAAAAAAATACGCCATATTTCAATGGTTGCATGCCTATAGAAATTATGGCCTCAAGGGGATTAGAGACTTTAAGATTTGGTCCTATGAAACCAGTTGGCTTAAAAAATGCCCATGACAATTCAAGTCCCTTTGCGGTCGTGCAATTGCGACAGGATAATAAGTTAGGAAGCTTATATAATATTGTTGGATTTCAAACAAAGCTTAAATATGCGGAGCAGACTCGAATATTCAGAATGGTACCAGGGTTAGAAAACGCGGAGTTTGCTCGACTTGGCGGTTTACATCGTAATACATTTATAAATTCTCCTCACATTTTAGATAATCAACTTCGACTAAAAACAGAGCCTAAAATTCGATTTGCTGGCCAGATAACAGGTGTTGAAGGATATGTCGAATCTGCTGCTATTGGCGGGATGGCCGGAAAAATGGCTGCTTATGAAATTATAAATAAGCAATGGATTACACCACCAGAAGATACAGCCCATGGAGCACTTTTATCACATTTGATAAGCGGCGCAATCGGAGAGAGTTTTCAGCCCATGAATATTAATTTTGGCCTATTCCCGCCTCTTACAGTAAAAAATAAAAATTATAAAAGGATAAAAGGAAGGGAAAGAAGGGTTGCCTACGCTTCACGTTCTCTTGCAAGTATGGAAAAATTTATAAAATCTAAAAACTAAATGAAATATTTATTTTTTAAACAACATGTTAAAAAACAATCGAAAAGGCAAAAACTTAAAATTTTTTAACTTATTTTGTTCTGTTAAAACTAGTAAATATACGCAAGATTTGATAAACCCATCCTTACTTTTAATTAAACTAATAACATTCATTTCTCTGTATATATCTCTGTTTTTTATTAATTTTTCTAACTTTTCTGGATTAAATGCTATATATGAAATTAAAGAACCAAGTAGATTAATGGATTCAAGCCTGTCTTGATTAGATAAGACGCAATAATAGTCGAAGATAGAACTCCAACAAACCTTAAGGTATTCGTCTGAGCTATCAGCAAAGGAAGCTTTTTGAAAATTCTCAATTATAGAGAGAATCTTCTCTTTATTTAAGCGACCATCACATATGTATGAAATAATTCTATCTGAAAGAGGGCTGTTATTTTTTTGTAGTTCTGTGATGCAATCTATCCACCATTGAACTCTAATAGCTTTTAACATTTGCTCGGAAGGTTGTGTCACAGCATTTGTAAGAATGCATGATAAACTTATCAAATCCTGCAAAAGAGCTTGATTAGAAAGTGATACAAAAGAAGTGCACAGGTAAAGAGGATAGTTTAAATTCCTCAATTCTGCTTGTTCAACTCGTAAGCCCATCAATTAATTCAAGGAACAGCTATTAAACAAGCGACAACGTTTCTTCCCTCAGATAATAAAACATTCCAAGTCCTACAAGCAGATGAAGTAGACATAATATCAATCCCTATTGTAACTTGTTTTGCATAATCCCTCAAAGGCTGGTATAAATGAGTTGGATTATCGCCGACTCCCACCAATAGCATATCTGGTTTAATATCCTTTATATGTGGATCCAATAATTCCTTAGATATTTCTGACGAATTAGATATTGGACAATTTAATAATTTTCTTGGATATAAAATAATACTGCCAGAAACAAATTCGTCATTTACCTGGAAACCGCCACCAAAATAACCACGTAATATTTTTAGCTTGCCATCCGACTCAAAGCTTTGAACAGAAATTAGTTTATTAATAAGAGCGTTTTGATTAGCCATCTGGATACTCATTCTTCAAACTCTGGCTTCGAAACATTACCATTATCATCCTCACCTCTATTTAGGGAAACATATGTAAGCACACCAGCCGCGATAAAAATAGAAGAATAAGTGCCGATAAACACCCCCCATAGCATAGCTGCAGCAAAATCTCGTAAAACAGGGCCTCCAAAAACAATAATAGCAATCAAAGCAAGTGCAGTGGTAAGAGAGGTCATAACTGTGCGTGATAATGTTTCGTTCAATGACTTATTGATAATATCATTTTGTTTCCAGCTTTTATATCTTCTAAAGTTTTCTCTAATCCTGTCAAATACCACAACAGTATCATTAATAGAATAACCTGAAATAGTAAGAATAGCTGCAATTGTTGCAAGATTAAATTCAAATGATGTTATTGCAAAAAATCCAATTGTAGAAATCACATCATGACTTAGCGCAAGAATAGCTGCAATCGAATACTGCCATTCGAATCTAAACCAAATATATATCATGATGGCAATAAGAGCAGTAATTACAGCTAAAATACCTTTTTGCGTCAGCTCTGCGCCAATTGTAGGGCCTACGAACTCTGTCCGCCTTACCGTGTATTTATCAGAAATAAGTGAATTAACTTCCTTAATTACCTTAATTTGAGCTTGTTCATCTCCCTCTTGTTTTTGAATACGTATAAGAACTTCATCTTCTCCACCAAATAATTGTATCGACACCTCTCCAAAGGAGTTTCCCTGAAGCCCATTTCTTAATTGCTGCACATCAGCTTTTCCGGATTTAGATTTAGCTTCAATTAGTGTACCTCCCTTAAAATCAATTCCAAGATTTAACCCTTGAAATAAAAATGAACTTATCGAAAGAACAATTAATACCGCAGAAAAAATAAATCCAAATTTAAAATAATTTAGGAAAATAAATGAAGGATTGTCTGGAATAAGTTTTAACCTAAACATTTAAGTTGTATCCTTAAATAACAAGTGTTTTGGGTTTGGTTGCATTTATCCAGAGTACAATTAACATTCTGGTAAATAGAATGGCGGTAAATAAAGAGGTTATAATCCCAATTCCCAGTGTAACTGAAAATCCACGCACAGGACCAGAGCCAAAGACATACAATAATATAGACGCAATGAGCGTGGTCAAATTCGCATCGATAATGGTTGCGATAGCTCGAGAATACCCTGCCATAATCGCATCCCTTATAGCTCTACCTCTTCGTAATTCTTCTCTTATTCTTTCAAAGATAAGAACGTTAGAGTCAACTGCCATTCCCATAGTCAAAACAATTCCTGCGATACCAGGCAAGGTTAGAGTTGCTTGAAGCAATGTTAAGGCGCCAAGAATGAGCATTAAATTTACTAATAATCCAACAGATGCCATTGCGCCATAAATTCCATAACTTAGCACGATAAATAAGATAACCAGAATTACACCCACGATAGCTGCTATTTGCCCTGCTGCGATGGAGTCTGCACCTAGTCCAGGGCCAATTGACCTTTCCTCAAGAACAGTAAGAGGCGCTGGCAAAGCTCCCGCTCTCAGCACAAGCGCAAGGTCATTGCTTTCTTGAATGGAAAAATCACCTGTAATCTGGCCATTTGCAAATATTTGAGCTCTAATGGTCGGAGCTGAGACCACCAAACCATCTAGTATAATTGCGAAAGGGCGACCAATATTATTTCCCGTTACAGTAGCAAATTTTTTTGCGCCAATAGAATTTAGAGAAAAATTAATCGCAGGACTGTTATTTTGGTCAAACCCTGCTGAAGCAGTTTCCAACATATCACCACTGACCATTACCCTCTTCTCAACAACAAAATATTGGCCTTCGTTTGAAGAGGATTCAAGTAACACTGATCCTGGGGGAACTCGTCCACTAGATTTAGCCTCCGCCCCTGTGACCCTCATATCAACTAATTGAAAAGTGAGTCTTGCCGTTCTTCCAAGTAACGCTTTAACGCGCTCAGGATTATCTATACCAGGCACTTGAACTAATATTCTATCTACACCTTGTCGTTGGATAACTGGTTCCTTTGTACCATCAGGGTCTAATCGGCGACGGATTATCTCTATAGCTTGTTCGACAGTACGAGACTGTAACTCAATAAAACCGCTCTCACTAAAATAAATTCGAGTTGCATCTCCATTTGTTTCTACAACAAAATCATTACCAAATTCTTTTAAAATATTGTCTCTTTTAGAATAATCATCATTATCGCGAATAACGAAACTTACGGCATCATTGTCAGAAGATAATGATTTGAATTTTACCTTCTCTTCTCTGAGGGAGATTCTTATACCTTCAGCAATATCACTAAGTCTTTCAGATACTACCGTATTAATATCGGTTCGAAGTAATAAATGAGACCCACCTCTCAAATCTAGACCTAAATTTATAGATTTTCCAGGAAGAAAGGGCACTGATACTATATTAGGCAACGCAAAAAGCAGGCCAGCTAAGAACACAATTAGAATAACGAACCGTTTCCATACTTCAAAATGTAACATATACTACCCTCATTTAGTACAATTACTCTAACTATTAAAAAATATCTATTATGTAGATTTAAGACTTCTTAGTTTTTTGCGATGACTTTTTAGCTGGTGCTTTTTGTGGCAACGTTATAGTGCTATTGTTATCGAGTAGAGTGGTTACGTTAGCACGAAGAAGATTTACATATATACCGGTTGCAATTTCAACCTCAATAGTATCTTTTTCTGCTACTGCTTTGGAGACTATGCCTGTAATACCACTAGAAATAATTACTTTATCTCCTCTTGAGAGCTTAGAAACCATCTCTTTATGCTGCTTTGCACGTTTCTGCTGAGGTCTTATCAGCATAAGATAAAAAACACCAAAGATGAGAACAAATGGAAGTAATTGCGATGCAATCATTGAAGGGCCGGCGGACTGTGCAAATGCAGTACTGATGAACATGGATACCTCTCAAATAATTTTTTGTTATTTGTACTATTTAAAACTTAATCATAAAGATAATTGTCGAACAATAAACAACCTTATGTCTAACGTCTACTCCGAAACAATATTTTTTCGTTTTGCAATGATAATATATATACTGATAGAGTAACATTGAATAACAACAATTACCTCTAAGAAAATTTAATGACAAATAAACTTGATTTAGAACAGATAACTTTTTTACTTAGTCGAATGGCTGAAGCACTTGAGAGAATAGCGCCTTCATATCAATTTCCTCATAATTTAGAGAAAGCTGAGGGTTTTATCTGGGAGGCACAATTACGTAAACTTCAAACAATAGAAGAAATTGAGCGTTTACCTTTGTCGTGCTTACAAGGTATTGAACCACAAAAACGAGAACTACTTGAAAATAGTCGTGCATTTGCAAGAGGATTAAAAGCTAATAACGCCTTATTGTGGGGGGCAAGAGGAACTGGAAAATCTTCTCTTTTAAAAGCGGTTCATGGTCAGCTTTTATCTGAGGGACTTGATTGCGCTATTGTTGAAGTACAGAGAGAGGATATACAAGATTTACCTCATATAATGCAGGTACTTAAACATAGTAACCGGAGGTTTATTCTTTTTTGCGACGATTTAGCATTTGAAGAGGCTGACTCTAGTTATAAATCTCTAAAAGCTGTGCTTGAAGGCGGTCTTTCCGGGAGACCTGACAATATCGTATTTTATGCCACTTCGAATAGAAGACACTTGATGCCTCGTCAAATGATAGATAATGAAAGAGGCACAGCTATCAACCCATCTGAAGCAATTGAAGAAAAAATCTCTTTATCTGATAGATTTGGTTTGTGGATTGGCTTCCATTCTGTTGACCAGGATACTTATTTGTCTATGATTGAGAGTTATGTTGGTTTTTATGAACTTCCAGTCGATTTGGAACAAACTAAGAGTCAAGCATTGACTTGGTGTATGGGACGTGGACACCGTTCTGGCAGAACAGCATATCAATTTATTATACATTTAGCAGGCACACTTGGTATTACACTCAAAAAATAAATTACTGAGATATTTTATTTTTTTATGATTCAATTACACTAGCCGGGTCTATTGGTGTTCTATTCTGTCTAATCTCAAAATGCAAAGTTGGAGACCCAACTCTACCCGTTTGCCCTACCCTTCCAATTATCTGGCCCGATGAAAGAACATCTCCCTCGTTCACAAGCACTTCGGATAAATGAGCATAAGCAGAAATAATACCGCCATCATGCTTAACCAGAATAAGTGTACCAAAAGATTTTAGCCCAGTACCTATATATGCAACAGTTCCAGGAGCTGTTGTTTGAATATCTGAACCAAAACTAGCAGCAATATCTACTCCGTCATTATGAACCCCTCGTTCTGCTAGACCAAAAGGATTAATAATCTGGCCTGATAATGGCCAATTAAATGAATCACCCGCGACTAACTTGGGTGCAACGAAAAACTTTCTCTCAGTATTTTTTTCAATAATTACTTGTTCATCCTCGATAGCAGAGAGAGAATCAGGTTGAATTTCAATAGCTAATATCTCTTTGCTAGGTGACGTCATTTCAAAAACTGAAAAATCTTTTACGTCTGGTAGTTGCAGAACCTGCCCAACTTGCAACTCGTATGGTTCTTTTATAGCATTTAACTGTGCAATTTCGTACTGATTCACAGAATATTGCTTTGATATTGAAAATAAGCTATCTCCCAAGCGGACTGTATGAGTATTTCTCGAAATAATTTTTAATACCTGCCCCTCAATAAGGTCAAAAGGAGCTTTTAAATTATTTTCTGAAATTAATTTATATGGAGTGACGTCATATCGATTTACTATACTATATAACGTATCACCTTTTTGAACTGTAATAAAACCAGAGGGCGGCACGGGTAGTTTTTTAAACCGGTCTTGTCTATTTATAACAATTGCAGGGACCTTTTTACCCTCACTAACGAAGGGAAGATTTATATCTCCAATAACTGGTAATTTTCTTTCTGATGTCACACTGCTACATCCAGAAAATCCGATAATTAACGTAATTGGTATAACGATAAATAAATGCGTATTTAACACTAATTTAGACATCTGCAATTCCTGGTATCATGGGCACGAACCTTACGGAGATGAGTTTTTCTGTATGAATAACATCACCTTTTTTTGTAACTTTGGTCAAGAATTCTTTACCAGGAGGGCCTAAAGGCGCAATTATGATTCCATCTGGTTTTAGTTGTTTAATTAATTCAAAAGGCACACTCTCTACCTGACAGGTAATAATTATACGATCAAACGGTGAAACCTCAGGCCATCCACTAAACCCATCCCCTAACCTAATGGTTATATTTGTTAATTTTAGTTCTAAAAAACGATTACGCGCCTCTACAAATAGGGGTCTATGACGCTCTATACTGTAAACTCGTCTTACCAATAGAGATAATATGGATGCCTGATAACCACTACCTGTTCCTATCTCAAGTACAATATGACGACTCTTTACATCAAGTGCTTCAGTCATTTTTGCAACTATAAATGGCTGACTAATTGTTTGCCCACATGCGATAGGAAGAGACGCATTTTCATAAGCATGGTGCCTTAATGCTGAGGCAATAAATTTTTCTCTAGGAATAGTTTCAATAGCAGATAATATTGGAGAAGATAAGATAGCCTGAGACCTTAGTGCCATAGTAAGTCTTAATTTTTTTTCTGATAAATTAATCATAAAGTAAAATTTGGTATTTTTTTTATCAAATCCATTGCTGTAGTATCAATTAAGAGTGGTGTGAAAGTTACGTATCCATTTTCCAAATAAAACCTATCACTTTTAGGATTTGTCTCTAAACGTTGATTGATAGGCCCGATACTGTAAAAGTTTGGATTTTTACTCGCAAAAATCTGGTCAGACATTTTGTGGCTATCCAATACCGCCGCTCGGATCCCTCTAACTTTTGAAACATCCACTGAAGGGAAATTTACATTTAATAGATGGCGTGGGGGAAGTTTAACAGACAAAGCACTATCAAGAACTTGTTTGCCGAATTTTCTAGCTACTTCAAAGTCTGTTTCTAATTTTCCATAGCGCTGGCTAAAAGCAATTGCCCTAATTCCAACAATAGACGCCTCTCTAGCAGCTCCTACTGTTCCTGAATAGCCCACGTCATCTGAAGCGTTCATTCCATGATTAATGCCAGAAAGAACAAGGTCAGGAGGATTATCTTTAAACAACAAATTTAATGCCAGCATTACGCAATCTGCAGGATTGCCAGAACAAATATATCGATTAGCAGAAACATTTGAGAAATACAGCTCTTCTTGAAGGGATATCGCTTGACTTGTCCCTGAGCGGTTATCTCTTGGTGCAACGGTAGTGATATTGTTTGTTAGAGTCTTTGCAAGGCCTTCAAGCAATTTAAGACCATATGAATCAATACCATCATCATTTGTAATTAGAATTTTCATTTCACCACATAAACATTTATTTTTCTTGAGAATAACATCAGCAATAAGAATTTTTATAGTTTCACTTAAAAATTTTCTCAGATTACTAGCTAATTTTTTCTACACCCATATAGCTATGGAGTACCTCAGGAAGAAGGATGCTACCATCCTTTTGTTGACCATTTTCCATTATAGCTATAATGCATCTACCTACTGCTAATGCAGAACCATTCAAAGTGTGAACAAATTCTGTATCATTTTCACCCGATTTTCTAAATCTAGCATTCATTCTTCTTGCTTGAAAAGGTCCACAGTTAGAACATGAAGATATTTCTCTATAACGGCCCACTCCATCATCCTGTCCAGGCAACCAAACTTCAATGTCATATGTTTTCTGTGCAGAAAATCCTGTATCACCAGAGCATAATTTTACTACACGATGAGGCAAGTTAAGTTTTTTAAGCACACTTTCTGCGACGGAAGTCATTCGTTCTAGCTCTATTTCAGAATCCTTAGGATCGGTAATTGAAACCAATTCAACCTTGGAAAATTGATGTTGGCGTATCATTCCCCTTGTATCACGCCCAGCAGAGCCTGCCTCAGACCGGAAACATGGAGTGTAAGCCGTTAATCGCATTGGCAAAGAGTCTAAATCTAATATTTGGTTAGCTGCTAAGTTAGTAAGCGGGACTTCAGCAGTCGGAATTAGCCATCTTCCATCTGTCGTTTGGAATAAATCATCCTCAAATTTAGGGAGCTGTCCAGTCCCTGTCATCGCCTTTGAATTAACAAGGGCAGGAGGTAGGATTTCGGTATATCCAAATTCTAGAGTGTGTATATCAAGCATAAATGACGCAAGTGCTCTTTCTAATCTTGCCATATGGCCTTTTAGAATAACAAATCTTGCGCCTGACAAATTAGCAGCTGCTTCAAAATTTAGACCCTTATTTATTTCACCAAGCGCTACATGATCAAGAGGCTGAAAATCAAATGAAGGAACAATCCCAAACTGTCTCAACAATATATTATCTTCCTCGTTCAAGCCATCAGGTACATCATCCGACAAAATATTTGGCATTGAAAATAATAAAGAATTAATTTGCTCAGCCAAATTTGATTCTTCATGCTCTAATTCTGGAATTTCTAATTTAATTGATGCAACTTCGGACATTAAATCGTCCGCATCAACACCCGCAGCCTTCATACCACCTATTTTTTTTGATACTTCATTTCTTCGTGCTTGAAGCGACTGTAACTCGGTTTGTATTTTACGCCTTTTTTCATCGAGAGATAAGAGTTCCAACGAGGGACTATTAAGCCCTCTTCTCTGCATAAACTTATCAAATTCCATTGGATTATCGCGAATAAATCTTATATCGTGCATAAGGCTCTTCTCCTTAGCGTATGCTAAAGTAAATCAATCGTTTGTATTTTCAAAATCTTTATTCTTATTAAAAAAACGAGATCCTATAATCGAAATTTCATAAAGTAAAATCACTGGTATCGCCAACATCACCTGAGAAATTACATCTGGTGGAGTAAGTATTGCTGCAGCAATAAAAGCTATCAATATTGCATATTTTCGATTTCGAGCTAAACCAGATGGTGTAACGATACCTGCTTTAGTAAGTAATAATAAAATCACTGGTAATTCGAATGATACTCCAAAAGCAAACATTAACCTCATCACAAGGCTTAAATATTCGCTTATTCTCGGCTCAACTTCAATTGGCAGAGTCCCCTCTCCTCCTACCATTTCGAAAGACAAGAAAAAATCCCAGGCAAGGGGAATTACAAGATAATAAACCATAGCTGCACCCATAGCAAATAAGATGGGTGTCGCAATGAGAAAGGGCATAAAAGCTGAACGCTCATTTTTATAAAGACCAGGTGCTACAAATCTCCAAACCTGAAGTAATATTAAGGGAAAAGTAATAGAAATTGATATAAAAAACGCAACTTTGACTTGTGTAAAAAATCCCTCATGTAATCCAGTAAAAATCATCCGGCCACCGCGTTCTGAAAGTATTTCAGCTAGGGGTGCTTGTAGCCAAAAATAGACATAATCTGCAGCGTTAAAAGAACCACCCCCAAAAGGTCTGATAAAGCATAAGAAAAATAAAATAAGAAAAGCTAAGAAAATGATCCCAATACGATTACGTAATTCGGTTAGGTGTTCCATAAGAGACATAGAACCTAGCTCTTCGGCTTTTTTTTGTTCTTTCTCTGACATTATCCATCCCTGAGGGAAGTGGTATCCTTAGAATCAACATATACTTGCTTTAAGTCGCTTTCTAATTCTTTACCCACCGATTTTACATCTTTAGAAATTGAGTCATCTAGCAACTCAGAAATTTCTTCAAAATCTCCAGACTTAGCATCTTGAAACACTTTCTTTACATCCTTTAATTCATCATCATTCGACATTTCCCTGAGGCTCTTCGTGAATTCAGATGACATACTTCTAGCTTGCGAGGAAAACTTTGTAAAAGCACGCAAAACTCTTGGTAAGTCTTTTGGTCCTACTACCAAGACTAGCACAAATGCTATTAACATAAATTCTTGCCAACCAAAATCAAACATAAATAAACCTAAATATAAAAGTTAGAACGATGTTAAACGGGTACTGAAAATTACTTATTTCTTTTTTGCTTGTTTCTTAGATGACTTCTTTTTTACTGTTTTCTTTTTTGAAGCTTTTTTAGAAGTTTTTTTCTTAGAACTCTTTTTGACAGAAGTGGCCTTGGGACGAACAATTGTTTGTTCAGAAATATCGTTATCTTCGATATAAACAGCGTCTTGAGCTAAACTTTCATCACCTTTGGTATTTTCATCTTTCATACCTTTTTTAAAGTTCTTAAGACCCTTTCCAAAATCACCCATTATTCCTGAAATTTTTCCTGGTCTTGCAAACAATATTAATACAACTGCAAGTACCACTAACCATTGCCAGAGACTAAAAGCGCCCATTTTAAATACTCCCTTTTATTTTAACTTACCTTAATTATTAACGATCACTAAAACTTATTATATTAAAATATTTCATGTAAAAGAACTGGGAACTTGATACACCTGATTGTTATATCGTCATCAATAAATAATTTACAGAACTTTATTATCAAAATCTAAACATCAAAACCGTATATTTAAGATATCTATTTTAAAAGTCACTAAATAACCTGCCATAAAGTTTATTCTGGAAAAATAAATACCTGTTCAGGATCTATCTCTACAAAAACGTTTTCTCCTATTTCAAACCAGCTTAAACCTGGTATTCTTGCATGTAAATGTAACTCAGCGCTTCCAGCAGAAACTGATAAGTGAACAAGTGAATTTTTTCCTAGAAGATGTGTCTCAACCACTGATGCAATCGCACCTTGAGATTTTAGGGATAAATTGAGTGCCTCATGCCTAACAACTATCTGAACTCTTGTGCCTTCAGCAAAATTATCCGTCTCATAAGTTCCAAACACCGTCTCTATTTTTTTATCTTTTACAGTACCAGGAATATGATTAACTTCGCCAAAAAATTCTGCAACAAACCTATTCTTAGGTCTGCAATATAAATCTATTGGTCTACCTTGTTGAATTTCCTTACCCCCATTTAAAACTATAATTTTATCTGACATGAACATGGCTTCTTCTGCGTCGTGAGTTACCATTAAAGCTGATGTTTCAGTGTTCCTCAATATATGAAGCATTTGGTCACGCACTCGCTCACGCAACCTACTATCAAGTCCGCTAAAGGGTTCATCCAGCAATATGATAGGTGGATTTGGCGCTAATGCTCTTGCTAACGCAACACGTTGCTGCTGGCCGCCAGATAACTCATGTGGATATTTATCACATAACTCTTCGATATCCAATTCCCTCATTAAACCGGTAATAGTTTTTACACTTCCTGAAGTTTTATCATTTAGACCAAACAAGATATTCTGTTTAACAGTTAAATGAGGAAACAAAGCATATGATTGAAAGACCAATCCTACACCCCTCTCTTCTGGGGGAAGGACAAAACCAGGTGATGAAATAATTTTCTCATTCAGTTTAATGAATCCAGCATCCGGGGTTTCTAATCCAGCAGCTAATCTTAGGAGTGTTGTTTTACCGCACCCCGAGGGACCGAGCAAGGAGACTACTTCATTGTGTTGAACATTAAACGATACATCAGAAATAATTTTCTCTGTTTCGTAGCTGTGTGAAATATTATCAAAAGAAATCATATCAGAATTTGTCTATCCGCTTCATATATTTTCTGTCTCATGACTTTTCTCCAATTCATCATAGTCATCTGATAAAGTTTCTAATTCAAAATTCTCTTCATCTTCGTTATAAAAACTTTCTTCATGTTCTTCGGATAAAGCTACTTCAGTCCCTCCTGAAGGGTATAATTGACCTTCCAGTTCTCCAATCGATTGTCCTTTCCGCAGTAAACCAGCTGACTTAAGCTCTTCAATACCAGGCAAATCATCTAGATCTGAGAGCCCGAAATAATCTAGAAAATTGATTGTAGTGCCCCAAGTAAGAGGTCTGCCAGGAGTACGTCGTCTACCACGAGGTTTAATCCAACCAAGCTCTAGCAAAATATCTATTGTACCTCTAGAAAGACTAATACCCCTTATTTCTTCTATTTCTGAACGAGTTATTGGCTGATGATAGGCAATTATAGAGAGTACTTCCATTGCTACACGTGAGAGAGGTCTTTCAACAGCCCGTTCCAAGTTTAGTCTCGCAGCAATATCTGGATGAGTTCTAAACGCAAAATGATCTGAAGAAATCTTTTGCAGCTGCACACCGCTATCGCTTGAATACCTTTTTTCAATTATTTCAATTATATCGTTTAATTCAAATTCCTCTAAATAAGGCGATAACTCCTTTGAAGAAACGGGTTTTGTAGATGCAAATATTACGGCCTCTATAACTCTTGCAATATTTTTTTTGTTATAATTTTCAATCATTTATTTCTCTTTTTGTACGTAAAAAAATAGGTGAAAATTTTGAATCTTGTTTTATGGATACTGAACCTTCTTTTACTAATTCAAGCACAGCCCCAAAATGGGAAGCAACTGCGGAATTATAATGTGGTTCTTTCCTGCTGTTACGGGGCAAAAACTTTAATAGGTCTAGCCATTCTGGGATAGATGGAATTAATTTGCGTAGACGTTCTACAGCTTCTTGTACAGTGTATAACTTAGTTACTTTAAAGGTTAACGTATTATTATTTTCAGCTGAACGAATATCTCCGTATACTTTAAGTAAATCATAAAGATTTGCGGTGAATGTAATTTTATCTGAAATTTGGTAGTCATCCGGCATTCCACGAATAAGCCTGGACTTATGAAGTTTGGGCAATTGCATAAGACTCTTTGATGCTGATTGCATAGCCTCTAGACGTTGCAGCTGTAACTTCAATGCGTCCGTCATATCGATTAAATTGTCTACATTTTCTTGATTAGAGTCAGGTATTATCAGTCTTGATTTAAGAAAAGTAAGCCATGCAGCCATTACTAAGTAATCAGCTGCAATTTCTAAGTTTAACTTTTGAGCTTTTTCTATGAATATTAAATACTGTTCTGCCAGAGGCAAGACCGCTATTCGTGATAAATCAACTTTTTGCTCTCTTGCCAAAGATAACAGCATATCTATTGGGCCTTCGTACCCATCTAAATTCAGCAAAAATGGTAATTGCAATTGTTCAGATTGGCTTGAATCACTCAACGACTTTTCTGGCATTATCAACTCTCTTTCCTGATTTTTCTTACAATACAATCTTGCCCCGCAGATTTTAAAAGATTACAAGTTGATACAGCACGATTTTGTAAAAGGGGTTCTGTAATAACACGCCAATAAATCCCCGATGAACCTGTATCAATCTTTGTTACCTCCAGCATAATTCCATTTAACCTATTTTTATGCTTTTCCATTAAAATAGCGGCTTGCTGTTTTGCCTTCTCACGTTTAGCAAACGCAGCTAGTTGTACTTTATATGTTTTATTACTTGAGTTGATTTTTGGCGGGACTGGTTTATTTATCGGTTTTACAATTAAAGATTGTTTATTTTTATTATTTGTTATTTTTTCTTTTGCGTCATCATTCGAAGTGTTTCGTAACTCAATACTTGCATTATCTTGGTCAATTATATCGGTAAGTTTAATCTCTTTTTTTTCACTATCTGACGGATTTATTTTATTTTCCAATGAATCTTTGGAAATTGCTTTACTGTTTTCTGCATGTTTAACTGAACTTTTTTGTTGAATGAATAATTCTTCTTCATCACTTTTTTCTTCTACTAAAGCAACTGGCGGCAATTCTGGCGCAGCATCGGGCAGAAGTAATTTTTCGGTTCTATTGTCTGTTTCGGTAAGTCCCTCCAATATTCTAAGAACCTGAGATTCTTGATAAGGGATAACTTTACCACCGGGGTCCTCAGGCTTAATTTTAAAGACGGTGTTATTTGGTTTTAGCACAGGTAACTCTGAAATTGATTCTGATTTTTGCATAGAGTACCAGAAACCAAAACTTGCTACAGCGACAGCCGATAAAATAAAGCTTATCAAAAGGAAATTTCTCAAGAATGAGCTTGACTTTTCAGTCTCTCTTCCAGTCATTATTCTACATTTCCTCCAGAGCTTTAATAGAAAGCAAACTTAATCCAATTTTTGTGACAGATGCCGTTGCCTCAACCAAATGCATTCTAGATAATGTTAATTCATCATCCATTTCATGAATAAATTTTAATTCTGGATTATCTCTACCTGCATTCCACAGAGAGTGAAACGTTCCTGCTAGGTCCATTAAATAAAACGCAATTCGGTGAGGCTCATACTGTTTGACTGCTGCTTCGATATACTTTGGCCATGAAGCAAGATGCTTTATCAACCGAATTTCATGGATATTAGTAAGTAATGAAAGGTTAGCTTTACCTAATGGTTTTTTGTTTTGTCGTAGAACTGACCTTGCACGCGCATGAGCATACTGAATATAAAATACAGGGTTTTCTCTACTTTTTTCCGATACTTTTGCGTAGTCGAATTCAAGAGGTTGATCGTTTTTTCTTGTTAACATCATAAACCGAATTACATCAGATCCTACGGCATCAATAACGTCACTCAATGTTACAAATGTGCCTGCTCTTTTTGACATTTTTACAGGCTTGCCCTTATCGAGCAAAGTAACTAGACCACATTGCTTAACCTCAAGCATTTTATCTTTTCCTGACATTGCCTGAACAGCGGCTGTCATCCTCTTAACGTAACCACTATGGTCTGCACCTAACACGTCTATCAGCTTCCCACCTGTTCTTCGCAACTTATCATAATGATAAGCTACATCCGATGCAAAATAAGTCCAACTATTATCTGATTTTTGAAGCGGTCTGTCCATGTCATCTCCAAAATCTTTTGAACGAAACAATAATTGCTCTCTAGGTTCCCAATCTCTATCCAAATGTCCCTTTGGCTGTTCTGGTATCCCATGATAAATCAGACCATCTTCTTGTAATTTTTTTATGGCAGAAGACACTTTACCGCTAGTAACTAGCTCTTGTTCAGATGAATAAACATCCATATTTACCCCGAGCCTTGCAAGGTCTTTTTTGATAGAATCCATCATAATATCAACAACAATTGGCCCAATTTCTTCAATAACCTCATCTTCAGAAAAATTTTTTAATTTATTTTTAAATTTTGAGGCTAAATACTCTCCTACTTCAATCAAATAATCACCCGGGTATAACCCCTCTGGAATATTGGGAATTGTTTCTCCTAATGACTCGCAATAACGAAGAAACGCAGATTTTGATAGTGTATCAATTTGTGAACCTGCATCATTGATATAATATTCTCGAGTTACATTGTAGCCGCTAAAATTCATTAAATTAGCTAAAACATCTCCTAAAATTGCTCCGCGCGCGTGAGCTGCGTGTAAAGGTCCAGTTGGATTAGCTGATACAAACTCAATATTAATATTCTGTTTAACACCAAGATTATTTTTTCCATACTCAATTCCTTTATCTAAAATATCAGCTATTTCTTTACCCCATCTTGATTGATCAAGATATATATTAATAAAGCCAGGTCCTGCAATCTTTGCAAAGATAACAGACTCTTCTTTTTCTATTTCAGTTACAAATAACTCGGCAATTTCCTTAGGATTTTTAAGCAATGGTTTGGCCAACACAAGGGCGATATTGGATGCTAAATCACCATGTGCCTCGTCACGAGGCAATTCAATAACACATTTTGATAAATCTAAATCATTCGGGTAATTATTCTGTTTGGAAATTATTTTATAACATGCCTTAATTTTATCCTCGAATTCTCTGAAAATATTCATATTTTTTCCTTGTTCGTAGACAAATTAAATAATCTGTCATGTTCTAGACTTGCTTCCCTATCTGTTAACGATGCAATGTAGTCGGCTATGACCCTTGCATTATGATATTCCGTTTTATCCGAGTCGGATTGAGAATAAATTTTGTTTTGCCAATAACTGGGGAGTAAAAACGGACGTTCAAAAAATTCGTTAAATAATTCTTTCAGTAATTTTCTTGCTTTATTAGTCATTCTATTCACGCGATAATGCTTATACATGTTAGTGAATAAAAATGAACGAACCTCCGAAAGGTCTTTTTTCATAGATTGAGAGTGAGAGATAAGGGCATAACCAGCATTGCGAATATCATCAGGTGATTGAGGAGTAGCTACATTTAGTAAATCCAATGAATTATTTATCAAGTCATTTACAAAAATTGATATTAGTCTCCGTGTTAATTCATTTACAAGCCTATCAGTGGGTAAGTCAGGATATTCAGCATGAATCTTTTGCAAAATATCTGAAATAATAGGAAGCTCAGAAAGATGCTTAATGGAGAACAATTCAGCTCGTAATCCATCATCAATATCATGTGACAAATAAGCAATATCATCCGATAAGTTTGCTATTTGGGCTTCACCAGAAGCATAACTTTCGAGTCTGAAATCATACAATTTATTGAGTTTTTTTAGCGTTGGCCTTTGGTTTTTGTGGGATACAGGACCATTATGCTTTGCAACTCCCTCTAATGTTTCCCATGTTAAATTTAACCCATCAAAATTCGCGTATCTGTTTTCCAAATAGCACAAAATCCGAAGAGTTTGCTCATTATGATCAAATCCGCCTAAATTGTGCATAACTTCCTGCAAAGCATTCTCGCCAGCATGGCCAAACGGAGTATGTCCTAAATCATGTGCAAGTGAAATAGCTTCAGATAAATCTTCATTAAACCTTAGAGAGCGTGCTATAGTTCTTGCAATCTGAGCAACTTCTATTGAGTGAGTTAATCTCGTTCTAAAATAATCACCTTCATGATACACAAAAACTTGTGTTTTATATTGTAGCCGTCTGAAGGCTGATGCATGAACAATTCTATCTCTATCGCGTTGGAAATCGGTCCTTTGATGGCTAATTTGTTTTTCAGAAGAACCTTCAACGAACAAGCGGTCCATCTGCATTTTTCTGCAAGCATATGGCGCATAATTGATAATTACGTTGTGCATAACTCTTTTTTAAAACCGTAGATTAAGGGGTTTATGCCTATTTAAGCACGTTATACGATGCGATGCGTCGTAGAGCAAGTAACTAGAACCTTGATTTAAAAATTTTAAACATTCATATTAAGGGTGTTTAACAAATTGAATGGACGCTTTTTATGACCCTTAATTTAAATTTGACTAAATCAGCTGCAAAACAAATTAAGAAATTAGGTAATTTTGAAAAAGCGCCATACTTCAGAGTTAGCGTGGACGGTGGCGGTTGCTCCGGTTTTCAATATAAATTTGATTTTGACAACAAAAAACGAAGCAATGATATCGAAATAAGTACATACGGAGTAAAAATTTTAGTTGATGATATATCGCAGGGGTTTCTGCATGATGCAGAGTTAGACTATGTCGAAGAATTATTAGGCTCGTTTTTTAAGGTCAACAATCCAAATGCTACAGCTTCATGTGGATGCGGAACATCATTCTCAATATAACTTTAACCGGTCCAATTAACTTCTTAACGGCGGTTCAAACATAATGAAAATTGCTAGCTGGAACGTAAATTCGATCAAAGCCAGATTAGAGTATGTGTTAAATTATTGTCAAAACTCATCAATGGATGTTCTTTTAATACAGGAGAGCAAGACATTGGACGAAAATTTCCCAAAAAATTCATTTGAAGACATTGGATGGCAAGTTGTTACGCACGGCCAGAAAACCTATAACGGCGTTGCCATTGCTTCAAAAAAAGATATTGAGGTAACTCAAATTGGCCTTCCTGGTGATGATGCAGATGAGCAAGCAAGGTATATAGAAGCTCAAATTGAGGGGATAACACTAGCAAGCATTTACTTACCAAATGGTAATCCATTTCCTGGCCCAAAATTTGAATATAAATTAGCATGGATGGACCGTCTCTATGATAGAGCCAAAAACTTATTTCACAAAGAAATTCCTGTTGTTTTAGGAGGAGATTTCAATGTAATCCCGCAACCTATTGATTGTTATGAACCTTCATTATGGGAGGACGATGCTTTATACAGGAGAGAGTCCCGAACAAAATTTTATGCAATTTGCAACCTAGGTTATTTAGATGCTCTTAGACAAATAAATCCTAAAGGAGCTCATTACACATTTTGGGACTATCAGCGCGGTGCATGGCAAAAAGATAACGGTATTAGAATTGACCATTTTTTGCTTTCACCTGAAGCCGCTAACAATCTCATTGACTGTCAAGTTGATAGAAATCCTAGAAGCTTAGTGAAACCATCTGACCATACTCCGATTTGGTGTGATTTATCGTTATAAATAAGTAAATAAACTAGTCCTATTTTATTTAAGATTTGATATGTCTATAACAATCTTCTTTTAAAAGAAGATAACATATTTTTATTTTATTAAACTAATGTAACAATTTTATAATTTAGCTTATATATCATGAGAAATTACTTATTTATAAAAATTATCAATATTTTTAAACAAATAACCAAAATTGTTAATTAAACTTTATTTATTAAATTAATGATTTTATGAATTCGTAAATTTATTAACAGGCTTAAAATTTGAAAACTCTACTTGTCTTGGGTCACAAACAAATAAGTCACCATTCGGATGCATTCCTGCACCATATATAGCGGACACTGCTGACTTTCGCATTCTATTCAAAAGCCTTGTATCTGCTTGGCCTGCAAAAGGATGAATGCCTGCGTTAGGGTCTGTCTCACTTTTCCATTTTTCAAATCTTTCTTGGTACGTTTCGGTATTTTGAAGCTGCTTGCAGTTAATTTCGTTAACATTCAGGTTTACCTCTATCTCATCACCATTTTCAATTAGCGCGATTGGCCCACCAATTGCTGCCTCCGGACCAACATGACCAATTACAAGACCAACTGAACCGCCTGAAAACCGTCCGTCTGTCATCAAACCGACCACAATATTCTTATCTCGACAAATGGCTGTTATTCTTGAAGTTGAGTCGAGCATCTCTGGCATTCCAGGGCCACCAACTGGACCCTCATACCTTACTACAATCATATCATTATTTTGTAATTTATCTGGCGTTGAGTCTAAAAATTTAAGGAGATCGTTTTCTCCATTAAAAACTCTGGCAAACCCTTTAAATAAATTATTTTCAAGACCGCCTTCTACACCTGCCAATTTCAATACAGCACTACACTCTGGAGATAAATTTCCACCAAGCAGACGAAGACCACCAGTCTGTTTAAATGGATTTTTGACAGAATATATAACATCTCCGTCAGGTGAATTAGGCGACAAACTTTCTACTTGCTCAGCCAATGTCATACCAGTACAAGTTATAACATCACCTTTTAAAAGTCCTGCATCTAACAAGTCTTTTACAAAAACTTGAATTCCCCCTTTATCATCAATATCCACCATTGAATATTTACCAAAAGGCCGCGCATTTACAATTACAGGGACAACATTTTGAGATAAATGATTAAACTCGTCTGCGCTTATGATATCTGAATAAAAATCTTTATAGCCTGCAGCTCGGGCTATTTCAGGAGCATGCAACATTACATTTGTAGATCCACCCACAGACATAGCAACTATGATGGCATTTCGGATTGAGTCCCGATTTACGATGTCCCTGGGAGTAATATTATTTTTGATTAACTTTTCAAGATAAGACACTAATTCTATTGGAAATTTTTTAATTCTTTTTTGATCTTGTGATGCAGGTGAAACCATATGTAATGGCTCCATCCCGACAACACCAAGAAAAGTTTGCATAGTATTATAGGTGAACATTCCACCACAGCTTCCAAAACCAGGGCAAGATTCAAGAGAGATTCTTCTTTTTAAATCTTCATCGTCACTACCAGCTATCTGATAACTGCTTATAATATCAATTGCATCACCAGTTATAGAGTCTTTGCCAGGCGTTATTGAACCATCAGACATTATTATTGCAGGTCGGTTGTGTTCAAGAACTGCTGACAATGTACCTACAGGCGGTTTATCGCATGCAACAACTGCTATTAATCCCTCAAGACCAGTTGCACTTAAATGCTCACATAATGAGTCATTAGTAACTTCTCTTCCAATGAGAGAATAACGCATCTCTTTAGTGCCATTTCTTATTCCATCTGATGTAGCAACCGTAAATTCAGGCTGAACTAGCCTAAATCTCATTTTATCTTGTGCTAAGCCTATTCGGGCTTTAAGTGCTTCATGAATTGCTTGCACTTTGGTTAATACGCCTAAGTAGCATTGAGAGTCACCTTTATTACCGATTACTCCAACCGAAGGCTCGTGAATAAGCTCAACATTTGTGCCAAGTTCCCTAGCTATTCCATAAGTTTGAGAATTTCTTCCAGGGTTTGTATCTATTAGAACAGTACGTGTATTTTTAATCATTTTTTTTAACCTTTGGGAACGTTTTTTATATTCTTTACTATTTTAAATTCAACAAAGCCGTTTCAACGCATTCTGTAACGCCTCAATTTTACTTTGCTCTGCCTCTAAACGCCTTTTATTTTCGTCAATTACCTGACGAGGCGCATTGCCAATAAAACCAGCATTTGATAATTTTTTAGATAGCTTTTCTACCTCCGCCTGAGATAAACTAATTTCTTTATTCAGACGCGCAGCCTCTACCTTAAAATCTAATATTCCAGTTAGGGGCAAACCAATATCAAAGCCATGAAGATTTGAAACAGCGGTGTCTGCTGGAAATTCCTTTTTTAATTCAAAAAAATCATTAATTCTCGCTAATTTTACCAAAGAAGTTCTCATCGACTCAATCACATCCAGTTGTGACTTTGATGCAGCCCTTATCAGTAAGTCAGGCTTCGAGGATAAAGGAATATTCATCTCTGATCTTATTGCTCTTATTTCTGAAATAAGGTCAATAACCATAAATATTTGCGTGTCGTTAGATCCTAAATTTGTTTCTATTGGGTTTGGTGAAGAAATTAATAAGCTACCAGAATCAAATATTTGCTTATTCAGCTCTTCGGTAATGAATGGCATAATAGGGTTTAACAGCCCAATAGCCTGATGCAAAACAAAGGGAGCAACTTTTCTTGTTTCAATTGCTGTATCAAGATCTGGTTTGATAAATTCTAAGTACCAATCACAATAAAAATTCCATATAAATTGATATAACTTATCAGCAGCTTCATTAAATCTGTAGGCAGCAATAGAATTATCAAAAGAAGAAATTAGGTTATCAAGCTCAAATAAAATCCATTTATTAACTGGCAAAGAGACTATATCAGGTTTTTCGGTTTTGCCGTTTAGTGAATGAAACTCGAGGAAACGAGCAGCATTCCAAATTTTTGTTGCAAAGTTGCGATAACCTTCAATTTTTGTTTCTGATAACTTTATATCACGTCCCTGTGCTGCCATTGCAGTTAAAGTAAACCGAAGTGCATCAGAACCAAATTTCTTAGTTAAATCCAAAGGATCTAGAACATTACCTTTTGATTTAGACATTTTCTGGCCTTTTTCATCACGAACAAGGGCATGAATGTAAACATCTTTGAACGGAATCTCACCATTCATAAAATGCATGCTCATCATCATCATTCTCGCAACCCAAAAGAATATTATATCAAAGCCAGTAACAAGCACGTCACTAGGGTAATATTTTTTTAGCTCGATTGAAGATTGAGGCCATCCTAAAGTAGAAAAAGGCCACAAAGCAGAGGAAAACCAAGTATCAAGCACATCTTCGTCACGACTAAGAGGCACAGATTTTTTATAATGCTTATCTGCCGATTTTTGAGCTTCTTCCTCCGTTTCTTCTACAAACGCTCTCCCATCAGGGCCATACCATACAGGTATACGGTGTCCCCACCACAATTGTCTAGAAACACACCAAGGTTGAATATTGCGCATCCACTCAAAATATGTTTTTTCCCAATGATTTGGTATAAATCTAGTTTTTCCACTTTCAACTGCTTCAATCGCAGGTTTTGCAAGAGTTTTAGCATCTAAATACCACTGGTCCATAAGCCAAGGTTCAACAATCACACCAGAACGGTCTCCATGAGGAACTGAGTGACGATTGGGTGATATTTCTCCTAATAACCCCAGAGAATCTAGCTCTTCTATAATTATCTCTCTTGCTTTAAACCTATCTAAACCTCTAAATCGCGCAGGTGCATTATCATTAATACAAGCATGAGCATCAAATATATTAATTAATTCTAAATTATGCCTTCTACCAACTTCAAAATCATTAAAATCATGAGCAGGTGTGATTTTAACAGCACCGGTTCCTTTTTCCATATCGGAATAGCTGTCTGCAATAACAGGTATTTCTTTGTTGACTAGCGGGAGGATGACGGTTTTACCAATCAATTCGGTATATCTAGTATCCTCAGGATTTACAACCACCGCTGTATCCCCCAGCATTGTTTCTGGCCGTGTTGTTGCAACAGTAATAAATTTATCTGGATCAGATTTAAGTGGATACCTCAATGACCACATACTACCTGCAATTTCTTTTTGTTCAACTTCTAGGTCAGAAATCGCTGTTTGAAGCTTTGGGTCCCAATTTACCAACCTTTTATCCTTATAAATTAAATTTTGTTTATACAAAGAAACAAAAACTTTATTCACAGCTAAAGATAAACCTTCGTCAAGTGTAAACCGACTTCTCGGCCAATCAGGTGTTATACCCAAATGCCTCTGCTGATGAACTATGGTTCCCCCAGATTCAGACTTCCATTCCCAAACTTTATCAATAAATTTTTCACGGCCTAAATCATGTCTATTTACATTTTTATCTGCTAGCTTTCGTTCTACCACCATCTGCGTGGCAATTCCGGCATGATCCATTCCCGGTTGCCATAATACGTCTTTACCCAGTTTTCGAAAATAACGTATCAATACATCTTGCAAGGTAAAAGTAAGCGCATGTCCCATATGAAGAGAGCCGGTAACATTTGGAGGAGGCATCATTATAGTGTAGGGCTCGATTTGTCCATTAGGATCGCACGAAAACGCCCCAGCCTTTTCTGAAGCTTCGTACCACTTATTTTCGATTAATTCAGGGTTATAGATTTTATCTAACATCTAAACATTCAACTTTAAGCTACGAAAAAAATATTAAATATTATAAGTATTAATTTCTAAATACAGACAAGAATGATTTTAATTCTGGTTCTGGATCTTCCAATTTATCAAGCGTAATAAACTTTTCTCCTATTCCTAAATTTTCTGGTGTAAGGGTTCCCATGGCTTGCAATAACTTATAACCAGTCAACAACACGGCATGATTAGCTCGCATTTCTCTTAGAATTGCATTTTTAAGATTATCTTCAGCATCTAATTGGTCGAGAATTGTTTTATTTCCAAATTCAACTTCAGCCTTGGTAGCTTCCACTACTAAACGATAAGCTTTCACTTCCGAAGCTGCAGCTTTAAGCTGAATTTTTGCAGAAATGTAATTTCTAAACCCAGCGCGAGCTGCCAAACCTACAGCACGCTTGGCCTCATCAGTATTGATTTGAGCAGCTATAAGGTTCGAAATCAATTTTTGTGATTGGGCTTTGCTTGTTGGTGTTACTAATATTGGCATTGTCATGGATATTGTAGCAGAAAGCTCGCTTCCATCAGTTGCAGAAACTCCGCCGGTATTTCGATTGTTTGCTGAAAAAGAAAGATCAACAGAAGGACCAAGAGACTTAATTAGAATTTCTTGTTGCAAAGCAGCTAGGTCTTTATTAGCAACTGCAAGAATTAAGGATGGATGGTATTTATACGCACCATCTTCACTTAGTTTAACTTTTTTTGGAATAATATTTGGCAGGTCTGGCTCAGAGAGATTTATAGGGGGAGCTCCTATTAAAGATTCATATTCTTCAACAACATTTTCATAAACAGCTTTAGCAGCAACTAATTCTGAACGTGAACTCAGTAATTTCGAATTCGACAAGGCTAAATTAGCTTTAGTTGACACACCTGCCTCTACCCTTAATTTTTCAGCCTCAGTCTGTCGAGTAAGCCTATCGAAGTTACTTTGAAATAATTCCACTTCTTCTTTCGATTGTATTACGTTAAGATACGTCTCAATAATGGACATCAGAACTGCTTGCTCGGTAACGAAATAACCTGCTTTAGCAATTTCTAAAGATAAAAAAGCAGCATCCTTTTTTACCTTTGTTTCTCCAAAATTATATAATTGTTTCGTGAAAGTTATCGCACCTGCAAGCGTTGCATCATTGTAAGTATTATCAACTTGGTTGGGCCGTTCATAAAAGGTTTGGCTTTGAGAAAAAGACAGATTACCACTTAAATCCTCGTCACTAGCTGCGATTATAAGTTCTTGACGAGCGGTAATGTAATCCTGCTTGGCGATAGCTAAAAGGTTAGCGTTTGCCATACCGTCAAGCAATGCGCTTTCAAAACCATTAGCTTTAACAAAACAAGAAAATCCCGCTATATTGTATATTACGACAACGAGGAAAATCATAAAATTACTGGGAGCAAACCTGCTTTTTAAAAACACATCATATTCCTTTCTACACCACTGTTTTCCTCTTTAGTTGCAGGAATTTCAGAAAATAAATTCTGGTTTAGCTCTGAATTCTTCGAGTGTGGGTACCTGCGCATTGAATAAACATTTTCTTGAAAATTTTGTTCCAGAACGCATCCAAATACTTGCCTCACCAGCTGTTTCGCTATTTGGCCTATAAATTGATACAAGTTTACCATTATTCGAAAGCTGATCTAAAATACTTTCAGGAATAAAACTAATTCCACCATCAATCAAAATAGCATTATATGGAGCCTCTTTACTAAAACCATCTTGAAGTTTTTCTTTAAATAAAATTGCGTTTGTAATATCAAGCTCAGTCAAATTATTTTCTGCTTTTTGTATTAATGTTGCCCTAGATTCAATGCCAATCACGGATGTTACTATTTGAGAAATAATGGCAACGCTGTATCCTGTTCCAACACCGATAATCAAAACATTGTCAGATGCACTTAATTGTAAAGATTGTATGAGTCTGGCTAAAACCATTGGCTCCATCAAATATCTACCGTTACTGAGTGGTAAATCTTCATCTAAATACGCAATGTCTTGCATCGATTTGTGAACAAATATCTCTCGTGGTATGTTGGCAAAAGCAGATAAAACCATTTCGTCAATCACTTTATTTGGCCTAATCTGACTTTCGAGCATAATTTTTCTAGCTTTGTTAAATGATTGATTGTTCATTTAGTAACTCATGAATGGCGTTTCAAACCTTATCTATAACCGCTTATAATGCCAACGCAAATACAATTCAATGCTGGTTTTTATCCAGTGAGCATAAAAACTATATATTTTATTTTTTAGGCTAGTAAAAAAAGAGTTAGCAAAATAAAATAATAGGACTCTCCTTATGGAAGAGTCCATATTTATAAAAATATTTTACGCACAATAATGGTTTATTCTGCTGCCGTCTTATTATTTCTTAGATCAGAACTAGCAGAGGTAACATCAGGCATTACTTTTTCCGCAGCTAAAATCATAGAACGTCTTGCTAATTCAGGAGATGCCCAATCTTTACCAGCATAGAGAAGGGTGCCAAACTCTCCCACCTCATCCTGAAATTCCAAAATCTCATCAGTGACTTTATCAGGTGTTCCCCATATAATGAGTTTATTACAAACGTCTTCCAGTGTGACTTCATCATCTGGCTGTTCGCGGTAAGTTTTGAAGAGCTCGACTCGATTATGTTTGCGCATTTTAGTCAACAGCTGGTTATAATAAAAGACATAAGGGCTATCTGGCCCTAATGCATATTCTTTAGCGGTAGCTAAATCGTCAGCAATAAAGACTGATTTTGCAACGCGCCAGTTTGCTGGATCGGCAGGCCTGCCAACTCGATGACAACCCTCTACGTACTTTGGCCAATGCGTTTTAACCCATTGTGGCATCAAGAAATTAGCACTAATAGGCTCCCACCCCCTGGCAGCCGCCTCTGTTACACCTTTGGAAAAAGGTGCAACAGCGGTTACCACAATCGGTGGATGCGGTTTCTGCAATGGCTTGGCCATTATGCCCTGCCCTATATCCGTTAGAGATGTTCTTTCAGTAGTAACCTTCCAATACTTACCTTCGATATTGTAGGGAGCCTCAGATTCCCAAATTTTAAGAACAATATCTATACCTTCTAAAAACATTTCATTTCGATTATTATCTAACGTACCGAAAACCTCAGCGTCTGATGCTAAACCACCAGGAGAAATTCCAAAATTTAACCTTCCATCTAACATATGGTCTAACATTGCAACTTGACCAGCAACATGGGCAGGATGTGAATTGGGTAAATTAACAGTACCTGTGCCTAACCGTATTTGCTTTGTATCGGCAGCTAGTGACGCAACAAACATTGCGCAAGACGTAATATTTTCCGCCGCGTCTGTTACATGCTCACCTACATAAGCCTCTGAAAAACCAAGCTCGTCTGCGAGCAAGAACGCTTCTCTATCTTCTTTTAGACTGACACGCCAATCTTTATTGACTGGGTGTATAGGCATCGTAAAAAAACCAATTTCCATCTTATATGACCCCTTAAAATTAAGCTGGCACCAATTAACCAATACTCTTATACAACTTATATATGTTTTTTTTTGCTCAAAATAAAATAATATTATTTTACATATGGTATAATTTTTTATTATACCAATGACAAATACTCATTTTATTTCAACGGATGATAAAGATGGCTTCACTTCGTCAACTAAATTCTCTAATTGCGGTTTATGAGGAAGGTTCTTTTACTGCAGCGTCAGAGCGAGAAAATGCAACTCAATCCGGGATTTCTCAACACATAAGCGCAATAGAAAAAGAATTAGGAATTAACTTATTCACCAGAAATTCTAATGGAGTTATTCCTACCACCATATGTCACGGGTTTTATAAAAAATCTGTTGAAGCTATTCGAACATTAAAAACAGCTGAACAAGAGGCAATGAATGCAGGAAAAGGTCTTTCTGGGAGGGTTAATGCTGGTCTAATGCCCACATTTACCAGGGCTGCATTGGCTCCTGTTTTAAAATCAATTTCGACAACACATCCAAATATAGAAATAAGTATAGTTGAGTCATACAGTGGCAGCCTTACAGATATGGTAAAAGCAGGAGAACTAGATTTTGCATTAGTTCCTGTAATGACTGGAACTCAGGGAATAAAATACTCAAATTTAGTAAGAGATCGAGAGGTTTTGGTCTCATCTCCATCGTTTGGAAACAAGCAAGGGGAAGAAATTTCTTTAAAAAATCTTGCTCCACTGAAAATAGTTTTACCTACAAAGGCAAATATCCGGCGAATTAAATTAGAGGATTATTTTACAGCTCATTCAATAGAGATTGCAAATATTATGGAAATGGACTCTATGATCGGAACCTTAGAATTAGTAGGGTCAACAGACTGGGTAACTATTCTTCCATATTTAATATGCGTGCCTGATACTCATTCTAATTTAAGACATATAAACCCAATATGCGAACCAAATATATACTCCGACTTTGTTATTATAGAACCAATAGGAAGATCATTATCGCCGCAAGCTACTTTCTTCTTAAAATTGTTAAAAGAAGAGATTAGTTCAATAGCATGGCAAGAAATACAACCAAATAGGTATATGAATTAATTAAATAAAAATGATACCTTAATTTCGTTTCTTTTCAATGTCAGATTTTGCCTAATGCTCGTAAAACCCTTTCTGGCGTCATTGGCATTTGCCATATTCCACAATTAAGGGGTGAAAGCGCATTATTAACTGCATTCATGATAGCAGCAGGGGCGCCACCAGTGCCTGCTTCCCCTGCTCCCTTTGCACCTAAAACGGAGGTTTTAGTGAAAGTTTCAACATGAGCAACCGTTATTTCAGGCATTTCACTAGCCATAGGCACCAGATAATCTGCCATGCTAGCATTTTGCATTTGCCCATCAGCATCATAAACACATTCTTCATACAGTGCACCTCCAATACCTTGAACAACTCCACCTCGAATTTGGTCATCAACAAGTTGAGGATTAATAACTCTACCACAATCTTCTACAGCCCAAAAATGCAGAATTTTTATTAAACCAGTATTTGTGTCAACTTCGACATGAGCAGCCATAGCACCGTTCGTAAACACAAATGGGAAATCCGTAACTCGGTAATGACGAGTAGCAATTAATTCGGGCTGAAGATCGTTTGGTAACTCATTACCACGGTAATAAACAATTTTGGCTAAATCGCCCAAAGAGATTTTTTGTTCTCCTGAAGATTTCAAAACAACCTCTCCAGAAGCGATATCTAGCTCTTCAGCTTTTGCCTGTAATATAACAGCTGCTGTACTTAATACTTGTTCTTTTAGAGCATAAGCTGCCTGAAGCATCGCTTCTCCGCCGATCCCCGCTCCTCTTGATGCCCATGTACCGCCTCCATAAGGCACCGTAGCGGTATCTCCAGTTGTAACTTTAACACGCTCAATGGAAACGCCGAACACATCAGCTGCTATTTGCTGCAAAATAGCATTGGTTCCCTGCCCTTGTTCGGTGACAGATGATGAAACATGAAGAGCTCCTGCTGCATCAAGTCGTACAGTTGCCCCGTCCTGAGATGCTATTGGTGCACCGCCAATTCCGTAAAACATTGGAGATGGGTTAGTAACCTCTACCAAAGAGACAAAACCGATTCCCCGATAAATTCCTTTTTTTCTATGCTCTTCCTGGTCTGAAAGCAACTTATCATAATTCATTATTTCTAATAATTTATCTAGACATGCATGATGTGACAAATCATCAAAACGCATCCCAGTTGCAGATTTGGTGGGATAAGCATCATCTGGGATAAGATTTTTTTTCCTAATTTGAACTGGATCCATCCCAATAACTCGAGCGGCTTCCTCAAGCATGCAGTCTGAAATCGCCATTGCTATAGGATGACCAACTGCTCTATATTGACACATTAGCGTTTTATTCTGAAATACGACATTGCCAACTGCCTGATAATGCTCGAACTGATAGGGAGCACCAGTCAAATTTAAAATTTGATTACACTCTATTGCGGATGTTCTGGGATACATAGAAAATGGCCCAATACCTGTAAAATCATTAAATCCTATCCCAACAATGCTTCCATCTTTACGAACACCTATCTTAACATTAACAACATGGTCTCGAGCGTGAATGTCTGTAACAAAACTTTCAAGTCTATCGGCTGTGAATTTTACCGGTCTTTTTAATAACTTAGCAATTATTGCTGTTGCGATTTCATCACCATAAGTGTGTACTTTAATCCCAAAAGAACCACCTATATCATGAGCTACAACACGAACATTTTCTTCTAACATACTGAGATGCTTGGCTAATATAAATTGTAACATATGTGGCGCTTGACCTGCATAGTACATTATTAGCTCATCATCTCCCGGAACATAGTCACAAACAGTAGCACGTGTTTCTAATGTGACCCCTGTATGTCTGCCGAATTTCATTTGTCTTTCAATAACGATTACGTCATCACCCGAAAGTGCCTTATCTAGGCTGCCAACCTCAACCTCACGCTTCCATGCTAAATTGCTGTCATATTCTCCATGAATAAGGGGAGATTCTGAAGACAAGGCATCCAATGTATCAGTCACAGCTGGTAATGGTTCATAAGTAATATTTATTAATTCAAGGGCGTCCTCGCCTAAAGCCCTTGAGGAACAAACAACAACAGCAACTGGTTCTCCTTGCCAACGCGCAACGTCCAAAGCCAATGGATATTGGGCCGGTGATCTTAAACCAGGTAAATGACTTAACACACCAACATAAGGTTTTACATGTTTTGCAATGTCGTTACCCGTATAAATAGCTATAACACCTTTTGCTTTTTCTGCCTCTTTAATATCAATTGAGATAATTCTCGCATGCGCGTGAGGAGATCTTAGAAAAACGGCATGTACCATTCTAGGTAGTTGGATATCATCTACGTAATGACCTTTTCCTCTCAACAGACGCGACGCATCTGATCTTGGAATAGACTTTCCAATATAGTCTGTTGGTTTATCAAAAACAGTTGCTGGACCAGTCATTAATTTTGCCTCTCTTCTATTGTAGTGCAAATAGCGTCAACTATTGCTTGGTAACCAGTGCACCTGCAATAATTTCCTGATATGTGTTGTTTTACTAATTCTCTGTCAGCTGGATTACCTTGCTCAATATACTCGATGGATGAAGCAAGCATTCCTGGGGTACAATAACCACATTGTAAGGCATTTCTTGTATGGAAGTTTTTGATGAGATCTGATGCATTTTTATCAGTTTCATATCCTTCTATAGTTGTAATTTCTGACCCATCAGCTTGTACCGCCAAGGTCAGACAACTTCGAATTGTTACTCCATCTAAAAACAGCGTGCATGCGCCACAAACTCCATGCTCACAGCCCACATGCGTTCCAGTAAGACCGATTTTTGTTCTGATGAAATCTGCTAAATTCATTCTTACCGGCACATCTTCGATGTGCTTTTCACCGTTAATAGTAAGAGTTATCTGAGCTGTCTTCATCATTATTTTATCCCCTCTAATGCACGCTCAAGGACTACTTTTGCAAGATGCTTTTTGACCTCTGGACCTGCATTCATATCTCCCTCAAATTGTATATCTTCCGCTGCGTTCTGTGCGTTTTCTATTATACTCTGTGAAAAATCTGAATTGCCAGAAAGTACTTTTTCTATGGATGCGATACGAAGCGCTTTTTCTGCGACCCCAAAAAAGGCAACTCTAACTGTTAAATCTTGATCTTGCGCTATACAAACACCTGCCATTGCGTAGTCACCATGACGTCTTGATATTTCATAAAAACCAAATTTTTGCTTTGGCAGTGCTTTTGGCAAAATAATTTTTGTGATCAACTCATTAGAGGAACAAGCAGTTTCGTAAATTCCTTTAAAAAATTTATTAGCAGGTTCTTCTCTAATACCTTTATTTGAAGAAACTTCTACTTTTCCATCTAACGCAAGTAAAACAGCTGGCAACTCGGCCGCAGGGTCTGACAAGCCAATTGAACCGCCAATTGTTCCTCGATTACGGATTGCTGGGTGAGCAATATGCGGAATTACCATGGTAATTAATGGACAAAATTTTTGAATAACATCACTATCCTGTAATTCACAATATCGAACCATAGCACCAATCTCTATTGCTTTCGGAGTGTCGGTGATTAGAGAGAGTTCAGAAACACCTGATATGTCAACGATAGTTTTAGGCGTTGCCATCCTGAAATTCATCATTGGCATTAGGCTTTGCCCTCCAGCTAAAAGTTGACACTCTAATTCATCTTTTTCTAGCAATGACAAAATACCTGGAATAGAATTTGGTTTTTCATAACTAAAATCAGGCGCTTTCATTATAATTGTCCTATTTAAAATTTTCTTCTTTTAATCTTGCATTCTTTGCAGATGACCATAACAATTATTAACGATTATCCATTTCTTCAAATTAGACAACCCCAAAATAGGATTTCCAATGACAAATTTGACTCAAAAATCTGAAGTAATTATGTCAATGTCTGCAACTGGCGAAACACATGCTCGGACAAAAATTAATATTCGTGACGTAAGCTCTGTTATTGACGAACCAGAAGTGAGAGGCGGCACGAATCAAGGCCTAACTCCAACAGAAACCTTAATGGCATCATTAATAGGGTGTACAAATGTTATTAGTAAGAGAATCGCCCACAAAATAGGTATCGAGTTGGGAGAAATGGATATTCAGCTCAGTGCCAAGTTTGACCGACGGGGCACAATGCTTGAAGAAGAAATTGATGTTCCTTTCTCACAGGTCATAATGGACATTGAAGTCGACACTAACGCAACTGAAGAACAAATTAATATGTTAAAAATAGATTTAGCAAAATTTTGCCCAATAGCTAAAGTACTTCGTGGAGGTGGTGTGAATATTATAGAAAATTGGATCATTAATCCTTTATAGTAGCAAATTATTATTTTAATTTTGAGCTAATACACATTTAAACAAGGAATTTTTATGACACATAAATTGATACCAGATACTGAAGCACCGGAATTATCATTACCTTTAGTGGGAGGCGGAAGATGGGTTTTGTCTGAACAAAACCCTAAACACTTTACAATGGTAATTTTTTATCGTGGGCTTCATTGTCCAGTATGTAAAAATTATCTTGGTACATTAAATTCAATGATGGAAAAAGTTTCAGATTTAGGCTTTTCAGTAGTTGTTACTTCAATGGACTCAGAGGAACGCGCCGAACAATCTAAATGTGAATGGGGTCTTGATAAAATTAACGTAGCTTATGGATTAGACATTGAAACAGCAAAAAAATGGGGCTTGTATATTTCAACTTCAATAAAAGAGGCAGAAAATGACATCTTTTGTGAACCTGGATTAATGTGGATACGCGCAGATGGTACACTTTATCTAATCGATATTGGAAATATGCCTTGGGCAAGACCTGATTTAGAGACTTTAATGCCAAAGGCAAAATTCGCAGTTGAAAATGATTATCCTGCACGAGGCACAAGCAATCTTTAATTTCTAATTTATTTTTTAATTTAAAAAGGAGCAATTTAATGGCAAAGTTCACCAGACAACATATCTACGATACTGCAAAAGAACTCTCAAACTGGGGACGTTGGGGCGAAAACGACCAACTTGGTACACTAAATAATATTACACCAGAGGATATTGTTAACGCTGCAAAGCTTATAAAAAAGGGGAAAGTTTTTGCATTGGGACTTGATTTAAAAGAAAAAATTCAGTCTGGTCTTTTTGGTGGTAGGTGGAATATGATACACCAAATGCTTGCCACAGGCACAGATGCAGTTGCTGGAGTACAAGACTCTGATGGAAAAACCTTTTTAAGGTATGCTGATGATGCAATAAACCTTCCTTGTCAGGGATCCACCCAGTGGGATGCGCTTTGCCATATTTTTTTAGATGATAAAATGTATAATGGATATCCTGCTACAGATGTCACTATTCACGGTTCAAGCAATCTTGGAATTGAACATGTCAGAGACAAAATGGCCGGCAGAGGAGTTCTTTTAGATATAGCTCGATTTAAAGGCGTCGATAGCTTAGAAGATGGCTATCCAATAACCAACAAAGACCTTGATGATTGTGCAACTTCCCAAAATGTTCAGATAAAGAAGGGGGATTTTGTAATTGTAAGAACAGGGCATCAAGAACGTTGCCTTGCCAAGAAAGATTGGACTGGTTATGCAGGCGGAGATGCCCCAGGCCTGGCGTTTGAAACAGCCCATTGGATTAAAAATCATGATATTGCGGCGATATGCGCTGATACCTGGGGATGTGAAGTACGACCAAATGAAACAGATGAGGCAAACCAACCATGGCACTGGGTTGTGATACCAGCAATTGGTATATCAATGGGAGAAATTTTTTATCTCAAAGAACTCGCAGAAGATTGTGACCAAGACAAAGTATACGAATTTTTCTTTAATGCTCCACCTCTACATATCCCTGGAGCTGCTGGTTCACCAATAAATCCTCAAGCAATTAAATAATGCTTAAACTATGGGGAAGAAAATCGTCTTCCAATGTCCAAAAAATATTATGGGCATTGGAAGAACTAGGGGAACCATATGAGCATGAAATCGTAGGCGGAATTTATGGTGGAAAAGATAAAAAGGAATACGCTTCAAAAACACCAACCAAATTAGTTCCTGTGCTAGAGGATGGCGATATTGCGCTCTGGGAAAGTCATTCTATTTTGCGTTATCTGGCAAAAAAATTTCCTGAATCAAGCATCGGAATAAAAGACATTCGTAAAGAAGCAGAGATAAATTGCTGGATAGATTTTAACAGTAGTGCATTTCAACCTGCTGTTATTGGTTTATTTTGGGAATTAGTTCGTACGCCATCAAAACAGCGTTCAAAAGAGAATGAAGAAAAACAATATAAAGCGTTAATATCCTCATCTATGATAGTAAGCAAACAATTAGAAAACAGAGATTTTTTACTTGGAAATTTCACTATCGCAGATATTGCACTAGGAACTCTAATGTATAGAATGAGGGATGTTGCTCCTGATTTGGCGGCAAGGGAACCTCTAAGAAGCTGGTATGACAAATTGCAAACACGGCCAGGCTACACAAAATTTGTTACTACAAGTTATGAAGAATTGAGAGCAAGGGACTGATAATTATTGATTTTACATTACAATTGTAGCCGTAGTACTTACTATCTCATGTAAATTAGGATTGCGACTTCCATCTTCATTACCTCCTTCAGGATCCACAAAAATTGTGGCGCCTAAATCGCGCGCCCTATAATGAGCCCGGGCAGATGCTGCTACTCTGTCTTCAGAATAAGCGGCTAGTGCATCAGGGATATTTGGAAAGTTATCAAGCGACTTTGCAAGGCATAACGCATCACACGCAGCTTTTGTAACGCCCATTCCAACATGCGGACGTGCAACACAAGCCGCATCCCCTACCAAACCAACATTGCCATACCCCATCATTGGCGAGTGATGGTCATAAATTGGTGTAAAAAAAGGCATTTCTGATTTTTCTAATATCTCAGCAAAATTTGCAGGTAGGATTTGATGAGCAGTTTCGGTGAAACGCTTCATCACATCATCTCGCACAAGAGGAGGTGGTATTGAAACAGAATAGTAATTTCCATTATTATCCGTCAACATATCTTTCAATTCATCTGCTTCAACACCAATATACCACACGAAATTATATCTCCGGCGCCCTTCTCTAAGGTCATTTCCAATGCCGGCTATTGGATAACCAATTATCTGGCTACCCGTGGGCACAAAAAAACCAAATGTTTTAAATACATCTAAGCGCACTTCCTTTGACAAATCAGACTCATTGGCCAATGCCCTCCATACAACATAACCTGAAGAGATTGACTTGACATCAGGTAACATCTGAGCCCGTATTTTAGAGCCAAAACCATCTGCGCCAATAACCAGATCAGCCTCTATTTCTGTTTTATCATCCAAAATCGCAATTGCTTTATTTTGCTCTTGCCGATAACCAATAGCCGCTCTGCCTAAATGATGATGCTGGTCAGGATGAGAGGCACGTAAAAGACTGTGTATTCTATCCCAAGACGTCACTATTTGGGGAAACGGCAACCTAAGCAATTCATTCCCATTTTTATCATATGCTGTTCTATCCTTCACATAAACACCCAAATCATCGGTAGTAATGTCAATTGCTCTAAGTGCTTCTATTAACACATCATGTGTTACTATCCCCGCACCTCTACCTGATAATTCGATTTCAGTACGCTCAAAAACGTCTACCTGCCACCCAGACTTACGAAGAGCTGCTGCAGCAAATAAACCACCAATTGAACCACCACAAATAATAGCTTTTTTCATAATATTCCTTAAAGCAAGGTTATTCATTAAACTTGAACAAGCTTAATAAAGATAAAGATATAGACTGATACAACAGATAATCTATCTTGTTCATAATTAAAATTCAAATCTGAATGTACCTCAAATCATAAAATTCCCATTTTTTTATAAATTAGAATTTTATTGAACTTTATTGACAGCAACAGCACCTTAGAGTAGCAGACTATATTCATAGGGCCCGGTGGCAGAGTGGTTATGCAGCGGTTTGCAAAACCGTGGACATCGGTTCAATTCCGGTCCGGGCCTCCACATTTCACTTCATAATTTTATATTGAGTAATACATGGTTTAATGCACAAAACTAACTAACCAAATATTGAGGAACAATTTTTTTAAAAAATAATTTAGATTTGCTTACAATATTATTATGAATAAATGCATTCGCATTTTAAAATTGCGTAATTATTCTTATGATGGTTTTTACTTTTTTTAATTAAAAAGTTCTATCTTCCCGTCTATTTTTTATACAATTATGCTATTACTAATGAGTAATTCTGAAATGGGATTTCGGCCTTCTGGATTTGAATTAATGGAACGTTTCGCTTTAATTTCAATAATAGTTAAACCCTTGCACAAATCAAAAACCAATGGATGAGAGGCATTAGATGCCAAGAATTTAATATTTTTTCTGTCAAAGTAATGCAAAAACTCGGCTAATTCAGCCTGCTCTTCATCTCCAAAACCATCCTTATCATAACTCGTAAAATTTGAGCTGGCGTTTAATGGTGGATAAGGTGGATCAAGATAAACAAAATCTTCTCCCTCAACTTTTGATAATATATCCCTAAAATGTTTCTGCGTTATTTTAGTATTCTGCATTTGGCTATGACATGCCAAAAGCTTTTTCTCCATTACGATATCTGGATTGTTATATCTACCAAAAGGTACGTTAAAATGACCTTGTGAATTTACCCTGTAAAGACCATTAAATCCTGTTCTGTTCAAAAAAATAAATCTGGCAGCACGTTCTATTTCGTCTAAATTCGATAATCCCCCCTCTTGCCGGTCAAGCGCTCGCATTTGATAATAAAATTCTTTATCATAATAATATTTAGATAGTCTTTCGATCAGAAGGTCTATTTTATCTCTAACAACACAAAAACAATTTACAAGCTCTTCATTGATATCATTCAACCAACTATTCTGAGGCGCAACCCTAAAAAAAACAGCTGCTCCACCCATAAAGGGCTCTATATATCTGCCTTTAAAACTTGGAATTCTAGGGTGAATCTCATATAATAATTGACGTTTACCACCTGCCCATTTCAGAAATGGAGTTATAGATTTTTTTCTAAGATCCATAACAAAACTATCTTAAGATTTTAATTTGTGTGCAATAGTTAAATTTTCATTGGGATGAAATAGGTGCTTTAATAACTAAATTAGTTACATTAGTATAAGTTGTAAAAAATCCAAAATTAATACTTTTTTATCACTTAGCAAAGCTAACTTCTTTCTATTGTCAATTCTATGGGCCTTGTTTTCTTTGGTAAAAATGGATGCATTATATGACACGAAATCAAGCACATTTGCTATTATTGTTGGTTACTATTTTATGGGGATTTACTTTTGTAGCCCAGAAAACTGGCATGGAGACGCTTGGACCAATGAGTTTTACGGCAGCACGTTACCTAATTGGTTCAATAGGCATTTTACCACTTGCTTTATTTGAGCTAAAAAAATATTCGATTTTTCCATTATTAAAATTGGATAACATGCTCTTTCTGAAAGCTTCGGGACTGGGAGTTTTCATGTTTTGTGGTATCTCTCTTCAACAAATCGCGCTTCAATTTACAAATATTGCAAATGCTGCTTTTCTTACTGCTTTATACGTTCCAGCTGTGCCATTAATTAGTTGGCTACTGCACCGTCATCCAATAAAGGGAAAAATTTGGTTGGCATTAATAATATCTTTGTTTGGCTCATGGATGCTATCAGGTTCTGGAACAATTCTCAGTCAACTTGGAGACCTTCTAATTATAATTAGTGTTTTTTTCTGGGCTGGACACATCATTCTTATAGCTAATGTTACCAGAAATATTAACATGCCATTTCAACTATCTTTAATTCAAAGTTTTATATGTTTTATCTTATCATCATGTTTTGCTTTGGTATTAGAAAAACCAGTTTTCTATGATTTTTTTCCAGCAATTCCAGAGCTAATTATCGCAGGATTTTTTTCAGTAACTCTAGGATTTTCCTTTCAAATCGTCGGTCAACGTTATTCTGATCCCACCGCATCTGCCTTCATCTTATCTCTTGAGTCCGTGTTTGGTGCAATCGCAGGATGGTTAATTCTTTCACAAATATTAGGCTTTTCTGCTATATTAGGTTGTTTGCTAATTTTCTTAGCTGTAATTATTGCTGATGTTATTCCAGACCGTTGGATAGCTAATAAAATGAATAAGGCAAATAATAAATGAAAACGAATACGATACCTATACAAACCGAGCTTGTTTTAATCGGGGGCGGACATGCAAATATACAAGTTTTAAAATCTTTTGCTATGCGTCCAATTGATGGTTTGCGAGTCAGTCTTATAAGTGATGTTTTGAATGCGCCTTATTCTGGAATGCTCCCTGGGTTCATTTCAGGTAAATATATTTATGAAGATATGCATATAAATTTACTTAATTTATCTAACTCCGCCAACGCACGCTTTATTCATGCTAAAATAACCTCTATAAATACCGAACATCGAATAATTCATTGCGAAGGACGGCCAGATATAAATTATGATTTGATATCTATAAATACTGGAATTGCATCAGATTTTGAACAAATTGAAGGTGCAAAAGAGTATGCAATCGCAGTAAAGCCCATTTCTCATTTTCTAAATAATTTGCCCAAAATTGATATGAAAATTAGATCGCCCCAACATTCGCTTATAATAGTGGGGTCTGGTGCAGCTGCTATTGAATTAGCATTTGCCTTCAGGACAAGGTTCAACAAGAAAAAAATTTCACCAAGAATTATTATTGTAGGAGGCGCAGAGAGGTTTTTCCCAGAACTCTCATTAAAATGTCACTTATCTATTTTTAATAAATGTAAAAGAGCGCAGATTGAAGTTAAATTTGGTCAGCCCGTAACCAAAGTATCAAGCAAGTCAGTAACACTTGCCTCAGGGGTTAAAATAGCCTCCGATTTTACGCTTCTTGTAACTGGGGGAATTCCTCAAAATTGGTTAAAAAATACTTCTCTTGGTCTCACGGATGATTATTATATTGAGGTAAATAAAGCTTATCAGTCGATTTCAGATGAAAGAGTTTTTGCTGCAGGAGATGTCGCAAAAGTTAGGCTGCAACCCCGTCCTCGCTCTGGCGTTTTTGCTGTTCGAGCTGGCCCGTTTCTCTCAAAAAATTTACGTCTAAAATTAAATAATTCACCACTCCAAAATATTTCCCAGCAGTCCCGCCATTTGTCATTAATAATGACGGGAAACAACACAGTTATGGCAATATGGGGTAAATTCTTTATGTCAGCCAAGTGGCTTTGGCTCGTTAAAAAATGGATTGACAAAAGATTTATATCCAATTTTACCAATTTACCAAAAATGGCAGAAAATCATCATCGCTCAATTCTACTCTCTAAAAACGAATTACTCCGAGAAAATGACCCACTGCTGGAAAAAATATTTTGCGCAGGTTGTGGATCAAAAGCAGCTGCAAATATATTAGACACCGTTTTACCAAAAGCGATTAAGATGGCTTCAAAACTAGGTGGAGACAAACGTTATCTTTCTATGCTTAATACATACAGTGATGCAGGCGAATTCCCATTAGAACTGAATTTAGATGGAAAACAAACAATTGTGCAAACGGTCGATTCTATCTCTCAAATGATAAGTGACCCCTTTATATTTGGAAGGATAGCTGCGTTACACGCATTAAGTGACTTAGCTGTAAGCAATGCTATTCCATTAACAGCTCTAAGTATGATAAATATTCAACGTGCTAAAAGAAATCTGCAGGAGTCAGATCTAACAAATATGCTTTCAGGTGCTTTGTTAGAATTTAGTAAAGCGAAAATAAAACTAATTGGCGGACACACATCACAATCATTCGAAAATAGTCTTGGGTTTGCCCTAACTGGAATTAAGAAGAACACTGCTCAATTTGAAAGCTCAAAACTTTTGGAACAAGAGAGGAAAACAACTTTTTCGATTATTCTTACAAAACCACTCGGGATTGGAATAATACTGGCTGCTTCTATGAGAAATTTGGTGAGTGAACAAAATTATCAAGAATGTATAGATTGTATGCTAAAATCTAATCTAGAGCCAGCTCAGTTTTTGTGGAAAAATGGAGCTGTAGCAATGACTGATGTCACTGGTTTTGGGCTTGCTCGACATATCGAAAACATCACTATGGATTTACGAAATCATTTTGGTGTGGATATTGGCGCACAACTCATCCTTAGCAACATCCCGATAATAGATGGTGTACACCAAATTCTAGAAAAAACATCAATACGTGCGACTTTAAATGAATCAAACAAAAAAGCCACACGAAATTTAAATAGAAGTAAATGCAAAAACATACCTCTAAGTGATATATTGTTTGATCCACAAACATCAGGAGGGATTTTGGCGATTGTTCCAAAAACTAAGGCAACTGAATTATGTAAAGTTTTACGCAATGATATTGCCCCTTCTTCAAAATTAATTGGAACTATCAAATTTAATAAATCAGGAATATTCATAAGATAGGTATCTAAGGAAACAATGGGCGCACCTATAAACAAAATTAATAGTTGGGTAGAAACTACAGCGGACATGATAATTGATGTGCGCTCGCCAAGTGAATTTGAAAATGATCATATTCCAGGGGCCATTAATATGCCTGTTCTTAATGATGATGAGAGAGCAGAAGTTGGAACAATGTATAAAAACATCGGTGCGTTTCATGCAAGAAGATATGGAGGAGCTATTGTGGCAAAAAACATTTCACAGCACATTCTCAATTATCTTCAGGAAAAGCCTGCAGAATTTAGGCCTATGATTTATTGCTGGCGAGGGGGTCAACGCTCAAATTCTTTTGCCCGCGTCTGTTCAGATATAGGCTGGAAAACATATATTCTTGAAGGTGGATACAAATCATACAGAAAAGAAGTACTTATCGGGTTAGAAACAGTTGTACCAAGAATTAATCCTATTTTAATAAGTGGACCAACTGGAACCGGAAAAACTCGATTACTACATCAAATATCTAAATCTGGCGGTCAGATCCTAGATTTAGAGGGTCTTGCTAATCATAGAGGTTCACTCCTAGGATTAAAACCAGGCGAAAAGCAACCAAGTCAGAGATATTTTGAGAGTTTATTATTGTTTCAAATCCGACAATTAAAATTAGAAGAACCAATATTTGTCGAAGCAGAGAGTTCAAAAATTGGAGAAATCCAGATTCCAAAATATCTATTCAAGTTAATGAAAACTGCACCTATAATTGAAATTACTATGCCTCTAGAGAACCGCGCTAAATTTTTAATGAAAGAATATCAGTATTTACAAACTCATTCACAAGCTCTTTATAATCTTTTTGATGCAATGTTTTATCGACATGGAGAAGAAAAAACGAGCAGTTGGCGTGAATTAGCCAAAAATCAAGACTGGTATGAATTAGCTTTAAGTTTAATCCAGTCTCACTATGACCCCGCTTATAAAAACTCATCAATGAGGAAACAAAGAGACGTTAATCACACCATTATGATTGATAATGGTGTGAAAGATGAATTCAAAAAAGCAGCACAAATCGTCTTAGAGAGATATAAAAGAGAATTTACTGGGTATGAATAAGAGAAACACTACTTATATGTCGGTACCCTCGCCAGCAACATGTTTTTCAATATGCCTTGCTGCTTTTCTACCTCTCAAGTCCTTACCAGTTGTAAGCCAAGTACATACATTTGCATCTTTAGCCCAAATTGTTTTATAACTCCCCGGCACAAAAAATTCTGCAAATACAAACTCATCTGCATCTTTATTCTCAAAAGCATGAACTTCATTCTCAAAAAAATATAGTATATCACCTTTTTCTACAATGTGTTCAGAATTTTCGAAGGTAACTGTTCCAGTCCCTTCCATTATGTATTGAAAATGTTCTGCATTTTCATGATGGTGAAGAGGAGCAGTCCCACCTTTTGGGTAAATAATCATCTCCCCTTTTACACATGAAAGACCTTGCCACAAACCTGGACTAGCTAAATAAATTCTTTTACGAGAATCAAATTCAGATAATAAAACTGGCTCAACAGACCAATCAACAGAATGTGTTTTAAAGGGAATTGCCTCTCCTTCTCCTAGAAACCTGCTGACTTTTAAAACGGTGCAAAACAATATTTCTGCTTTTGAAAAACCAAAATTTTGAATAACAGTTTTATTATTACCTTTGAGAACTAATAAAGACTGCTGGTCCAAATTTACTGAGTCGATTTTTATACCTTTAGTTAACGCATGGAACCAGCTTAAACTGTCGTTTTCTAAATTCAGTTCAATCTCCGCTTCTGCGTCGAGAATGTATTTTTTAATTTCGAGCCGAGAGTCTCCAGTTTCATGTCTGTTTAGCAATAGCTTATGACTAACACCTTTGCTAACCACATGTTCAGCTATAGTACTATCTTTTATTAACAGTGTCATTTATTGCTCCCAATTAATATGAAATTAGTCTTTCACAAATTCTAAAAAAAAAGAAGAAAAAATCATATGATATTGAATTTACTTACAGTAATTAATTTATTTTTTTAAATATTATCAGCCTCAATATGAATTAATTGACCAATAATTCGTCGTTTTAGAATGAGCCCTGAGATTTAATAAAAGATTTGGTTTTGAAACTGTTTGACATTCAAGTGTGTCGGCATTATCAAATTCATTTAAAAATTTATGGATGATTATAAACTTTTTCAATATACTTATTGTGTTTTTGTTTTTGCCTTAAATGAATTCTATCAACTTAATAAATTGGTATTATTCCCCGGTAGCTCAGCGGTAGAGCAGTTGACTGTTAATCAATTGGCCGGCGGTTCGAATCCGTCCCGGGGAGCCATTTTCAAATGTTATGTGTTTTCGAGCTAAAATCAATTTATAGCAGTACTTTGCTGTTCAGAACTTATTATCGAGAATCATGAGTAGGCGAGCAAAACAGTTTTTAAAACAAAATTTTTTTCACCTAAGTTGCAAATGTATAATTTAAAAATAAATTTGTTTGAAATAAAACTCATATTTTAAGAAGTTTAATCTTAGTTTTGTCTTTTAATTAATTGTTTATATTATATAAAGTTTATGTTTTTGACATAGAAAATTTACTTAAGACACTTACCAACTGATTTTTCAATATTTTCAAACTTTAATAACAGATAATATATTATGCTATTATTTGAAACTAAAACATCAAAATTTGTTGAATTTGATAGATAAAGATATTAATTAGACCTTCAACCGGTGCTTTAAAAATTGGTTCTGGAAAAAAATCAACAGGAGAAAAATAATGAAATATGTAACTTCGCTTGTAACAAGCGTTGCTCTTGCTGGAATTGCGTTTGCAACTTCAGTGAGCGCGTCAACTTTAGAAGAGGTTCAAAATCGTGGGGAACTACGATGTGGCGTCAGTGGCGGTGTACCTGGATTTTCCGCACCTAATGATGCTGGCAAAATGGTAGGCATTGATGCTGCTGTATGCGATGCCGTTGCTGCTGCGGTATTAGGAGATGCGTCTAAAGTCACTTACATTCCTTTGAATGCCAAAGAGCGTTTTACAGCTCTATCATCTGGCGAAATAGATGTCCTTTCAAGAAATACAACACACACACTCACGAGAGAAGCTTCTTTGGGACTAAATTTCACCTATTACAATTATATTGATGGTCAAGGCTTTATGGTGATGAAAGATGCTGGTATTAGTTCTGCTTTAGAACTTGACGGTGCTAGTATTTGCGTACAGGCGGGCACAACCACTGAACTTAATATGGCTGATTATTTTCGCAACAACAACATGGACTACACACCTGTTGGGTACGAAACATCCACTCAAACCAGAGAAGGTTTCGAGGGCGGAGCATGTGATGTTCTAACATCCGATAAGTCTCAGCTTGCCGCATTAAGCACAGAGATGGCAGACCCAAGCAGTATTCTTATCTTACCCGAGACCATTTCCAAAGAACCTCTTGGGCCAGTGGTAGCACAAGGTGATGACCAATGGATGGATATTGTTGCATTTACACTTTATGCTTTAATAAATGCTGAAGAACTCGGGGTTACATCAGCAAATATTGATGATTTGGTAGCAAACCCAGGAAATCCTTCAGTTGGCAGATTAGTCGGCGCTGAAGGTGATACAGGAGAAAAACTTGGTCTTGCAGCCGACTGGTCTTATCAAGTTATTAAACAAGTCGGTAACTATGGCGAAATTTATGAAGCCACTGTTGAACCTATTGGTATTCCAAGAGCTGGATCTGTAAATGATTTATGGACTCGAGGCGGCATTCTTTATGCTCCCCCAATTCGATAAGTAAAAAAATATATTGGTCGGAGGGTTTTACTCTCCGACTTTTTTAATTGAGAAAAAAAACGTGAGCAAAACAAAAATACCATTTTACAGAAATCCAAAAATTAGGTCTCTTTTCGTACAAATTTTTGTTCTGTCTTTGGTTTCCTTTTTAATTTTTTCAATTTATCAAACGACCGTCTCAAATCTTATCGAGCGCGGGATACAAACTAGTACAAGTTTCTTCGACGATGTAGCTCCATTTAAAATTGGCTTTAGCCCTTTCTTAGATTTTGATTTAGGCAAAACGACTTATATCGAAGTGTTTTACATTGGTATTTTAAATACAATTCTTATTGCTATTTTAGGAATTATTGCATCAACAATTTTAGGGTTCATTGTTGGGATAGTGAGACTATCTCCAAATTGGCTGGCATCAAAATGTGCTCTGGTTTATATAGAGGTTTTTAGAAATGTTCCTTTACTTCTCCAAATTATGTTTTGGAATTTTGCTGTTTTTTTAGCTACACTACCTCCACCAAAGAAATCAATAGAATTTGGATTTTTATATCTAAATAGTCGTGGACTCCACACACCTATTCCTTATGTTGAGGATGAATTACGGTTTAATTTTTGGATTTTTATTTTGTTAATGACTGCAGTGGGCTGCATTTTTCTGAGTAAATGGGCAAAGAAAAGTTTTGAGCACACTGGAGTCAAACGACCTGTTTTCTTCTATAATTTTTTAATTTTCACAATTCTCGCAACTCTTAGTTACCTTGCGTTAGGAGGGCCTCTTGAATTTGATATACCAGTATTAGGAAAATTTAATTTCAAAGGTGGAGGACAACTTCCTTTACCTCTTTTTTCATTGTGGTTTGCTCTGACAATTTATACATCTGCGTTTATTGCAGAAAATGTTCGTGCAGGTATTTCGTCTGTTTCGACGGGACAATTAGAAGCAGCCAATTCGATTGGACTTAATCGCACTCAAACTATTAATATGATAGTCATTCCACAGGCAATGCGTGTAATAATCCCCCCCACAATAAGTCAGTTTTTGAATTTAACCAAAAATTCTTCTTTAGCAGTTGCTGTTGGTTATGAAGAGATAGTTGCGGTTTGGGCAGGTATTTCTCTTAATCAAACTGGGCAAGCGGTAATAATTATTGCTATGACAATTATTGTCTATGAGTGTATGAGCCTCTTCACTTCATTCATGTTGAACATGTATAATCGAAAAGTACAAATTACGGAACGGTAAACATAATGAACAAAAATGAAGTTTTTATAAAATTACCAGATAGGCCCCCACCAAGTTCAACTGTTGGCATAATAGCTTGGACTCAGAAGAATTTGTTCAGTTCCACAACAAATGCGCTAACGACTATTTTATTTTTCTACTTAATTTATCTTTACATACCACCATTTTTTGATTGGGCAATTTTTAACGCAAATTTTTCTGGTTCTGACCGTTCCATCTGCGATGCCAACAAAGCTGGTGCTTGCTGGACTTTTATAAAAGTAAGGTTTGACCAATTATTATTTGGATTATATTTTGCTTCAAACCCAGATCAAATTTGGCGTCCTGTGGTCGCACTAAGCATTTTTGTCTTACTACTTATTCCTCTTGTTATTGAGAAAACTCCGCACAAAAAATGGCTTTTAATATTTTTGCTTACTATTTACCCAATCATTTTTATAACATTAGTTTATGGGGGTTATTTTGGCATTCCCATATCCAATACGACACAGTGGGGTGGTTTTCTCCTCACATTCGCTTTAGCTTTTGTTGGAATAGTTCTCGCTTTGCCAATAGGTATTATACTCGCATTAGGTAGACGGTCCGAAATGCCTATAATTAGGGCATTATCGGTAACTTATATAGAATTTTGGCGTGGCACTCCTTTGATTACGATTCTATTCATGGCATCTGTTATGCTCCCCTTATTTTTTCCATCAGGGGTAGAATTTGATAAGGTTGTCAGAGCAATGATAGGAATTACATTATTTCAGTCAGCATATACTGCCGAGGCGGTAAGAGGAGGATTGCAAGCAATAGACAAAGGTCAAAGTGAGGCTTCGATGGCTTTAGGCATGGGTTACTGGCAAAGAAATGTTTTCATTATATTGCCCCAAGCATTAAAAATTTCTATACCCTCTATTGTAAACACTTTCATAGCTTTGTTTAAGGATACATCCCTTGTTTCCATCATCGGATTATTAGATTTATTAAATATGTCTCAGACGGCTTCTCGTTCTCTTGACTGGAACGGATATGATATAGAGGGTTATTTATTTGCTGGATTTATTTTCTGGGCCTGTTGTTATGGAATGTCCAGTTACAGTCAAAAGTTAGAACGAAAGCTCGACACTGAAGGGAGAACAGAATGACTAGTGCATCTGCATCTAAAAAATCTACTAAAAATGAAATTTCTCCAATCATTACAATTAATAAACTTAATAAATGGTATGGTAAGTTTCATGTATTAAAAGATATAGACCTTGAAGTTAATAAAACCGAAAAAATTGTGATTTGCGGTCCATCTGGCTCAGGCAAATCTACGCTAATTAGATGCATCAATCGTTTAGAGGTTCACCAAGAGGGTAGTATCGTAGTCGATGGTACTGAATTAACGGATGATGTTAAACAAATCAATGAAATAAGAAGTGATGTTGGAATGGTATTTCAGCACTTCAACTTATTTCCCCACCTCACAGTTTTAGAAAATTGCACACTAGCCCCTATTTGGGTTCGCAAAAAATCAAAATTGGAAGCCGATGAAATGGCGATGGAGCTATTAACCAAAGTAAAAATTCCAGACCAAGCTAAGAAGTACCCAGGCCAGCTTTCTGGAGGTCAGCAACAGCGAGTAGCAATTGCACGAGCACTTTGCATGCAACCAAGGGTAATGTTATTCGATGAACCAACGTCTGCACTTGACCCCGAAATGATTAAAGAAGTTTTAGAGACTATGATTGAGTTGGCTGAATCAGGAATGACAATGCTAGTAGTAACCCATGAAATGGGGTTTGCAAATAAAGTTGCAGATAGAGTGATTTTTATGGATGAAGGGCAAATTGTAGAGCAGAATGACCCTAAAAACTTTTTTAACAATCCTAAATCCGATAGAACAAAGTTATTTCTAAGCCAAATACTTAATCATTAAAAATTTTTTGAGAAATTGTTAAATTGCCCAAAAATTGATGAGCTGGATAGAGCGATTACCTACTTTTTTTTAGAAAGTACTTAACTGTTCAATCATAAATTCCTTATTTTCTTATCGTTCTTTAAAAAAAAGCGATTTACACTGTTGCCAAGCAATTCCCTATCTTGCTAGGTTGAAAGGGTTAAAATCGAAAAGTTCTAGGAGGAACAAATGAATAAAATTTTAAAAGGTGCTGTGATTTCTATCGCTAGCGTCTTTATAGCTGGTTCAGCATTCGCTGGTGGCCATGACTCCTGTGGTGATATCACCATCGCAGAAATGGATTGGGCTTCAGCAGAATTTATGGCCAATGTTGACAAAATTATATTGGAAGAAGGTTACGGTTGTAATGTCGAACTTGTACCGGGCGCAACAATGACTACTTTTGCTTCAATGGACACAAAAGGTGTGCCAGATGTAGCACCAGAGCTTTGGGCTAACGCAGTTCAAACACCATTAGCAAAAGCAGAGTCAGAGGGTCGTCTTTTCATGCTAAACGGTGCGCCAATTACAGGTGCCGGTGAAGGCTGGATGATAAGTACCAAAGCTATGCAAGAAAATGGTTTAACAACCCTAGACGATGTATTAGCTAGGCCTGACTTATTTCCACACCCTGAAGACTCATCAAAAGGTGGTATTGTGACATGTCCTTCAGGATGGGGATGCCAAATTGCAACAAATCAATTATTCAAAGCTTTTGATATGGAAGCAAAAGGATGGATGTTAATTGATTCTGGCTCATCTGCTGGCTTAGATGGTTCTATTCAAAAAGCAATCACTCGAGGTGAGAACTGGTTTGGATATTATTGGGGACCAACTGTGTTAGCTGCACAGGGAGGTCTATCCTTGCTTGACATGGGGCCTTTTGGTGGCAACGATAACTGGGATAACTGCTTAATGGACCCAGAGTGTCAAGATCCACAGCCATCTGGTTGGGTTGTATCAGAGGTAACATCTGTTGTAGCTGCCAACTTTATCGAAAATGGTCCAAAAGCTGGTAAAGCATACATAGAGAAGAGAAGTTTTCCCTCAGATGTAATGATGGAAATGCTAGTTTGGATGGCAGAAAACCAGGCTAGTGGCGAAGATACTGCCTATGAGTTTTTGGAGAGACATCCAGATGTTTGGTCTCAATGGGTAACGCCTCAAGGTGCTGCGCTTGTAAAAAGAGCACTCTAGTTAAATATAAAACTAAAAATGGGCCATTATTATGGCCCATTTCTTTATTAGGGAGAAGAAATTGAGCTTTTTCGTCGAATTTCCCAAAATGGGTAGAGCTGATTTAAGAGACTTTAAAAAAGGTATTGATGAAAGCTTCAAAGATTTTACTCGAGAATACGGAGAAGCTATTGAACATTTTTTTGACCCACTTCTGTATTTTTTAGTTTGGCTGGAAAAGTTGTTTTTAAATACGCCTTGGCCAATAATTATGGTTGTAATCGCTGTTTTAGTTTATTTTGGTTCAAGAAGTTTAAAACTTACGATTGGAGCGGTACTGGCTTTCTTAGTCATTGGATATTTAGATATGTGGGAAGATACCATGGCAACCCTGGCTATTATCTCGGTAGCTACTATCGTTTGCATAAGTGTTGGAATTCCAATTGGTATTTTAATGGCCCGTTCAAATAGGGCACAAACATTAATTACCCCGATATTGGATGTTATGCAGACAATACCGAGTTTTGTATATTTAATTCCTGTGGTAATGCTTCTTGGCATTGGAAAAGTTCCAGGATTATTGGCTGTTTGCATATATGCTATTCCTCCAATTGTGCGTCTCACAAATTTAGGAATTAGATTAGTGGATAAAGACGTAATGGAAGCATCTGAAGCATTTGGAGCAAGCTACAGTCAAAAATTATTAGGTGTTCAAATTCCATTAGCTTTACCCAATATATTTGCAGGTGTAAATCAAACAATAATGATGGCCCTATCAATGGTAGTAATTGCATCAATGATTGGCGTTAAAGGTCTGGGGGTCCCCGTTTTAAGGGCGATATCTAACCAGTATTTAGCTTTAGGCGTTATGAATGGTCTTGCTATTGTTGTTTTAGCAATTTTGTTTGATAGAGTTTCTCAAAAATTTGGAAAGCGTCTTCAGGCTCACACTGAAAGTATGAAATAATGTCAGATACGAAAGTAGCCATAAAAGATTTATATAAAATATTTGGCTCTAATCCTTCCTCCATGATTGATAAGGTTAAGAATGGCATATCAAAGTCTGATTTGTTAGAAAATTATGGTCATGTTTTAGGCCTAGATAACGTGAATATTGAAGTCAAAAAAAGTCAATTACAGGTAATAATGGGGCTTTCTGGTTCTGGTAAATCCACTCTAATTAGGCACATTAATCGACTTATAGAGCCTACATCTGGTTCGATAGTGGTAGATGGTGAAGATATTTTGTCTATGAATCAGACTGAACTTCGAAATTTTAGAAGAAGTAAAGCTAGTATGGTATTCCAAAAATTTGGATTATTACCGCATAGAAAGATCGTAGAAAATGTAAGTTATGGACTTACAATACAGGGTATAAATAAAAAAGAGGCTTACGAGAGATCTAATCAATGGATTGAAAGTGTAGGCTTAAATGGGTTTGAAAACCATTATCCTGCTCAACTTTCAGGGGGTATGCAACAACGTGTTGGCTTAGCACGTGCATTAGCAACAGATGCTGACATTTTGCTTATGGACGAGGCTTTTTCAGCTCTAGACCCGCTAATTAGGTCTGATATGCAAGACGTATTATTGTCACTTCAAGAAAAATTACATAAAACAATTATATTTATCACACATGATTTAGATGAAGCTCTAAAACTCGGAGACAATATCGCTATTTTAAGGGATGGTGCTGTAATTCAATCTGGGACTGCCGAGGACATAATTTTACACCCTGCAGATGATTATGTGACGGATTTCATCAAGGATATTAATAAAGCAAGAGTTTTAAAGGTTAGTTCTGTAATGACGAATGAAAATTCAATCAAAGGACCAGAAATACAGGATACTGTTATTATAGAAGATGCCTTGCAAACAGTATCTAAATCTGGTTCTAATGGCGCTATTGTTGTTAAAAATGGAAAAAAAATTGGAACGGTCTCTCTTACTGATATGATAATGGCAATTGCCCGTTCTACCAAAAACACTGATAGCGATACTGTCTATAGGTAGTTTTTGTTAAGTTTAAAAATCACAAACCCCAATATAACTACAAAGTTTTTTTCTATTGCACTTTATGTCTGGGTTCGTAAAAAGTGAACGATCAGGCTGTAGTTATTCATCCTGAGGTAAGAAAATTACCCACTAGTCGTAGCTCAGAAGCCCTATTAATAGAGGCTTGTGGTCTCGCTGAGGCAATTCAGCTTGAAGTGATTCATTCAGAGGTTGTAAAATTATTCGCTCCCAAAGCGAATACATATCTCGGAGCTGGCTTTATTGAATTATTGAAAAAAAAGCTAGATGCAGAAAGTATTCACCCAATCATCATTGTTGATTGCAATTTGAGTCCAGTTCAGCAAAGAAATTTAGAGGAAATTTTGAACTGCAAGGTAATTGATCGAACGGCTTTGATTCTGGAGATTTTTGGAGCTCGTGCTAATACACATGCTGGAAGGCTACAGGTAGAATTAGCCTCCCTCACCTTTCAGCGCTCACGCTTGGTTAGAAGTTGGACACATCTTGAGAGACAAAGAGGTGGTAGCGGTTTTCTGGGTGGACCTGGTGAAAGACAAATCGAACTTGACCGAAGAATGCTATTAGAACGCGTATTGAAAATTAAAGAGGAGTTACAAGAAGTTGAGAGAACAAGAGACATTCAGCGTTCTAATCGAAGCCGTACTGAAACACCCACGATTGCACTGGTTGGGTATACAAATGCAGGAAAGTCTACCTTATTCAATTCACTAACCTCTGCAAAAGTTATGGCGAAAGATATGTTATTTGCAACACTTGATCCAACAATAAGAATTGCAGCAATTCCATCAGGTCAAAAGATTATTCTTGCAGATACAGTTGGCTTTATTAGTGAACTACCAACAGAGCTGATTGAGGCCTTCAAAAGTACACTTGAAGAAGTAACGCAAGCTAATTTTTTGTTGCATGTTCATGACGCCTCCTCACAATTTCTTGAAGAAGAAGAAGAGGATGTAAATAAAATACTGTCTGAACTTGGTATATATAGCGATATCTTATCAAAAAAGGTTATTCATGTTTTAAATAAATCTGATTTAATTTCTGCGGATAGAAGAGAAGAATTAGAGCATATGTATCCAAATTCTGCCTTTATTTCTGCAATTTCAAATAAAAATTTTGAAAACTTATTTGAATTAATTGAAGATAAAATTAACTATGATACAGCAATTTATACCTTCAAATTATCTTCTGTTTTTGGTGATGCACGGGCTTATCTTTATGAAAATGGCATAGTACAGGAATCTTCCTTTGACGAAACCGGTTTTGAAAGTTTAACAGTAAGACTATCTTCTTCAAATTACAAACGCTTCAATTCTCGCTGGCCTAGGTTAGCCAAAAAAAAATCGTTAAAACAGGTCCAGAAGCTTTTTTTTAGCGAATAAATAAAAGATATTTTATTATTTCAGATAAATTAATTTAGGGTATTTCGTGTATGAAAACGATAATGTGGTTTCGTCAAGATTTAAGGCTATCTGATAATCCCGCACTTATGGAAGCTATCAGTTGTGGTGAAATTATTCCAATTTATATTTTAGATGACATCAACTCCCACTCAGAGAAAATTGGGGATGCAAGCCGTGTTTGGTTACACTATTCATTACTTGAATTGAATAAGTCGTTAAATGGCAATTTAAGATTTTTCAAAGGAGCAGCAAAAGAGATTATATCCGAATTAATAGGAGTAACAGATTCTAAAAAGATAGTTTGGAATAGGTGCTATGAGCCTTGGCGCATCAAACGTGATACATATATTAAGAAAGACCTTAAAGAATTGGGGATAGAGGTTAAAAGCTGTAACGGTTCTCTTTTATGGGAGCCACAGGAGATTTGCAAATCAGACGGCACGCACTATCGTGTTTTTACACCCTTTTATCGGAGAGGGTGTCTTAACGCTGTACCACCGCGTATACCGAAAAATGCACCTTTAAATATAAAGTTTGCAGAAATCCTAAATTTAAAAAGAGATTGTTCTTTAGAAGAGCTTGAACTATTGCCCAAACATGATTGGTATATTTCAATGGTCAAGAACTGGAAAATTGGAGAACAAGGCGGGTTGGATGATCTTGACGACTTTCTAGAGAATGGCATTGTTAATTATAAAGTGGGTAGAAACATTCCAGCCAAAAAATCAGTTTCACGATTGTCTCCTAGACTACATTTTGGAGAATTATCTCCAAACCAGGTATGGTATGCAGCACAGCAGATTATCGAGCCTGGTGATTCTAATTTAGATAGCTTTTTATCTGAGCTTGGTTGGCGCGAATTCGCCTATCATTTACACTTTCACTACCCTTCACTGGCAAATGAAAACTTAAACCCAAAATTTAATTCTTTTGCATGGAAAACAGAAACCAATAACATTGAGGCATGGCAAACAGGAATGACTGGCTATCCAATTGTTGATGCTGGTATGAGAGAACTATACCAGACAGGCTATATGCATAACAGATTGAGGATGATTGTTGGCTCGTTTCTGGTTAAGAACCTACTGCAACATTGGCATCATGGAAGAGACTGGTTTCACAATTGTTTAGTCGATGCTGACTTATGTGTTAATTCAGCAAGCTGGCAGTGGATTGCAGGATGTGGGGCAGACGCCGCACCTTATTTTAGAATCTTTAATCCAGTTACACAGGGCGAGAAGTTCGACCCTGAAGGTGAGTATACAAAAAAATGGGTTCCAGAGTTAATCAATATACCCAAAAAATTTCTGTTCTGTCCCTGGCAGGCTCCCGCTGAGATACTTGAAAAAAGTGGAATACAACTTGGCACAACGTACCCAATGCCCATTGTTGATTTAAAAGTTTCAAGAAATTTAGCACTTGAAGCGTTTTCAAAATTGCCGAAATCTGCCTGATGAAAACCATTAGATTAATACTAGGAGACCAGTTAAATTTCGGGATCTCTTCTTTATCAGACATTAATCCTAACCAGGATTTAATTTTAATGGCTGAACTTAATGAAGAGGCAACTTACGTAAAACATCATAAAAAGAAAATTGCATTTATCTTTTCTGCAATGCGCCATTTTGCCGAAAAATGTAGACAAAAAGGATGGAATGTCTGCTACATAAAATATGATAACCCTGATAATAAAGGTAACTTTATAAAACAAATACAATATGCTATCACTAAATTTTCATGTGATAATTTATGTATGACTGAGGCCGGAGAATATAGGTTACGTCAGGAATTTGAGCAACTACATAAAAAAATTCTAATCCCATTCGAGATACGAAAGGATACAAGATTTTTCGCAACAGAAGAAACATTCAAAAAATGGGCTAATGGCAGAACACAATTACGAATGGAATATTTTTACCGTGAATTAAGGCGTGAATACAAAATTCTTATGAATGAAGATGGAACCCCTGTTGGAGGAAAATGGAATTATGATGCGGAAAACCGTGTATCACCTGACCCCACTAAATACATACCTAACTTTACCCAAATGGAGCCTGACTCAGTAACAAAAGATGTTATTGAATTGGTAAATAAATCATTTTCTGATCATTTTGGTAGTTTAGAAACATTTCACTTTGCTGTTACCCGGGAAGAAGCATTAATTATTCTTGAGAAATTTATTAATGAACGTTTACAGGATTTTGGCCCTTTCCAAGATGCCATGCTAACAGATGAGCCTTGGATGTATCACTCTCACATCGGGTTGTATTTAAATATTGGCTTATTAAACCCAAAAGAGGTTGTTTCACTTGCAGAGCAGGCATTTTTTGAAAAGAATCTTCCTTTAAATTCAGTTGAAGGGTTTATCCGACAGATATTAGGATGGCGAGAATATGTGCGTGGTTTATATTGGTACAAAATGCCTGAATATTCACAAATGAATTATTTAAATCTTAACAGAACTCTTCCTGAATTTTACTGGAGTGCGGATACCAAATTATTCTGTTTATCTCAATCAGTTGCTCAAACATTTGAACATGCTTATGCGCATCATATACAGCGGTTAATGGTATTAGGAAACTATGCTCTGCTTACCGGTGTGTCCCCAACTGAATTAAATTACTGGTTTTTGAGTGTTTATGCTGATGCTTACGAATGGGTTGAACTTCCTAATGTTAGCGGAATGGTGTTATTTGCTGATGGTGGTATTTTAGCAAGCAAACCATACGTTTCTGGTGGTGCTTATATAGATAGAATGTCAAATTATTGTAGCTCTTGCCAATTTAATGTAAAGAAAAGAACAGGCGAAGATGCATGTCCTTTTAATTATTTATACTGGAATTTTTTAATTACACATGAGGATAGATTCAAAAAGAATCCTCGGATGAGCATGATGTATCGGACCTTATCAAAAATGACAGATGAAAATAAAATGCAAATCAAGAAGGATGCAAGGATTTGGCTAAATTCTGAGGGTTAATTCCTAATATCTAAAAAAAATACACAACACAAATATTTAAAATACCATATCTTGGCCAGTTTTTTTCCATATTGGTATTTTTTTCATAGTCTGCATAAATAGTTTAGATTCCAAAAATTCAGATAACCTTTTATGCAGATTAGGAAGGTTACAGCTATCAAACCATGCTGGGTCTGCAATTCTAAACTGGCGAACAAAAGGTAGCGAGATATAGTCGAAAATACCTATATCACTTCCTGATAAATGCGCTGACTTTGAAAGCTTATTTTCAAGTTTCTCTATCCATAACATAGCCAAGTTTCGGTGCATAATCTTATCTTGTGGCTCATAACGAGAAGAATATTTATACCTATCTAAATGGTTCTTAAATTCATTATCCAAACTATTCAAGAAATGCTGGCTTGCAGCTTTATCCTCCAACCATGCCCTCTTCAAATTGTAAGGATCATTGCAAGATAATGCCCATAAAATAATATCCATTGATTGCTCGATAACCTGATTTGGTAATACAAGAACAGGCACTGTAGCTTTAGGTGAAATAGCAATCAAACAATCCGGCTTATCACGCAACTCAACCTCACGCAAAAGCACATTAATATTACATTTTTTTATAATAAGACGCGCTCGCATTGCAAAAGGACATCGTCTAAAAGAATATAAAATAGGTTTTTTTTGTTCCAAGTTACTCATTTGATAACGGTTTTTCAGATAGTTTTAAATCAACTCCCGATACATCATAAGCCGACCCAAATCCTGTGACAATTACGCCAACTAAGGGCTTTATAGCAAACAAGTGAAAATCTGAAAACTCTCTAATTACATTCATTACATTGCCATGACGTTCTGCAATTTTTTTACATATAATTTCGAATTCCCTTTCATCTCTGTGTATCTCTATTGTTTCCGCTGTAAACTTAAGGCGAATACGGGCCCAAATATTTTGCGCGAATACTTCATCTTCAACTACACTATATAAAATTGGGTTTTTACTTAAAATTGATCGAACATGTCCACCAAGTTCGCTCACGTAAATATAAAATATACCCTTTTCTCTTATAAAGGGCGCCACACCCCATTCAATGTCTGCTGATTTAGTGTTACCAGTGGAAATATGAAGTGTTTTTGCTTGTTCGAGCAGTTTATCCCTCTTGGAAACTGCCAGATGATATGCTTTTTCTTGATTTTCTAGAGCCAAATCTCAAATACCTTCATAAATACAAATGGGCTTGGTCATTAAAATTGTATATTTGTTTTAGCATTAAAACTAACATAGTCTAAAAAGTATATAATATAACTGTAGGAAACTTTATGAAACGCAAAAAACTTAGAATTGAAATTTTCGCGGATATAATTTGCCCATGGTGTTATATTGGAAAAAAGCGCTTAGAAAAAGCGCTTCAAGATCGTCCACAAATTGAGGTCGAATTAACATGGAGAGGATTTTTATTAAATCCTTCAATACCTCAATCTGGAATTGATAGAAAGCAATACCTCTTATCAAAATTTGGACATGCCGCCTCCTCTGTATATAGCAGAATAGAGCAAGCTGGAAAACAGACTGGCATTAATTTCAATTTTGATGCTATCAAAAGAACACCAGATTCTAGGTCTATTCACGAGCTTATAATTGCAACCGATTTTAACGGCTACCAACTTAGCGAATTATTTTATAAAGCTTATTTTATTGATGGGAAAGACATTAGTGACAAAAACATACAAAATGATATCCTTAAAGCATTTGACGCTAAATTGCACCCCACACAAGAAAAAATTATGGATGCTAAAGAAACACTCAAATCTGATTTAATTGAAGCAAAAGAAATAGGAATTGATGGCGTTCCATTTTTTATTTTTAATAGTCAATTATCTCTTGCTGGCGCTCACCCTGAGCATATATTACTTACAACGATAGATGCTGCATTATCGGGCTAATCTAATAACTCTTTTATCTCTAATAATTTTGCTTTTAAATGATATGCACGCTTTGAAATATTAGATAGATCTTGTTTGATTACTAACTTATGATCCGGACGTAATTGAATATTATTTTTTTCTAATCCTATCCAAGTTATAAGTTTCTCCGGTTTAGGAAATTGGTTATTCCGGAATTGAATCGAAAACCCTTTACTTCCAGCATCAATTTTTTCTATGTTAATGAATTTAGATATTTGTTTAAGTTCAACAATTTGTAATAAGTTTTTAACTTTTTCTGGTATTGGACCAAATCTATCGATAAGTTCCACTTTAATATCTTGAAGAGTTTCTTGGTCATATATGGATGCTATTTTTCGATATAATGACAATCTAACTGTTAAGTCTTCTATATAACTCTCAGGTATCAAGACATCTGTTCCAATACTTATTACAGGGGACCAACTTTCTTCCTGTAGTTCTTCCAACGCATTCAAATTGTCAGAACTCGATTTCGATAATGCAACCGCCTGTCTGAGCATATCCTGATATAATTCAACACCCACCTCTTTAACATGTCCTGACTGCTCATCACCAAGGAGATTTCCAGCACCCCGTATATCCATATCATAGGAAGCCAATGAAAATCCTGCGCCAAGTTTATCGAGTGTTTGCATAACTTCTAATCTACGTTTTGCCTGATTGGTAAGTTTCATTGTTGGGTCTGTAGTTAAATAGGCGTAGGCTCTTTGTTTCCCTCGCCCTACTCTTCCTCGTAATTGATATAATTGCGAAAGTCCAAACATATCAGCTCTGTGAATAATCATTGTATTAGCCGTCGATATATCGATTCCAGACTCTACTATGTGGGTTGACAATAAAATATCAGCCTTTGAGTCTGCAAAGTCGGTCATCACTTTATCTAATTCAAGTGGATTCATTTTTCCATGCGCTGATAAAATAGAGGCTTCAGGCACCAGATTTGTAATCCGATCATAAAGCTTTTGCATATCCTTAATTCGAGCGCATACAAAAAAAACCTGACCACCTCTAGTTTTCTCACGCATTATCGCTTCCCTAAGGATAATAGAATCCCATGGGCCAACAAACGTTCTTATAGCAAGCCTATCTACTGGTGGAGTAGCGATTAGAGACATTTCTCTAACACCAGATAATGCCATTTGTAGTGTGCGAGGGATGGGAGTTGCAGAAAGCGCCAGAACATGGATATTACCTCGCATTTTTTTAAGTTGCTCTTTTTGCGCAACACCAAAATGCTGTTCTTCATCTATAATAAGAAGACCCAGATTATTAAAACTCATTGTTTTTGATAACAATGAATGAGTTCCTATAATCAATTGGCAAGTGCCATCAGCTACATTTTCTTTTATCTCTGCCGCTTTTTTTCTTGGAGTCATTCTTGAAATTACGTCTATTTGGATGGGAAACTCCTTAAAACGCTCTCTAAATAATTTATCATGCTGCCTTGCTAACAGTGTGGTAGGTGTAATGATTGCTACCTGATAGCCACACATACAGGCGATAAATGCTGCTCTTAAAGCTACTTCAGTCTTTCCGAACCCAACATCTCCGCAAATTAGCCTATCAGTAGGCTTTCCTGAAGCAAGGTCATCAATTACATCATTAATAGCATCAAGTTGATCATCCGTTTCAGCAAATTGGAAACGAGCACAAAATTCATCAAATATACCAGCGGGTGCTTCCAATTTCTCTGCTTTACTAATTTGTCTTTTTGCAGCAATCTTAATCAATTCATCAGCCATTTCCTTAATTCTGCCTTTAATTCTGGCTTTTTTTGCTTGCCAAGCAGCACCCCCCAACCTGTCAAGAGCAGCATCACTTGCCTGTTGTCCATATTTTGAGAGTAAGTCAATATTCTCAACTGGTATGTATAATCTATCTCCTCCAGCATAAATTAAGCGCAAACAATCGTGTTCTCCTCCTCCACTTTCCACGGTCTCAAGCCCATCATATCGACCAATCCCATGTTCTATATGAACAACCAAGTCGTCTGTCTGTAAGGAAGAAACTTCACGTAAAAATTCATCAGAGCGCTTTCTTCTACCTGCGGGTCTATTTTGACGGCTTCCAAATATATCCTGTTCCGTCAATACCCAGATTTTAGGTAACATAAATCCATTTGAAATTGGCCATACAGCAGAATAAACCTGCCCTACAACTGGAACAACACCTGTACCCATTGGGATAATTGAAATCGACAAATTTGGGGATATAAGTTCTATCATTTTGGAGACAGCCCCTTTACTTGCAGCAACCAAAATTACATACCGATTTTTAATTTCCTTCTTTATCATTTGTGCTGCTGATTGAGAGGGGCTAAAATAGTTGTCTTGTGTAGCACTAAATACAGGACTTATTTCTCCACTTAACGTAAAATTATTATCATTTTCACTTATTTTTTTAGGTGAGGAAAAAGGCGATAATATTATAGAGGATTTTTTTTCAAACAGAGCTTTAAGTTCTTTTTGGGTAAGATACATTTGTTCTGGTGGAACAGGTCTATATTCAATTGAATCTTTATCCATTGCAGAAAGCCTAGATTGATAAAAATCTTCAATTAAATCGCATCTATTCAATGCATTAATTTCAAAATCGAAGGTTGCAACTATAACTCCATCTGGGATCCATTCTGTTATTACTTTAAGTTCGGAATGGAGCAAACTCATCCAATGCTCTATCCCTACAGGCGTTTTTCCGGCTGATACTTCTTCATATATTTGGTCTCTCGCAGCATGGGCGCCGAATAATTTAATATAATTTTTTCTAAAATTTGTTATACATTCATGTGAGAGACGGTACTCTGCAACAGGATTTAACTGAATCTGTTCAACCTCACTCAACCCTAATTGTGATGATTGGTCAAAATAACGTATTTTTTCAATCTCTTCTCCAAAAAAATCTAGCCTATAGGGGTAAAATGAAGGATTAGAAAAAATATCAACAATGTCCCCTCTGATAGCGTATTCACCATATTCTCGAACGGTGTTTGTTCTATTAAATCCAGAATCTTCTAAAAAGGAAGTAATTTGACCCAAATTATATTCATGTCCTTTCTTAAGCAAAAGACTAGCATTTGAAAAGAATGATTTTGGTGGTATTTTTTGTAAAAAACTATTAATAGTCAATAAGATAACAACTTTTTTTTCACTTAAATTCCTGGATGCGAGTTTGCTAAGGGTTGAAATCCGCTCACCTGTTATATCACCATGTGGAGAAAGCCTATCATAAGGAACACAGTCCCAAGCGGGCAAACTATATACCTCTGCATTAGGTTCAAATAAAAGTAATCCGCTGGCTACCTGCTTTAATTCAACATCATTACGCGACAGATAAATAATAGGTTTACCGATTACAGAGTATTTTGCCAGGTAGTAACTTTGTGCGCCTTCGACACACCCAAAAATATTCTGCTGCATTTGTATTTATAATTTCTATTATAGTTTTGTACTAAAATTTTTAATAAGTGAGAAAACCGTTCCATTTAAATTAACAGGAATTTGTAAATCCCCTCTAACCCATGCAAGAATATTCTGGTCTCCCTGTGCTAATAATGCCTCGTAATCGTCTAGTTGCTCGTCTTTCAATTTCATCAAATATCTATTCGCGAATTGTCCTAATAACAAATCAGTTTCCCGCATGCCAGTATAGCTTGACTGATAAATTAGTCTCCGTATTCGTTCCTCTCTAGTTTCCATTATTTTAAACTATCATCATATAATATAAACTTCACACTTATAGTAACATAGTGCCAATTGGACATGTACCAATTTTTGTGAGATCATTATTTTAAAATTACAAATTTGAATAGGCAAATGACAATACTTAAATTTTATCGACCCGAAATTTTATTTCCCTGTTTTGCACAATTAATAAGCTTATCTGGTATAGGCCCCAGAACCGCCGCTATTATGGAAAAACGAATAGGGAAATACGTTATAGATTTGGCATTTTATTTTCCTATATCTATAATAAATCGGTGCGCATCTCCAGACATAAGTGAGATAATTGAGGGGCAAATCGCTACCCTTTCTCTGAATATTTTATCAGTAAATATTCCACCTGGGCGCCAAACACGCCCCGCTAGAATAATTGCTGAAAATGAAACTGGGAAAATTGAAATTGTTTATTTTAGAGCAAAATCCGAATATTTGAAATCCCTTTATAAAGTCGGTGAACGCATTACTATTAGTGGAAAAGTTGACATTTTTAACCAAAAAAAACAAATCACACACCCAGATTATGTAGTTTCTTTTGACAAAAAAGATACAATCCCAGAAATAGAACCCATCTATCCCTTATCCGCTGGCCTTAAACAGAATATACTAAGGAAATCATCTTTAAGTATACTCTCAAAAATACCTCAGCTTCCAGAATGGATTGACGAAAGGCTTATAAACTCAAAAAATTGGCCAGATTTCAAAACTGCCTTAACTAAAAGTCATATACCAGAATCTGAAGCTGATTTAGATTTGAGTAGCAAACACAGATCTAGACTAGCATTTGACGAATTATTTGCAAATCAACTTGCTCTTTGTCTAATAAGAAAACAACAAACAAATACTGTGCTAATAAATCCCATCGTTGGCGATGAAAATGTTATTAATAAATTTATATCCTCACTACCCTTTCAAATTACAACAGCACAAAAACGTGTGATTGAAGAAATTTCAGAGGATCAGAAAAGTTCCTCTCGAATGCTAAGGCTACTCCAAGGTGATGTTGGTTCTGGTAAAACACTTGTAGCACTAATTGCGCTCTTGCGTGCTGTTACATCAGGAAAACAGGCAGCCTTGCTCGCACCTACTGAACTATTAAGCAAACAGCATTTTCAAAATATATCCCACCTATTGAAATGTCTTGATATTCAACCTGCTCTGCTAATTGGCAGCATGTCTCAAAAACAAAAAAGAGAAGTTCATGAAGGTCTTAAATCAGGTAAAATATTACTTGTAATCGGGACACATGCTCTGCTTACCCAGGAAATAGAATTTATTAATTTAGGGCTAGCTGTGGTTGATGAGCAGCATCGTTTTGGAGTAAAACAACGTCTTGTACTTGGTGAAAAAAATAGCGGCTGCGACGTGTTAATTATGACAGCCACACCAATTCCGCGCACGTTAGCAATGACAGCCTATGGGGACCTAAAAATATCTCAACTTGTTGAGAAACCAACTGGCAGAAGAGATATAAAGACAGCTTCGCTGCAATTAGACAAGATTGATGACGTCGTAAACAGACTATCGAAAGCAATCCAAAATGGAAATCGAGCTTACTGGATATGCCCATTGGTTGAAGAAAGCGATAAAATAGATATATCAGCGGCCGAAGAAAGAAATAAATTTTTGGAAAAAGTACTACCCGAAGCAAATCCTGTATTAGCCCATGGTAAAATGAAAGCAAAAGAACGCGATGCGGCAATGCAAAAGTTTGAAACTGGTGAAAGCCAGCTATTGGTTGCTACGACGGTCGTCGAGGTAGGTGTTGATATTCCAGAGGCATCGATAATTATAATTGAACATGCGGAAAGGTTTGGATTAGCTCAGCTTCATCAATTGAGAGGACGTGTTGGGAGGAGTAATATTCAATCTTCATGTTTATTACTTTATCAGTCTCCTCTTTCTATTACTGCTAAATCACGTCTAGATATTATGAAAAAAACAAATGATGGTTTCTTGATCGCGGATGAAGATTTACGACTTCGAGGACCCGGAGAGATATTAGGGCAAAGACAATCTGGTGCTCCGGAATTCAAGCTTGCAAATCTTTCCGTTCATTCTGACTTACTTGAAATTGCTAGAAAGCAAGCTTTGTCGTTAATCAATGAGGATCCAATGCTTAAATCCAAAAAAGGCATTGCGTGCCGTAATCTGATCGGACTATTTGAACAAGACAGGGCTATTCGTTATCTATATTCTGGCTAAATAAATAGAAAATTATTCTTGCTTATTTTTTATTTACTTTTGTTTCTTATCTGTTTTTTCTGATTTCTCTTTTTGCTAATAGAAGGTGTTACAATACCCGCAGAAACCACCAATTTTATAGCATCTTCAACCGCCATATCCAAATATACTAATTCATCTTTTGGACACAATAGTAGAAAACCAGAGGTAGGATTTGGTGTCGTTGGCACAAATACATTTACTATTTCTTTTTCAATTTTTTCTTTAATTTCTCCTCTTGCAACGCCAGTGACAAAACCGATTACATAAGTCCCTTTCCTTGGATATTCTAGAACAACAGCTTCTCTAAATGCGTCCGATTGACTAGCTACAACAGTCTCTAAAATTTGTTTTGAGCTTCCATAAATAGTGCGCACAACTGGCATACTATTCATTACACGTTCACCCAGGTGGACAATCCATCTACCTAAAAACCCTGTCGTTAATGCGCCTATAAATGTAATAAACACAAACCCAATGATTATTCCATAACCTGGCACAATTCCAAATCCCGGAACCCAACTTGTGATAAAAACCACGAGTTCTTTTGGCAGAAGATTTACAACCTGAGTATCAATTAAATCTATTGCTATCCAGGTAATATAGGTTGTCAAGAATACAGGAGCAGAGAGTAAAATTCCTGCTAGAAACCACCTTCTTATATTTCCCAGAAATGTTTTATTATGGATCGCATTTTCAGTTTGAACTTCAGAAGGGCTATCTGCCATAAAATCACTCCAGTAACTATATTTTTTTTCATTATAGGAATTTTTACATTTAAAAAATAGATTATTTTATCTTTTTATTTAAGCTAAAAACATCCCCTTTAAAAATAGAGCAAAAAAATGAATGAGTATACCGATAACCCAGAAAATCTAGATAAGATAAGTAAAAATATGCGCGAACTTGTTTTGATTATGAAAAAGCTTCGCAACAAAGAAAGTGGGTGTGAATGGGACCTCAAGCAAACCTATAATTCTATTGCGCCATACACCATAGAAGAGGCGTACGAAGTCGCAGAGGCTATCTATGAAAATGACATGGATAAATTGTGTGATGAGCTTGGCGATTTATTATTGCAGGTCGTATTTCACTCACAAATTGCTTACGAGCTTGGGGACTTCAAGTTAGAAGATGTAATAGCTGCCGTTTGCAATAAGATGATAAGAAGACATCCACATATTTTTGGCAATAAAAAAGAAAAAGATATAACAACTATCAGAAAAACATGGGAAGAAATTAAACAGCAAGAGAGAGAGGAAAAGTCTCAAGACGGTGATTTTTTTAGTATGCTAGATGGAATCAGCAACAATCTCCCAGCCTTAATGAGAGCACTAAAATTACAACAACGCGTTTCAAAAGTTGGCTTTGACTGGCCTGATTTATACCCTGCAATAGATAAAATGTATGAGGAAATAAACGAATTAAAAGAAGAGATGGAGCAAGAAGCACCTGATCAAAGCAGAATTCAGGATGAAATAGGCGATATTTTCTTCATAGCCACTAACATAGCTCGTCTTGCTGGATGTGAGCCTGAAACATCATTAATTCTTTCAAATAGAAAGTTTGAGAAACGATTTAGACAAATGGAAAAAGAAATCAAGAAAAATAACCAATCTATAGAAGATCTTAATTTAGATGAATTAGAAACTCTTTGGGAAAAGGCTAAAAAAGTGGTCGGATAGAAAGATTAAACCAATAATCTATATTTAGTTATTTAGGAGATATCTAGCTATTTTATCCCAGTCATTAATATCTCGAGAAAATAGGATAGGTAATTTATTGGTATAATCCAATTCAATGAAAGAGTTATTAATAAAATTAATTTGTGCAGTTTTTCCTCCTAATGCTCGATTAAACATATCAACAGGGGCGTGGTCCCAGGGCGAAGTAATAGAATGAAATATAAAATCAATCTTTAAAGTCATAAGTAAAGTTGCATCAATTCCTACACTTCCTGTAAAAACCCTTTTACCAAACGCTCCAAAACTTGATCTAATTTTCTCTTTTTGATCTGAACTCAAATACCTCAAAGATGCACTGTATCTTAAATCCTTCACGGAAGAATCCTTTGTTACATAACCATCTCGATAAAGGATTTTATATTTAGCATTTGCATGTTTAACCTGCACACCAAAGTTGTCTGCATAATAGCATGTAGCTTTTTTTGGGATGTAAACCCATGATGCTACAGCTATTCCATAGTGAAGTAGTGCAATCATAGAACAAAATTGTTCGTTCCCATCAATAAAATTTTTGGTTCCATCAACTGGGTCTACAGTCCAAACAAACTCATCCCTTAAAACAGAAAAATAATTCTGTTTTTTTGATGAGGCTTCTTCACCAACTACTTTCGATTGATCTATTAATCTAACAAGTGCCTCTGTAAGAAAATCTTCAGATTTTCTATCTGCAACTGTAACAAAGTCATTTGGAGATGATTTTGTTTCTATTTGCTCTTTCTTAAGGTTTTTAAAAAATGGTAAAATAATGCTATTTGAAGCCTCTTCTAATAGGTTTGTTACGGTGTCCCGCATACCCTCATCGAACAACATTATAAATTAATATCCAATCAATTCTCATCGTCTAAGAGTTGCTCTCTTAAATCAATTATGGTCGCAGGCATAATCGTTGAGACGGCGTGTTTATAAATTAACTGTATATGGCCATCACGCTTCAATAAAATTGAATAATTATCAAACCAAGTGATCAAACCTTGCAACTTAACACCATTTATTAAAAAAACGGTAACGGATATATTTTGCCGCCTAGCTGTATTTAAGAATACGTCCTGCAGATTTTGAGTTTTGTCCATAGATTTTACCTCACTAAAGTGCCCTTTCTAAATACGCACTTCTCAGAGCCGCCGATATAGGTCCAACTTTGCCATCTGCGATTAGATGATTATTGAGTTGAGTTATAGGAGTAACTATTGCAGTGGCACTAGTAACGAACAATTCTTTTGCATTTATTGCTTCATCAACTGTAAATGGTTTTTCAACTACCTTATACCTATGCTTATCTGCGAGTTCGGTAAGTGCTAACTTTGTTATACCATTTAAAATGACATTGCTGGCATTTCTAGTAATAATCTGATTATTTCCATCTACCATCCAAAGATTAGAGGAAGCCCCTTCTGAAATAGTACCGTCTTCCATGACCATTATAGCTTCATATGCGTCATTCTCTATTGCTTTTTGTTTAGCAATGCAATTTGGCAACAGATTAATTGTTTTTATGTCTCTTCTATCCCATCTTTCGTCAACTGTGGTAATCGCTTTCTTTCCTTCTACATCTGTTTTGATTATCATCGATTTAGCCGTTACTACCAGAGCAGGCGCAACATTTTTTGGAAACTGATGAGCGCGTTCTGCAACACCTCGTGTTACTTGCATATATATGAGGCCATCATTGATCAAATTTAATCTAATTAATCTTTTTAAAATCTGTTTTATTGTAGTTTCTGTTATATCAAAAACTAAACTAATTTCATCAAGAGATCTCCTTAACCTTTTGTAATGTCCACCAAAATCAACTAATTTTTTATCCAAAACTAAAACAACTTCATAAACACCATCACCAAATTGATAACCTCTGTCTTCAATATGAACAGATGCTTGGTTATGAGGAAGATAACGACCGTTTACATATGCAATTCTAGACATTTATATCCTATTTTCATTACTCTATATTAATTTGAATAACATTACTCAAATAACTATAAATCAAATTTATTTTGCTGATATTATATTTTCCGCTTGTCTTGATTTACCCTGCTTTGCAAATAAAATTACATGATCTCCAGCCTCGATTATAGTATCGCCTCTAGCGGGAATAACACGATCACGTCTTAAAACTGCACCAATATTAACACCTTTAGGAATGCGGGATTTTCTTAATGGAAGTCCAACAAGATCTGAGCCCGAAACAGCCTCTGCCTCTAAGACTTCTCCTAATCCCTCGACTATGGAGTGAACGTCTATAATTCTTCCTCTTCTTATGTGCTCTAGAACCGAAGAAACCGTGATCTGGGGAGGATTGATAACTACGTCAACTCCCAGTGTACTGATAAGAGGCACAAAACCTTGCATATTTACAAGCACTACCGCATATTTTGCCCCAATTCTTTTTGCTAATAAAGCTGATAAAATATTTACCTCATCATCATTAGATACAGCAACAAAGGTTTCTGAGGAGCTGACACTTGCTTCTTTGAGTATATCAGCATCTAATACATCGCCACAGATGACACTTGTATTTGATAATTTCGCAGCAATATTTCTTGCCTGATCCTTATTTAGTTCAATAATCTTAGACTTGATATCACTTTGCCCAGATTCAATGTCTTGGGCTAATATCTGACCAATATTTCCACCGCCTGCAATAACCACAGATGAAGTTCGATGTTCATGATGTCCAAACGCAGCCATAGCACGCTCTAAATGCTCAGTATCGCAAACAAAATAAACTCTATCACCTGTTTTTAATTCATCTGTTCCGTCACGGGAAATCGTTACTAAGTTTTCTCGAAGAATTGCAACTATTGTTATGGAAAGATCAGGAAACAAATCTGTAAGATGACGTAAGGGCGTGTCTATGATAGGACAATTATTATCGCATAAAACACCAACTAGCTGAATTTTACCACCACCCAACTCCTTAACGTCGAATGCTCCAGGAAGCCTCAACTGCCTGCCAACAGCGGATGCGACCTCCCGTTCTGGAGATATTATGAAATCGATAGGCATATTATCTTCAGTAAAAACCTTACTTTGGAGATCTGAACCTAAATAAGCGTTTGAACGAATTCTTGCGATCTTAGTTGGAGTTTTGAAAACACTGTGTGCCATTTGGCAGGCAACCATATTTACTTCATCAGACTCAGTTACAGCGATAATTAATTCAGCTTGCTCAAGTCCAGCTCTCTCAAGGACATCTGGGTGAGATGCAAGACCGACAATTGCCGATAAGTCTGCATGTTCTGCAATACGCTGAGCTCTCTCCTCATCATGATCAATAACTGTGACATCATTCTGCTCAGCTGCAAGATGGGTTGCTATGGCGCTTCCCACTATACCCGCGCCACAAATTACTATTCGCATTTGTATTAATTCCTTAACTATAATGATTTTTGTTATATCTGCTAAAATTATAAAAGATCAAGGAGATTAGTTTTCTGGAATCCCTACTGATTTTAATTTTCTATAAAGTGCAGACCTTTCCATTTCAATAAATTTCGCCATTTGGGTAATATTTCCATCAAATCTTTTCATTTGCGATATTAAATACGCACGTTCAAACTTTTCTCTAGCTTCTCTTAGAGAATATGACATGAATACTTCGTTTAGCATTTGACCTTCATCACTAGTATTATTGTTTGTATTAAATTCAGGGAGAGCAGATACACCGAGAGGGTCTTTATTTTCATCAGAAGATAAAATCATGATAGTTTCAATCACATTTTTGAGCTGCCTGACTGATCCTGGCCATGGTAGAGCTCGCAATGCATTTAGCAGATCTTCTCCTAATTTTACTGGGTTTTTTCCGAGTAATTCTGACTGCTGCTGAACAAAATGCTTTGCCAATAACGAAATGTCTCCCCTTCTTTGTGAAAGTTCTGGGACATATATATTCACCACTGCGAGCCTATAGTATAAATCTTCTCTTAACTTACCTTTTTCTATCATTTCCTGAGGATTTTCGTTTGTAGCAGAAATTATTCGAACGTCAGATATTATTTCTGACATTCCTCCTATTCTTCTAAATCTTTGTTCGGTAACGGCACGCAGAATACGGGCTTGCATATTAGCTGATAGGTCACTAATTTCATCAAAATAGAGGGTTCCTAAATGGGCCTGCTCGAGTAAACCAACTATTCTTCTCCCATACTGGAAGTTTTCAGAACCAAAAAGTTCTGCATCTGCTTTTTCTCCAGTTAATCTACTACAAGAAACTACAACAAATGGGTGTTCGGACCGAGATGACCGATTATGAATTAATCGTGCAACAGTCTCTTTACCTGAACCCGGTCTTCCCTGAATTAAAACTCTGCTTGATGTTGGTGCTATTTTTTCAATATCATTTTTAAGTTGCTTAATTTTAGGGGCATTACCAATAAAGTCCGGTTCTTTATATACTGCAGTTCTAGCTCTAAGTAATTGATTTTCAATTTCTAAACGTTTTGCTTGCAAAGCTCTCCTTACAGTCAAAATCAACCTTTCAGCTTTAAAAGGTTTTTCTATAAAATCATAAGCACCATTTCGAATTGCTTCAACGGCTGTGGATATTGTTCCATGCCCAGAAATCATCAATATAGGCATATCCGGATAGATTTCTTTACACCAGCTAAGTAATCCAAGACCATCCATGTCAGAATCACGCATCCATATATCTAAAATTGCGCAAGATGGTAATCTCTTTGATACAATATCGCGAGCCTGCTCTGCGTTAGCTGCCTGAACAGTTGAAAATCCCTCATCCTCAAGTGTAAGACTCAACAACGAACGAATATCCGATTCATCATCAACAATTAAAATTTCTTCACTCACTTTTCATTACCCTTTGATGATTTTTCTCCTGAGAGAGGGATTGAGATTTCAATTTGGGCACCTCCCTCTGAATGATTTTGTAATTTAATCTGACCAGAATGTTCCTGAATAATTTTTTGCACTATTGCTAAGCCGAGTCCAGTACCTGCATCACGACCACTAACGTATGGCTCAAATAACTTAGACAGATTTTTTGTTCGAAATCCTGGTCCATTATCCCTAATATCTATATAAACCGATGTCCAATCATTTCTTAAACTCACCCAGATAGTCGCTCTCTCGACTTTACTTTCCTTGAGTATATCAATTGAATTTTGGAACAGATTCGCAAACACTTGTCTAATGAGCCCAGAATCAGCATCTACGAAAACTGGTTCTGGTGGTTTTGATAACAGTATCTTAATATGGTTATCTTCATCTTGATACAAATGAATTTGTTCCTCAACAAGCGCTGTTAGCTCTTGTTTTGCAAGAACTGCTGATGGCATTCGCGCAAAACTAGAAAATTCATCTACCAACCTTCCAATATCGCCAACTTGCCTACTGATAATAGTCAAAAATTGGTCAAATTGTTCTGCTTTTTTAGGGTCCTCTGGCCTATATTTTTTCAATAACCTATCTGCTGCAAGCTCAATTGGTGTGAGTGGATTTTTTATTTCATGAGCAATTCGTCTTGCTATATCTGACCAAGCTGCTTTGCGCTGAGCAGACAATAAATCAGTTACATCATCAAAAGTAACAACATATCCTACTATTCTTTTTTCAATTTCTTCAGAGGTTATGCCAGCTTGAAGGAAAAGCTGTTGCTCATTCCGAACAATCATTAACTCAGCATTATGTTTGCGTTTTTTGCCTTGCTTGATTACGTCAAATAATTCTGAAAATTCTGGTAAAATATCAGTTAGCTGACTCCCGATGAGTTGTTGTTTTGTATAACCAAGCAACGAACAAGCAGCTGTATTTGGAAGAGTAATAATACCTTTATTAGTTAATCCAATTACACCAGAAGAAACACCTGATAAAACTGCCTCTGTAAATTCACGTCTTTGGTCAAGTTGCTTGTTTGCGTGTACAAGTTGCCTTTGAGTCGAAGATAAATCGTCCATCATTCTATTGAAACTAATCCCTAATAGAGAAATCTCATCTAAATCTGTCTTTATATCAACCCTTGAATTTAAATCACCTGCTCTCACTGAGTCTGCAACTAAGATTATTCCTCTAAGAGGCTTAGTTATTGCGCTGGACAAACTAAGACCAATCCATAGTGCTGAAAGTAAGAGAAATAATGATATAACAGCAAAAATTGCTGCCATGGAAATCTGAAGGTCAAATTGTCGAATAGATAGCGATTGATAATCAGAGACTGCTAATCGCGTTTTATCGACCGCTTCAAGTACATCAGAATCGATAAAACGCCCGACAAGTAGGTAGGCATCTACGAAATTGTTAAGTTTAACAAGAGCCTGTATCTTCGTGTTATCATCTGTCCTTGTTATAACAACTTCGTCATTTCTAACACGGTCCAACCAATCGCTATCCAATTCGGAAAAGATAATAGAAAATGCAAACCTTGACTTTGCAATTATTTGTCCAGTTCCATCTAATATTACAGCTTCAGAGAGATTTCTGATTCCAACTTGGTCAGTTATAAATCTATTAAAAATTTGCTTATTCTGGGCTAATTTTAACCCATCTCTGTTTACGTCATTTGCCATTGCGAGAACTTGTCCTCTAATAGAACGTGTATGTTCTTCTAGATAAGCATCTGCAATTGTTACAGAGTCATTTACTGCGGTAGAGATGCGCTCTGAAAACCAACCTCGTAGTGAATAATCGACAACCGAAACTGCAAAGCTTGCGACTATTATTGATGGAAATACTGTTAGCAAACCAAACAAAACGGCAAGCCTCATTTGTAATTGAGAACCAGCCTTCTTTTGCTTTTTTTCAACAAAAAGCCTAATTATTTGCCTTATTATAACAAAAAGTAACCCTATTAAACAAAGGCTGACACCCAAAAAAATAAATATTAAAAGATCAGATTGTTTAGGCAATGTCTCTACGGTAGAAAGAGCAAGAAAGCTTAATATACTTATTAAAACACTGATTAAAACAACACCAGAAATTAACTTCAATAACTTTATAAAACTTATCTCATTAGTATCTTGGATAAATGATTTTGTGTTGCGAATTCGCATTGCTATGGCCTATTTATATCCATCACGAGAAAGAGGTAGGTTCAATTGTTTTATCTTTTTCCTTAATGTATTTCTGTTTATACCTAGTATTTCCGATGCCTTTATCTGATTTCCTGATGTTCGTCTCATTGTAGCATAGATAAGAGGTTTCTCTACTTCTCTTAAAATCTTGTCAAATAAACCTGAGGACGGCAAATCATCTCCAATAGAATTAAAATATTTTTCAATATGATATTTTGCTGATTGACCAAGAGAAGTTTTTTTATCTTCAGATGAATCATTTTGCAATTTTCCCAATTCAGTTAAAACTTCAGAAACCGTAATTTCATTTGAGTCTGCGTTTACAAAAAGGCGCCTAATGACGAATATTAATTCTCGCAAATTTCCTGGCCAATTCCAGTCTTGCAGATGGTCAACTGCCTCAGTCTGTAATGTTTTATTAATACCAAACTCATCGCTCAAACGGTTGCATATTAGATTAGCAAGCAATTTTACATCTTCAAGTCTATCTCTCAATGGAGGTACTGTTAAATAAGCAGATGATAGAAAAAAATATAAATCATCTCTAAACAAGCCCTCTGATACATGTTTCCTAAGATCGACACAGGTGCCAATAATAATTCGGTTTGGACGATATGGGCTTTTTTCTAGTTTATCTAAATAACTCATCATTGCTCTTTGTGCATCAATGGATAAGAGCTCAATATTATTTATAAATAAATTTTTCTTAGACGCTGATTTTAATATACTTTCTTCTCCAAATAATAGATTGAAATGATTATTAGAATTCGTATATGACATATTAATTGAAACAAATTCTGTATTTGTATGATCGCCAATTTGACATAAAGTGTGGGCGATTTCTTCTTTTTCTGCACCAGCCTCTGCATGAATCAAAACTGGAACATTTGAAGTAGAATATTTTGTTAACAATTTAAAGGTATTCTGCATTATCGCTGATTGTCCTGCTAATGGAATGGCAATGGTTTCAGGGATAGAAACTTCAATTGTTTTAGAATTGTTCGGTGATATAGCTCCTATACCTCCTTGAGTGGAATAGAGCTTTGCCGCACGATTACATACCTCAATTAACTTTCCCAACTCAAATGGCTTCGGAAAATACTCAACCACATCGTATTTTTTTGTTTTGATTGCTGTTAATAAATTAGTCCTCGCGCTCATTACGATAATTTGAAGGTCTGGCCGTTTTTCTTTAATTCTTGGGAGAACATCGAGCACATCCCCGTCTGGAAATCCAACATCTGTTATGAGTATATTGCCTCTCTCGGACATAGCATAATCCCAAAGGCCAGCTAATGTAGTAACTGCAGAGACCCTATACCCTTGTCTTGTCAATGCATGTACAAGAAAAGTTCTCACAGACTTATCATCATCTGCCACTATAAATTGTGCTATCAAACCCATTAAGACCTATCCCTATTGCGGTTAATCGACTTCAAGTTTTTAATTTTTGTGCTAATGGGAAGATTGATTTTAAAATGTGTTTCACCCACGCATGAGCTTACATCAATAGCCCCACCATGCTCTGAAACGACTGAAGCCACAAGGGCTAAACCTAGTCCAGAACCACCTGATTTATTAGATACAAAGGGCTCAAATGCATAACCCAATAACTCGGGTGAAATTCCGCTGCCAGTATCAATAACATCTATTTGAAGAGGCAAATGATTTAATCCATATTGGTCAGAAGTAGAATGTGGAGAAGATAATGCGTAAGAGGTTTTAATAATCAAATTATCATTTTTCTGAGTAGCTTCAGACGCATTTTTAAATAGATTAAGAAAAAGTTGGATAAAAAGATCTCTATCTGCATCAATCATTGGTAATGACGGGTCAAAATCTCTCTGAATAATCAGATGTTTTCCATAGGACGCTTCGATGACCATCAAACAATGGTCTAAAATTTCATGTATATTAATTTCTTCTAATTGAAGGGGTTTATCTGCAGAGAGCTTTTCAATTCTCTCCAGTAATTTTATGATTCGATCAGTTTCCGTCACAATAAGATGACTTAATTCTTGATTTTCTTTTCCAAGTTCTAACTCCAAAAGTTGAGCAGCTCCTTTAATGCCAGCTAATGGATTCCTGATCTCATGTGCTAAAAGTGCTGTTACTTTTGACATAGATAAAGCTGCACCCTTAAATAAGTTTCGAGATTTTGCAACCTGCTCAAGCGTATTTTTTTGCAATGAAATAACAATAAATTCGTCATTTGCATCGAATAGGCCAACTTGGATATTAACAATCGTTTCTTTCAATCTAGGTGCAGTTATGCCTACGGAATGCTCACTTAGCGAACTTTTCGTCAGCCTTGCTCTCGAAATCATTTTAATTAAAACCGAGTTTGAGCTGAAATATTCTTCTGCAGAACCTCCATTTAAAATCGCAAGACTTGAATTAAAAAAAATCTCAGCTGCATGATTGATCCATACAAAAAAATTATTTTTATCAATTATAATTATTGGGTACGGTAATGAATCTAATACAGCATAGCCCGCTGGAAGAGACACCAAATCATCTAATATATCTGACTGCACTAAGCCGCCTCACATTGCTTTTCAAAAAATCTATCAACAGCCTTAAACACTATACTTGAATTATGAGTATTGTTGGCGACATCGCGTAAAGCAGCGGAGCCAGGCAAACCATAAGCATACCAAGCAATATGTTTACGAGCAAGGCGCATACCATTCGAACCGTAGCAGACAAGCATATCTTCTAAATGAGCTAGCATTATATCTCTTCTTTGATTGATAGTTGGTGTATTTCTTATTCTTTTCTTGGACAATAAATCTCCCGCTTGACCTATTATCCATGGTCTTCCCTGAGACCCTCTTCCAATCATAACACCATGTGCGCGTGAAAGTTTCATTGCTGTTTCTACATCATTCAAGTTATTTATATCCCCGTTCACTAGAACGGGAATTGAAACCTTCTCTACTGTTTTTTTTATTTCATACCAATCAGCTTTACCCTTATACATCTGGTTACGCGTTCTACCATGCACAACTAGCATTTTAATGCCTACATCCTCAGCAATCATGCCAATTTCAGGCGCGTTCTTATTCTTATCGTTCCATCCCAATCGCATCTTCAATGTAACAGGAACACCTACTGAATTTACAACAGCAGAACAAATGTTTGCAGTTTGTTCAGGATATTGCATAAGCGCAGACCCAGAATACCTCCCTGTAACTTTTTTTGCAGGACAACCAAGATTAATATCAATTAATGATGCCCCAAGTTGTTCTGAAATTTTTGCAGCCTCTGCCATAATTTCTGGCTCCCATCCGGCCAGTTGAATTGAAAGAGGCGCCTCTTCTTTTGCAGAGAATTTAAGCTTTCTAATTTCTTTTTTTAATGAATTTAAAACAGCATGACTTGCAATCATTTCTGAAACTACAAGACCCCCACCTAATGATCGCACAATTCTCCGAAATGGCTGGTCTGTAATTCCAGACATCGGTGCTAATACCGCAGCATGTGGAAGTTTTATTGATCCAATGTTAAGTTGCATAACAAATACTCAGCATTTATATATTGCATAAATAATAGGCAATAATTTCTACATAATCTACTAAAGAAGTTTAAATTAGCAAAATAGACAAATATTTAACACTATGCTTTAAACAAAATATGAACAAAAAAACCATTATAGAATTTGACCTTATTCTTCTTGCCGCTGGAAAAGGCGAACGTATGGGTTTTAAAAAACAATTTGCGACTATTGGAAATCTTCCAATTTGGAGAATTGCTTTGGACCAAATAAGAACTCATTCATCTTGTAAAACTGTTATTATTGTATTTCCAAAAAACGCTTATATTGACAAAACTTTTTTTGATGAAAATCCTGACACTAAGTGGATTCACGGAGGTGATACGAGATATATTTCAGTTTGGAATGCCCTAAATTTCTATGAGACACAAAGTTCACAAAAACCCTATTTAGCAATCCATGATGCCGCAAGACCTATCTTGCCACATTCCGTCTTGGATGAAATGATACTCAAACTTGAACAAGGTGAAAAAGCTGTCATACCAGTCCTAAATGCCAGCGATACGATTAAAACATACTCTTTCCCTTATATAATTAGTACATTAAAAAGAGAAGAATTAGTATTTGCGCAAACCCCACAAATATTTAAAACTGAGATAATTCAAAGTAGTTATAAAAATTTTTTCTCAAACAAACGGAGTGATAAGCTAGCTGAATTAGCTTTCAATCCAAGCGATGACTCGGGTCTTGTTGAATTAAATGGGACCAAGGTTGCTGTAGTACCTGGAAGCCAAAAATTGCAAAAACTTACTATAAAAGAGGATTATGATTATTTGAAACATATCCTTGAAGAACGTTTTGAGACAAGAGTTGCAACTGGCTATGATGTGCATAAATTTCGTCCTTGGGGTGATAATGAAACAAGACGTAAAATTATGATATGTGGAGTTGAAATTGAACATGATGCAGCAATAGAGGCGCACTCGGACGGTGATGTAGGTATTCATGCACTTTGTGATGCTATTTTTGGGTGTTTAGCAGATGGTGACATCGGGAGCCATTTTCCACCCAATGATGAAAAATGGAAAAATGTTAATTCAGAAATTTTTTTAGAGTATGCTATACAAAAAGTGATTGATGCTGGTGCGAAAATAAATTTTCTTGATATAACTGTAATTTGTGAATTACCAAAAATTGGACCAGAACGTATTAAAATGAAAAAACGTTTAGCTAGTATCTGTAATCTTCCAATTGAACGAATATCCATTAAAGCTACCACCTCAGAAACACTCGGATTTGCGGGCAGAAAGGAAGGATTGAGCGCAATAGCAACAGTAACATTAATTCTGCCAATAAATACCGATTAAGGATAGGCAAAAATGAGTAACCCATTGCACTTTTTTCTGTGCCAACTTGCAACATTAGGACCTATTGGTAGAAGTTTACCAGCACCTGGCACTGCTGGGTCTTTAGTGGCTATTATATTAGGATATTATTTGCTTCCAATTGGTTGGTTACCCTTCTTAGTTTTAACAGTATTAGTTACTGTTACTGGTGTATTTGCAGCAGATATTTACTCAAAAGATACAAATACTCATGACTCAGGAAAAATTATTATAGATGAAGTATCTGGACAATGGATAACCTTGCTATTTATCCCTTATGACAATTTATATTTTATTGCAGCCTTTCTTTTATTTAGGCTATTCGATATTATCAAATGTTGGCCTGTTAGCTGGGCTGAGAGGTTAACTGGTGGGATAGGAGTGATGGCCGATGATTTAGTTGCAGGTTTGATGGCTGGAATAATTCTTTTTGGTTTTAGTAATTGGTAGGAAATTAAAAGTGGAAAAGATATCGTTTTATGCAAAAGACCTCATATTGAGTCTTAAACAAAAAGGGGAACGCGTCTGTTGCGCAGAATCTTGCACCGGTGGGATGATAACAGCAGCTCTAACTGAGATTCCTGGCTCATCTTCTGTTCTTTCAAGAGGATTTATAACCTACAGCAATCAGTCAAAAATAGATATGCTAGGCGTTAGGCTAAAAACACTAGAATTGCATGGAGCAGTGTCTGGACAAACGGTTTCCGAAATGGCAAGTGGCGCCATTACCGCAAGCAATGGAGAAGCAGACTACGCCATCGCTGTTTCTGGTGTTGCTGGGCCAGATGGAGGCAATAAAGAAAAACCAGTAGGACTAGTTTATATTTGTATTCTAAAAAAAGGCGAAGTTGGCGAAATAAAAAAATACATGTTCAGTGGGGATAGACATTCAGTTCGTTATCAAACGGTTGTGAAAGCGTTAGACAGCCTTGCTCAATTAGTATGATTTAAATTTTTGTAAAGTGCGTCCGCTCTATTTTCAAATGCTTTGACCATTCGCCTAACAGCCTCTGTAAATAAGCTTTCCATTACAGTTTGTAGTAATCTGTTTTTAAATTCAAAATCCACATAAAAATCTATCTCACATCCGTTGTTATGCGGCGAAAACTTCCAATGATTTTGAAGATATTTAAATGGGCCATCTGCATAACTAGTATCTATGATAAGTGTCTCCTTATCAATTATTACCTTAGATGTGAATTGTTCTTTAAATATCTGAAAACCAATAATTAATTCTGCAACGATTTCTTTTTCAGTTTCTGACCTTATTCTAGAAGCAAGACACCAAGGAAGAAATTCTGGATATCGCCTTACATCGGCAACTAAATCAAATAAATCTTCTGGCTTATGGTTTATTATTTTTTTTTCCGAGTGAATTGTCATTATGTGAGCATTTTTTCTCGTGCTTGTTTTAAAGCTGCGAAATCGGCATCAGCGTGATACGAAGAGCGTGTTAATGGTGTAGATGCCATCATCAAAAAACCTTTTTGCTTACCCAATCCTGCAAAATAAGAAAATGCATCTGGTGTTACGAATCTATCAACAGGTGCATGTTTTGGAGTTGGTTGGAGATATTGACCAATCGTCATAAAATCAACCTGAGCCTCTCTTAAATCATCCATTATAGAGGCCACTTCATCATCTGTTTCGCCAAGTCCAACCATTATTCCGGATTTAGTAAAAATCATTGAATCCATTTTTTTTACTTGAGCCAATAATGAAAGAGAATGCTCGAAACGAGCACCAGGTCTAATGCTACGATATAACCTTGGCACAGTCTCCATATTATGATTAAACACATCTGGCTTTGCGCTAACCACAATCTCTAAGGCACCAGGTTTTCGAAGAAAATCAGGTGTGAGAATTTCAATAGTGGTAATTGGAGATATTCTGCGTATGGCTGTTATTGTTTGGGCAAAATGATGAGCGCCTCCATCTTCTAAATCATCTCTGTCAACTGAAGTAATAACCACATGATTTAGCCTTAATTTTGCCACTGCCTGAGCAACATTATCTGGTTCATATGGATCTATAGATTCTGGCCTCCCGGTCGCAATATTACAAAAAGCACAAGCTCGTGTACAAATTGAACCAAGAATCATCATCGTTGCATGTTTTTTAGACCAACATTCGCCAATATTTGGACATGCTGCCTCTTCACAAACAGTAACCAGATTTAAATCACGCATTAGATTACGCGTTTCCAAAAATTTATCACTATTGGGGGCTTTCACTCTTAACCATTCTGGACGTTTTGGTTGAGGGATAGGTTTATTTTTTTGTTTTTCTGGGTGGCGTTTGCCCCCAATCGTTCTATTAGGAGTTGGCAATATTACTTCCTTTACATCCTTAAAGCAGTTCAATTTATATTAAAGTCATGTAATTTATTTATTCTAGAAATGGATCGCTCTATCAAAGGCGTCAAGAACGGACTCATGCATTGCCTCAGAAATTGTAGGATGCGGGAAGACTGTGTGCATTAATTCAGCTTCTGTTGTTTCGAGAGTTCTTGCGATTGCATAACCTTGTATCATTTCGGTTACTTCTGCTCCTATCAAATGCGCACCTAATAGCGCTCCTGTTTTTGAACAGAATATTGTTTTAATCAGCCCTTCATCTTCTCCCATAGCTATAGCCTTACCATTTGCAAGAAGTGGAAAGCGCCCTACTTTTATATCATATCCCTCTGCTTTTGCTTTTTCTTCTGTATATCCAACAGAAGCTATTTGCGGCCTGCAATAGGTGCATCCTGGAATCGCGTCTTCAGACAGTTGATGTATTGATGTCTTTTTGTTTATGGCTTCAACACAAACAATAGCCTCGTGACTTGCTTTATGGGCGAGCCAAGGTGGGCCAGTAACATCTCCAATAGCATAAACACCTTTAATATTAGTGGCACCAAAACCATCCGTTACAATATGGCCTTTTTCTATTTTAACACCAATAGCTTCCAATCCAAGATTTTCTGTATTTCCAATGATGCCAATTGCCATAATAATTTTTTCAGTGGATATTTTTTGCTTTTTTCCACCAATTATAATAGTTGAAGTAACTCCATTTTTTGATTTAGAAATTGATTCAAGTTTTGCTGATGTGTAAATTTTAATACCACGTTTCTCAAAAGACTTATGTGCTATGTCTGAAATCTCTTTATCTTCAACATTTAAAATTCTATCCATAGCCTCAACAACTATTACATCCACTCCCATATCATTATAAAAACTGGCAAATTCTATTCCAATTGCACCAGAACCAACGACCAATAATGATTTTGGTATTTTTTTTGGTATCATTGCATCACGATAAGTTACGATTTTATCACCATCTGCCTCCATACCTGAAATTTCCCGTGGACGAGCACCTGTTGCAAGAAGAATATTTGGAGACTCTAAAAGATAATTAGTTTTTCCTTCCACAGCAATTTGCCAACCATCAGCTATTTTATTTTGAATTTTTGCAACGCCATCTATAACGGTGATCTTATTTTTCTTCATAAGATGAGATACACCGATAGACAAGCGCTCTGCTACCTTACGTGAACGTGCAATTACATTCTTTAGATTTATATTTATGCTACCTTCTATCTCAATACCAAATTCACTCAAATTTGAGACATTATGCTTGAGTTCTGCTGCACGAAGGAGTGCTTTAGTAGGAATACATCCCCAATTTAAGCAGATACCACCAAGATTTTCTTTCTCAACAACTGCCACCTTCTGACCAAGTTGGCTTGCTCTAATGGCACCAACATATCCGCCCGGACCACCACCAACAATGATTAAATCAAACTTTTGAGAATCAGTCATAACCGCCCTTTATAAAAAATTAAATTAGCATTGTAACAGGGTTCTCGATAAACCCTTTAAAAAGCTGTAGCCATTCTGCCCCTAATGCTCCATCAACAATTCTATGATCAGCGGAGAGTGTTACATTCATGATTGTTGCAACGGCAAGCTCGCCATCTTTAACAACTGCACGTTTTTCTCCTGCGCCAACAGCTAAAATAGCGCTTTGGGGTGGATTAATTACAGCTGCAAATTCTTTAATACCAAACATTCCTAAATTTGAAATTGTAAAACTGCCACCAGTATATTCCTCTGGTTTTAATTTTCCTTCTCTTGCCCTAGCCGCAAGATCCTTTGTTGTAACGGAAAGATCAGATAAACCCATCTTTTCAACGGACCGAATAACTGGTGTAATTAAACCACCTTTTATAGCAACTGCCATACATATATCTGCAGTATCAAAATAACGGCATCCATCTTCTTCAAACCAGCCATTTACTTCTGGCAATTTCTTCAAAGCCATCGCACTTGCCATAATGATCATATCGTTTACCGAAATTTTTATTCCCTCTGGTACCATTTTATTGAGCTGGGCTCTATTGTCTAATAATCTATCTATATTACATTCGACTGTAAGATAAAAATGTGGAGCCGTTTGCTTAGATAGTTGTAATCTACTAGCAATTGTGCGCCTCATTGCAGAATGGGGTATAATCACTCCTTCAGCAGATGTTATTCGCCCTTCATTAAATGCAGAAGTTGCTTTTGTTTCTGATTTGCTAAATGCCAAAATATCACGCTTTATGATTCTACCATATGGGCCAGATCCCTTAATTGTCACAAGGTCAATGTCATGTTGTTTTGCAATCCTTCGAGCCAATGGGGTTACAAATACTCGCTTGCCTGGTTTTTTTATATTTTGACTATCCGCATCACCGAATTTGTTTGCAGCAATGCTGTCTTGTGTTTTGGCTGTGGACGGTTTATTTAGGGAGACCTTATCAGTTTTTTTGAAATCTTTTTTAGCATCATCTTTTAGCGCATTTACATCAGACCTCATACTGTGGGATGCATTATTAATATTTTCGGATATTTTATCTATACTTTCCTCATCCTCCGATAAAACGGCAATTACCGAATTTACCTCTACACCCTCTGTTCCTTCACTAACGACTATCTTAGCAACAATACCATCCTCGATTGCCTCTACTTCCATTGTTGCCTTATCTGTCTCAATTTCTGCAATTACGTCTCCAGAACGAACCTTATCGCCTTGCTTTACAAGCCATTTTGATAATATACCCTCTGTCATAGTAGGCGACAGTGCCGGCATTAAAATATCAATTGCCATTTTTAAGATCCTCTTCTGCGTAGCAAATTTGCAAGGCGGACCGAACAATATCATCACTCTGCGGTAAAGCAAGCGCTTCTAAATTTGCTGCATAAGGCATTGGAACGTCTTTACCAGTAACTCTCATTATGGGCGCATCTAAATAATCAAATGCTTTTTCGTTTATCTGCATTCCAAGCTCAGCCCCGATTCCTGCAAAAGGAAACCCCTCTTCACAGGAAACTAGCCTGTTTGTTTTCTTTACTGATTGCACAATCAATTCAATATCAAGTGGGCGAAGAGTTCGCAAATCTATTACCTCAGCCTCAATTCCTTTTTTACTAAGCTCTTCAGCAGCTTCAAGAGCTTTTCCTACCATAATAGAGAATGCAGTTATAGTGATATCACTACCTGACTTCACAATCTTACCCTTACCAATGGGAATCAGCCATTCATCAGTTTCTGGTACTTCAAAACTTTGGCCATACATAACCTCGTTCTCAAGGAATATAACAGGGTTTGGATCCCTTATGGCAGATTTCAGCAAACCCTTAGCATCAGCAGCAGACCATGGCGAAACCACTTTTAGGCCGGGACAATGTGCATACCAGCTTGCGAAACATTGTGAATGCTGTGCAGCAACTCTACTAGCAGCCCCGTTTGGACCTCTGAATACGATAGGACACCCCATTTGTCCTCCAGACATGTATAGCGTTTTTGCAGCTGAATTTATAATTTGGTCAATAGCTTGCATAGAGAAATTGAATGTCATGAACTCTACAATTGGTCTCAAATTTCCAAAAGCTGCCCCCACCGCTAAACCAGTAAATCCATGTTCTGTAATTGGTGTATCAATTACGCGCTTTTCGCCAAACTCATCAAGCAAACCTTGAGTGACTTTATAGGCTCCTTGATATTCTGCGACTTCCTCTCCCATTATAAAGACTCTGTCATCGCTTCTCATTTCTTCAGCCATCGCGTCTCGCAATGCCTCTCGAACAGTCATATTTTTTACAGAACCATCCCAATTCATTTCCTGTGTTAAAACAACTTGTGGCGCTTCTGGAGCTGAGCTAACCTGAGTTTTATTAGCATCATAATTCGATTGACTGTTTATGTTTTCGGTATCTGACTCACCTTCGACACTTGATATGCGTTCATCATCATTATCAGTCTGAAAGGTTGCTATCACAGTACCGACTAGTACTGACGTTGTGCCCTCATCAATCATTAATTGGGTGACCACACCATCCTCTACTGCTTCAACTTCCATGGTTGCTTTATCAGTTTCTATTTCTGCAATAACATCGCCTGAACGAATCTCATCACCTTTTTTTACAAGCCATCTGGATAACACCCCCTCTGTCATTGTTGGAGATAATGCTGGCATCCTTATTTCATTCGACATAGGTAATACCTTTTTTTCTTTTTTTAGAATAACTCTTTTGATAAAATGATTTCAAACTATACTGCTTCAAAATATTTATTAAGCCACTTCGATTAAAACGTCTGTAAAAAGTTCGTTGGACGATGGTTCAGGTGATTCAAGCGCAATTTGTGTTGCATCTGAAACTATTTTTTTGACTTTTGCATCTTGCTGTTTTAGCACCGTCTCATCTATTCCTTCTCGCAATAACAAATCTCGTAAGTGGTCTATAGGGTCATGCTGTTTACGCATTGCATCAACTTCCTCCCGAGTGCGGTATTTTGCAGGGTCTGACATCGAATGACCTCGATATCTATAAGTTTTCATCTCCAAGATGTATGGACCCTTGCCTGAGCGAGCATAATCCAATGCCTCTACACCAGCCTCCCTTACTGCTAAGACATCCATACCATCAACTTGTTTTCCGCTTATTCCGTAGGCTGCACCACGTTCATATAAATCCGTTCCAGCAGTAGACCTGGGTGTGGATGTACCCATTGCATATTGATTGTTTTCTATTATAAAAATAACAGGCAGCTCCCACAAAGCAGCCATATTAAATGTTTCATATACTTGACCTTGATTTGCAGCTCCATCTCCAAGGTAGGTCATAGCTACGCCGCCATCATTTTTATATTTATGCGCAAAACCAAGTCCAGCACCAATTGGGACTTGCGCACCGACAATCCCATGTCCCCCATAGAAATTTTTTTCACGGCTGAACATATGCATTGATCCACCCTTTCCTTTTGAATATCCAACCTCTCTGCCTGTAAGTTCAGCCATAACACCCGCTGGTTCCATTCCACAAGCAAGCATATGACCATGGTCTCTATATGATGTCACAACACTATCTCTGTCTTCGTTTACAGATTGTAATCCAACTACAACAGCCTCCTGCCCTATGTATAAATGACAGAATCCGCCTATTTTTCCCATACCGTAGAGTTGACCTGCCTTTTCTTCGAATCTTCGAATAAGAAGCATATCACGATGCATCGATAACAAACTCTCCTTATCAGGCTTTCTATTTGCAAGAGCCCGTATGGATTTAGGAGGCCTTCCAGATTTACTGGGATTCTTAATACGTGTTTTCTTGGGTCTAGGCGGCACGATAACTGATCTCCTGTTGATTAAAACTTTTTTTTCAACTTTCAGAAATAATAATTAATTTATGGCATATTAATAAAAAATAATAACAACAGTTTGTTGGAAATTAATACTTTTTGCAACTGTTTTATCTAATTGTTTTTTATTATTTTTTTAATTTTAAACTGATTTTCGGTTAATAATATAATTAATTATTATATTAAAAAGATGAAATTAATTTTTACTAGTTAAAACTAGGATATCATTTTCTGCAAAAAGGCCAAGCTCTCTGCGAACCATTTCCTCTAATAAATCTTTATCAATTAGGTCACTGCTTATAAGAACAATACGAGCCTCAATCTCAGCATTTTTCTTTTCTAATAGATACAAATGTTCTTGTGCTGAAGCAATTTTTCTATCCAAATTATCAAGCACTAGGAGCCCACGTTCACCTGTAAGGGAATGAAACCCAAAAAATGCAACCAAAGTTCCGAGGAGAACGAAGCTACCAAAATAATTCAAAGGATTGTTATGTGATTTATACACTCTCAATTTTAAATCCATTTGTTATATAAGAATAACTTATCCAAAGTGAATCAAATTCAAAATACCGTGTCAACAAAAACTATTTTAACAAGTGTTAACAAACAAATATATCAAGGGCGCAAAATAGTTTTTCCAGCAAATTGAGATGTAGAACCTAATTCTTCTTCTATTCTTAAAAGTTGATTATATTTTGCTAGCCTATCTGAACGAGACAAAGAGCCTGTTTTTATTTGGCCTGCGTTTGATGCAACCGCCAAATCTGCAATAAAATAATCTTCTGTCTCGCCAGAACGATGCGAGATAATCACTCCAAATCCAGATTTTTGTGCCAATGAGATTGCGTTTAAGGTCTCGGTTAAGGTGCCAATTTGATTTACCTTAATCAAAATTGCATTTGCAGATTTTTCTTCTATGCCTCGTTTAAGCCTTTTTGCATTAGTAACAAACAAGTCATCTCCAACGATTTGAACTCTATTTCCTATAATTGTGGTTAGTTGGTTAAAACCACTCCAATCATCTTCATTTAATGGATCTTCGATGGAAACGATTGGATAATTTGATGTCAACTCGTGCCACATATTAATCATTTGTTCACTATTAAGAACCTTTTTTTCACCCAATAGATGATATTTTCCATCTTTATAAAATTCTGATGCAGCTGCGTCTAAAGAAAATACAATATCTTTTCCAAGGGATAACCCCGCGTTTTCGATTGCTTTGCTAATAAAATCTAATGCTTCTATTGAACTGTTAATAGCTGGGGCAAATCCTCCCTCATCGCCTACAGATGTAGATAAACCTTTCCTTGTTAATTCAGATTTTAGAGAGTGGAAAACCTCAACTCCCATTTGAAGGCTATCTGAAAAACAGCTTGCCCCAATTGGCATTATCATGAATTCCTGTACATCTAATCCATTATTAGCATGGGCACCACCATTCAAAATATTCATCATAGGCGTTGGCAAAATATGAGAGTTAACTCCTCCTAAATATTGCCATAAAGGTAACTCAACACTATCTGCCGCCGCTCGAGAGACTGCAAGGCTAACACCTAAAATTGCATTTGCGCCAAGTCTGGATTTATTTTCGGTTCCATCAAGCTCAATTAAATCTAAGTCAATATTGCGCTGGTCTAGTGCATCCATTCCTGATAATGATTCAAATATTTCATGATTAACAGCATTTACAGCTTTTAACACTCCTTTACCATTATAAGATTTTTTATCACTGTCTCTTGCCTCTACTGCCTCGTAAGCGCCGGTTGACGCTCCTGAAGGAACAGCAGCCCTGCCAAATGCTCCATCTTCAAGAAACACGTCAACTTCAACTGTTGGGTTTCCTCGAGAATCTAAAATTTGTCTCGCTTTAATATCGAGTATTACTGACATTACTGTCCTCTTTTATTAATTGATTATGACCGGTAATTTTAAAAAAACATATTTAGCAAACTAAATAATCCTTTATTTTATATTTATTTTAGATGACATAAACTATGAATTGAACTCAATTGTAAAAGCAGATTTTGCATTTCTCTTAAATTCAACATATTTGGACCATCAGAAGGAGCCTCATCAGGATTTTCATGGCTTTCAATGAATATACCGCAAACACCCGCTGCAACAGCGGCACGTGCCAATACAGAAACAAACTCACGTTGTCCACCAGACGAACCACCAAGTCCTCCTGGTTGCTGCACCGAATGAGTGGCGTCAAAAATAACTGGATAACCTAAATCTGCCATTTGTGGCAGAGAGCGCATATCAGAGACCAGCGTGTTATACCCAAAACTCGTTCCGCGTTCTGTCAAGAGGATTTTATCATTACCCGTAGAAGCAATTTTTGCAGCAACATGTTCCATATCCCAAGGCGCTAAAAATTGGCCCTTTTTTATATTAACAATTGCATTAGTTTCTCCTGCAGATATAAGCAGATCTGTCTGCCTACATAAAAATGCAGGAATTTGCAAAATATCAACGACATCTGATACAATATTACATTGCTCAGGCAAGTGAATATCTGTTAATGTTGGACAATTAAATTCTTGATTTACACATTCTAAAATACGCAAACCCTTATCTATGCCAACCCCCCTGACCGACCTAGCAGAGGTTCTGTTTGCTTTATCAAAAGAAGATTTATAGATAAAATTTACACCTGCTTTTTTGGAGGCTTTCACCAGTGCTTCCGCATTATAAAGCGCATGGTCTCTACTTTCTATTTGACAAGGTCCGGCTATTAGTGTGAGGGGTAAGCCAGGACCTATCTTGAAGGAACCAACTGTGATTGAAAGCATAAGAAACTCCGAAAACGCTTAATTATTATACTAACCTTGAATGTTTTCCAGCTGCTGAAACAAATTCAGTGAATAATGGGTGCGGCTGAAAGGGTTTAGATTTTAATTCTGGATGAAATTGCACTGCAATAAAAAAAGGATGGTCTTTCCGTTCTACGATTTCTGGTAATCTGCCGTCGGGAGATAAACCAGAGATGAATAGTCCTGCATCTTCAAGGAGATTTTGGTAGTTAATGTTTACCTCATATCGATGACGGTGACGTTCTGATATACCACTAGTATTATATATTTGATAAGCAAGGCTTTCCTTAGTGATATGACATTTATAAGAGCCGAGACGCATAGTTCCACCCAAATCATCAAAATTTGTCCGTTGTTCAATAGAGTTACCAGTCACCCATTCTGTCATTAAACCAACAAGTAAATCACCACCGCTTCCGAATTCACTAGAATTAGCATTTGGAAGATTACCTAGCGCACGTGCCGACTCTAGAACTGCCATTTGCATGCCAAAGCAAATTCCAAAAAATGGTATATGTCTTTGCCGAGCAAAACGAATAGCATTTATTTTGCCCTCAGAACCTCTTTTTCCAAAACCACCAGGAACAAGAACTCCAGATATATTACTTAAATAATGGGAAAGAATATCGTCTTTTTCTGTCTCAAACACTTCGGAGTCTATCCATTCAACTTCAACTTTTAATTTATTTGCAATTCCACCATGGGTTATTGCCTCCCCTAGAGATTTATAACTATCCTGTAAAGATGTATATTTACCGACAATGGCTATGGTAATTTTACCCTCTGGATTCTCAAAGTCATGGACAATCGACTGCCATCTTTTTAGATCTGGTTTTTGTTCATCAAGATTAAAATGACGACAAATTTGGGTATCAAATCCTTGTGAATGGTAGTCTAATGGAACTTGGTAAATACTTTTTGCATCTTCTGCAATTATCACATCAGCCGCAGCAACATTGCAAAACTGCCCAATTTTGTTTTTTTGATCCAAGGGTACTGGTCGCTCTGTTCTGCACAATAGTATATCTGGTTGCAACCCGACTGATTGAAGCTCTTTTACTGAGTGCTGAGTTGGCTTAGTTTTAAGTTCACCTGCAGCATGAATGAAGGGAAGCAGAGTAACATGAACTATGCAAGAACCATTGCTGCCTAATTCATTTCTTAATTGTCTTATAGCCTCGAGAAATGGGAGGGACTCTATATCTCCAACAGTTCCACCTATCTCGCATAAAACAAAATCTTCATCTGCGATATCATTTCTAACAAATTCTTTAATAGCGTCTGTTACATGGGGTATGACTTGTATTGTTGCTCCTAAATAATCCCCTCTTCTCTCACGAGCCAATACATCTGAATATATTCTCCCTGTAGTAACATTATCTGTTTTCTTCGCAGTAACTCCAGTGAACCTCTCATAATGGCCTAAATCAAGGTCTGTCTCTGCACCATCATCAGTTACAAAAACTTCTCCATGCTGAGTTGGAGACATCGTCCCTGGATCTACGTTTAAATAGGGGTCTAGCTTTCGCAATCGCACTTTATACCCTCTTGATTGCAATAATGAGCCAAGAACCGCTGAAGCAAGTCCTTTCCCAAGGGAAGATACAACTCCACCAGTTATAAAAATAAAACGGGTCATCTGCGCCCCCTTAATCTTTGATTAATGCGCATAGGACTCGAGTATTTATGCATTATTATTGCTCAGTTGGGACTGTAGGCGTTTCCGGAATAACAGGTGCCGATTGAATAACCTCATCAACAATAGATGTGGACTGACGACCATTACCTGCAAGAATAGCTAAACCTATTGAAGTAAGGAAGAAAGCTGCTGCAAGAAATGTTGTAATTCTGGTCAACAAGTTGGCAGTTCCTCTAGCTGTCATAAAGCCGCCGCCGCCACCACCGCCAATACCTAAAGCACCACCTTCGCTTCTTTGCAATAACACAACACCCACTAATGCAACAGCAATCATGATATGGATAGTCAATAAAATGGTTGTCATTTTTTCACCGATTTAAGATAAAATAGAATATTCTTATCTTTTAAAACATCGTATTGCAAAAGGCAAAGCTAAAAATTAGTTATGTAAAAACATACACGTTTTTTACATACAAATTTGTTTAAATTTTTCCGCAGATAGAGAAGCGCCCCCCACCAAAACACCATCAACTGTTATCAATGATTTGATTTGATTCGCATTTTCTGGATTAACGGAACCACCATAAAGAACTTGTACTTTTGATTTTAAGCGTGTCTTTTCAAATAAAAATGATTTTATAAATTGATGAATTTCATCAATTTCTTCCAACTTTGGAGTAAGACCAGTACCAATTGCCCAAATGGGTTCGTAGGCAATAATATACTCGAGATTATTTAAGTCCGACTCACAAATAATAGAGAGCTGTTCTGCAAGAATATCCTTTGTTTTATTGTTTGCATGTTGGTCATGCGTCTCTCCAATACATAATATCACTTTAAGACCAGCCAATTTTGCTAAAAGCATTTTCTTATGAAGTAAGTCGTTATTTTCACTGTGATACTGCCTTCTCTCGGAATGACCTAATATAACCCACTCCGATCCCACATCGGATAACATGTTAGCACTAACCTCACCTGTGAAAGCTCCGTTCTCTTGGGAACTGCAATCTTGAGCACCAATCTCTATAGATGTATTATGACAAATAAGCTTCGCTTGGCTCAAATAAACAGAAGGAGGACATACAATGATCTTAGAATTATCTGCAAGATAGGGAATAATGTCCTGTTTTATCTGTGCGAGTATGGAATTGAGAAACTTAATATTACCATTCATCTTCCAATTCGCTGCAAAAATCATTCTTATCTCCTGATTTGAGTAATGTTTTTTAAAAACCGAATAGATGTTTAAAGAACATATACCAAATATTTCTAAAATAGAAATACTAGTAGCTATAATAGCTATTTATAAAAAAAATTATCTACTTTTTATTTGTAGCTTTGACCTTCGGTTAAAGCCCTGCTAGAAACGGAATTAGTGCATAGTTTTCTAATAAATATAAGGTGTCTAAAACATAATGTTACAATCATTAAGAACAGGCTCTAAATCGCCACTTATGAAAGTCTTTTTAATATTTCTCGCTGGTGGTTTTGCTATTTGGGGAATAGGTGATGTTTCAACAGGTTTTTTTGGACCTGGTGATAAAGCTATAAAAGCTGGCTCTAAATCCTTATCAGCCCTTGAAGTCGCTCAAGAATTTGATTTTATTAGAAGAGCTCAATATAACAGTATTTCTACGGGAGATGCATTACAATTTGGTTTATTAAATAATGTAATGTCAACTATGGCAAGAACTTTACTATTTGAAGCTGAAGCCTCAAGATTAAACGTAGTGTCAACGCGCTCCATGCAAAAATCTGCCTTGTTAAGACAAGGTGCCTTTCAAGATGAAACAGGAACATTTTCTCAAGGTCGTTTTGTCAGTGCTCTGTCTCAGGCAGGTTTATCTGAAGGTGACTACCTAGCCCAACTAGACAAATCTATCATTTCACAACAAATTTCAGACAGTATTTCATTAGGAGCTAAATTTCCAAATAGCATATCAAAGGAGCTTGCAAAATATGAATTGGAAAGACGAATAGCAAAAATTATTAGCTTTGATATTAGACCTGATGAGCAACCAATCCCTGATGTTAACGAGCTTCGTGACTGGTTCAACAAAAACATTGAAAATTATGATGCACCAGTTTTAAGGGATATAAAACTTCTTCTCATCTCTCCGGACGATCTTAAAAGTGAGGTAGAGTTGTCGCTCGATGAGATGAAGGAAGCATTTGAGCAACGCAGCGATGAGTTTAAAACTCCGGAGAAACGTGTAGTAAGACAAATGGTATTTGAGACTGCTGAACAGGCTCTTGCTGCCAGAAATGCAATCGATTCTGGTACTGAATTCGGAGAAGTTGCAGAGACGCTTCTTGGGTTGACCAATGAGGACATTTTTTTAGGCGAACTTACTTTTGATGACTTAGATGTTTCAATGGCTGACAGCATTTTTAATGCTGAGGTAGGCGTATTGGTTGGCCCAATAGAATCTTTATTTGGTTATAATCTAGCAATTGTCGACGTTATTATACTTGGTAGCAATGACTCATTCGATGATGTAAAAGAGCAAATTAATGTGACATTAAGAATGGAAAAGGCCATTGACCTTGTATATGAAAAAATTAAATTAATCGAAGATGCACTTGGGACTGGATCAACACTAGAAGAAGTTGCTTTTCAAAATGGCCTTACCACCCAAACCATCAATAATTTAGACAAACAAGGCAATAATATTGATGGAGAGGCGTTCGTTGGCCCAGAGAGCGATATCGTATCAATGACAGATTTTCTAGAAACCAGTTGGTCCACCGATATTGAAGAAGTTAGTACATTAATAGATGCTGGAAATGACACCTTTTTTGTTCTAAAACCTATCAAGGAGGATGAACCAAGAGAACGTTCTTTTGAGGAAGTAGAAGAACGTGCAAAATCAGATTTTTTACTTGAAATCGCGATTGCATCAGCAAAGCTAAAAGCACAAAATTATATGCGTATCGGGCCGTCAATTTTTGAAGATATTGATCCCACTTCACCATTTCGACGTTCAGGTGTCGGGCTGGACAATTCCGATGCACGTTTAATTGCTCAAACAGCTTTTGAACAACCCATAGATGCCGCTAAATTAGTTGAAACTGGGAAACAAGTATTAATTATAAAAACAGCCGAAATAGTTCCAGCTAGTAAAACAGAAGTAACAGACACAGCCGCTTTTTACTTATCTCAACTAAATCTTGCAGCATCGAAAAACATTTCTGATGCTTTGTCTGTGAGTCTGTCAGAACGTCATAAATTAGAACTTTACCCCGGCATGGTACAACAACTCTTAGTAGGGCAAAATAACTAACAAGATATAATTTCTTAAATAAGAAAATTAGTGTGCGAGATGAATAATCATAATTCTCATCAAACGTTTGAGCCGTTCTTAGCTAACTATACCCAAGGCAAGAATCAAATATGTTTTCGTGTGATGTTAGCTGATACGCAAACAGCCGTTGCAGCCATGCTGAAACTTTCAAAGGAAGGTTCCTATTCCTGTCTTCTTGAGTCTGTAGAAGGAGGTAAAGTTAGAGGACGTTTTTCAGTTATTGCTATAGAACCAGATTTAATCTGGCGCTGTAAAAATAATTTGGTAGAGATTAATAGAAATCCCAGCGCAGATCCAAATGATTTTTTATCTGAAACCTCCCAAGACCCACTCGATGATTTGCGTTCAATTCTCAGTGAAGGTAAAATGGAAAATACGCTTCCTCTTGCACCAATGGCGGCGGGATTATTTGGCTATTTTGGATATGAGATGATACGCCATGCGGAGAAAATCCCAACTAATAACTCCGATGAATTATCTCACTATGATAGTATATTTATTAGACCATCTATTGTTGCGATTTTTGATAGGCTAGAAGACACAATAACACTAGCTACGCAAATTAGATATGACGAAAGTAAGCCGGCAGAAGTTGTCTGGGAAAATGCGCAAAAGCGCATTAAATCCGCTGAAGCTAAATTAAATTCAGTGCTTGATATAGAAACGCAACGAAAAGTATCAGAAAAAGAATTAATTCAATCAGCTAACTTGTCAGAAAAGCAATATAAAAATATAGTAAAAACTGCAAAAGAATATATCAAAAATGGTGATATTTTTCAGGTGGTTTTGTCCCAAAGATTCTCTATTCCATTTTCGCTTTCACCAATGGCTCTTTACAGGAGTCTTCGAAGATTAAACCCCTCACCTTTTCTCTATTGTTTTCATTTAAAAAATTTAGGTATTGTAGGTTCAAGTCCGGAAATTTTGGTTAGACTTCGCAATGGAGAAGTTACAATAAGACCCATTGCTGGCACCAGAAAACGAGGAGAAACAGCTATAGAGGATCAAGAAAATGCAGCTGAGCTTTTGGGGGATATAAAAGAAAGGGCTGAACATTTGATGCTTTTGGACCTAGGCCGAAATGATGTTGGTAGAGTGAGCGCTTCAGGTACAGTTCAGGTAGTATCAAATTTTGAAGTCGAGTATTATTCCCACGTTATGCATGTGGCATCCGAAGTTAGAGGCAAAATTCGTCCAGAGTTTGATGCCATTGACGCATTAATGGCTGGTTTTCCTGCAGGCACAGTATCAGGAGCGCCCAAAATCCGAGCTATGGAAATTATTGAAGAACTGGAGCCTGACAAGCGAGGTATTTATGCTGGTGCAATTGGTTATATTGGAGCAGCAGGAGAAATGGACACTTGCATTGCTCTTCGCACTGCAATTATTGAAGATAACAAGATGCATATCCAAGCTGGGGCGGGTATTGTATATGATAGTGACCCAAAATCAGAGTTTGAGGAGTGTCAAAATAAAGCAAGCGCCCTTTTTCGCGCCGCAGAAGACGCTATAAAGCTTAACAAAGAAAATTAATGACTCTTGCCTCACTTATAAGTTTTTCGATATTTGCACTAACGGCTGCGGTGACCCCAGGTCCAAATAATATAATGCTTGCTGCATCTGGAGCGAATTATGGATTTCGTCGAACTCTGCCACATATTATCGGTATTTGCGTTGGGTTTGGTTTTTTAGTCATAGCTGGTGGTCTTGGTCTTGGAACCTTTCTCCAAAACTTTCCTCAATTCTTCTCTTTTGTAAAATTATTTGCTTTATTTTTTCTACTATATCTGGCTTGGAGAATTGGAACGGCATCCTCACCAGAAATTTCAAAAGATAGCAAACCAATTCGATTTCATACCGCAGCCTTTTTTCAATGGATAAATCCAAAGGGCCTGACGGTTGTTATTAGCTCGATAGCTGCATATATGGAAACTGCTACCAGCATCTGGCAAGCTCTCCCATTGATGGTATTTATTTTTGTTCTAGTAACAGCAATAGGGACATGTTTGTGGGCATTACTTGGAACCTTAATATCTGAATTTTTAGCAAATAAAAAACATAGAGTAGCATTTAATATAACGATGGCCTTTTTGTTGCTGATGTCAATGCTACCTGCAATCTTATCACTATAAAACAATTAATATGCTGTCACAAATAACTAAAGGGCATGCTAAAAATGTTTAAGTTGATTAAAATAACAACTACTAATATATACCTGTGAAAAATGGTCGGAGTGGAGAGATTCGAACTCCCGGCCCTCTGGTCCCAAACCAGATGCGCTACCAGGCTGCGCTACACTCCGACACGATGTGTTATATATACAACATTAGATAATTCCAAGTATAATTATCATTAATTCGACAAATTTTTAACACTTAAAATCGCTCCAGGTGAGATATTCCGCAATCGTGATTGACCTGCTTTAATTTCCAAAACAAATTTTGCAGGAAATTTAGAGGAGATTAGACTAGTTGAACCTTTCTGTGCACTTTCCTCTATATGCACAACCTGATACTCAGAATTTATGAATAAAATATCAAGATTGATGAGTGTATTTTTCATCCAAAATTGCCTTAGAGAGTCTGTATCCCAGATGAATAACATTCCCTCATCATCATCTAACTCTTCTCTAAACATTAGCCCTATGCTTTTTTCTTTCTCAGAACGAGCATATTCAACATTTAAATGTTCTAAATGTCCTTCAACAGTAATAATTGTAATCTGATTTTTATTAAGACTAGAGGCAAAGGAGGTGAAACTACCGTAATAAATGAATATTCCTAAAAAAACTAAAAAAAATTTGAACTTTAATTTCCTATTTTGATAATTCAAACATTACCTCTTCAATTAATTTTCAAAAATAACTTTTATATTCTTGCATATTAGTTATCCGTCATAAAGTCTAGAGATCCATCTATCAGGAATATTTTTTCCTAATCTATGTGGAAAATTTAAACTCTGAAGTATAGCACGTGACTCAGCAACACATTTAGTTTTGTAAGGACTCTTACCTATCATCAAACCCCAAACGCCAGCCCAGGCGCGTGCCGTTGTAAAAGGATTGTAGCCACCGCCACCAAGAACAAGTATAGGAATATTAAGCTGAAGAAATGCAGAAACCGTATTCCAATAACCTTGATTAGAATAACATAATCCAGATTGGGGATCCTCTTCAAGACCATCAGACCCTGCTTGCAACACAATAAAATCAGGATTAAATGCTAATAAAAGAGGAAGGACTTGATTGGTTATCACTTCATTTAAGTCCTTATCATTTGAACCTCTTGGCAGAGGATAATTGTGGGCATTTCCGCCACCGACATCATCTTTTTTACCTGTTCGAGGCCATCTATCTGCCTCGTGCACAGAAAACAAAATAATTCTTTCTAAATGACTAAAATTATCTTGAACACCGTCTGGATGATGAGCGTCTATATCAACATATGCTATCTTTTTTGACGTGTTATGATACAAGGTTGTCAGCGCAATTGCAGGGTCATTTACAAAACAAAATCCATTTGCTGAATCAGGGAATCCATGATGTGTGCCCCCTGAGGGATTAAATACTCTAGAGTGCTTTCCGGATATTAAATAATATGCACCTTGCAAACTTGCCTTCGCAGCAGTGGCTGGTCTTCTGTAAATCTCTTGGTAAATAGGATTTGAATGGTTACCAATATTATGCCTTTTTGAGCGTATTTCATCTAATACCTGTGTTTTCTCAGCGTCAATAAGCGCCTGAATATATTCAGGTGTATGAAAGCACTCTAGCTCTTTTGCTGTTGCAGGTGGTACCATTTCAAATTGACTATCATTCAACCATCCTTGAGCTCTACAAATATCAATTACTGGCCAAACCCTAGGTATGTTAAGTGGATGTCCAGGCCCATAACCGGAACCTCTAAATATGTCACTTCCAAGGAAAATTGCCACTAAAAAACCTGCTATAAAAGATATTTCATTTTCTAAGATATATTAACATCAAAAAATATTTGTAATTAACAAAACACACATTAATAGTGTAATCAAAGCGATTGCTGCGGGGCCTGGCGTGACAGGGCCTGTTACTGGATGCTGATAAATATAAGAAATTCGTGAAATAAACAGCTTAGTAAATTTAATCAAAAATGCGTTTGCACCCACCCCAATCTTATTTGCTATTAATAAAAAAGGTTTTCCAATGCGTGGAGCGAGTTTTCTATAAAACCAGTCCGAATTAAGCACTGTTGACGAAATCTCTGGTGGATAAAACCCAAATCGCATTAGAAAGGTGAAGGCTAACATAGCGAAAATCACCAATTGAAATTGACCAACAATATGGCTTGCATCATATGGCTGATAATTAAGTTCATATGGAAGAATTTGATAAAACTGTGTTGGCATAACTCCAATACCAATACAAAAAACACTAGCAATTGCCATTGCTATGATCATGTTAAAAGGTGCTTCTTTTGGACGCAACCCACTGTCATGACTAAAGAAAGTAAAATATGGAATTTTTATTCCAGAGTGATGTAATACTCCTGCTGAGGCTGCCAGCAAAACTAAATAAACATAAATGAGTCCCTCGTATCCAACAGCTTTCATTATCACTGCCTTAGCTGTGAATCCACTGAACAATGGGAAGGCTGAGATAGACATGGCGCCAATGATACAGAATATCATTGTTAATGGCATGGATTTATACAAACCGCCAAGTTCAGTTGCTTTAGCTGTTCCAACTCTATACATCACAGAACCAATTGACATGAATAGAAGTGCTTTATAAAGAATATGTGCAAATGCATGAGCAACGGCTCCATTTAGTGCCAATTCTGTTCCTATACCAATCGCTACTATCATGAAACCGAGCTGATTATTTAGACTGTATGCTAATACCCGTCTGAGATCATTTTCGATTACAGCAAAAAAGACTGGAAAAGCTGTCATCACGGCACCAATCCAAATTAGATACTCTGTACCTGCGAATCCTCTTGCAAATGCGTAAATAGCTAATTTCGTGGTAAATGAAGATAACATCACCGTTCCAATTATTGTTGCCTCCGGATAGGCGTCTTGTAACCAACCATTCAAAAAAGGGAATGCAGCCTTAATTCCAAATGCAAGAAAAATAAGCCAAGTTCCTGTGCTACCGAGCTCCATAGCGCCAAAAGCGATTGTTCCGCTTTCTTTCCAGTATAAGCAAGCACCAGCTAATAACATTACCCCTGAAGCTACCTGGACAAGCAAATACCTCATTGCTGCATTATTGGCACGCTGTGTTCCACTTGCTAATATTAAAAATACCGATGTTATGGCAGTTGCTTCCCACCATATAAATAGTGTTATTAAATCACCTGCGTGCAATGCGGCAATTGCAGCACCTGCATATGCAAGACCAGCAGTATGTTCCATTGGTCTGCGTTCGTGCCAGCCATAAATCACATTCAAAGTAGCTGCAATATGAAAAATAATTCCAAATGGAAGTGTTAAATTATCAGCGTTATGCAGAATTAATTCTTGTCCAAAAACAAAAATTATCCAATGTACACCCTCACCGGCGAAAAGACTAACAGCAGAAAAACCTATAGCGATAAGCATAAATACTTGCCGTATATGATGAGGCAAATACGGGACAAAAGCAGCAGCTACTATCATTAATAATCCAGGAGTAATATTAGTCATAGTAATCCTCTTTCCTCATGAGAAGATAACGAAGGCCAATACCAACAACTACAATAAACACTGAAGCAGAAAAACCATAAATAACCGGAAAAACCGGAAAATCCTCAAGCTTTATTTCACCGTGTCGATGAACAAAAAACTCGGATATAATGAGACATATTCCAATAATGACTAATGATACGCTAGCGTAGTTACCCATTTTTTTTAGACGCTGATTTAAATTACTCATGGTATCACCATTAGAGTTGTTAGAAGCCTTACCCAATCCACTGCAAAAAACAAAAGTAAGCTTAAGATTGCAGTAATTACTGGGGGAAAGATAGTAAGAATGTGGTTGTCAACATGAATTTCTTTAAGAGACGGTTTGAAAAATGCCCTCGTACACGGCTCTAACAAGTAATATATATTTAATAACGAAGAAATCCCTAAAACTAAAAGCATAATTGGTATCCCTGCATCCACAGAACCTACCATCAACATAAATTTTGACCAGCTTCCTCCCAACGGTGGAATCCCTATAATTGATAAAGACGCTACAAAAAAAGCAATAAAAACAAGTGGCATTTTAGGTCCCAAACCATCCAGTTCTGAGATTTTCTTAATATGTGCATTTACGTAGATAGCACCAGCACAAAAGAACAATGTAATTTTAGCAGTTGCATGCATTATAATATGCAACGCAGCACCCTCAATCGCAGCTTGTGTTGCTAATGCCGCACCTAAAAGAATATATGAGAGTTGGGAGATAGTAGAATAGGCAAGTCTTGCTTTTAAATCATCTTTCGTTATAGCAATAATTGAAGAGGTTAATATTGTAAAAGCAGTTAACCAAACGAGCCAAACAGCAGCTCCAGATTCCAATAAGAAATCAATACCGAATATATAAACTACAATAGTTAAAAACGAAAATACTCCTGCTTTAACGACCGCAACAGCATGTAGTAACGCTGAAACTGGCGTGGGCGCAACCATAGCAGCAGGTAACCATCGATGGATCGGCATTAACGCCGCCTTCCCAATTCCAAAGGCAAACATAGCAAGCAAAAACGGCAGAAGAGATGGTGAAAAATCAAATGGTATGATTCCACCTTTAGTAAAATCTAATGTACCAGATATTATCCATACCCAAAGTAACGCTGGCAAAAACAATAGTAACGAAGTAGCAACTAAAATTCCCATATACAAACGACCGGCATCCTTGGCATCTTTCGTTTGACCATGAGTTACCAACGGATAAGTAGAAAACGTTAAGACCTCATAAAAGATGAACAGCATCAGGAGGTTTCCAGAATAAGAAATTGCCATTGCCGCATGAATGGCTACTGCATAATAAAAATTAAATCTTGTTTGGTTTTTTGCTTTGCTTCCTCTCATGTAGCCAACACTATAAATAGAGGCCAATATCCATAATCCAGATGCCACAATACCAAACAGAGCTCCAAGCGCTGTGACGTTAAAACTTAGACCAATTCCAGGAACTATTTGCCATAAATTAATCGAAATTGTTTGTCCATCTATGATGGCCATTGCAATTGCAATGGCCGATCCAAACGTAATTATTCCACCAATTGGCCCACATATGTCACGCATATTTTTACGGTTGTTAAAAAGTAATACCGCTAGTCCAGTAATTAAGGGAGTAAAAAGGCTAATAGCTAAAACTAACTGCAAATTACCCATTTATCTTACTCCGATAAGCGCATTAGCAGCATTCATTCCATATGAAGAAACTCCGGCACTATATATTCCAAAAATAATAATTGTAAAAACCAATAACCAAAGAGAAACACAAGCCAATACTGGTTCTTTTTCAATTTTTAATGGTTGTAAAGGCTCCTGAAGCCACATAACCTCAAATATTTTCCAGAGATATAGAACGGAAAGTGCACTGCTGACTGCAATAACTGCTACATATATTCCATTTCCTGTTTCAAAAATTGCTTTGAACAAATATAATTTAGAAATAAAGCCAGCCGTGAGTGGTACTCCAATTAACGCGAGTCCTGCTATAACAAACCCAGTAAAAGTTATTGGCATCTGCCTTCCAACACCTCGCAACGAATTCATGGTTGCACGTTGGCCAATGCCTATAGCAAAAATACCTACCGCCATAAATAATGCACCTTTTATTAAAGCATGATTAATAAGGTGAATAAATCCAGCAGAAATACCTGAATGAGTATTGATTGAAAAAGCAAAGGTAATGTAACCAATTTGAGCAATAGATGATAAAGCAAATAGTCGTTTTATATCTATCTGATAAATAGCCGCAATAGTGCCATAAAAAATCGCAATGACTGAAACCGGCATCAGAACAAATAATAAAAACAAATCAATTAAGTGAGTAGTATCTATAAAAATACCAAATAATAATCGTGCCAAATAATAAATAGCAACTTTTGTTGCAATTGCTGATAGTAGGGACGAAACTGCTGAAGGTGCAAAACTATATGCAGCAGGTAGCCAGATATGAACTGGAAACACTCCTGCTTTAACCATTATCCCCGCAAGCATAAAGGCAAGTCCAGTTACGGCAGCTTGATTTGTTCCTATTTCATTTAATCTTTCAATAATGTCTAAAAGATTTAGCGTTCCGGTTGCTGCGTATAAATAACCTACACCGATTACGTAAAACGTAGCTCCAATTGCACCGATAATAAGGTAATTGTAAGCCGCAAGAAGTGCGCGTCTATCTTGACCTGCTCCCAAAGCTATCAATGTAATTGAACTTAATGCGGAAATTTCTAAAAACACAAAAAGGTTAAATGCATCGCCAGTCATTGAAAGTCCAAATAAACTAGCTATTGTAAGAAGCCACACAGCATAAGCTTTCGGCAAATCCTCTACTGCGATCTCATGCTTTAGTGTCGTAAGAGCATAAACGGTAGCAATTACAGATATGAAAGCAACTAATAAAACTAAATGGACATTTGCTCCGTCTACAACAAAAGCGATGCCCCATGGTGGCTCCCAGCCTCCAAAAGCATAGCTCAATGTGAGACTCGCAGAAACAATTTCAGTTAGTTCAAAAGCCATATATAAACAGCACAAAGTCGTAACAAAAGCTACACCCCAAGCTATTCTTGCAGAGGGCAAAACTGAAACTACGGCAGAGGCCAAAAGGGGAATGGCAACCAATAAAGCTGGTATGTTATTTAAAATCAGCATTATAGTTTATTATCTTTCTGCTCATTTTCTTGATGCCCGTCCTCTATTTTTAAAGCCAATAGTTTCTTCTCTTCAATTGAATCAAATGCTTCATGGATCCTTACTACTAATGCAAGACCCAGAGCATTCGTTGCCACACCTACGACGATAGCAGTAAGTATCAAAACATGAGGTAACGGATTAGAATACACAGTATCACTTACGCCAGTAAGTATTGGTGCTGTTCCGCCCGAGACCTTTCCAAGAGAAATGTAAAAAATAAAAACTGAACTCTGAAAAATAGATAAACCTACTAATTTTTTAATAAAATTTTGATTGCTAATGATAATGTATAACCCTGCCATCATTAACATAATGACGACAATGTAATTCCAATTTAAAAGAACTGAATAAAGGCTACTCATTTTTTTGGTTTGAACCCAGAGAATGCATAAAATAAGCCCAGCATCACTGCAAAAACAGTCAAACCGACACCCAACTCAACAACTATTATACCCAAATGTTGGGCCTTATAAATTTTGTAAGCAAAAGGAGAATAATCCAAATAATTTGCTCCAAAGATAATTGATACTATTCCTGTACCAGCAAAAACCAACACCCCAAGTGCCATAATATAGTTAACAAATATAACTGGCATCAATTTTCTAACTCTCTCTAGACCAAATATTATAGAATAAAAAATAAAAGCAGCCGCAACGATTACCCCTGCTTGAAAACCGCCGCCTGGTCCATAATCCCCATGAAATTGAACATATAAACCATAAATTATAATAGGCCCAAACAATATCTTACTTACGATTTTAAAAACTGGGTTTTCTCTCACTTCAAGTCTCCTTTTTAGAGGCTTCTTTATTTTGGACTGGTAGATTCTCAGATTTTCTAAACCTCATGGAAAGTGTTGAGCCTGTTAAAAGAATAATAACGCCAATACCGGCAGTAAAAACAACGACCACCTCACCTAATGTATCAAATCCCCGATAGCTAGCCAGCACATTAGTCACAACGTTTGGAATATGAAATAACGGATAGCTCTCTTCTATGTAACGAGGAGCTACGTGGAGGTGTGCCGGCGCCCCTGGATCACCAAAATCAGGCAATGAAAAAGCAGCGTTAATGAGCATTAAACCAACAATGATGCATAAAGTTAAACTCCAACCTGAAAATCGAGTATGATGTGCCTCTTCGAGAGGTAAATACCTTAAAGCAGCTAAAAATAAAATTGTAGATATACCAGAACCCACAGCTGCCTCAGTGAAAGCAACATCTACTGCATCCATATTAACAAATATAGCGGCCGCAGTTAATGAATAAGCGCCTGATAGCGCAACTATAGCAATTAAGCTTTTTAAACGTATAATGTAGAAAGTGATTACAACCAAAAGTGAAATTAAAAAGACATTTACCCAAAACTCAACCATTTAGGTCTCCAGCATTTTTATTTTTTGGCTTAATTTCTTTGGCTTCTGGCTTTATTCCGAATTTATTTGCCATCATTGCTACCGCATGTCCAGAGATTGGACTGGTAAAAAAAAGAAATAAAACAATTAAGGCTAACTTAGCAGAAGTTAGAGAAAAGCCGGATTGCAACATCATGCCTAAAATTATAAATCCTACGGCCGCTGTATCTATTATTCCAGCAGCATGGATTCTGCTATAAACGTCCGGGAGCCTTAAAATTCCCAAACTACCAGTAATTAGTGCAAAAGCACCTATAAAAAAACAAATATATGAAGCAATATCAATAATAAGGTTCATCACAAATCCTCATCACTAACATCTGATTTTCGATAGAACCTCAGAATTGCAAGAGTACCCAGGAAATTTAATACCGCATACAAAATAGAAATATCTACAAATTCTGGCCTCCCCAATGCAAATCCATGGAGTGATATTCCCAGTATTATAACTGTTCCAATGCAATTTACTGCTAAAATCCTATCAAAAGCAGTTGGCCCTTTAGCGGCTCTTGCAATAAGCATTACGATACAAATCGCACAAACCAGTAAAACAAGAGCAAACATTATAAAGCCATCTTCGTAATTTTCTTATCCATAACTCCAGACCGTACGTCCTTTCCCATTTCTGCTGTTAGGGCATGTACCAAAAAAATATTACCTTTTATCAAAACAGTAACTGTACCAGGTGTCAAAGTTATTGAATTAGCATAATTGGCAAGTCCATTTTCACTATTTTGACTAGCTTTTACCTCAAATATTTCTGGTTCAAAGTTATTAGTCCATATTGCTTTTCCTGTTGAGATATTCGATTTGAGAATTTCTAATGCAAGCCATATCCAATAAAATGGAACCTTAAGAAAAAATTGCTCAGGTTTTATATCTCCCATTAAAACATCTCCTCTCCACGCCATATATATGACGAATAAGCAACTCAAAGCACCAAATGAAAGTAATAAAGGCGTAAAATGACCTGATAAAACAACCCATAATAAAACCATTAATCCTGTGTAGGCTAACGCAGACAACTTATTAATATTTCTAGTCTTTTTAATTGCTTTTTTTTCCATTTTTTTATTCTCTGAAAAGATCAGATAAATTCTATGGGACATGTTTACGACACCTAGATTAACGTTAAACATTCCATAAGCAAGCCTAATTCAATTTTACAAAACAAAATTTTATTTTTCCAAGGAAATTTCTATAACTAATTTAGTTTTTTAAAAAATTATAAATTAAATATTTTTTTATATGTTATTTTTAGCTACCATATCATCATTCAAAATTTGGGGGTGTATTATTAATGGACTCAGAAAATAAAAAACAGCGACCACCGCATGTTCCAGAAGAAAATGTTTATAAATCTATTCATTGGACTATAATATTAGCATATGCAATTGCCGCTTTAGCCATTTACCTGTTACTATCTGCAACAACGTAAATTTGGTTCACTTGTATTTTACATATTGCGTGATAAATTAGAACTTTAATGTCATAAATGCTATGATTGGCCACGGTGCTAAAATGCAGGAATTATATCAAGAACGAATATTAGAGCTTGCGAGAGCTTCAAAGCACTCTAAACCAATTGACAATCCAACACATAGAGCAGAAAAAAACAATGCTATCTGTGGTGATAAAGTCATTATAAACGCAACTATAAAAGATAATATGGTTTATGACGCCCATTTAATTGTGCGAGGATGCGCCTTATGTGAAGCGGGCGCTGGAATATGGAAAGAAACTGCAGTTGGCAAAGAACTAAATGAGCTGAATTTACTCAGAGATGAATTGGATAATTTTCTTAAAAATAATGAAAGTTTATCAAATAAGGAATTCGAGTGTTTTGAACCTTTAAAAAAAATAAGAAACAGAATTGATTGTGTTATGCTTAGCTTTGAGGCTGCAACAGACTTTAATGCTATTAATAGCGATTAAATATACCAGTACATTTTAAAGAAAAATATTTTTAAATTGATGGTGAGCTCTAATCTGGATTAACGGATAACTTTCCAAAAGCCCAAATTCCTACAACAAGACAAACCACAAATCCAATAACTAAAACTAAACCTACTGTTGATCCCATTTTTTTACTTTATGTTTGTTTACTACCAGAATATGTTACCGATTCTTAAAGTTTCTATCAAGTGGTCCGTTAAAACTTTCTAAAAAATTGAAATTATAAAACTTCCATTCACCTTTAAATTATACCAATTGAATATCCATTCCCTTTGGCACATTCCATAAAATTTTTTCTGATTAAGTTGAATTTAAAATGTTCGATAGTCTTCTTGAAATATCCGACTTAGATATTTCAGGAAATAATAAATTATAATATTTATAGCTTTCGATGAAGGCTGCAGTTGGAGTTTTATTTTGATTAGTGATTAAGTCGCTATAGTTTTGTCTCACCAATTTCCGACGGATTTTTATTAATTTTTGTTTTTCAGAAAATTCATATATCTCCCACATATCTCAACACATTATTCTACAAGACTGTAATCCGAATTTTATTAAAATTATAAAACCTGGTATCATTCATATTTACCAACCGATCTCATTTATTATTTTTTGTGCATTGGGACTTTGCTCAGCTATTTCGGTAAGAGGAAGTTTATCCATTTTAAACTTACCCCATGACGCTACTTCTTCACTAAATTGAGCTTTCGGGTTCACCGGATACTCAAAATTAGTCTCAGTATAAATAGCCTGTGCTTCTTCAGAAGTCAGCCATTCCAAGAACTCCCTTGCTAGCTGCTTATTTTTTGATCCTTTTAATATACCAGCCGCAGAAATATTCATATGCTGGCCTCTACCATTCTGATTAATAAACGCTATTTCCATTGCGTTTGCCCATTCTCTTTGCTCTGGATGATCTTTAGAATATTTCATTTTTCCGAAATAATAAGTGTTCATTAATGCAACATCACATTGTCCAGTAAATATTGCCTTCGCCTGAGCTCTATCATTTCCTTGAGGACGCCGAGCTAAATTATTTACAAATCCAAGGGTCCATTCTTTAGCTGCTTCATAACCATTATGAGCTACTAGAGATGCCAAAACAGCTCTATTATACACATGGCTGCCGCGTCTAGAACAAACTTTCCCTTTCCATTTCGGCAATGCCAAATCTTCAATTGTGGTAATTGCCTCTCTACCAACACGTTCTTTGGAAACTGCAATTATTCTTGCTCGCAATGATAGCGCTGTCCAAGTATCTCCATCATCTCGCAAATGGGCTGGGACATTTTTATTAATTATTTTAGATGAAATAGGTTCTAAAAGATTAGTATCAGCCAGTTCTTTAATTCGACTTATATCTACGGTCAAAACCAAATCGGCTTTAGTATTGCTGCCTTCAGTTTCAATCCTAGTTGCTAGCCCTTTTGGGGCATAAACAGTTTGAAATTCAATACCAGTTTTCTTTGTATAAGCTTGTAAAATTGGCTCAAGCAAAAATGGTTGCCTATGAGTGTAGATCCCAATGCTTTCAGCCAAAAGAGTATTGCTACTCATAAATAACATTAAGAAAAAAGTACTAAAAATCCGTAACATTATATTTTCTCCAAAAGTTCATAAGTTTTTTATGTGGAGTTGAACTAATCCTCAACAAACATTTATTCCCATAGGTATGTCTCCAAAGTCTATCCCAGACCTTTTTTATAGGAACAAAATACATATGTGCAATCGTTTGAGTATATTCCTCTGTTTCGGAACCAATACCGAAGATGAGTTTCTTATCGCTTGAATACATAAAAGAACCAGCCATCTTATCCCAAATGGACAAGGCTACGCCAAAATTTTTATCAAAATGCTTTTGACTAGAGGAATGATGTAAATGATGCTGGGCAGGCGACATCAAACAATTTTCAATAACATTAGGATAACTTACAGAAATGTGAGAATGCCTCAAATTAGAACCAAGTCCATGAAATAACACAACAAATACATTTACCCCTAAGATGGTAAACAAACTAAGCTGTTGTCCAAATAGAAAGATAAATATCGCAATTGTTCCTCCCTGAACAATAGCACTCCTCAGCGTAAATAATATTGCTTCTACTGGATGCGTTCTAGTCACCGTTAGCGGTGTTAATGTCTCGGCACTGTGATGAAATTTATGAAATTCCCACAAACTTGGCACTTTGTGAAGGGCAAGATGCAGAGCAAATCTAGAAAAATCGTCCAATAGAAAGAAAAAGGAAGTGAATAGGAGTGTGGATAACCATACTGGAGCTGTTTCAAACAGACCAATTGGAATAATTTGCTGGAGGTGAAGGGTGTGATAAAGAGCAGTGGCAATAAATATTTGAGTTATTAATATTGGTCTACAAATTACCATAAAGATTCGATTAATAATGAAACAAACCATATCAGCTCGACTAGACTTACTTAACCAGACAGAGCGATCAAAGATTGTTCTCAGTGCTTGTCTAATTTTTTTCTTTTTAATTATGCACAACCAAAGGATGGCTATGATTAGGGCAGAAATAAGGTAACCCCAAAAAAGACGCCTACGGGGATTCAAAAATTGCCCTACTATGTCAGATTGAAAAAATTCTAAAACTTCACCCATCTTTTCCCTCAAGGTAGAAAGAAAGGGAGAGGTTTACTCCCCCTTCCAGACAGCCGGTCCTCAATCGTTTTCCGCACTGTCACCTGCACCCAATACCTCAGAGATATTAGCTATTCCTGCAAGTTTATCGTTGTTCTTTGCTGTTACTCCAAATTCGTCTACCATCAATTTTTGAAGTTTCAACATATGAACCATTTCCTTATCGGCGTTTGCCTCAGCCATTACAAAGTAATTACCGCCAGGACCCACACCGGTGACTTTAGAGCCATTTACCACCGGTCCAAAACCTACAAGACGGTCAATTCGGGTTCCTAGTTCACCGAGGTTTTGACCACTCGTGTGTAACGACAATGAAAAACCTGCCAACTCACCCCAGTATTTTGCGTATTTCCTCTTAAGTGCCTCGTCACCAGGCTTTTCCTTCAGTGCCTCTAAAGAACTGTAAACACTCCCTGCATATTTAAAAACAGACTCAGCAATCACTTTTTCCCAGTTTGAGCATATTATTCTTGCTTTGGCCTTTAAGTCGGAGCGAGCAGAATCACTCAATGCCTCCCCGTTAGCGTCAGTTATTATCTGCCTACCGTCAATAAAGGCTTTGGTGATGGTATTGTAATAGTCTGTTACTCCACCTTTATCATAGGCAGAGGCATAATATGAATGAGCATAATTCATTTCTGATTTAAGATTTACGACACCATCTCCATTGGCATCGGATGCAGCCATATCTTTTTTCTTAGCTATATCATAATTTTGTCTGGCTGATAACGTTGCACCGTGTGCTGCAGCACCCCAATATCCAAAACCTTCATCCCATGAATGCTCCTTACCAGTATAATAAGTTCCACTTTTATCATTATATGGCTTATTATTGGGCTTATTATCAGCCTCAAGCTTTTCATCTAGATAATTATCGCAAGCCTGATGGTAGAAAACAGCACCCATAGTGAATTTTGAGACTAATTGAGCGTAATCGTGTCCATGCTTTGCGTCGTAACCATTCTCAGTTTGAGCAGCACGTTCTATCATTGATAATAAAACTTCTTTACCAGTCATACCACCGGGCCAACCATTTATGACCCCTCCATAGGCTTTTCCTGCAAGGTTAGTTTTAGAAACATCATTAATGTTGGATACATCGACCTTGAAATCTGCACTAGAAACTGGGTCTAGAAGTGGCAGTTCTGAATCTGAACCGTTAAAATAAGCTTTTAGCTCATTCATTGGTGCTCCGTTAGAAATAGCTTTTTTCAAACTATTATGAAGAAGTTGTCGACCAACCTGACCTGAATAGGAGACTGAGTTAGTCGCGTCCCCGCTGTAACCTTTTAACGTAACCGGATATGGACCATAAACGTCAGAAGCAAAAGCCGCACTCGTTAAAAGTGATGTCACAAGAATTGTCCCACTAGTAATATGTTTCATAGTTTCACCTAATGATAATGATAATAATTATCAATATCATATTTAATAAAAAATTGTCAATAATAAATGTAATTGATAATCATTATCAATTACATTTATTTCAAACTTTTTAAATTAAATAAACACGGAACGATAAATTTGAGATAGGCGCCCTAAAACCGATTAAGTTTTTTTAGAAAGAGCGCTGTACTAGCTAGTTACAATTGCGATACCGGCAAGAACAAGCAATAAAGATGTTCTTGCTACTACCGGTATAACTTTCATGATTTGTGGATTAGGAGAGACACCTTTTTTACCACAGTCATATAAATGATAATTTAAAAATGTTATGACCAGTAATAAAGCAGAAGCACCGAAAAGCTTTAAATGAAAGGCCCACCCTAAATTGAAGCTACCATATATCTGGTATGTAAGAAAATAACCAGTTATCCATAAGATTATGAGGGCGACCAAACCAAGTCGTGCTAATAAGACCATCGTTTGCTGAACAGGTATCGCAGGAATTACATTATGTTTGTCATGAGTTTTTACAAGAAGCCCGTTAGCAACCCCAAGGCCTCCCGCCAAAAATAAAGATAAGTAATGAAAGAATTTTAAAACAATAATAAGTGACAAATTCCACTCCTACCAAGTTAACAACCCTACTCTAAAATCATAAATTTATTTTTGTAAATTTCAAACACTTTACTCTATTAAATCATTACTTTTAAAAAAAAATTTGTTTCAGATGATACGTAGAAAAAGTTCCTTAATAGATTTTTGTTGAAGCAACAGAAATGCCACCTAAAACACCAATTTTTTTATAACTTTCTCCTATTGAGGTTACAATTTGCCAAAAAAAGGACAGCGCAAAGGCTGTCCAAGTTTAGGAAGAAAATATGAATATCGTTATTAACGACTATTCCTTCTTAAGTTTAGTTTTAGATGATTTCTTGTCCTTATTGTGTTTAGATTATGATTTAATAATTATTAAAACATTGCTCTAAAAAAAATGCTTTAGGTAAAAGAATGAATAATATGAAACATAATTATAGCGGTGGCTGCCACTGTGGTGATGTGAAATTTACTATTAGAGGAAAGCCAGTCTGGAAAGTGAACTGCTATTGTAATTGGTGTCAGACTACTAGTGGAGGTCCGTTTAGAAGTTTTGTTTTATTTAATGAAGAAAATATAAAATTCATTGGACAAGAACCTAAGTCATATGAAGACAAGAATACGACCCATGGAAGACCAATGATTAATCAGTTTTGCAGTAACTGTGGAACATTAATTGGTATAAAAGTGCCAAGCATCAGAGAAAGACACATAGCTATCGGTGCTTTAGACCAAAGGAAACAAATAGAGATAGATTGTAATATTTGGGCTACAGAAGCTCTAAATTTTATTGCTTTTCCAGATAATGCAGATGTTTACAAAACTGGATACTGGAATGGTACTGGAGAAAAAATATAATACGTTATTCGAATTCATTATCCGTTAAAAAACTAGTTTATGCAGACATGTTTGAAATTATTTAAAATCCTTTTTTGACATTTGTTTCAATATGAAGGCTTTTTTTTCAAGAAGAATATTTACTCTTTGCTTGCGTAAAAGTTTGCCTCTTTCTCCAAAATTTTAAAAAATTTAGTCGACACGGCGGTGGCACCAACTATCTCACCTTGATGTAATTCAACTTTTAAATCTTGATTTCTCATAGATTGTATTATCGGGCCTGCAAGGTTTTCATCATCTCTCTTAAAAGTATCATAATCTGGAAAAATTAATATTAATGTAGCTGCAATATCAGAATTACTCATAATAAATTTCATAAGAGTTCCATTTCCAATACCCTGTGCATCAGCCTTAGTGTCAGTGTAATTTACAAACATATCCTTAGACATTGAGTCTTTAAAAGTAATTTTGATTGTTCTCGCATACATTTTCTAAACCCAAAAAAAAAATGTCCCAATTTACAGTATAAATTGAAAATTTAATTTTAAAAATCTAATTTTTAATTTAATTTATTCAGCCTATAAAATAAGCATTAAGGAAATAATTTAATTTTTTTTCCACAAATTTTAAATTACCATGGCGGCCAGCGAGCGTGTCAATATGACTCAAATTTCTAGACAACTCGGACACGCGAATATCAGAATCACAGAAAAGTATTACGCTTATCACCATCCTGACCATATGGGTCAAGCAAGCGATGCAAGAATGTTCGAATACCTCTGTGCCCTGTTCGGGGTTTGCTTGGCCCATCAGGAATCTAACTTCTAAATTTCATATTTAATCTAAAAATAACTCTTCAAAAAAAATTAAAGCCAAATTTTATATAAACCAATAGTTTCTTCCCGACCTCTTATTTTATAATTAGAGATATATTCAGAACGGAGCGTAAAATTAATATTATCTCTAAGTTCTGAGCTTATTAAAAAGTTCGTATCGAATTCTTTACACGCACTGCAAATTCTACTTGCAACATTTACTGTATCTCCAAGCACCGCAAATTCTATTCTGTGTTTACTACCCATATTTCCAACTACGCAACGACCAAAATGAATTCCTATACGATGCTCTATTTCGAATTTGCCGTTTTTAGTGCGCTCTTGATTCCACTTTTCTAATGCCTCATTCATTGCGACTGCGCAGTCAAAAGCGTTCTGCGAGTCATTTCCATAAGATTTTGGTGTGCCAAAGTTAGCCATTACGGCATCACCGATAAATTTATCAACCGTACCACTATGGTAAAATATGTTATCTACCATAATACTTTGATATTCCGACAATAAAACCAAGGTATCTTTTGGGTCCATTTTTTCAGATAACTGAGTAAAGTTTACAATATCCGTAAACATTACTGCCACATCCATTTCTTTGGTCGAGGATGCATTGAAATTGTCGCCACTATTTCTGATTTCTTCCTTTATGTCTGGCGAAAAATAACGACTTAAATTTCTATTTTCTGTTTCAGCACTAATTGTCGAGTGTATTACCCAACGATTAAAATGAATTAAGGTGGAGATTACGAATAAGAAAAATATTGATGTCATAAACCCATCAGTTAATGCCCATTTGTTTACAGCATAACCATTGGAAATAATTATATCCCAGTCATCCGCAATAAATACCTTCTCATAGGAGGATAGAGTCACAAATTCCTTAAGCGGTCTGAAGCAAGAAAGAGCTAGCCACAGGTAGTTTGCCCATAGTCGGGAGAAAAATAAACAAAACAGTGCGGTTAATGGAAACGACATAAAGATATAATCCATCATCCTTCCCGTTCCAACTATTTCAACACTCTGTAATCTATAACCCTCCAATTCATGTCCAAGCATGAATAAATTAAAAAATAAATGAAATGATATTATAGAAACAAACAAATAAACTGCATATTTTTGTGGTTTAAGTGTAAGAAATATTATCAAAAAAATTAATATAGCAACTGCTGGCACTCCTCGAACCAGAAAATTATCTATAAAAAATTGCTTTGGCTGCTCAATCCATTCAAGAAATCCGAGTGTTCCAAAAGAAAAGATAGCAAGCAAACCTAAAACTTTTAGAAATCTAATTTCTAATCTATTTCCAGACAACACAGTCAGCTCCCGATGCAATATTTTAAAGATGTGTTTTTTTATTAGCGCTATACACACCATTTCTCCACCATAACCAACAATATCGATAATCAAAAAATTGTTCAAATTTTTAGTATAACTAATAATCGTCGTTATGACGACCTTCTCTTTACTTGGACGGTCTTTTTACCGTCCTTTTTTAATCGCAGGCTATTCGCCTAAAGAAGAGGCCACCATGCACGCCATCATAAATATCGCAGTTGTATCCGTGCTATCCTTGGTTGATATTGTCGGGCATTAAATTATTACTTAGTAAAACTACAAAAGGAGATTTGGGATGATTTTGTCAACAATAATGGTAATTGGGTCAATTTTTTTAATGTTGTTTGGGATTATTATAGGAGGAGATATAGGGCTTTCATTCAACCTTCCAGCGGCCGTTTTAGTTATCGGGCTAGCCTCTTTATCTACAATTGGAGCTAAAGCTGTGAAAACAGACCTAGATTCTCTTCAATATTTTGGCGAGTCCGCAGCTAGAGCAGGTTGGATTGCATTTTTTATAGGATTGGTAATGACTAGTGGTTTATTGCAGAACGAAGCAAATTTAATTGAGTTTTTGCCTAGAGCAATCTCGATAATATTTTTAGGACCTCTTTACGGCTATGTATTAACCTTTTCTAACAAAAATTTTGTCACCTAGATAGAATCAATCGACGAGGGACTAAAGCGACTGAATCGGATGTAAAGTTACGCACCTTATCCGATAACAATCCAGCTATAGAATAAACGAACTGTCACCAAATTTATGCAGTCAATTTAAAAGAATAATTTTCTAAACCCGTTTTGCACCATGAGTGGGATAACGTCAGAAAGAAAATCAACCTAAAGTTTCTATGGTGGCATGACCTTCGAAGAACCTGGCCAACAATGGCGGCAAGAGAGCGTGTCGATATGATTCAAATTTCCCGACAACTTGGTCACGAGAATATGAGAATCACAGAAGAGCATTACGCTCATTACCACCCTGACTACATGGGTCAGGCAAGCGACCATTCTAGTCGGATGTTACAAAATTTCCTAGAACGGGAATTAATGCCTAAAAAAGGAGGCAAAACGATCTAAACCATTGAATTTTAGTGGCGGGAGTGACGGGACTCGAACCCGCGGCCTCTGGCGTGACAGTCTAGCATTTGTACTGTATTTGAGGGTATTTGAGGGTAATATAGAGACATTTTTCTTTATTTTGATGGTAACTGTGTATACCTGAGTATCACCCAATGTAACCCAGAAAAGTAGCACAAAAGTAGCACAGCAATCTGCAATTTAGTGTCAACAGATTTTAGTAGGATCCCATCATTCATAGCTCGGATTACTTTAAATATATTTTTAAATTTTCACTATATTCATTGAAAAATGTTATGTTATAACATATCATATTTTTTAAAATCTTCCTGCAAGAAAAAATTAAAATAGAAAGCCAAACAATGTCTGTAAATAAACAAGTACCCGTCACTGTATTAACCGGTTTCCTAGGAGCTGGTAAGACTACTTTATTAAATCGAATTCTTACTGAACATCATGGAAAAAAATATGCTGTGGTTGTCAACGAATTTGGCGAGGAAGGCATCGATAACGATTTGGTAGTAGATGCTGACGAAGAAGTTTTTGAAATGAACAATGGATGCATCTGCTGCACTGTGCGAGGAGACTTAATACGTATTTTAAGTGGACTAATGAAACGAGCAGATAAATTAGATGCAATAATTGTGGAAACAACTGGATTAGCTGACCCTGCACCTGTAGCGCAAACTTTCTTTGTGGACGAAGATGTAGCACAACGTACAAAGCTTGATGCCATAGTTACCGTAGCAGATGCTGTGCATCTCGATGGCCAACTTGGTGAACATCATGAAGCAGAGGAACAGATAGCTTTTGCAGACGTTGTGTTACTAAATAAGACAGACCTGGTGGAAAAGAGCGGATTGTCAAAAGTTGAAGCGCGAATAAAAAAAATAAATCCTTATACGAAGATTATTCAAACTTCTAGATGTGTAACTGAATTAGATGAAATTATTGGTCTTAATGCATTCAGCTTAGACCGAGTCCTTGAGGTAGAACCAGATTTCCTGGACTCTGATCATGATCACGAACATGATGATGATATCAAAAGTTTGTCTTTTATCTCTGAGACCCCTTTAGATCTTAAATTATTTCAAAAATGGTTTGGTGGACTTCTACAAACGCATGGCCAGGACATATTACGTTCTAAAGGTATTCTAAACTTTTCGGGCGAAGAAGAGCGTTACGTATTCCAAGGAGTTCATATGTTAATGGATGCGTCACCGATGGGTGCTTGGCCTAGCAATTTAAACCGTACATCTCGAATTGTATTCATTGGCAGAAACCTAGAAAAAATGGATCTTGAAAAAGGATTTGAGGGATGCAAGAGAGTTTAACTAATTCTTTTAATGATTCTAATTCAGGCCAGTTAGTTCGTGAAAAGCAAACCGAGTTAGAGCGAAGAGGAATTAATCATTGTTTTCATGCACCAGTAACATGTGCGACTGCAATCAACGAAGGAGTTGTTGCTGGTTTTGGGGATGGTACTATTGGAATATTTAGACCTGGACTCTTTCCCGAAATAAAAAAGGCTCATAAAGGTGCAATTCTTTGCATTGCGGCAGATGATGATTTTGTTTTAACAGGTGGAGATGACGGTTTGTTATTAAAAACCTCAACAGATGGCTATATTGAGGAAATTAAAAATTTTAATAAAAAGTGGATTGACTGTGTAGCGCATAAGAAAGATTTAATAGCATGTTCGTCAGGAAAAAACGTTTATGTCTGGAAGTCAGACCAAAAAGAACCAGAAGTATTAGCGCATAGAAGCACAATTGGGGGTTTATCATTTGACAAAACAAGTAAAAGACTTGCTGTAGCTCATTACGGTGGCGTCACCGTTTGGGAACTGATCAAGCAAAAATGGAAATCTTCAGTATTTGCCTGGAAAGGGTCTCATGGTGCCGTCTCATTTAGCCCAAATGGGAAGTATCTTGTCACAGCAATGCAAGAGAACGCCGTCCATGGCTGGCGAATTAGAGATAAAACTAATATGGCCATGGCAGGATACCCTTCCAAGGTAAAGAGTTTTGCCTGGGTTGGAGAAACGCCATTCTTAGTCACCTCGGGCGCTGATGAGGCTATCTGTTGGCCGTTCGATGGTAAATGTGGACCCATGGAACGCTCACCCGTCTGTTTGGGGAAATATAATAATATTATGGTTACTCAAGTTCATTGTTTACCGCGCGAAAATGCTGTTTTTGCAGGCTACAGAGATGGTTCTGTTTTGTTAGCTGAAATAAATGAGAATAATAGTGGTATCTTGATAAGAGGCTCCACAGGAGCCCAGGTAACTGCTTTATCAGTATCAAGCACAGGATCCCATATTTTTATTGGTGATGATGATGGTAATATCTTGTGGTCACCACTTTGGGCATGATGTTAAAGAGAAAATTTATGTTCAATCGAAAAAAAATAAATCCTGAGATAACTAGAAAAATAAAAATGCTTATTCAAGAACAATTTAATTTATCTGATGATACATTGATAAGCTTATCCGAATTGAATTGTCATGAGCCTAACTGCCCACCAACAGAGACTGTTATAACGACAAGAGCATTAAAAGGTGAGAGTTGTATTTATAAGATTGCAAAACCTATATCTGAGATCAAAATAGAAGATATAAAAAAGTTAAAAAATTAATTATAAACTGATGGTCTACTATCAAAATGTTATATGCGTGTCATAGCAATAGTCAAAAATAACGAGTGACATAAAAAGCTTGGCATAGTTTTTAGCTGCCACTCATTCGCTTGAGTTCTTCAAAAATGCTGTTCTTTTGTTTCTTTTTTCTGATTAATGTGTTTCCCAATAGATTTTTTCACTGCGGAACCAATGTAAAGTAAGGTTTTCTCTCGGATCGAAAATGACATAATATGTCAAAACTCACATTCAAAAAGTAGCACAAACGTGTTTTTGGTAAAAAAAACACCTCGAACATTACTGAATGAGGTGTATTAAACTATTGATTTCATGATTTAATTTAGTGGCGGGAGTGACGGGACTCGAACCCGCGGCCTCTGGCGTGACAGGCCAGCGCTCTAACCAACTGAGCTACACCCCCATATATGGAAAAGCGTTTTAATTTTTTAAATACTCTTTAACTCAGAGAGTTGAATTAGCCTAACAATGGAGGACTGTCAAGCGAGTTTCTAACTTAAACTTTTTTGAAAAGTTTAAATCTAAACGTTTATTCACAACGTATCAGACGAATATAACCCATTTGAGAGAAAAATAATGTTTACACCGATAATCAAAATTCAACCAGCAATTAGAACAGTCTCATTTTCCAATAAAAAAGGAAATACATTTATTGCGGAGTTATTATTTTTTATCTCTTTGGTATTTATGATTTCATTGAATTGTGCTTTTGCTGCCGGCAGTGTATCCTCAAAACAGGAAAAAACAAGCACAACGCATTCGAAAGAATATTACAAAGCAGTTAAATTAATTAAAGCTAACAACTTTAAAGATGCTATAATTTTATTAGAAACTCTGGTAACAGAAAACCCAGACGATCCTGATATCCTTAATTATTTAGGATTTTCATTTCGTAAAACAGGAGACTTAGTTAAAAGTTCCCACTACTACAAAAAGGCCTTGAATATTAATCCAAAACATCTAGGTGCTTTAGAATATCAAGGTGAATTATTCATTGCGCTTGGAAAAATTGACGAGGCTAAGGCGAATTTAGCCCGGATTGATGATATATGTTTCACTCAATGTAAAGAATTGCGTGAATTGGAAAAAGCTATAAGTGCGGCCCTAAATAAGTAAATTTAACGGAAGCTTTATATTATTTTTTACCTCGAACAGCTTGCGACTCATTCATCATAAATTTTACAGCCTCAGCAAGGCTTTGTGTTGTTTGTCTCTTCTTCTTCACGGATTTTTTTAAAGCAATGATGATGTCTCCATCACTTCTTATAAATGGTGTTTCATAGTCCGAGTATTTAGATACATATTCTTTCAACTCTTTTAGAAGTTGGCCCTGTATGTCAAAATTTTTATCGGCAGAAATATGATTTGTTTTATGGAGATTATTTTTTTTATTATGATCCATTGAATATCTCCAAGAATAACTTTTTTTCAAAAACAAAATACAGTTACTAAGTATAGGACTTTAGCAAATTGTATAAATTACATATCTAAAATATAAAAAAGCGGGAGGTAGTCCCGCTTTTTTTATGGTGGGTGGTGAGGGGTTCGAACCCCCGACCTATTCGGTGTAAACGAATTGCTCTCCCAGCTGAGCTAACCACCCTTAGACCGATTAACTAATAAAATATTTCGTCAACAAGTTAAGCTGAATATCTAATTATTAACAGCAGCTTTCAGCGGAGCGCCAGCCTTAAATTTTGGTTGCTTAGATGCTGCTATTTGAATTGTTTCACCAGTTCTTGGGTTACGACCTGTAGTTGCAGCGCGAGAAGCAACAGAGAAAGTACCAAATCCAACGATTCTAACTTCATTACCATTTTTTAACGAGCCTTCGATAGACGCGAAAACAGAGTCAACCGCTCTAGCAGCATCCGCTTTAGTTAGTGACGAATGTTCTGCAACAGATGTGACGAGATCGTTTTTATTCATTGATTTATCCCTTCTTAAAAGTAAGTTGTAAGCATAAACAATATGCGCTACAAACTATCAAATCAATTAAAATTTAACGATTTATCCTTAATTTTTAGGTAAATATTGGGTTAATGCGCAACTATATCCGAAACGGAGCTAGACTCAGGGGTAATAGTGGTTGGAATTTTTTCGACTAAAGGTTTTGGGCTTTCTACAAATGCAATATTAACAACCTCATCAACAATAGAAACCGGTATGATTTTTAAATCAGACTTTACATTTTCTGGTATTTCTTCTAAATCTTTTTCATTATCTTTCGGAATAATAACGGTTTTTATTCCACCTCTCAAAGCAGCTAATAACTTCTCTTTTAGTCCACCTATCGGCAGAACCTGACCCCTTAGTGTTATCTCTCCAGTCATGGCTACGTCTTTTTTAACGGCAAGCCCCAGATGCGCAGAAATTATTGATGTGACCATGGCAATTCCTGCAGATGGACCGTCCTTTGGTGTTGCACCCTCAGGAACATGAACGTGAATATCGAACTTTTCCGCAATTGTTAAATCTATTCCGAAGTCTTTCGCCTTCGATTTTACAAAAAATTCTGCTGCTTGAATTGACTCCTTCATAACGTCACCCAATTTACCTGTAGACGAAATTTTACCTTTTCCAGGTACACGAACTGATTCTACTTGTAATAATTCACCGCCAACTTTCGTCCAAGCAAGACCCGTGACAACGCCTACCTGATCATCAGAGTCAATCTCTCCAAACTTAAATTTTTTAACTCCCATGAAATCGGATAGATTTTCTTGGTTTATTTCTAAACTATAAGTCTCACCCATAACAATTTGGGTTAAGGCTTTTCTTACAATACGAGCTAAAGAGCGCTCCAAAGCACGAACTCCTGCCTCTCTTGTATAGTATCTGATTACATCTCTTATGCAATCCTCGGAAATTTTTATTTCAGATTCTTTTATACCATGTTCTTTGAGTTGCCTCGGTAATAGATGATTTATTGCGATTTCAATTTTTTCATCCTCTGTGTACCCTGAAAGATGTATTATTTCCATTCTATCTAGAAGAGGTTCCGGCATATTCAAACTATTGGCTGTTGTGATAAACATGACATTGGATAAATCAAAATCAACCTCAAGGTAATGGTCCTGAAATGTATTGTTTTGAGCTGGATCCAGAACTTCTAGCAAAGCAGAACTTGGATCTCCCCGCCAGTCTGCACCTAATTTATCTATCTCATCTAAAAGAAAGAGTGGGTTATTTTTCTCTGCTTTCTTCATTCCATGAAGGATCTTCCCTGGCATTGAACCTATATATGTTCTTCGATGGCCCCTGATTTCAGCTTCATCCCTAACTCCACCAAGCGCCATCCTCACAAATTGCCTACCTGACGCCCTTGCTATACTTTTGCCAAGGGATGTTTTACCAACTCCTGGTGGTCCAACAAGACATAAAATAGGGCCTTTGTTTTTCTTAGTTCTCTTTTGCACCGCTAAAAATTCAATAATTCGTTCTTTAACCTTATCTAAACCATGATGATCATCATCAAGTATCTGCCTTGCCTGCTGTATGTCGATTTTTAACCTACTAGCCTTCTTCCAGGGCAACGCAACTATCCAATCAAGATAATTTCTTACAACTGTAGCCTCTGCACTCATTGGCCCCATGTTGCGGAGTTTCTTTATTTCATTAAACGCTTTATCTTTAGCTTCCTTAGGTAATTTTGCTTTAATCACCTTTTCTTCAATTTCATCAATTTCGTTTTTGCCGTCTTCGTTCTCACCAAGCTCTTTCTGGATAGCCTTCATTTGCTCATTTAAATAATATTCTCGTTGAGTTTTCTCCATTTGTCTTTTAACGCGGCTTCTTATTCGACGCTCCACCTGAAGAACGCTAATTTCACCATCCATAAGCTCATACAATCGTTCTAAACGGGCGCGTACATCTAGCTTTTCTAATAACTGTTGCCTATCTTCTATGCTCACCGCTACATGTGAAGCCAATGTATCTGCGATTTTGTTCGTATCTTCCAGTTGATTAACGGAAGACAAAACTTCAGATGCAATTTTTTTATTTAGTTTAATGTAGTCCTCAAAATGATGGATCGCAGCTCTACCAAGCGCTATTGTCTCCGGGTCGGTAATTTTATCTTCATATATTTCCTGAATAGTCCCTAACAGAAAATCTGAGGAGTCATTAACTTCACTGACCTGGGCTCTTCTTCCACCTTCAACTAAAACTTTTACGGTTCCATCTGGTAGTTTTAATAACTGCAGAATTGTTCCAAGCGTACCAACGCGATATAAGTCATCAGATGACGGCTCTTCAGTACTGGCATCTGTTTGTGTTAGCAAGAGTATTTGCTTGTTCTGGGCCATCACAGTTTCAAGAGCTAGCACCGACTTCTCGCGTCCAACAAATAAAGGAACTATCATATGAGGGAAAACAACAATATCTCTCAATGGAAGTATTGGTATGTTTTGTTTATCATCATTATTAGACATCACTAAATCCTCATTACTCAAGCTTTGGGTGTTTAAACTATCAATTAAAAAAATTTTTAAATAGTAATTAAACCCCAAATAAATCAACCATTAGTGTTTTGCCACCTTCAGATTATACCATATAAGTGTTATTAAAATCACAGATTTCAAGAGCAAAAACGTGCGACAAGGTATAAAAGTTAAAAAACCATCTACATTTTTAATTAATTATTTTAAATCGCAAAGAAATCGAATAACGAAGGATTTCGTGAATATTTTATCTAAATTATAGAAGGCCAAGAGTAAACAACTAGATATTTTTTTCGTTTTAAAATTGTTATGCTCCAGAATCTTGCTTAGAGACTGAACTATGAACGAGTAACGGAGCAGCATTAGATAATACAACATCTTCATTGATTATAACACTGTCGATATTATCTGTTGTGGGGATATCAAACATTGTATCCATTAAAATACTCTCCAATATAGACCGAAGCCCACGTGCACCCGTTTTCCTCTCTATTGCCCTTCTTGCTATAGCCCTTAGCGCATCCTCTCTAAATTCAAGAACCACGTCATCCATTTCAAAAAGTGCTTTATACTGCTTTGTAAGGGCGTTTTTTGGTTCAACTAAAATTTGAACCAGTGCATCTTCATCTAAATCTTCTAATGTCGCTATTACTGGTAGTCTTCCAATAAATTCTGGAATTAAACCAAATTTTACGAGATCTTCAGGCTCAACTTTGGTAAGTATTTCTCCTATCTTGTGCTCGTCCTTATCTCTAACTGTCGCACCAAATCCAATGCCTGTGCTATTTGTTCTGTCAGCAATTAGTCGCTCAAGCCCTGCGAAAGCTCCTCCACAAATAAAAAGAATGTTGGTAGTGTCGACTTGCAAAAATTCCTGCTGTGGATGCTTCCTTCCTCCCTGAGGCGGAACCGAAGCAACTGTTCCCTCCATTATTTTTAATAATGCTTGTTGGACACCCTCACCTGATACATCTCGGGTAATTGATGGATTATCTGACTTTCTGCTAATTTTATCAACTTCATCGATATAAACAATGCCTCGCTGGGCTTTCTCAACGTTGTAATCAGCCGCTTGAAGTAATTTCAAGATTATATTTTCAACATCCTCCCCAACATAACCTGCCTCTGTAAGTGTCGTTGCATCCGCCATGGTAAAAGGAACATCGAGTATGCGCGCTAGTGTCTGAGCAAGCAATGTCTTCCCGGAACCAGTAGGCCCGACAAGCATGATGTTAGATTTTGAAATTTCAAGATCTCCAACGTTACCAACATTCGCCAGTCGTTTATAGTGATTGTGAACCGCAACAGATAAAACACGTTTTGCTTTTTCTTGGCCAATAACATAATCGTCTAATACTGTTTTTATATCATAAGGTGAGGGCACCCCCTCACCGCTTTTTACAACACTGCCCTTATGCTCCTCGCGGATTATATCCATGCATAATTCCACGCATTCATCACAAATAAAAACTGTCGGACCTGCTATGAGCTTTTTTACCTCATGCTGACTCTTCCCGCAAAAAGAACAAAACAAAGTTGATTTGGTATTATTCTCCGATTTTGCCATTACCGATTAATCCTTTTTAAATTCTAATTAGGCCGCTTAATATCAACATGTTATCAGATTAAACCCTCTTGTCATTAAAACTTAACTAAAATTTATTTTTTTTATTCGTCCATATTTTTTGCATAAATAATAGGCTAATCTTTTTCGGGGGAAGGACGCTTTGATACCACTTCGTCAATTAATCCCATTTCTTTTGCTTCATCTGGGGACATAAACGTGTCACGTTCCATAATTTTTTCGATTTGCTTTAGTGATTTTCCAGAATGCTTCTCATAAATTTTGTTAAGCCGACTTCTCAGACTAATTATTTCTTTCGCATGAATTTCAATATCAGTAGCTTGACCTTGAAAACCACCAGATGGTTGGTGGGTCATTATGCGGGAATTTGGAAGGCAGTGTCTTTTTCCAGCCGCCCCTGCTGTTAAAAGTAAAGAGCCCATTGATGCCGCTTGTCCAATACATACTGTAGAAACATCAGGTCGAATATATTCCATCGTGTCGTAAATTGCCATACCCGAAGTAACGACCCCACCAGGTGAATTAATATACATAAATATATCTTTTGAGGGGTTTTCTGATTCAAGGAATAATAATTGTGCACAAATGACAGATGCCATCATATCTTCTACGGGACCGTTCAAAAATATAATGCGCTCTTTCAAAAGTCGTGAATAAATGTCATAAGAACGCTCACCCCTATTGGTTTGCTCAACGACCATTGGAATTAATGCAGAGGTTTCAGGTAGCATAGAATTTATCATTACTAACTTTTCCTTTATGTGACTATCGAAAAAAGTGGGCGACATTTTGGTTCAAGTAGTGACCGAGTAATATATTCTTAACAAAGTATAGCGAAATTAACTAAGTGCCAAGATTTTATACATATTCATTGATTAAATTATTTTTTGGAAGTCTTTTTCTTTGCTGATTTTTTTGTGTCCAATTTCTTAATTACTTTTTTTGCAGCTGATTTCTCATTTTTTGGTGAAACATTTGATTTTTTTGCGGCTTTCTTTTTTAATTGTTTCTCTTTTTCAGCAGAACTGCCAAGCTTACCCAACTCACTTTTGGGTTTTACTTTCGTTTTTTTCTTAGCTGATTTTTTAAGAGCTTTTTTACCAGAACCCTCTTGAGGATCATACAATGCATTAATATCAGTTGCAACATCAGTTACTTTGGCAAGCTCCAAAACGTAATCAATTACTTTATCTTCAAATAATGGACCAGCAAGCTGTTGCGTAGCTTCTGGATTTTTCTGATAGTATTCAATAATCTGTTTTTCTTGTCCCGGATATTTTTTTGCCTGCTCAAATATAGCTCGCTTGGTATCTTCCTCCGATACTTTTATCTCATTGGATCGTCCAATTTCTGTTAACATCAATCCTAATCTAACTCTTCTTGTAGCGATCTCTAATGCTTCCTTTTTAGTATCATCGTCAAGTCCTTCATCTGCATTGTTTTTTTCTGAATGTATATGTTCGGAGTCATGATCATTATTTATTCCTTGCTCCGATTTTATAGATTTAGCAACTACATTATATTCCGAATCAAGCAGCGTTTGAGGGACATCAAAGTTAGCGTGCTCGTTTAGCTGGTCTAGGATGTTCTTTTTTACTAATTGGCGAAGCGCAGGCTGATGTTGAGCACTAAGTTGTCCTCGCACCGCTTCCTCGAGAGCAGTCAATTCATCAAAACCCAATTTTTCAGCGAGCTCATCATTTAATACTGGCTTACCCTTTATTCGGACTTCATTTATACTGACAGCAAAAACAGCTTGTTTGCCAGCAAGGTGCGAGGCTTGATAATTCTCTGGAAACGGCACATCAACATTTTTTGTGTCACCGGCTTTCGAACCCAATAGCCCCTCCTCGAAACCAGGTATAAATGAGTTGCTTCCAAGCTCTAATGAATGCCCCTTAGCCGCGCCACCTTCGAATGGAACACCATCAATTGACCCTTCAAAATCAATTATCACAACATCTCCTAAAACAGCTTTGTGCCCTTTTTTTGCTTTTTCTGTTGGACTGTTTTCCTGAGCAAGTCGTTGCATAGTATCTGTGAATTCTTTTTCGTCCAAAGGCAACGTAGGTCTTTCAATTGACATTTCCGTTATATTTGGCAAATCAATGTCAGGGAGAACTTCACATTTTAACTTTGCCTCAAGGTTTTTTCCATCTTCATATGCGGTAATATCAAGGGATGGTTGACTTGCAAGACTCAAATCATTTTCATCTATGGCCTCTCTCGCTGCCTCATCAAGCATTGTCTGTATAACCTCACCCCTTGACTGGTCGCCATATCGTGTTTTGACTACAGATAAAGGTACTTTTCCTGGCCGAAAACCTGGCAACTTTGCAGTTTTAGAAATCTCTGTCAATTTTTCCATAATACGCTTTTCAATTTCGCCGGCATCTATTGCGATTTCAAATTCACGAGAAAGTCCCTTATTTAATGACAATTTTATCTGCATTCTGTGTATTTCCTAATCTTTTCATCTGCCTTTATTGACTACCATAGCGAATATATGAATTCTTGTAATTTTTACCTTTAAAGCAGTTTGTTATAGTGGTGCGGGCGGAGGGACTTGAACCCCCACATCGCTAGATACCAGAACCTAAATCTGGCGCGTCTACCAATTTCGCCACGCCCGCGAAGTAAATTGTTTATTATCGCTACAAAAATAACATGATTGCGTCAACATCAATAACGGTCTAGCACAGTATTTATTTTGTGAACATTCATTGAACCACTTTTTTGAAGACCCTCAAATGCAAGTACAATAAAAACATGTAATTTTTAATATTACCAAGAAAATCAAAATCTATCAGTTAACAATTAATATTGCTTATTATACTTGTTGGGGCGAGTGACCGGATTCGAACCGGCGACATCCAGTACCACAAACTGGCGCTCTAACCAACTGAGCTACACCCGCCACAATAACCTGACTAATTTAACCACAACCTAACAAAAACTTATTACAACAAGAGAATTTTTGTTGCAACACCATAACAACATCGACCATAAAGTTTCTAATAACAAAGAAACAATAATTAAATAAATTAAAAATTTTATTCGACCTCGATTTCTCTAGGTTAGCTGAAATTAGAAAATAAAGTGCATAGGATAGTCTCATGTTAAATGAAAATCTTTGTAAACTTAGAACTGAAACTGCCTTTAGCGTTTTAGCTAAAGCTAGTGAACTGCAAAAATACGGAAAAACCATTATTAATCTTGGAATAGGTCAACCAGATTTTAGTACACCCAAGCACATAGTTGAGGCTGGAGTTAAAGCATTGCGTGATGGGCAACATGGATATACTCCGTCACTCGGTCTAATTCCATTACGAGAAGCGGTAAAAGAGGATTTATCGCTACGATATGGATATTGCCCACCTATCTCACAAATTCAGATTACCCCTGGTGGAAAACCAATAATTTTTATGGCGGCGATGATATATGGTAGGAAAGATAAAGAAATTTTAATACCAAATCCAAGTTTCCCGATTTATGAGTCTGCAGTCTCATATTCTGGTGCAACACCAATATTTTATGAGCTTAATGAACGAAAGGGTTTTTCATTTGATGCAGAGGAGATATTGAGCAAAATAACCAAACAAACAACATTAATTATGATTAACACGCCCCATAACCCAACTGGGGGTATTACGCCTCCTTCAGAAATAAAAAAGTTAGTCAGGGGTTTAGAAAATTATCCAAACGTAACTCTTTTTTCTGATGAAATTTATGACCGTTTAGTATTTAACGCTTCACCTCACTCTCTTCTATCTTACCCAGAAATTAATGATCGATTAATCATACTAAATGGCTGGTCAAAAACCTATGCCATGACAGGTTGGAGAATTGGCTATGGCATTTGGCCTACAAAAGTTATTGAGTATGCGGATAAAATTGGTGTAAATTATCATTCTTGTGTAAATACTCCAACGCAATTTGCAGCATTAGCCGCAACAACAGGTGAACAGGATTGTGTTGATTATATGAAAGAGGCCTTTAAGAGAAGAGCTGAACTCATAACAGATAATTTGAATAGCATAACGGGTATATCTTGCCAAAAGCCAGGGGGAGCGTTTTATGTCTTCCCCAATATTGGTCAACTTGGTGTTTCATCCGAATTAATACAAAATCAATTGCTTGAAGAATATGGCGTTGCTGTTTTAGCCGGAACTGCTTTTGGATGTTATGGCGAGGGTTACCTCAGGTTTTCTTCCGCAAATTCAGATGATCTCATAAATGAAGCGTGCAGTAAGCTTAAGCAACTAACTCTTGAATATATTTAAAAATTGCACAATTTTTATGCAAAAATTATAAATTTTGTTTTTCGCCGACTAGTCTGTTGCAAGTGTAATCTGCTATCGCTATTTTTTTGTAGTAATTTTTTACGTTTGTAGTGTTAACAAAAATAAATCTGTTAAAAAACTTCACTTAAAATCTGTTTCTCCAATAAAATATTAGAATGGAGTAAAAAAATTACAGTTTATTATATGTATGGTTTTTACAAACCATTTTTTTGAAGATAGCGAGAACCAAATCATGAAAAAAATTGAAGCCATTATAAAGCCATTTAAGCTAGATGAGGTCAAAGAGGCTCTGCATGAGGTGGGCATCCAAGGTATAACAGTGATTGAGGCAAAAGGGTTTGGGCGCCAAAAGGGTCACACCGAACTTTACCGAGGTGCGGAGTATGTAGTTGATTTTTTGCCAAAAGTTAAAATCGAAGTCGTGATAGAGGAAAGTATGCTCGATGCGGTGTTAGAAGCTGTTCAAGCAGCAGCGAAAACAGGGCGAATTGGTGACGGAAAAATTTTCATATCATCAATTGATGAAGCTATTCGAATCAGAACAGGGGAAAAAGGTGCTGAAGCAGTTTAATTAAAATTTAGCCCATATGCTCACCCAAAATTTTGCTAACAATTTTTTAATAATTTGCAACAGAAATTGGCATGAAAGGATTAAAAATGTCAGATGTAAAAAAAATCATGGAAATGATAAAAGAAAATGATGTTTCATTTGTAGATGTGCGTTTTACGGACCCGAGAGGTAAAATGCAGCATCTATCCCAGCACGTAGATACTATAAATGAAGAAACTCTCGAGCAAGGATTCATGTTCGATGGATCTTCAATTGCTGGCTGGAAAGCAATTAATGAATCTGACATGTTACTGAAACCAGATTTATACAGAGCTTACATGGACCCATTTTTTGCCCAGCCAACTCTCGCTCTATTTTGTGATGTACTTGAACCATCGTCTGGACAACCATATTCACGAGACCCTCGCTCAACTGCCAAGGCAGCAATAGCTCATATGGCTTCTACGGGAGTTGCGGATACTGCTTTTTTTGGACCAGAAGCTGAATTTTTTCTTTTCGAAGATGTTAAAATGGACGTCTCTATGAATCGTGGCTACTACGAAGTAGACTCATCAGAAGGCCCGTATAATAGTGCCAAAAATTATGATGAGGGTAATCTAGGACATAGACCAGGTATCAAAGGGGGATATTTTCCTGTGCCACCAGTTGATTCGGGTCAAGATGTAAGGAGTGAAATGTTATCTGTTATGGCAGATATGGGAGTTCCCGTAGAAAAACATCATCATGAAGTCGCTCCATCTCAACACGAACTGGGAATGAAGTTTGGTCAGCTAATTGAAACAGCAGATAATCTTCAACTTTATAAATATTCAGTGCAGCAAGTAGCCAATGCCTATGGACTGTCTGCTACCTTCATGCCTAAGCCAATTGCTGGTGATAACGGCTCGGGCATGCATGTTCATCAGTCATTATGGAATGGTGGAAAACCTCTATTCGCTGGAAATTCATACGCAGATTTATCCGAGAGTGCCTTATTTTACATTGGAGGTATAATTAAACACGCGAAAGCGCTAAACGCTTTTACAAATCCCTCTACAAACTCCTATAAAAGGCTGATACCAGGATATGAAGCGCCAGTTCTCCTTGCATATTCAGCAAGAAACCGCTCTGCATCATGTAGGATACCGTTTGTATCAAGTCCTAATGGGAAACGTGTAGAGGTTCGCTTCCCGGATGCAATGGCTAACCCATATCTCGCTTTCTCAGCTATGCTCATGGCCGGACTAGATGGAATAAAGAATAAGATTCATCCAGGCGATGCAATGGATAAGGACTTGTATGATCTTCCTCCAGAAGAATTAGAACAAATCCCAACTGTATGTGGTTCTCTCAGGGAGGCCCTTGAAAACTTAGACACAGATAGGGCTTTTCTTAAAGACGGAAATGTATTTACGGATGACCAAATAGATGGTTACATTGACCTAAAAATGGAGGAAGTGATTAATCTAGAACACACTCCATCTCCTATTGAATTTAAAATGTACTACTCTTCATGATTTGAAATCAAAATACCCAAAATAAAAAGCCCCAAAAAATGATTTTGGGGTTTTTTATTTGTCTGCACTAAATCTATATATTGTGTTACGAAGTATTGCATTTATACTACACCCAGTGCATTACCGTTAATTGATTTTAAATATATGGAGTTATCGAAACATGCCAGATTTATTCGAAGGTTCGATTTCGGATCAAAATTATAACGCACAGCAAATAGAAGTGCTTGAGGGACTTGATCCAGTAAGACATAGGCCAGGAATGTACATAGGTGGCACAGATGATAGGGCAATGCACCACTTAGTAGCTGAAATACTAGATAATTCTATGGATGAGGCCGTGGCAGGTCATGCTAACTGGATTGAAATCAATTTAATAGATGGAAATACTGTAAAGATAAGTGACAATGGAAGGGGAATTCCTGTAGATCCTCACCCAAAATTTCCAAATAAATCGGCGTTAGAAGTAATATTAACCACACTGCATGCTGGCGGTAAATTCTCTGATAAAGTATATGAAACATCGGGAGGTCTTCACGGGGTCGGAGCTTCTGTTGTAAATGCCCTCAGCATAAAGCTTGATGTCGAAATTGCTAGAAACAGAAAGCTTTATAAGCAATCTTTTTCCAAAGGAAAACCGGTAACTTCCATGACATCTGATGGTTCTGCTCATAATAGGCGGGGAACTAGCATTAAATTCTCACCCGACCCAGATATATTTGGAACTGAGTGCCAATTTAAACCTTCTATTTTATACAAAATGGCAAAATCAAAAGCTTATCTATTTGCTGGTATAGAAATTCGATGGAAATGTAAACCAAACCTAAACTTAAGAAATACTGCTTTAGTTCCTGAAAATGAGACGATTTGCTATCCGGATGGCTTAGCTGATTATCTTAAAGATGCAACAAATGGCCGAAATCTTATGCTATCTTCAGCTTTTACAGATAAAACTGAATTAGACGGGCAAAAATTTGAATGGGCACTCACATGGTTAGGGCCAGGCGAAGATAGTTTTTTCCACTCTTATTGCAATACTGTGCCAACACCATCAGGCGGAACACATGAAAATGGTTTTCGACAAGCCATTACGAAAGGAATGCGTGTTTATGGAGAATTAAAAGGACAGAAAAAAGTATCTGAACTTACTGCAGAGGATGTATTAGCTGGTTCAGCAGGAATGCTATCTGTTTTCGTAAAGAATCCACAATTTCAAGGTCAAACAAAAGATAAACTTGTCTCAACCGATGCCACAAAATATACTGAGATGGCTGTAAAAGACCGTTTTGAAATCTGGCTCTCTACTGAACCTGAGCGTGCCAATGACCTACTTGAGGCTGCCATTGAGCGCATGGAGGAACGGAAACGTCGGCGCAAAGAAAAAGAGGTGGCAAGGAAATCTGCAACCCGAAAATTACGATTACCTGGAAAACTTGCAGACTGTTCAGCTCGAGATATAAATGAAACGGAAATTTTTATTGTTGAGGGTGACTCAGCTGGTGGTTCCGCGAAATCAGCACGAAATCGGTCTACGCAAGCTATACTTCCAATGCGAGGAAAAATCTTAAATGTTGCAAGTGCTTCATCAGATAAGCTTTCTCAAAATCAGGAATTAAGTGATCTACTTCAAGCACTAGGTGTAAAAGCAAAAAATCAATTTGATTTAGCTGACCTTAGATACGGTAAAGTCATAATTATGACTGATGCAGATGTTGATGGTGCTCATATAGCCGCTCTTCTTATGACTTTCTTTTATCAGGAAATGCCGCAGTTAATAGAGGCAGGAAGACTATTCCTAGCACAGCCCCCACTTTACAGAATGATGCAAGGAAGTAAGACATTTTACGCACAAGATGATAAGCATAGAGAGCACCTTTTACTGACCGAATTTAATCAGGGCACAAAAGTTGAAATAAGCAGGTTTAAAGGACTTGGTGAAATGCCACCATCGCAGTTAAAAGAGACTACTATGAACCCAAACACCCGAAGATTATTAAAGGTTAAGCTTCCAAAAAGAGACCTAGATGGTGCAGATAAAAGACGAGAGGCTGATAGGCTAGTCACAACGCTAATGGGTAAAAAACCAGAACTTAGATTTGGCTACATAAGAGAACATTCAGAGGATGTTTTATCACAATTAGATATCTAAAAAACCGATTTAAATTAACTAAACCAAACTGATAAGTTTTGTTAAAACATCGGTTACTTGGTCTGGCGCTTCCATTGATGTTAAATGTCCTACATCAGGTAATATTGTTAAATTTGAGTCACAAAACAAGCTATCCAACTCTTCTGAAAGATAAGTTGGTGTTAATTGGTCTTCATTTCCAACCAGTATCTCTACTGGCATATTGGCATCCTGTGCAAAAGGCCTAAAATCTGGCCTTCCCATTATTGCCTCTTGTTGTAAAGTAAAGTTTGCTTGGCCAACATCAGCAGCCATTTCAATAACACTTTGGACGAGGCTGTCATTTCTTAATGCTTTTGTGGATAACAAACTTGGTAACAGACGCGGAGTTACACCTTTGAATTTTCCTAATTTTGATAATTCAATAAGAGCTCTTCTTTGCTTTTTTTTTTCTTCTGTGTCCGCTCTTCCACTTGTAGAAAGCAAGCCCATCGCAATGACTTTTTCAGGTGCTAGATGTGCAACCATCTGAGCGACATATCCTCCCATTGATAAACCGCAAATCACAAACTCTGATGACTCATTTCTAACAATGTTTTGTGCCATATCCAAAATTGAACTCATGCCCAGCGTGTTGGCGATTTCAATATCACAGATATTTTCTAGTGCATAAATCTGATTTTTAAATAGTTCCCTAGTGCAAAGTAACCCTGGAACCAAAATTAGTTTTATCATAGTTAAATTCCTAAGGAAAAGATTATTGCAAAAATTTCTCACTTTATAAAATATCAGACACTTGACCAGCATACCAGATTTAGAGTATCTCTTTTACAAGTTTTTCGATGTAATTTTTTAATATAGATATTTCTAGGAAAAAACAAATTTCCATTTCATTTAGAGAACTCGGACTTAGCTCAAAATTATGTAATGCTGTTTCTGCACTTGGATATGAACAACCAACTCCAATTCAAGAAAAAGCTATACCTATTGTTTTAATGGGACGAGATGTAATTGGCTCTGCCCAGACAGGTACGGGAAAAACAGCTTCATTCACATTACCAATGATTGATATTTTAGATGCAGGCATTGCCAAAGCAAGAATGCCACGCTCCTTAATACTGGCCCCCACTCGTGAACTAGCTGCACAAGTCGCAGAATCCTTCGAAAATTTTTCTGCAAACCATGAACTCTCTAAAGCATTAATCATAGGTGGAGTAAGTTTTTCAGATCAAGAAATAGCGTTAGAAAAAGGCGTAGACGTGTTGATTGCAACACCAGGGAGGTTACTTGACCATTTTGAAAGAGGAAAAGTTCTTCTCCAAGACGTTAAAGTTCTGGTTATAGATGAAACAGATAGAATGCTTGATATGGGGTTTATCCCTGATGTTGAACGAATTGTCTCATTGCTTCCTAAAATTCGTCAGACTTTATTTTTTTCTGCTACTCTTTCGAATGAAATACAAAAAATTGGAGAGCAATTTGTATTAAATCCTAAAATAATTGAAGTGGCAAAGGCTGCACAAACAGCTCCCACCATTTCTCAGCGCATTTGCAAGACCACACCAAAACTTAAACAAGAGCATTTAAGAGAATTACTTCAGAATGAACACGTTAACAATGCAGTTATTTTTTGTAATCGTAAAAAAGATATTGCTTCATTAGTCAAGTACCTAAAAAATCATGGATTTAACGTAGCCGCCTTACATGGTGATATGACACAATCGATGAGGCTTTCAGCGTTAAAAGCTTTTAAAGATGAAAAAACTAATTATCTTATAGCATCTGATGTTGCGGCACGGGGCCTTGATATTCCATCTGTTAGCCACGTCTTTAATTACGATGTACCAGCAAATGCTGAAGACTATGTCCACCGCATCGGTAGAACCGGCAGAGCAGGCAGAACTGGACAGGCTTTCACTTTCATTGCAGATAGTGATGATGAAAAACTTTTATTGGCAATTGAACAACTAATTTCTATTTCGATACCAGAACATACCGCAACATTCAATAACATGAATTTAAGCAAAAAAAATAATCCACACAGCAAGGGTTCAAAAAACAAGAGCATATCAAAAAAAGCTGCAAAACACGAACAAGCTTTAGTTGATAACTCTCAAGACCCATTAAAAACACGACGCGCTAGTGATAAACGACCACCAGCCTGGACAGGTGGTAATGGGTTTTGTGATTTAGAGAGCGCTCCCGATTTTTTGCTGTAAAAAACCTTACAAAAAATTTATATTACGTAATTAAATGACTAATTATCTGTGGACCCTAACGACTTTTTTACTACCTCTGATAAATCAGACGAAAGGTTGTTCTTATTCAATTTTTTTAAGATGTTGAGCATTAATCTCTGTCTTTCAGAAGAAAAATTAGCAAATCGGGTTAATGGCAAAGCTAACTTTGCAGAAATCTGAGAATTCTTTTTATCTATTTTCAATAATTGTTCTGCCAAAAATTCGTAACCACTGCAGTCATTAGCATGAAAGTGAATCGGGTTTCCGTTTGCAAAACTGCCAATTACAGCACGTAGTTTATTTGGGTTGTTTGCATCAAAGGAAGGATGTTTCATAAGTTCTCTGCATTTCTTTACTGTTCCTGTAACTACAGAAGATGACTGCCATATAAACCAATTTTCCATTACGAGCGAGTTGGTTTTCCAATTATCATGAAAACGTTCCAAAGCAATTTCACGACTAGGAACATTAATGTGGTTCAAAGCGTTAATAGAACCCTTAACAAGGGTCATATTGAATGAAGAAACTTGTTTCAATGCTATTGTTTGTGCAATTTCCATCCCCCCTAACATACCCCACGCTAGTAATTGATTATGCAGACTTCTGCCAGATGAATCCATAGTATCAAAATGTGAAATTTTTATATTGAGTTTTTTTTGAAGATATTTTTGAATATTTAAACTCATTCGTTTTAAAACATTTTGTTTTGCCAAAAATATTCTTGGAGGGTCTGGCTCAAAAACTTTGGTCAATAAAACTGACTGACTTGGCGGAATTAACAGAAGTGCCTTCAATGCATTATTTAATTTTTGATTTTTTAATGATTTTAAAAGAGCGTCAGATAACCGCAGCTCAAGATTGATATCTTTCTCGTCCTTATAATCCTGTATGATAACTTTGCTATATAATAATTGCATCGAATCCCAGATTACAAATGGGTCACTATCAGACGATATTAGATGAATATAATCATCAATAGTTCGGTCATCATGAAGATTAACCGGCGCAGAAAATCCCCTTAAATAAGAAGGTGTCGCATCTAACAAATCATTGGTTCTTGATTTATCGGCAGACCTTATAGAGAGCACTGTTTCTTCTTCATTTATAATAACAAGAGGCTCTGCACCCATTTTTTGTCCATTTATGATAAGAGAGAGAGCATTACCTGTTTTATCATTTAAAGAAAACCTAAATGGTATCATCATAGTTTGATAATGCTCTCCAACATTTTCAGGCTTTTTTTGAACTATCAGCATTTCTATTTCTGAAGCTCTTTTATTTCTTATTATTTGAAGAGAAGGCGTTCCTAGTTGCTGATACCAATATGAAAATTTGGATAAATCCAAATGATTGGCATCTTGCATAGCCTTCAGAAAATCGTCACATGTTACAGCTTGTCCATCATGTCTTTTAAAATAAAGATCAACCCCTTTTCTAAAACCGTCTTTACCAAATATGCTTGCTAACATTCTGATTACCTCTGCACCTTTTTCATAGATGGTAGGTGTATAGAAATTATTTATCTCGGAATAACTTTCGGGCCTAATAGGGTGTGCCATTGGACCAGCATCCTCTGGGAACTGCACAGAGCGCAATAAACTTACGTCTTCAATACGTTTAACGAATTCATCATGCAAATCGGCGGTAAAACATTGGTCGCGATAAACTGTCAGTCCCTCTTTAAGGGTCAATTGAAACCAATCACGACAGGTAACTCTATTGCCAGACCAATTATGAAAATATTCATGTGCTATTATGGACTCAACCCTTAGTAAATCAGAATCACTAGCTGTTTTTTCATCCGCAAGGACAAATTTGCTATTAAAAATATTAAGCCCTTTATTCTCCATTGCACCCATATTAAAGTGACTTACTGCAACAATCTGAAATAAATCTAGATCATATTCTAGCCCATAAGTTTCTTCGTCCCATTTCATTGATTTTTTGAGTGACTCCATAGCATGATAAGTCAGATGCGAATTGCCATGCTCAACATAAATATTCAATTTTACTCTTCGCCCAGAGGCAGTGATGAATATATCTTCAACTTTCTCGAGATCACCGGCGACAAGTGCAAACAAATAACTTGGTTTTGGGAATGGATCATTCCAAACAGCAAAATGTCTTTTATGCCCAATCTTTCCAGATGCAATCAAATTTCCATTACTAAGTAGATTTTTGTAAATAATATCTGCTTCAATTCGAGTGGTAAATACACTCATCATGTCAGGTCTATCAGGATAATAACAAATACGTCTAAAACCTTCTGGTTCACACTGAGTGCAGATTATATCACCAGATTTATATAGTCCTTCTAGCGTGGTGTTTTCAAAAGGATTACATAGTGTAACTATTTCAATTTGGTTAGAAGCACAGGATAAGTTAAATATTAATGAATCCTTGTTTTTTTGAATATCGCTAATTTGTTGGGTTACATTGTTAATGACAACATTTTTTAAATCTAAGTTTTGTCCATATAGATATAACGGTGGCAAACTAGCTGAATTTGAAGCTTCAATATTCATTTTTACAGTTGTTCTGGCAAAATTAGAATATATTTGAACTGTCAAATGAGTGGATATGATATCCCAACCAGTAGGAGTATACTCATCGCGCTTCACCAGCAATTGACTCATATTTAATGGCTTTCACGAGTATTCGTATAAGCTAAAACACAATGTTCATGACAATATGGCTTTCCAGGTTCTATTGGCTCTCCGCAAAAGGAAAAGTCTGTTGTTTTGGGGTCTCCAGACGGCCATAAACATTTAGAACGAGACCAATTGATTTTTCTAAGCGCAAGACGCAAAGGTAAATCAGAGTTTATTTCTTCTGTCTTCTTTGATTTGGTACGCGCTGCAAAGCCAGGCGCAGAAATAGGAGATTGTCTTTTTGGAAGACCAAGTCTATGAGCCTTTCCCGCGACAGCATTTCTAGTAACGCCAAGCTTTTCTCCTATTTGAGAAATTGAAAGTCCTTCTTTCCAAAGATTTTTTAGCGTTTCAAGGCGCTCTTCTGTCCATCCCTTTTCATCTGTCATTTTATCACAGTCTTTCTTATGCAAATTTTCCAGTTCAATCTAAAAATTTTTATGCAAAATCAACTATTACAGTATTATGGTTAATTCAAGTCTTAAATGCACCTATAAAATCCGCTATAAATGAAACCTGATAATCCAACATATGTTTACCATAATGAACTTTAATACCGGATCTCTTTGCAGCGCTAAGTAGCTTAGTGTCTTGAGGTTTCATTATAATGTCACAAACAACACAGTCTGGCCTTAAAGATATGATTGGGAAAGGTACAGGGTCATCTGATTTCATTCCAAGAGAAGTAGCATTTATTACAAAATCATACTCTGCATAATCAATAGTTTCTTTTTTTATAGCATTAATTTTATCAGTTTGTCTCACTGACTTCACAGTCTGCACAACTTTTTGCGCTTTTTCAAAACTCCTATTTGTAATATTCAAGGACTTTATTGGCTCACTAATAAGTTCTACCGCAAGCGCTCGGCTTGCGCCACCTGCTCCAACTATCAATATTTTTTTATCTTTCAATAAATGCCCATAGTCCTTTAAACCAGCAACAAACCCAATGCCATCAAAGTTATCACCATGAAGAATTCCGTCCTCTTCAAATCGTATTGCATTAACTGCTCCAGTAGCCTTACCACCAGCACCTAACTTGTCACATAATTTAGCAATTTCCACTTTATGGGGAATTGTAACAACTCCTCCATACAAATTTTTAATACCACGCATAGAATACACGCAGTCCTTCAAACAAGAAGGCGGTACATCAATAGGTATCATCACACTGTCTATGCTTAACTCTTTAAATTTTTTATTAAAGAGGGTAGGCGCACGCACTTGCTCAGCTGGGTGCGCAAAAATAACAAAAAGTTTAGTAGTGCCTGATATGGACATATTTATATTTTGTTCGCTCATAATTTCTATTTTAATTAATCAAATTTCTTCATCTGGTTGAAAATTTAGAGACGCTGAATTGATGCAATATCTTAACCCGCTTGGAAGAGGCCCATCAGGGAAAACGTGACCTAGGTGGGCATCACATCTTTCGCAATGGACTTCCGTCCTTTGCATCATTAAGCTTAAATCTTCTTTTTCTCCAACAAGCTCTGAATTAGGTTTTGTAAAACTTGGCCATCCACTTCCTGATTCAAACTTATCACGACTGTGAAATAAAGGAGAACCGCAGCAAATGCAATGGTAACTGCCATTCGCATGATTGTTCCAATATTTCCCTGTAAATGCCCTTTCAGTTCCCTCTTGACGTGCAACATAATAGCTTTCAGGCGATAGTAACGATTTCCATTCTTCGTCTGATTTTACGACTTTATTACTCATCTAAATCACCTCTTTTTTATACTTTTCCATATTTTAGTTGATGTCACAGGCATATCAATATGCGCCAATGATAATGCGTCACAAATAGCTGATATTATCGCTGGCGGTGCTCCAATGGTGCCCGCCTCTCCAACTCCCTTTACCCCAAGAAAATTATTCTTACATTTGGTATTTTTCAAGTAGTGAGTGATCATCGTAAAATGATCTGCACGAGGCAGAGTATAATCCATTAAAGACCCCGATAAGCACTGACCTGTTTTATCATATACCAAGTTTTCATATAAAGCTTGACCTACCCCTTGAGCAATGCCTCCATGTATTTGACCCAATAGTGTATCGGGATTGATAACTTCACCCACATCATCAGTAACAGTATATTTTTTAATCACAGTAACTAGCGTTTCTTTATCAATTTCCGCCTCTACAACATGGCACCCATAAGGAAAACTAGGTCCCTGGGTTGTATAAAAATGTTTTAGATTGAATGGATGAACCTTGCCATCATTGAAAAGAATTTTAGAGAGATACTCTATCGAAATAGTTTTATTTGTATTGACACGCCTAAATATTCCATCCTCAAATTCAATCTCATTTAAATCACATTCAAGGAACTCAGCTGCAAAAGGCTCAGCTTTTTTTAATATTGTTTCCGCTGCCTCTGCTGTTGCAGAACCTTGAATTACAGTCATTCTCGCACCTCCTGTATTTCCAGATGGAGAAATTCGGGAGTCACCTTGAATAACTCTAATTTTTCCTGCGTCGTATCCTAATCTATCTGAAAAAATTTGTGTAAGCGTTGTTTGATGACCTTGCCCATTTTCCATTTGTGCTGCATATATAATCACATCTCCATCTTTGTTGAAACGAATATCAACTCCCCCATCTTTTCCATTTCCGCAAGACTCCAGATAAAGTGCGATCCCCAGTCCTCTAAAAAAACCATTCTTAAGGCTATTTTTATATCTTTCTCTAAATCCTTCTACATCAGCATTTCTAAGTGCATCATCAAATAATGCTGGCATATTTCCTGAATCGATAGTACCACTGCAAACAGTTTTATAGGGTATTTGCTCTGGTTGAATTAAATTCGCTTTTCTAACCTCAACTCTGTCAATTTCAAGATCAAAAGCAATCTTATCCATCAAGCGTTCCATAATATAATTTGCTTCTGGGCGCCCTGCACCTCTGTAGGCATCTATTGCAGGAGTATTTGTTACAACTCCAATAACTTCTAGGCTAACATTCTGAATATCATACAGTGTCGTCAATGTACGACTAGTAGATTTGGTTGGCACATAAACACCAAAATTAGATAGCCAACTCCCAAGATTTGCTTGATTTTTAAATTGAATGGCTTTGATTTTTCCGCTTTTTGTCACTAAAGCTTTTGCATAGCTTTTTATGTCACGACCTTGCAAGTCACTTATAAAGCCTTCTGTGCGATCTTGCTGCCATCGGACTGCTCTGTTAAGTTTTTTAACTGCCCAACAAACACATAACTGTTCTGGATGCAAAAAAATCTTGTATCCAAAGCCTCCTCCAACATTACCTGAACGCAAATGAACTTTTCTACTATCTAAATTCAAAGCTTCCGCTATTTGTTTTGAAAGGCTAACTGTTCCTTGTGTTCCACACCAAATTAATAGTTCATCTGTTTCATCTGATTCTGGATGTGGCATTGCCATTATCTGTCGCATTTCCATTGCATTTGGAGCAATCCTGTTATTAAAAACAGATAATTCAACTATTCTATCTGTTTTTAAATCTGCTGTATTGAACTCGTGCAAGGCTTTTTCATGATTACCAACTCTCCAATGAAAAACTTTGTTGCCTGGATAATCAGGGTAAAGTTGTGGCGCATCCGCCTCTAAAGCACTATCCACATCAGTTATTGCAAGCAACGGTTCGTAATTTACCTCTATCAATTCAGCTGCGTTGAGTGCTTGTTCTTTCGTAGTTGCCACAACCATTGCAATAATATCACCTACAGATCTTACTATACCTCGTGCCATTGGCGACCTTGTAGTCGGCACGACATCGCTGCCATCTGCGTTTTTTACCCAATCAAGACATTTAATATCACCAACCCTTTCATGGTCTAATTCAAATTGGGTAGCGATGAGATGCACCCCTGGCAGTTTTGATGCTGTTTCAAAATCAATTGACCTCACAATTGCATGGGCGTGTGCTGAGCGAAGGAAATGCGCTGATAATCCTTCACCGACATCAATATCATCCGTAAATTTTCCTGTGCCGGTAATAAGTACCTTATCCTCAACTCGTTTAACCGCTTGTCCAATTCCAAATTTCAAAATTTAACTCCATGTTAACTTTACTAATAGGCTATTTTTACCTGGTCACATAAAATAACGCGTTTATCAATTTAATGAAAAATCTCGCCAACCAGAATAAATTCTAAATATTGCGGTACACCAGCATAAACAACCAAAGACAATTCCAATAGAGGAAAATAGAGATGGGAACAATAATATTAAACCAATAAAAAAAATTGTTTCACTACCCTCTATTAGCCCACTTAAATAATAGAAGCTTTTCTCACCAGTTGGTTTCTTGTTTTTTTTTGAAATTTTTTCCTGTAAAATTCCATAAGCAAGAAAACTTGTTCCAGTTCCAACAAAACTAAAAATTATAAAACAAGCGACAAAACTATTTTTATCATTGAAGACAGCAAACGCAAAAGGAATTGAGCTATAGATTATGAAATCAAAAACGATGTCCAAGAACGCTCCACGATGAGTAGGTGTTTTTACTCTAGCAATAGCTCCATCTAAACCGTCTAATATACGATTTAAACTAAAAAATAAAAGCGCAAGTAAAAAATGTCCATATCCAACAAGGAAAGCGGCTACAATTCCAGTTATAAATCCCAATATGCTCACAGCGTCAGCAGAAACGCCAATTTTTACAGCATAAGTAGCAATTTTAGATAGTAATGGCCTTGCAAACGGTGAAATTGTTTTATCAAACATTTTTATATGACCAATACCCAATCATAATTACTTTGCTAGTAGTGTTTTGCCGGCAATGCAGAATTCACCTAAAGTTACCGTTAACTCATAATCAGCTGGTAACAAAATGTCTAATTCACCATATAGCAATGAGATAGCAATTGGCATTCCTGCTTTAACTATTCTTCCCTCTGATATGGGACTTGACAAATAACGCGCTAATGGACCACCCCATGCAATAATACATATCTCATTTTGAATATTCGAAGAGAACGAATTGATGTCTTGATTGATCGTTATTTCTCTTCTTGCATTCAAGCTATTTGCATTAGAAATCTCAAAAGGCAGAAACAAGCCATCAACGAACATATTTATATCAATTTTACCATTACATGGCATAAGAATAAGCCTATTGGTGTGAATTTTCTGAGAAATTCTTATTCTTTTTTTACCAGAATTAGTGTCTACAAGTGTAACCAATCCGTCCATAGGTGCTAAAATTTCTCCAGTCTCAATCTCCATAATATTGGTGTTTGGATGTTTCGTGACATAGACAAGCCAAAGCAACCCTAAAAGACCAATCAACCCCAGCGGAAGCCATATAAACCCAAATAATATTACAGTCATTCCAGTAATAATTCGAACAGGCATACTTGGTGATTGTGAGTCTAATGACTCTTTAAAGTATTCAGTTAGCGTATTCATTTAAATCTGACCAACAAATGTTTCAATTAACACCTTCTTTTAAAATTAATCTGGTATAGCAAATATTTGATTAGGATAAATTAGGTCTGGGTTATTTATACGATTATTATTTCGTTTAAATATGTCGACATAGCGAACACCCTGTCCATAGGCTTTATAAGCAATACGCCATAAGGCATCTCCCTTGTGAATAACCAACATGTCACTCCCGTCACTGCCAATTTCAAGCGACTCAGCACTTATTTCAATCTGAGTTACTTGCATAACTGATTCATCTTCATCTAGCAATTCAGCGCGTAGATTATATGCTTTGTCAGGTTGCATTGACGCCCTTGTAACCATACTCCATCGATTTACTTTATTGTCTTTCTTAGAAACATTCCACTTGATTGAAGCAATAAATTGATTATCAAAATATGCGCGCATAGAATTTCCTCCCCTAGCAAACCCCGACAATCTTAATTTTGATTTATCCTCCCAAGATAAACTTCTAATTTGAATAAATTCGTTTTCATTAGACAAACTGGAAATTTTATCTGCTTTATCAAGCACTGACGCTACAGAACGCAACCTTCCTATATCTGACTCATCTTCGGAGGTTATGGTCTCCTTCTTATCAACGTTAACCTCTGGTGATTGCACGACTACCGGTATCGATGAATCTGATTTTGGAACAAATACCACAAACGGTTTTTCTTCCTTATTTTCTTCGATATCAATAACCACAGCTAAATCTGAAATCATTGTATCTAATATTTTGGAGGAATCACCCATATTTGTGGTTTCTGGTGTCAATGGCAGATTCTCAGTATTATCTGCCTCCGTCAAACCCCTTTCGGCTTTTTCAGATACCACTCTTAGTGACAGCCTTTCAGTTTCACTTTCGCCATGTTCGGGCTTAATTCCTAGTTGAATGAAATGGGAACCTGACTCAAATTGTTTTTCTGGAATAGCAACCCAATCACCATTTTTATTGATGGTAGTTTCAGCAATAATTATATCACCATTAAACAAAACTACGGTTTTACCTGGTGGCCCAATACCACCAAATACACTGGAGCCGTCAGGGCTTACTTGCGCCATGGTAACTTGCAATCCAACCTTCAACTCATCTATGGTGTTTAGCTTTTCTTCAACTCTCTCAATTTCACCAATATTTTCACCCGCTTCCTCTTGGTCAATTTTTTTGCCAGTTTCTGCAGTTTCGTTTAGTTTGATTACAAAAAATGCTGCAACAATACCTGCAACCAACAAACCTATTAATCCAATTTTTAAATTTTTCATTAATTAGCTCCTCGCTAACAAAACTATTGTAATAATAGGATACATGTCTAATTATGGCAAAATTATAAATTTTTTATCTAGGATCAAAATGAAAACGATATGTATATTTGCTGGTGCAGCTAATGGTCTATCACCCCAGTTTTCGAAAGAAGCATTTCGCCTGGGTCAAATGATTGGAGCAAGAGGTTACCAGATTGTCTATGGCGGTGGTCGAACAGGTCTGATGGGCGCATTTGCGGATGGTGCTATATCGAGTGGTGGACATATAACAGGAATTATGCCACAGTTTTTAGAATCTCAAGAAATTGGGCACAAAGAAATAACAGAATTAATAGTTACAAAATCGATGCATGAACGAAAAAGTTTAATGTATAAAAACACATCAGATTTTGTTCTACTTCCAGGCGGTCTTGGTTCTCTTGATGAGACAATGGAGGTTTTGACTTGGTGCCAACTTAAGATATTAAATGCCAAATTTCATATTTTCGACCTCAATGATTTTTGGCAACCAATGAAACTACTACTAACTCATATAGCCCAGAATGGATTTATGCATAATACAAATTTAGAGTATGTATCATGGTCAAAGACTGCAGATGAATTGGTAGATAATCTTTAAGAAAGTCACTATATAAAAAAATCTTAAATTAGTATATTTAAACAATGTGTTATTGTTGTATTTTATAAACAGATTGTCTATTGTTCCGCTAATTTCAATACATTTTTTTTAATTTCTTAAAGCAACAAAGCTTAAATTAGCAACAAAAATGACATTTTTTTTTGGGGGGTCGTTCATGACAAAAATTAAGGTCTTAAATCCTATTGTAGAAATGGATGGAGATGAGATGACTAGAATCATCTGGCAGAAAATTAAAGATAAATTAATCCATCCTTATTTAGATGTAGATTTAAAGTACTATGACCTTGGAATTGAGGCTAGAGACAAAACAGATGACCAAATAACAATAGATGCTGCCGAAGCAATCAAAAAATATGGAGTTGGAGTGAAGTGCGCGACTATAACACCTGATGAACAAAGAGTTGAAGAATTTAATTTAAAAAAAATGTACAAATCGCCCAACGGAACAATAAGAAATATTCTCGGAGGAACGGTATTTAGGCAGCCGATTATCGCAAATAATGTTCCAAGATTAGTACCAGGTTGGACAAAACCAATTGTAATTGGAAGGCACGCATTCGGTGACCAATATCGAGCAACTGATATGGTAATTAAGGGTCCTGGAAAACTCACGATGACATTCCAACCGGCTAATGGGGGTGATGCTATCAGTCATGAGGTTTACGATTTTCCTGATGGTGGAGTTGCTATGGCTATGTATAACTTGGACGAATCAATCAAAGGCTTTGCAAGGGCGTGCATGAATTACGGCCTTGACTTAGGTTGGCCAGTTTATATGTCAACAAAAAATACTATTATGAAAGCGTATGACGGACGCTTCAAAGACTTATTTGAAGAGGTATATCAAAACGAATTTAGAGTTAAATTTGAACAAGCTGGGCTCACATATGAGCATAGATTAATTGATGATATGGTGGCTTGTGCTATGAAATGGAATGGGGGCTATGTGTGGGCATGCAAAAATTATGACGGAGATGTGCAATCGGATACGGTAGCCCAAGGATATGGCTCTCTCGGATTAATGACATCAGTATTGATGACACCAGATGGAGAAACAATAGAAGCAGAGGCCGCACACGGAACAGTAACAAGACATTATCGTCAACATCAAAAAGGTGAACAAACATCAACAAACCCAATAGCTTCCATTTTTGCTTGGACGAGAGGACTAAGTTACCGAGGAAAGTTTGATAATACCCCAGAAGTCATTGATTTTGCAGAAACACTTGAGAAGGTTTGTATTAAAACTATCGAAAGTGGTAAAATGACCAAAGATTTAGCTATTTTGATAAGTTCTAGTCAGATGTTCCAGACGACTGACCAATTTTTGGATACTCTCGATATTAATTTACAAAAAGCAATGGCATAATTTAGGCTAATTAACAAAGAAACGAAGCTTAGAGCTATTCGTTTCTTTGTTTTGAAGAGACTAATTCGGTTTTAACAGCTTCGAACGCTTTAAATGCGTCCTTTGGGTTACTACCGCCTGCCTGAGCCATATCAAATCTGCCACCGCCCCCTTTTCCACCTACAGCCTCAGAAGCAATGCGAACCAATAAAACAGCATCTAGCTTTCCTTCGCAATCTGGCGATAAGGACACAACAATTGATAATTTGTCATCTTGAATAGAAATTAGACATATAACAGTAGTAACAGCATTTAAGCGTAATTTATCAGCAAGCGGCTTTAATTCTTTTGTTGGTAAATCTTCGAGTATTTTGCCAATAAAGTTATACGGACCAACTTTTTCAGAACGACCTAAATCTCCAGTACCATTTCCAGTAGCGTTTTTTTGTCTTAATTGAGTAACCTGTGTCTCAAGCTTTTTCTTTTCGCTTAACAAGGCCGCGACCCTATCAGGAATAAGTTCAACTTTGGATTTTAACAAAGTTGCTGTTTTATTTAAGATTTCCTCTCTAGCCTCAAACCATTGTCTGGCTGAATTATGACTCACAGCTTCAATTCTTCTAATCCCTCCAGCAACTGCAGTTTCAGAAATTATTTTTACTTGACCAATATCGCCAGTTCTTTTTACGTGTGTTCCGCCACAAAGCTCTATTGACCAAACTGATTTTCCTCTAGATTTATCAGGGTCACCCATAGTAACAACTCGCACTTCTTCACCATATTTTTCTCCGAATAAAGCTAAAGCACCTTCCGAGATGGCTGTTTTTGGTGTCATAAGACGGGTTTGGACAAGTGTATTCATTTGAACCTGATGATTAACAATATCTTCAATAATCCCCAATTGCTCTGAACTAACAGGTGCGTTATGCGAAAAATCAAACCTTAATTTATCAGGAGCTACAAGAGAACCTTTCTGAACCACATGCTCTCCTAATGTAAGCCGAAGAGCTTCATGCAATAAATGCGTTGAACTATGATTAGAGCGTAATTTGTCTCTCCTATCCGCATCTACATTCATTTGTATTGGCTGACCGACTGACAATGAGCCTTTAGAGATCTTGCAATGATGCAAAAATAAAGAAGATATTTTTGTAGTATTTTCAACATTGGCAAACCCTTCTGGCCAAGAAAAGCAGCCAGTATCTCCTAATTGGCCGCCAGACTCTGCATAAAAAGGTGTTTGATTAGTAATGACAATCACTTTTTCATCTTTTGAAGAAATTTTTGTCTCGTCATTGTCTAAAATCATATTTGTTACTATACCCTGAGATGATACCTGACCGTATCCTAAAAACTCAGTACTTCCATTTCTATCCGCTAGTTCTAAAAATAATCTACTTTCTGTCTTGGATCCAGAGCCCGACCATGCTGCACGAGCCGCATTTTTTTGTGCCAACATAGCCTTTTCAAAACCGTCTATATCTACCTGCCAGTCATGCCCTCTCAAATAATCTTGCGTAAGGTCTAACGGGAAACCATACGTATCATAAAGTTTAAATGCAGTTGAACCAGATAAAATATTATTGGTACTCAAGTCCTCCATTTCTTCCTGGAGAATTTTTAAACCACGTGACAATGTATCTTTAAAACGAGTTTCCTCTGACTCGATTGTTTGAGAAATCAATGACTCAGCCAGATGTAGCTCAGGATAATGTCCACCCATCTCTTGCACCAAACTATTAACCAACCTGTGCATAACTGGCTTCTCACATCCCAACTGATGCAAATGTCGCATAGCACGCCTCATAATTCTACGTAACACGTAACCTCTTCCTTCATTAGAGGGCAAAACGCCGTCTGCAATTAAAAAACCCACAGAACGAATATGATCAGCAACAACGCGATGTGAAACAGAATGTTTACCGTCAATATCAGTATTGGAAATTTGAGCAGATGCCTTCACAAGTGCACGCATTAGATCAATATCGTAATTATCGTGTTTACCCTGTAACACAGCAGCTATTCGCTCGAGCCCCATACCTGTATCTATTGAGGGCTTAGGGAGATTAATTCTTCCTTTTTCAGTTTGTTCATATTGCATGAAAACAAGATTCCATATTTCAATGAATCTATCTCCATCCTCTTCCTTAGAACCAGGCGGACCTCCATTTATATGCTCTCCATGATCATAAAAAATCTCTGAGCATGGACCACAAGGACCAAGCTCCCCCATAGACCAAAAATTATCTAATGTACTAATACGAATAATCTTACTATCACTGAGGCCCGCAATTTTTTTCCATAATGAAATTGCTTCTTCATCCTCATGATAAACTGTTACCAAAAGTCTTTCTGGATTAAGTTCATATTCTTTTGTAATAAGGTTCCATGCAAGTTCTATTGCATTATCTTTAAAATAATCACCAAATGAAAAGTTTCCCAACATCTCAAAAAAGGTATGATGCCTCGCCGTATAACCAACATTTTCGAGGTCATTATGTTTACCTCCTGCCCGCACACATTTTTGAGAAGTGACAGCACGTTTATAATGAAGCTGTTCTAATCCAGTAAATACGTTTTTAAACTGAACCATACCAGCATTTGTAAACATTAATGTAGGATCATTCTGAGGTACGAGTGAGCTGGAGCTAACTTCATGATGACCATTCTTTAAAAAATAGGATAAAAATGTAGACCTAATATCATTTACATTCGACATAGAAAATTCTTACTCTCATTCCTATCACAAATAAAAAAGCAGAAGCGAAAAAATTTCGCTATATGCTTTTTACGGTAAATAATATAAATATGTCTAGGATATAATAGGAACATTAAAAACTTAAATAATTAATATAAAATATCTTATAACAAAAAAAATCGAAAAATAAGCGAACTTTTAAAATATATTTATGATTTTTTATGTTAAATCACACGATTTCTAAATTTTAAAAGTGATTTTTAAATTAAACTTGCTATTCACCTTCAATCATTGTTTCATCAAGCATTTGACTTTGAACCAAACCTGCATTTTGGCGTATCGCAAGTTCTAGCTTTTCAGCAACTGACTGATTTTCTGCCAAATAATTTTTGGCATTTTCTCTACCTTGACCAATTCGCTGGGAATCATAGGAATACCAAGAACCTGACTTTTCTACCAACCCTGCGGCAACTCCTAAATCAATTAATTCTCCAGTTTTTGAAATACCTTCTCCATACATAATATCAAATTCCACTTGCCTGAAAGGTGCTGCTACTTTGTTTTTAACTACCTTTACACGGGTCTGATTTCCAACAACCTCATCCTTGTCTTTAATGGAACCAATTCTTCTGATATCTAATCTAACAGAGGCATAGAATTTTAGCGCATTTCCACCTGTTGTTGTCTCAGGACTCCCAAACATAACTCCAATTTTTAACCTAATTTGATTTATAAAAATCACCAAACAATTTGACTTAGCTATTGAAGATGTCAATTTGCGTAAAGCTTGGCTCATTAAACGAGCTTGAAGACCAACATGTGTGTCTCCCATCTCACCTTCAAGCTCAGCTCTTGGAACAAGAGCTGCAACAGAGTCAACAACAAGTACATCTACCGCACCAGAACGAACCAATGTATCAGCAATTTCTAAGGCTTGTTCACCAGCATCTGGTTGAGATATTAACAAGTTATCTAAATCCACCCCGAGTTTCTTAGCATAAACCGGATCTAAAGCATGCTCCGCATCAACAAATGCACAATTTCCATTTTCTTTTTGTGCTTGTGCAACTGCATGTAAAGCTAATGTAGTTTTACCAGAGGACTCCGGTCCATATATCTCTATAATTCTGCCCTTTGGAAGTCCGCCAATACCAAGTGCAATATCTAAACCAAGTGACCCAGTTGAAATAGCTTGGACATCATCCACTGAATCGTTCTGACCGAGACGCATAACTGAACCTTTACCAAAAGCTTTTTCGATTTGGCCAATCGCTGCCTCTAAAGCTCTTGATTTATCATCACTCACCATTTTCATTTCCACTACATTGTTACTCAAGATTTCCTCCATAATGCATAGCTAAACGTTATTGTCTAGAACTGAATTTTTTTTATAATTATCAAAAAAATCCAAAATTTTTTGTGTTTGTACCTGCTTTGTTCCTCACATTTGTACTTGTTTTGTTCTTTTTTTGCAAGACGTTTATTTGAGTAGAGATTTTTGGCTAAAAAGATTATGTTTGGAATAGATTAATTATCCAATCAAAATATTTGTTTATTTATGTTTAATCGTCTCTATGCACACGTTCCATACGTTCATGTAATTCTTGTGCATGCAAACTTAAAGAAGCAATTGGTCTAGCTTCTAATCGTGAAAGACTAATTGGCTCCCCTGTATCTTCACAATATCCATAACTTCCATCTTCAATTCGTCTCATAGCCGAATCAATTTTTTGTAATAATTTACGCTCTCTATCTCTTGTTCTAAGGTCGAGTGCTGCATTACTTTCTATCTGAGCACGGTCCATTTGGTCAGGCCGGTGAAGATTCTCTGTCGATAAATTAGCGATTGTTTGATTTGCGTCATCCAATAATTCTGCCCGCCAACGCATCAATTTCTCACGAAAATACTCTATTTGTTTTGGATTCATAAATTCTTCATCAGCACTAGGTTTATAACCAACCGGCAATTGGACATCCAACTTGTTTTCGTCAGTAATTTTTGAAGCCCCGTTGCTATTCTTCGTTTTAAGATATGATCCTTCCATCATTATTTCCCCCCCAAAAATAATAAACCATTGAAATATTTTTTTACAATATTTGCATTTCGCTTATCTCTCTTATTTCAAAAAATCAAGTGATAAATAAGTAACCTTTCGATTTTTCTCTCCTAATGGAAAATTTTAACAAAACTTTATAAAAAATTCTATTTCTTCATACTATTTTAGTATTCGTTAACTCTAAAATATTTAATATTATAGTAGATTCGTTACGGAACTTTGCTAAAACTTATTTGGCATGCATTGTCTACTTTGCGAACTTTCAGAATATTTAAGAGACTAACAGAAAGCTAAATTTTACTTGTAAAAATTTATTACGTGTTTTTTTCTGCACGTCTTTCTTTGATAAATTAATAGGTTAAAAATCATGTCATTATTTGATTACAGTTTAGGTGATTTTGTCACACATTCCGAACGACCCGATTGGGGCGTGGGCCAAGTACAATCGATAGAGGGAACGAGAATTACTGTAAATTTTGAGCATGTTGGAAAACAACTAATAAATGCAGAAATTATTTTGCTTATTCCTGTCGCTGCTGAGACAGAATAAGGCAATAACAGTTTATTAAACGTTTTATTTAAATGTTTACCATTCTTGTTGTCCAATAAATAAAACTATACTTTTGACTTATTTTAAAAAATTGGCTTAACGATAATACCCGGCTTTCTTTTAAAGGTATAAATCATGGCGAATTCATCTGCTAATAGAAATCGAAAAAAGAAAATGGGTAAATTCAAGCCGAAAGGTAGAATTGCAAATCAATCTGCAATAAATACCGTGAAAGCAATATTACCAGAAATTTTGCATAGAGATATGTTAATAGAATATTTGCATTTAATTCAGGATAAATTTTCACATTTATCTTCAGATAATCTAAGTGCATTAGCTTTTATAATGAACCTTCCTTTGTCAGAAATATGGGAAGTTGCGAGTTTTTATGACCACTTCATATTAGTGAAAGATAGCCAAAAGCCTCCACCCACCAGAACAATAAGAATTTGTACTTCGGTTACCTGTTCTTTATTTGATACTGAAAAAATACTCGAATCAATAGCGCCTAATGATAACACTAAAATTCGGTTTATTGCTTCACCATGCCTAGGCGCCTGTGATAAGGCTCCTGTTGCTGCAGACGGTCACTTTGTAATTCCGAACATCGATTTAAAAAAATTGCAAAAGATTGAGCATTCTCAAGCTATTCAAGAAAAAAATAAATCGGATATATTGGAAAATGTGTTGGGTTTAGACTCTTACATACAATCAGGTGGATATGAAATTCTTAGAAAATTGAAGAATTCAAAAAATAGCGATGAGTATGATTTAGCGCTAACACAACTAGAAAAATCAGCCCTCAAAGGCCTTGGAGGTGCTGGATTTCCTACAGGCAAAAAATGGAGAATTGTAAAACAGCAAAAAGGACCGCGCCTTATGGCCGTAAATGCTGATGAAGGAGAGCCAGGCACTTTCAAAGATAGACATTATTTATCTACGAGCCCACACCAAATAATTGAAGGAATATTAATTGCAGCTTTAATAGTTGGCATCTCTGATTGTTACCTATATGTCCGAGATGAATACCCAGAAATTTTATTTATGCTAAGAATCGAGCTTCAAAAACTCAGCACTACCGATATTGCTGACCATACAGTGATTCATTTAAGGAGAGGTGCTGGTGCCTATATTTGTGGAGAAGAGTCAGCAATGATTGAATCAATTGAAGGTAAACGTGGTTTACCTAGACATAGACCACCATTTGTTGCAGAAAGTGGCATTTTTGGGCGCCCAACTTTAGTAAATAACGTAGAGACCTTATTTTGGGTTCCTGAAATACTTAAATTTGGTACGGATTGGTTTAATGATCTAGGTACAAAATTACATCCAGGACACAGGACTTATTCTGTTTCTGGGAGAATTTCTAATCCTGGATTAGTTGTCGCTTCAGCGGGCACAACTGCAAACGAATTGATTGAAAAGTGTGGCGGCATGTCTGAAGGACATATTTTTAAAGCTTATCTTCCTGGTGGTGCGTCAGGAGGAATTTTACCTGCAAACAAGGCGGATATAGCCCTCGATTTTGGCGGCGAGCTAGCTAAATATGGCTGCTTTGTTGGAAGTCATGCCGTAGTTATACTCTCTGAGGAAGATAATATTTGGGATATTGCGAAAAATCTGATGAACTTTTTTAAGCATGAATCCTGTGGCCAATGTACTCCATGCCGTGTGGGGACTGAAAAAGCAGTTTCCATTATGGATGCCTCTCATTATCAGCCGAAACTATTAACAGAGATTGCATCGGTAATGAGAGATGCAAGCATTTGTGGTCTCGGGCAAGCGGCCTCAAATCCATTAAGTTGTGCCATGCGATTTTTTCCTGAAGACTGCAAGCATTCTTTTAAAACAAATTTAAAAAAAGAAGAAAACGAGGGTCAATTAGGAGAAACAAGATGATGGATGATAAATCAGTTGTCATTGATGAAATAATTGTTTTTCTTAACGGTGAAAAAATCAAGGCGCAAGTAGGGCAAACCATCTGGCAAGTTGCCAAACAACAAAATGTTGAAATTCCCCACTTATGTTATCGAAATGAAAATAGCTATAGAGCGGATGGAAATTGTCGTGCATGCATGGTTGAGATTGAAGGCGAACGAACTTTGGCTGCTTCATGCCAGCGAAAAATAACTGACGGCATGGTGGTAAACACTGAATCATCACGGGTCAGAAATTCGCAAAAGCTTATTATGGAACTATTGTTATCGGACCAACCCGATAGACAAAACTCTCATGATCACAATTCTCATTTCTGGAAAATAGCAGAAATTAGTGGTTTAGAAAAAAGCAGGTTCCCAAGCAAATTAGGAGTAGCTGCTGATAACTCACACCCTGCCATTGCAGTAAATATGGACTCATGCATTCAATGCGGTCTGTGTGTTCGTGCTTGCCGTGAAGTTCAAGTAAACGATGTGATTGGAATGGCCGGTAGAGGAGCAGATGCCCATATCGTCTTTGATTTTAACGATGAAATGGGCGCCTCTACCTGTGTTGGCTGCGGTGAATGTGTTCAAGCTTGTCCTACTGGTGCGTTACTTCCAAAATCTCTTATGGATGATAGTGTAATGAAACTCTCCGTAACACCTGACAAAACAGTGAATTCTGTGTGCCCTTATTGCGGTGTCGGATGTCAGTTAAGCTTTCAGGTTAAAGAAGATAAAATTGTGAGTGTAGAAAGTAGAAATGGTCCTGCAAACTTAGGTAGACTTTGTGTCAAAGGTCGCTATGGATTTGATTATATCCATAACGAACAAAGATTGACCCAGCCTCTTATAAGAAGAAGTGATGTTCCAAAAAGAAACTGGCAGAACTTTGACCCCTCTAATCCTCTTACACATTTCAGAGAAGCAAGTTGGCAAGAAGCCCTCGATAAAGCAGCTGAAAGCTTTATTAAAGCTAAAAATAATTTTGGGTCATCCTCTTTAAGCGGATTTGGGTCTGCCAAAGGGACTAATGAAGAGGCTTATATTTTTCAAAAATTAATTCGCACTGGGTTTCAGACTAATAATGTAGACCATTGCACTCGGCTATGTCATGCCTCTTCTGTTGCAGCATTGCTTGAAAATATAGGCTCAGGAGCGGTAACAGCATCATTCTCCCAAGTCGAATATTCAGATTCAATTATCGTTATTGGAGCAAACCCAGCAGTGAACCACCCTGTAGCTGCAACTTTTATAAAAAATGCGGCACAAAGAGGAGCAGATTTATTTGTTCTTGATCCACGGGCCCAAGCACTGGACAGATACGCGACAAAATCACTTAATTTTTATCCTGGCAGTGATGTGTCTCTTTTGAATGCTATTTTAAATGTAATTATTTTTGAAAAGTTGTATGATATCGAATATGTAAAAAACCATACAGAAGGCTTTGAGCAACTTTCAGAAACCATAAAATTTTATACCCCAGAAGCGATGTCCCCAATCTGTGGCATAGCTGCTGAAGATATAAGGTTCGTTGCTCGAAAATTCTCTCAAGCAAATGCTGGTATAATTTTTTGGGGCATGGGCATATCCCAACATACTCACGGAACTGATAATTCTAGATGTCTTATTTCTCTAGCTTTATTGACAGGTAATATTGGTAAAAAAGGCTCTGGATTACATCCACTTCGGGGACAGAATAACGTTCAAGGGGCCTCTGATGCAGGACTTATTCCTATGTTTTTACCTGATTATCAACCTGTATCTGACCCACAATTCAGAAGTAAATATGAGGCTATCTGGCAATCTCCATTACCAAAGGAGCAGGGCCTCACAGTTGTTGAAATTACTAATGCAGCATTCAATGGAAATATCAAAGCAATGTATATCATGGGGGAAAATCCTGCAATGTCAGACCCTGACCAGAACCATGTAAGGGCTGCGCTAGAGAAACTCGATTGTCTTGTTGTTCAGGATATCTTTCCTACTGAAACTGCTGCATTTGCGGATGTAATACTGCCTGCCTCTGCATTTCCAGAAAAAACAGGCACTGTTACAAATACAGATAGAAGAGTACAGCTTGGAAGGCAGGCTGTACCTCCACCTGGAAATGCAAAACAAGATTACTGGATTATTCAAGAAATAGCCAAAAGGATGGGTCTTGAATGGAATTACCAGCATCCAAAAGATATTTTTTCTGAAATGCGAATCGTAATGTCCTCCTTGAACGGGATTACATGGGAACGGTTAGAAAGTGAAGGTGCTGTAACCTATCCTTGCAAAGATGAGTTTTCTGATGGGCAAGACCTACTTTTTTCGGACTCATTTCCAACAAAATCCGGCTTAGGCAAATTCACTCCTGCGGAGTTTCTTCCACCCGCTGAAGAGCCTGATGATGATTTTCCATTCATTTTATCTACAGGAAGATTACTTGAACACTGGCATACAGGGTCAATGACACGCCGGTCTGCCGTTTTAGACGCAATCGAACCTACAGCGGAAATACATATAAACCCAGAAAATTTGAGGAATATAGGTGGTCATGCAGGAACACCTTTGCACATTTCCACAAGGCGGGGCTCAATCACACTCGCAGCACGACTTGACCCTGGCTTGCCAGAGGGAATGGTTTTCATCCCATTTTGCTTTAAAGAGGCTTCTGCAAACTTACTTACAAACTCAGCACTTGATCAATTTGGCAAAATACCAGAACTAAAATTTTCGGCTGCTAAGATAAAAGTGGCAGAGTAGACAATTAAGCCCACGCGCATCATTTTGTCACATGGTAAAAGGACTAGCCTATTAATAGTTAAAAATGTTACAAATACAAAAATAATGGTATAACGTTTTTAGAACTGTAAATGAGTAAAGTGTTGGAGTATTAATTGAATTATCAATCCTTATTCAAAGAACATGTTAATCAATTAAAAGCAGAAAATAGATATCGTGTTTTTGCTAATCTAGAGCGGAAAGCCGGTGAGCATCCGCACGCGATATGGCATAGCGATTTTGGACCTAAAGAAGTAATAATTTGGTGTTCTAATGATTATCTTGGGATGGGGCAAAATAAGAAATCTATAAAAGCTATGACAGACTCCGTTAATAGTCATGGAACTGGCGCTGGTGGTACACGAAATATTTCTGGTACTAGCCATACCATTGTCTCTTTGGAAAATGAACTTGCCGCATTACATAATAAAGAACGTGCCCTTATATTTACATCAGGCTACGTTGCAAATGAAGCGAGTATAAGTGCTATTTCATCGTTATTGGATGATCCTGTAATTTTTTCTGACTCTATGAATCATGCCTCGATAATTTCTGGTATACGTTATGGTAGAGCTGAAAAAATTATTTTCCGCCATAATGACACAGAACATTTAGAGACATTATTAAAGACACAACCTTTTGGTCGTCACAAATTAATTATATTCGAATCTGTATATTCTATGGATGGAGATGTCTCTCCTATTTTAGAAATTGTAAAGTTAGCAAAAAAATATAATGCCATGACCTACCTTGACGAGGTACACGCTGTTGGCATGTATGGAAGTGAAGGCGGAGGTATCGCGCAACAAGAAGGACTGGAATCAGAAATAGATATCTTGCAAGGCACTCTCGGGAAAGCTTTTGGTGCTATGGGGGGATATATAGCTGCCAGTGATGCCATTTGTGATGCAGTACGAGGATATGGCTCTGGCTTTATCTTTACAACAGCTATGCCACCAGCTCTTGCTGCTGCTGCACTCAGTTCTGTTCAACACTTACGTCAAAGTCAAATTGAGAGAAATGCACAGCAACGTCAATCTAAACAACTTAAGAAAAGACTTCGTGAATATGGTATGCCTTTTTTAACTGGAAACACTCATATCGTGCCAGTAATGGTTGGAGATGCCGCCAAGTGCTCGCAAATCAGTAAAATTTTGCTTGAGAAATATGGATTTTACATTCAACCGATAAACTTTCCAACTGTTCCAAAAGGAACAGAAAGGCTTCGTATAACCCCAGGGCCGTTGCACAGTGACAAGATGATAGATGACCTTGTAATTGCATTATCCCAGACTTTTAAAGAAATAAAGCCGCCTTCATTAGTCTCAGCAAATGTAAATAATCAGGCTTTATCAGCTTAGTATATAAACTTAATCTTTGATTATTACTTTCAGAGCTTTTTTATGAGTCTAAAACCAATACCCGATGACCATCCTTCATTTTCACCAGTTGCAAAAACTGGCCTATTGCTTGTTAATCTTGGCACCCCCGATGCAACAGACAAAAAATCAATGCGTCGTTATCTTAAACAGTTTTTATCAGACAAGCGGGTAGTAGAAGCACCGAGATTATTATGGTGGATAATTTTAAATGGAATAATTTTGAATACACGTCCAAAAAAATCAGGGGAGGCCTACGATAGAGTTTGGATAAAAGATGACTTAGATGGCAGTCCCTTGCGAAAAACTACGAGACTGCAAGCAGAACACCTGGCAAAGACATATAAAAATATTTCCAATCTTGAGATTGCATGGGCGATGCGGTATGGAAATCCATCAATTCCCGACCAACTTACAGACTTAAAATCAAAGGGTTGTAGTCAATTTTTAATACTACCAATGTATCCACAATATGCCGCCGCTACAACAGCCACTGTAAACGATGAAGTTTATAAATGGGCATTGAAGCAACGATGGCAACCTGCTATCAGAACTGTTCCTCCATGGCATGATCATGAAGTATATATTGAATCCTTAGCACAATCTTTTCAAAGGCACTTTCTTCATACACAACCTCCGGAACACTTAATGCTATCTTTCCATGGCATTCCAGAGCGATATTTTACATTGGGCGACCCCTATCACTGTCATTGTATGAAAACAGCACGACTGGTTCGTGAAAAACTAGATTGGCCATCTGAAAGGCTATCTGTGACATTTCAATCCCGCTTTGGAAAAGAACCTTGGATCAAGCCTTATACAGATGAGACTCTTTACAAATTAGGCAAAGCTAATACCAAATCCTTAGCAATAATGGCACCAGGATTTTCTGCCGATTGTCTTGAAACACTTGAAGAGTTGGCAATGGAAGGAAAAGAAATCTATACAGAAGCCGGCGGTAATGATTTTTCCTATGTCCCTTGCTTAAATGATAGTACGTTTGGGATGAATTTAATTTATGCTCTTGTTAGAGAAAATCTAGCTGGCTGGGTAGATGTTTAACATTTCCGTTAAATAAAGTGTTATTTGAAATCAACGTATGAAAAAATAAATAAGTTAACAATTTTAATATAATAAGGTATGACTATTTGTAGTTAAACTTTGATGTTTTTGAATTAAGCGGCTGTGGTGTAGTGGTAGCACAAGAGCCTTCCAAGCTCTTAGGGCCAGTTCGAACCTGGTCAGCCGCTCCATCCAGATAAATCAAAAAAAATTATTAAAAACCAATGTTGCCCTATCAACGTAAAGATTTATGAATTTCATTTAATTAACTGTTATAGAAGGTTGTTTTGAGATGGGTAAAGAATTAAGCTGTATATGCATGCGTAACATAAGCGTTTGCAAATGTAATAGACCCGAAGAAATTGAGCAAAAAGAAAAACGTAAATGTGTATGTGGACGTTCTCCTAACGGAGAATGCATGAGTTGGCATGCTTTGTCAGAAAAAGTTTACCTGCAGCGCAAACATGAATATGAAACATCATTAGGATAAATACTTTTATAATCAGGATTAATATTTTAAATGTCCCTATATTTTAGGCAAAGAGATTGGAATATTTTCTTTTTCTTAGCACCCTTAAGTGTTTGAATAAATTCGTATGAGTCCAAAAAAATAATTTATTCTTAAGTATATGTCGCTGTAAGGATTATAGTTGTGCTTCCTTTTAGCTTCATTCTAACTAGATAGAAAACTTTAGAATTTTTGGTGTTGTTTTAAAATATTCACAACAATTTAGGGCCTATTAAAATAGTGCTCATCGAAAATTATTTATTTATAATTGGTTGCATCAGATAAGACTAGATATCAGATTTTAATACTATGAACACTAATGTGATTTAAATGATTGAACGCTATTTCATTGCGTTCTTAATAGGTCGGGTGTCAATATGGATGGCCGGTGTAATGCTATCTGTTGCACTAGGTTGGCATATATATCTAGAAACAAAAGAACCTATTTATCTAGCTCTCATTGGTTTGATGCAGATTTTACCAACATTCGCCTTCTTCATAATTACTGGAGTTGTTATTGATAGGTTTCAGAGAAAATATATTTTACTCATTTGTACTGTGATAGAATTTGTTGCCTTTACTGGTATTTTTATCGCTATGCTGCTTGATAGTATTCCAATTTTATTAGTTTTTCTTATGCTTCTCGTGCACGGCGTTGCTCGCGCATTTCAAATACCCTCAGAGCACGCTTTGCTTCCAAATATCGTATCTAAAGAAAATTTAGAAAAAGCAGTAGCCATAACGTCCACGGTTAGCAATCTTGCGAAAACAACAGGACCGCTAATAGCTGGTATGTTAATCGCGCTGACGGACCGTTATATTTATGGGATATGTATCATAATTGTACTTATATCATTTCTAGCCTACCTCTTCTTACCAATGTTTAAAATTCATGCACCAGCTGAGTTTGGTCTAAAACCCTTTCTTAGTGGAATAAATTTTGTCGCTAAGAAAAAGATTTTGCTTGCTATCATCCTTCTTGACCTTTTTATTGTACTTCTCGGTAGCGTTGAAGCGTTACTTCCAATTTATGCAGCTGACATACTGAATGTTGGACCAAACGGTCTAGGGTTAATGCGTGGAATGCCGGCTATTGGAGCTGTTATTACAGGTATCTTATTATCTAACATAGGCCCACTACGACATTGTGGTAAGTTGCTTTTTGCAGCCTTTGGAATATGTTCACTATCCGTTTTAGTTTTTGGGTTATCTGACATTTTTTGGCTTAGTCTTGTTGCATTATTCATTTATGGTGCCACCGATATGCTTAGTGTAAATATAAGATTTACGCTTGCCCAAACCATAACACCAGATGCAGTCCGAGGAAGAGTAAGTGCTATATTCGCTACCAGTACAGCATCTTCAAATCAACTCGGAGAATTTAGAGCCGGCGCATTGGCAACAGCAGTTGGACCTATTGGTGCTACTATTATAGGTGGGATATTAGGTCTAATTATCTGTATAAGCGGAATATTTAAATTCCCAATACTATGGAAATTAGACAAGATTTCGGATCTCAGAAATGAAGCAAACGAGTTTAAAAAAGAATAATCCTTTATTAGAATTTATATTACTCTCTTTAAACAGTTCTCTAATATTTTTGTATTAAATTTAAGCATTTAAAAAAAGGTAATCTATTATGGATTCCCTTTTTACCTATTTGCGTTCCATTCTTTTACGAGCTCTTTATGGCTATGGTTGTGGTCATTTTTTAAACGCTGAAATTCATCTTCTTCACATAGTTGCCTTAGTGCCCAGATTGCTAATGCCTGTACAAATAGTGTTTCATCATCTAAATATCCAATTATTAATGGGATAAGTGTTATATCGTATGAATTACCAGCTGCAATTAGACAATTACGAATAAACTTTTTATACCCGGCTCTACGAACCGGTGTTCCAGAAAATAGAATTCTAAATTCTGAGTCCGATAAAGCTAACAATTTGCTTAGTGGTAACAAACCAGGTTTTTGTCCTAATTGCATTCTTGTATCAGATGCTTTTTGTGCAAATTTATTCCAAGGACAAATAGCCAGACAATCATCGCATCCGAAAATACGATTACCAATTTGTTTGCGAAATTCAGTTTCAATGATACCATCAAATTCAATTGTAAGATAGGAGATACATCGCCGAGCATCTAGTTTATAGGGGCTTGGGAAAGCATTTGTAGGACAAATATCTAAACATTTCCGACAAGTCCCACAAAAATCCTCAGAGACCCCGTTTGTGGGTAGAATTGCATCTGTTAATATTACCCCTAAAAATAACCATGACCCAAATTTTTTAGAGACGAGATTGGTATGTTTTCCCTGCCATCCTATGCCAGATTTAACTGCTAACGGTTTTTCCATAAGAGGCGCTGTATCAACAAAGACTTTAACACTACCTTGAAATTTAGAAACAAACTGACTGGCAATTTGTTTTAATCTCCCTTTCATAACTGAATGATAATCTTTCGAACGTGCATAAACAGAGATATTACCAGATTTTATTTTGGAAATATCCCCGATAGGATTATGTTCAGGGCCATAATTTTTAGCAAAAATTATCGCACTCTCTGCATTTTGCCACATTTTTTTTGGTGAAAGGCGCTTCTCGACAGACTCTTCCAACCATTTCATTTCACCATGATAACCAAATTCTAAAAAGTTAAGAAGATGGTTTTGTGTATCAACTGATAAATTTGTGTCTGTAATACTTACTTCATCAAATTCATATAGGTTTGCTTTTTTTTCTAGCCATTGGTAAATATTTGAGTTCATCAACTATGTCTTGATTTAATAATTCAATTTCTGATTATATTCGTTAACAATAAAAAATAGATTTCTTTTCTTCATAGTTTAAAATTAAATATATGGGGTTAAAACTTAGGGATATCGCCCTGAGTTTGTTCTCTGTAAAAATTAGAAACGAAAGTGTTATATTGCCTCTCTTTGATGGCCTTTCTTATAGCACGCATCAAATCCTGATAATATGTCAAATTATGCCAGGTCAATAAAGTTAAACCTTGTATCTCATCTGATTTAAAAAGGTGATGCAAATAACCGCGACTATAATTATTACAGGCAGGGCAAGAACAATTCTCATCTAATGGTCTCAAATCATCTGCGTGCCGGGCATTCCTAATATTTACTGTTCCATATCTGGTAAATGCTTGACCTGTTCTACCAGATCTTGTTGGCAGAACACAATCAAACATATCAACACCTCTTAATACAGCACCTACAATATCTGCTGGTTTTCCAACTCCCATTAAATAACGCGGTTGTTTAATCTTCATGTACGGCGTTGTAACTCTCAAAGTCTCAAACATTAACTCCTGGCCTTCACCAACTGCCAGACCACCTATGGCATAACCTTCAAAACCAATTTCATTTAGTCTTTGAACGCTTTGCAATCGCAGGTCTGGATATACCGAGCCTTGTACTATACCAAACTGTCCGTAACCTTTTCTTTCTATGAAGGCTTTTCGTGATCGGGCTGCCCACCGCATAGATAATTCCATGGAGTCAGCAGCTTGCGATTTTGTTGCGGGATAAGGTGTACACTCATCAAAAACCATAGTTATTGTGGCGTCAAGCTTATATTGAATTTCTGTAGATATTTCAGGGGTCAATAAATGAGGGCTTCCGTCAAGGTGACTTTTAAATGTGACCCCATTTTCATCTATTTTTCTTAGCGGGCCGAGGGACATTACTTGAAAACCACCAGAATCAGTTAAAAGTGGTCCCTTCCAGTTCATCATTTTTCGGACACCACCAAGATGTTTTACCCTGTCTGGACCTGGACGTAACATTAAATGATATGTATTTGATAGTATAATTTGCGCTCCAGTTTGAGAGACTGCCTCAGGCATCATTCCTTTAACAGTTGCTGCCGTTCCAACTGGCATAAATGCTGGCGTATCAATGTGTCCAAAGGCAGTAGTCAAAATCCCCAACCTTGCTCCTTCATCTTGACTGATCAGCTCAAAGTTGAATTTTTCTTGCATAACTCTCCTATCCTACTTTTTCTCTATTAAACATGCATCACCATAGCTGAAAAACCTATATTGATTTTTTATGGCATACTGATAGGCATCTTTAATCTCATTGAAACCTGCAAATGCACTAACTAACATTAACAACGTCGATTTTGGCAAATGAAAATTTGTAAGTAAAAGATCTGCAACGTTAAACGAATATCCAGGAGTAATAAATAAATCTATATCTCCCTTAAAAGCTTGCATCTTTCCAAATTTTGCCCAAACAGCCTCTATAATTCGCAAGCTCGTAGTTCCAATGCAAATAATCCTGCCGTTTTTTTGTTTCGTCTCATTTATCCTAGCAGCAATTTCAGGTGTTATCTCACCCCACTCACTATGCATTTTATGATCTGATAAATTTTCAGATTTTACAGGAAGAAATGTTCCCCCACCTACATGCAATGTTATGGTTACAAATTCAGACCCTGCGTCAATAATAGACTGTCTTAATGCAGGTGTAAAATGCAAACCCGCTGTTGGTGCTGCTACAGCACCAGCCTTTTTTGCGAAGAGTGTTTGATAATTTAAAAAATCAGCTTTGTCACCATCGCGGCTACGCTTAATATAAGGCGGCAATGGCATTTTCCCATGTATCTCAATCATCCGTGTTAGTTCAATATCACTGCAATTGAATTCAAGTTCTATTTCACCTGCAACATATCTATCAACTACACGTGCTTCAAACCCATCCCCAAAAACTGCCGTGGATCCTATAATACACCTTTTTGCAGGCTTGGCAAAAGCAAGCCAGCGGTGCACGGTTTTTTGTTTGTGTAGTGTGAAACCAATGTTTTTATCATTTATTCTACCATGTAGCTGAGCAGGTATGACTTTAGTATCATTCGCTATTAGTAAATCCCCTTCCCTTAATATGGAAGGGAGATGACATATTAAATGTTCATTGAGTCCGTTAGTAGAAATATGCAACAGCCTAGCTTGATCTCTTGGATTTAAAGGGCTTTGGGCAATTAAATCAGCTGGCAAGAAATAGTCAAAATCAGATAGTTTATTCATAATCAGTAAATCTGTACCACACCATTTATATGTCCTTTATTGTCCACAACTACAAGACTTTGAACACGTGCCTCAAGCATTTTCTCCTCAGCAACAACCATCATTTCATCTTCTGTAATGGTGAGTGGCGACTCGTTCATAACATCACCTGCAAGCGTAGATGAGAGATTAGTTCCAAGAACAAGCATCCGCCTCAGATCACCGTCTGTAATTATACCCCTCAATAAATTATCATTATGAACAAGCGCTAATCCTAATCTAGCTTCGGTCATTCTAACGATAACCTCAGACATTGGCATATTAGGTTTCACTAATGGTAGTTCTTTTTGAACCATTCTGTCTTTAACACGAGAGAGCAATCTCATACCAAGCATGCCGCCAGGATGATTGGCTGCAAAATCTTCGGGCTTAAAACCAGAACGGTTCATCAATGCTATTGCAAGCGCATCACCCATAACAAGAGTGGTTAATGTTGATGTTGTAGGCGCTAGATTCAATGGACAAGCCTCTTTATCTATTGATGCATCAAGAACAATATGTGATGCTTTAGCAAGAGTTGAAACAAGGGAGCCAACTAACGCAATAATTTTCGCATCTAGCCTCCTCAAGGCTGGTAGCAGTTTGACAATCTCTTCTGTTTCACCAGAATGAGAAATTAATATAACAACACTTTTTTCTCGAACCATCCCTAAATCGCCGTGAATGGCCTCGGCTGGATGTAGAAAAAGAGCGGCGGTACCTGTAGAGGATAATGTGGCGGCTATCTTTCGTCCTACTAACCCTGACTTTCCCATACCGCAGATAATTACATGCTGACCTGTTTGAGAGATAACATTTACAGATTGTTCAAAACGTTCATCTAATCCCATTTCTAATTTAGTAAGTGCGGCGTGATAAGTTGAAAACATATTATTTATGTTAGGCGTTATCATTTTTTCAACCATATGGAAAATATCCGTCTAATTATAAGGCTACATTATAAAAGATATATCTAATTAACTCTGCTTATAAAAGCGAGAAGTTTGATTTGGGTTATTGAAGTGTATGCGCAACTTCATTGGCATATGAAATATCTTGTTTTGTATTTACATTAAAAAATGGATCTGGATTTTCAGAAAAATCTACATAAGTTGTATTAAGTTCTGCTGTAAAGGATTCAATTTTTCGAATTTCATTATTCGTTACCGCTTTTTCTAATCTTTCTGACAAATCTAATTGCCACAAAGAGAAAACAGGGTGCCTTCTGCCATTACTGGTGGCCATTACAACATTTGTATCTCCCGTAGTAGCATGTTCAAACAACCTCTCTCCTAAATTAGGAGGGATGAACGGCACATCTGTAGCACAAGATAATAACCATTTAGCCGAAGGATAGTACTTTTGACTATGTTTCATTATAGATAAAATACCGCATAACGGCCCGAAATATCCGTCATAAATGTCAGGAATTACAGTTAACTTAAATTGAGAAAATCTTTTTAAATCCCCGTTAGCATTTAATATTCTGTTTGGAAATTGACTGGTTTTTTCCAGTTGCCAGTCTAATATGGTCTTGTTTGCTATTGGAATAAAGCATTTATCAATACCTCCTAAACGTCTCGCAAGACCCCCTGCTAAAAAACCGATAATTATTTTATCTATCATGTTAGTTTGGACTCATTATTAAATTGGCCTTGTGCAGAGCGGTCATCAGAAAAGAGCTCGTTACTTAACTTATCTGAGTCAAAAATAATTCGCTCTTCTCCAGACAAAGCAATAAACCTACCTCCTCTTGCTCTTCCAATGAGCGTTAAACCTGCCCTTCTTGCCAGAGTGACACCCGCTTCTGTAAAACCTGACCGTGAAATCAATATAGGTAAGCCCATGATCACTGTTTTTAAAACCATCTCTGAAGTAAGTCTTCCTGTTGTATAAAAAACTTTATTTCTAGGTTTGATATTTTTAAGAAACATTACGCCAGATATCTTATCTACAGCATTGTGGCGGCCTATATCCTCCATATATATTAACGGCTCATAAACAGTTGCCAGCACACAACCATGTATTGCACCTGCTTTTAAATAAAGACTCGGTGTTGTATTAATTTTTTTTGAGAGACTAATTATTTGAGATACTGAAATTTTTAATTCTCTTGGAAGCCTTATAGACTCGAATTTATCAAACATATCGCTATAAATAGTTCCTTGTGCGCAGCCGCTAGTACGTATTTTAGACTGTAATTTTTTCTCAAAATTTGTTTTTTTTTCCGTTCGTACAACGATTACAGATAAATCTTCATCATAGTCTATTTGATCAATTTTATCATCAGCACTTATCATACTCTGATTAAATAAAAAACCAATGGCTAGCTCTTCCAAATAATCACCAATGGTCATGGCTGTAACAATCTCTTGATTATTTAAAAAAATAGTAATAGCTTTTTCGGTCACTACTGGAAGTTGCACAGATTGACCTTTGGCATCTTTTCCTATCAATTCAGTAGTAAGACCTGGCTGATTTACGTTTGGACCAATATAAAGATTTTGTTTGGGCATCCAGGTTCTCTTTTCAAATTAAACTTTATTTTAAGTTGTTATTTGTTTTTACGATTTTCTTAAGCTAAATTAAAGAGTATGATTTAGGTTTATATTATGAAATTACATTTTAAATCCTCAAAACACAAACAAGCAAAAAAGCTCTTCACCGAGCTGGTTGATACATATAATCAAAATGCTATTGAAGACTCAGATGTAATTATCGCGCTTGGTGGCGATGGACAGATGCTTTCCTGTCTAAAAGAATCAATCGAGTATGAAATTCCCGTATTTGGAATAAATTGTGGTCATATCGGTTTTTTAATGAATGAGTACAAGCAGACTGACCTAATTGAAAGAATACTAAAAGCCGAAACAGCAACAATCCATCCAATATTGATGCAGGCACAAACACTTAATGGAAAAAAAACTTCTGCACTTGCAATTAATGAAATATCGCTTTTACGACAGACACATAATGCCGCACATTGCCAAATAACTATTAACAACAAGATAGAACTAGAACAACTTATATGTGATGGTTTAATGGTAGCAACACCGGCAGGTTCAACAGCATATAATTTATCAGCAAATGGCCCTATTATTCCTATAGAGGCTAAACTATTAGCATTAACACCAATATCTCCATTTAGACCTCGAAGATGGAAAGGTGCATTATTGCCCTCTTCATCAACAGTAAATATTAAAGTAATAAATCCTGATTTCAGGCCTCAATCTGTGACAGCGGATAACCTAGAGGTTCGTGATATTGCAGATGTAACTATTAATCAGGAAAATAGAATAATACTTCGTTTATTATTTGATGCCGGGACTTCACTTGCTGAAAGGAGTATTCGCGAGCAATTCTTAGTTTAATTCTATCAAATTTGTGATTTTATCTTCTTGTATTTCTTATAAAACAAATTACGCTTTGTTTCACTTGCTCAATTACATATAGTAATTCGATATATAACTCATGCCTCGATTCATTGAAAATAATTAATTGACCATTCTGTAAAAACCCTAGTGCTTTTTTTATTGCTTTCATGCTTACCAACTTATCATTACTTCCTGCCAAAATAATCACAGGGGGCTTAATAGCCTTTAGAAAAACAGGATTAAGTGTTGTTTTATAACATGAATGAAGTGCAGAGGATAGCCAACCAAAACTCACACCAGAACGCGCAAGTGATGGATTCTTATTAATTAAATCAATAACATTCTCAATGGCGTTTTGGTTCCGACTTAATAAATTATTTGAACTAAATTTGCGTGTATTAAGAAGTGTGTTTTGGCCTGATTTTGGTATTAAGTAAGGGCCAAATCCCATAATTGAAATTAAGTTAGCAATCATATAAATCGGAAATAATGGACTTATTTTTGGCATCATCATAGGCGATAATGCGATAATCCCAGCTATTGAGAATTTTTGCAAACCTGCCAAACGAAATGCCATGTGTCCGCCCAAAGAATGCCCAATCACGTAAAATGATTTATTTGTCCAACCGACCATCTCAATAACATCAACTCCTGCCTGGATTAATTTATCAAAATCAGAACAATGACTTGTTGTTGAGGGTTTACCAAAAGCTCCTGATAAACCAAGACCTGGCCAGTCAAATATTACTATCTCACATGCTTGCTCGTTCAAGAATGATATAAAGTCTGCATATTTTTCACAAAATTCACCAAGCCCTATGAAAATAACGATACGGTGCAAAGACCCTTTTTGACTAATTTTCCAAGCGCGCACAGAACCTAAAGTTGTATTTACCCAAAATTCCTGTTTCATTTGCAAAGCCTTAGCTTGGATCTCAATCATTAATTTGTTTTGTTTTAAATGATTTTATTTCTTTTTTTAAAAAGCCACGCGATTGCCGCCTCCACATTGCAGCATATAAACCGTCAATATCAAGTAATTCTTGGTGTGTACCAGTTTCCTCAATCTTACCTTGATTTAAAACTAAGATCTTATCACAATCCACGATTGTAGATAATCTATGGGCAATAACCAATGTTGTCTGATTATGTGAAATATCATTTAAAGCGGCCTGGATTTCTTTTTCCGTTCTGCTATCTAAAGCTGAGGTGGCCTCGTCAAAAAGAAATATCACTGGATCCTTTAATATAGCCCTTGCAATCGCAACTCGCTGTTTTTCACCTCCTGATAATTTTAGTCCGCGCTCTCCTACAAGCGTATCATATCTATCAGGTAGATTATTTATAAAGTTCTCAATAGAAGCTAACTTGGATACTTTTTCAATCTCCTGTATAGTTGCATTAGCACGACCATATCCAATATTATAACCGATCGAAGCATTAAACATTACCGTATCCTGAGGCACCATTCCAATAGCCGCACGCAAACTATCTTGGCTAACAAGACTAATATCTTGGCCGTCAATTAATATCTTGCCTTTTTGGGGGTCATAAAATCGAAATAATAGTCTTGATATTGTTGATTTTCCGCTACCGCTAGGACCCACTAAAGCAACTCTGTGGCCAGATTGAACAGTGAAACTTACCTGGTCAAGAATTTTACCTCTCCCATACGAAAAGCACACATTTTTAAACTTAATTTCTCCCTTATAGAGTTTAAGTGCTGAAGCGTTAGACACATCTTTTACGTCAGGCTTCTCTCTAAGCAATCTAAACATCTGCTCAAGATCTATTACTGATTGTCTTACTTCTCTATATGTCCATCCAAGAAACTGCAAAGGCATTGCTAACTGAATAATATATGTATGAACTACAACAAAATCTCCAACACTCATACTGCCTCGTTGTATTTCTCTACCTGATATAGCCAGCAAGGCAACAAGACCGAGAGCAACAATTATCCCCTGCCCAATATTCACGATTGTTAACGAAGTTCTAGAGGAAATAAATGCTTTTTCATAAATACGTAATGCTTTTTCATAATTGTTGGACTCAGATTTCTCAGCATTAAAGTATTTCACAGTTTCAAAATTTAGCAGTGAATCGACTACCTTTGTGGCTGCAACTTCATCTGCTTCATTCATCTTTTTTCTAAATTTAATTCTCCACTCGGTTGTTTTTATTGTAAAATATGAGTAAGAAACGACCGTAAAAAAGGTGACCAGAGCAAATTCGTAGCCAAATAAAACCCACAAAACTCCACATATAAAAAAAAGCTCTACTATTAATGGAACAACTTCGAATATTCCAGTAGAAAGAAGTAAAGTCATTGCTTTAGCACCTCTGTCTATAGAACGTGACGTTCCTCCTGTTTGTCTATCTAAATGAAATTGCAGAGACAGCTTATGCAGATGGTCGAATGCATTTAAGGCAGCCAATCGAACAGCCTTGGAAGAAAATTTTATAAATAAGAACTCTTTTAATTCTGCAAAAATTGTCTCCCCAACACGAGCAATCGCATATCCACCAATTAATATCATCAATAAGCCCATTGAAAAGCTAATGCCAGCTTCAATGTTTAAGGGAGCTAATGCATCCACTGCAGCTCCATAAAATATGGGAATGAGCGCTGCACATATTTTAGATAATATCAGAGCAGCAATTAATCCAATTAGGCGCAGTCTTAATTTTTTATCGCCTCTTGGTGAAATATAATTTAAAACGATAAATAGTAATTCGTAAAAAGAAATAATTTTTTTTTTTGCAGCCTCTTTCGAATAAGCAAAAGATGAACTATCTGCCATTAGCTTACTGAAAAGCTCTCACCACAACCGCATTTAGCTGTCTCATTTGGGTTGTTGAAAACAAATGACGAACTAAACTTATCCTCTTTCCAGTCCATTTCAGACCCAACTAAAAACATAACTGCAGTTGGGTCAATCAAAATACGGATGCCATTTACGTCTATTGCATCTTCAAATTCTTTCTGCTCTTTTGCAAACTCAATGTTATATTGAAGACCAGAGCAGCCCGCTGTTTTAATACCTATCCTTAAACCAATAACTTCGCTACTAGCATTATTTATAATGTCTTGCACTCGTGCAGAAGCTTTTTCTGTTATTTTAATAATAGGTGTACCTTTATCAAGAAGCATTTAATTTAACCTCATAAAAAATAATATCAGAAACTATAATCCAGCGCTAGCTTTGCATCTTCGCTCATTCTCTCTGGCGTCCATGGTGGGTCCCACACAAGCGTTACTCGCACAACACCCACATTATCTAATGAAGCTACTTTTCTAGCGACCTGTTCTGGCATTTCACCAGCTACAGGACAGCCAGGCGCAGTAAGAGACATAGTTATATCAACATCTCCTCCCTCGTAACGCTTAATTCCATATATAAGTCCTAGATCATAGATATTCACTGGTATTTCTGGGTCTTTAACCTCCATTAATTTATCAATGATTTCTATTTCATCAATTGTTTTATCTTGCGTCTCTAAACTTGAGCCTGCAGTAGCAATATACCCATGAGAGGTATCTGGCATAAAATCCTTCAAAGAAAGATTATCATTTTGCAAAAATTTTTTTTGGTTTGGCAATTCAAGCTCCAAAAATACGATTTACTTTTTCAAGCGAAATAGCAAGTGCGTCAAAATCCTCAGGCTCAGTATAAATTGCAACAGAAGCTCTTGCGGTTGAATTTAGATTTAAAAACTTCATCAATGGCTGTGCACAATGGTGCCCAGCACGAATAGCGATACCATCCTGATCAATTAAAGTAGAAATATCATGGGGGTGTGCAGATTTCAGGGTGAATGATATTACTCCAGACTTATTTGGTGAAGTCCCAACAATGGATAATCCTTTAACACTTGCTAATCTCTGATGACCATAATTCAATACAGATTTTTCATGATTTTCAATATTCTTCATTCCAATTTTTGTCACAAAATCCACCGCAGCACCAAGTGCAATACATTCTGCTATAGGAGGAGTTCCTGCTTCAAATCGTGATGGAGGGATTGCAAAAGTCGAACTTTCAATCTCTACATTATCAATCATATCCCCACCACCAAGGAAAGGGGGCATATCTGCTAATATTTCAGCCCTACCCCAACAAATGCCGATACCACTTGGTCCATAGAGCTTATGACCAGAGAAAACATAAAAATCGCAATTTAGATCTTGTATATCAACAGGCATATGAGTAACACCCTGACACCCATCCACCACGCAAATTGCCTTGTTTTCATGCGCAATTTCACTAATTTCCTTTATTGGGAAAACGGTGCCAAGTACATTTGAAACATGTGGCACAGATATTATCCTTGTATTTTTGGTTATCCGCTGCTTTAGAGCACTTAAATGGAAGCCCCCGTCTTTATCAACTGGAACGGCAATCAATTTTGCACCAATCTTTTCACATAACATCTGCCAGGGAATAATATTAGCATGGTGTTCAGCAACAGTTATGATAATTTCATCATTAGGTTTTAACTTACTCAAACCATAACTATTCGCAATGAAATTAATTGACATTGTAGCGCCACTTGTAAATATTATCTCCTCTTTGGAGTAAGCATTTATAAAGCGAGCTATTTTTAACCGGACTTCTTCATACGAGTTTGTTGCCTCTTCAGATAACGTATGTAGTCCTCTATGAATATTAGAATAACTTTGAGAGTATGTTTTTACCAATTGGTCGATAACATTTTGCGGTTTTTGTGATGAAGCCGCTGAGTCAAGATATATGATTGGCTTTTGATTCACTTTACGTGATAAAAAAGGAAATTCAGACCTTATGCCTTTATAATCAAATTTAGTTTTCATAGTTAATTCCATCAAGCACTCGGCGCATTCAATTGATTAGATGTAGAAACCCAGTTGTGTAAATGGTGTTCAGCCTGTTTTTCAAGCTGAGGAACTCTAATTTGAGAAAGGGTGTCTACCAAAAAGGCCTTTATCAACATAGACCTTGCTTTCATAACTGGTATACCTCTGCTAACAAGATAAAATAACTGATGCTCATCAATCTCTCCGATTGTTGCACCGTGGCTACAAACTACGTCATCAGCAAAAATCTCTAATTCTGGCTTTGTATCTGCTTCAGTTTCCCGTGATAATAGAAGAGCGCGGGTCATTTGTTGACCATCCGTATTTTGTGCATTTGGTGCTACCCTAATTTTACCCTGAAAAACACCCCTAGCTCTATCGTCTAATACGCCCCTAATAATTTGTTCTGATTTGCAGTTAGCTACATTATGATATAACCTGGTGGTAACATCCATATGCTGATCCCTGCAGCCAAGATAAATTGAAGACAAATAGCAGGACGCATTTTCTCCGTCCAAATTTAAATGAGTCTCTGAGCGGGAAATTTTTCCGCCGCTTGATAATGAAAAATAGTGGTAACCAGAGCTACATTTTTGATTTACGAGATTTAAACCGATGTGAGAACAGTCTAATTCGTCAACTTGAAGTTTTAAGTGATCACAAGTCGCGCCATTAGCAAGCTCTATAACAGTTATTGGTGCTGATAAGCTATTATTACTAGAATGCGTTTCTGAAATATTCACTTTAGCTTCTTCTGCAACCCGTATCATAATCACTGGATGCGCAGACTGTTGGAATAAGCCACCAGTAAAAGATAACTCTATAAAAGGGGTTTTATCTGCCGGAGCAACTCGAACATCTATCAGAACGGCAGATTTCATTACACCAAGTGTGAGATTAAATATCGGATGATGATTTAGTTGAGATTGATTAAGACTTTGTAAGGCCTCTTCATCATCAAACAAATTAGTAACAATTACATGAGAACTTCTATCGTCTGATAGCTTAGCATCAAATATTCCATTTCTGAAAACAATTCGATGAACTTCTTCACCAGTAATGACGTTATCTAGGCGAGTACCACCTTCCGGTTTTGAAGCAAGTGCAAAGGGCTTGTCAAACAAGTCAGAAAGAGAAGTAAATTTCCATTCTTCGTTTTTTGATGAAGGCCACCCCTTTTCAATAAAATTATCAAGATACGCTCTCTGCCAGCTATTTTTCACTTCGTATTTTAAAAGCTCAGGCAGCATCGTCAATCCCAGAATACCCGTTTTCTTCAACTTCTAAGGCAAGTGTTTTATCACCCGACTTCACAATCACCCCATTTGACAAGATATGGACTTTATCAGGAATAATGTGTGATAAAAGCCTTTGGTAATGAGTAATTACAAGCATTGAACGTTTTGGATGGCGAAGCAAATTTACGCCCTCTGAAACTATTTTCAATGCATCTACGTCCAAGCCTGAGTCTGTCTCATCAAGAACAGCCATAGTTGGTTTTAGCAATGCCATCTGAAGGATCTCATATCTCTTTTTTTCGCCTCCTGAAAAACCCACATTTACAGCACGCTTTAACATTTCGTCTGATATTCCTAATTTTTTAGCCTCGGCCTTTACTATCTTAACGAAAGCAAGTTGGTCAACTTCCTCCTGGTTTTCTTCACGCAGGCGCGCGTTTATCGCAGCTCTCAAAAATGACATACCTGATACCCCTGGCAATTCAACTGGGTATTGAAAGGCAAGGAACAGGCCTGAGCGTGCACGTTCATCAGCTTCCATATCAATAATAGAATTGCCGTTTAATAGAATATCACCGCTGGTTATCTCATAGCCTGCCCTTCCCGACAAAACATAAGAAAGAGTACTTTTACCTGACCCATTTGGACCCATAATGGCATGAACTTCGCCAGGGTTTACAATAAGATCAATGCCATGGAGTATTTCATTTCCATCAACAGTAGCTGTTAGCCCTCTTATTTCCAAAATTGACATATTAACCTACCGACCCTTCTAGAGATATTCCAATTAGTTTTTGTGCCTCCACCGCAAATTCCATAGGAAGTTCTTTCATTACTTCCTTGCAAAAACCGTTGACAATTAGAGAAACAGCATCTTCTTCAGAAATACCTCTTTGTAAACAGTAGAAAAGTTGTTCCTCAGAAATACGAGAGGTAGTTGCCTCATGCTCAATTTTTCCGCTTGGGTTACGAGAGACAATGTATGGGACGGTATGAGCGCCGCATAACTGGCCCACTAACAATGAATCACATTGGGTAAAATTCCGGGCTGATTTTGCACCTCTATTAATCTCTACTAGACCTCGATAAGTATTCTGGGATTTTCCTGCAGAAATACCCTTAGAAATAATAGTTGATTTACTCCCTTCGCCCAAATGTATCATCTTTGTTCCAGTATCAGCTTGCTGCGCTCCGTTCGTAACTGCCACGGAATAAAATTCTCCAATAGAGTTCTTACCCTTAAGAACACATGAGGGATACTTCCATGTTATAGCTGAACCAGTTTCAACTTGCGTCCAACTTATCTTTGACCTGTCCCCCCTGCATGAACCTCGCTTTGTAACAAAATTATAAATTCCGCCATTACCATTTTCATCCCCAGGATACCAATTCTGTACAGTCGAATACTTAATTTCTGCATCTGTTAAGGCTACTAGCTCAACAACTGCTGCATGAAGCTGATTTTCATCTCTTTGGGGTGCGGTGCATCCCTCAAGATAACTGACATAACCACCATCCTCTACAATGATAAGAGTACGTTCGAACTGACCCGTATTTTGCTCATTTATTCTGAAATAAGTAGACAATTCCATAGGACATCTAACATTTTTTGGGACGTACACAAATGAACCATCTGTAAAAACTGCACAATTCAATGCAGAGAAATAATTATCTGCCACAGGTATGACTGAACCAAGGTATTTTTTAACTAATTCTGGATATTTTTGAATAGCTTCAGATATAGGACAAAATATGACACCTGCTTTACTCAACTCTTCCCTAAAGGTTGTGGCTACAGAAACAGAATCAAAAACGGCATCAACCGCAACGCCTGCTAGCATTTTTTGCTCATTCAGAGGAATACCAAGCTTTTCGTAGGTAGCTAGTAATTCAGGGTCAACGTCAGCTATTGAACTTAGCTTTTCAGCAGATTTTGGAGCTGAGTAATAATAAATATCATTATAGTCAATGGGCTTTATTGATAGTTTTGACCAGTTTGGCTCGGGCATCTTTAACCAGTGCCGGTAGGCTTTCAGCCTCCACTTTAACATCCATTTTGGCTCGTTCTTTTTCTCAGAAATAAATCTAATTATATCTTCGTTAAGGCCCTTAGGAGCTTTTTCTGAGGCAATATCAGTAACAAATCCGTATTTATATTTACCAGTAGCTTCTTCAACGGCACTAATTGTTTCAACGGTTGCAACCATGTAATGTATTCCCACTTCAGCTCAGTTACCTTTATGCGCATGCGAAATATCAGAAAAGATGTTATATTTCTATTTTATAAATTGGTTTTTTTTAATGAAATTTCAAGTGATATAATTACTAAAAATCTAAATAATATTTTCTAAGAATCAGCGTATTTATTGGATGAACAATTGTATTTTTAACACTAAGTGAAATATTAGAAAACCTATATTATTTTATGTAAAAATACTATTTATTTTTTCCTAAACAAAAATTGCTTTAAAAAAATATTTTACTATAAAAATATCAAGAAAGTATAATAAAAACTTATAACTAACTAGTTAAAAGCTTCGCGCCTCAAAGTATATTTACCGTCAGATATACCATCAAAAATATCATCAATATCAGGATGGCTCACTGGGCCATTTTCCTTGTCAGTTAAAAGATTTTGCTGGCTTACATAAGCTGCGTAAAAGCTATCGGAATTTTCGGCTAGTAAATGATAAAATGGTTGCTCTTTTTTAGGTCTCACATCCTCAGGTATAGCGTCATACCATTCATCAGTGTTATCAAATTCCGGATCCACATCTACAATTACGCCCCTAAAAGGATAAAGTCTGTGTTTGACTATATCTCCAATGCTAAAAATAGGGTTTGGATTTATTGGGAGTTTATTATCTGACATCAAATTTGACCGAATGCACCTACTATTTTTCTAAATACCATCTCTTAGATTTAGTCCTTTGTTTCTAAAACTTGTCGGCCACGATACATGCCAGTTTTCAAATCTATATGATGAGGACGATGCAACTCTCCTGTCACTTTATCTTCGATATATGCGTCATTTTTGATAGCATCATGAGCGCGCCGCATATCTCTTTTCGATTTTGTAATTTTACTTTTTGGAACTGCCATTAGATTCTCCCTAGGAGTGCACAATAAAATTTAGCCACAAACGATTTTTGACTTGAATATTTTACAAGCCAATTATTAAAAATGGTGGAGCCAGACGGGATCGAACCGACGACCTCCTGCTTGCAAAGCAGGCGCTCTCCCAGCTGAGCTATGGCCCCTCAAAAAACATCATCCGTTATTATTTAGAGGTGTAAACAGTAGCGTTTATGATAGATCGAGTAATTTAGGTCAAGTCTAAATTGTTTTCTTCTAAATAAAGTTTTAAATACTAACTTTTAACAAATATAGCATAAAACTGGGTATTAACTCCCATTTATCAACCAATTTTACAGTTATTTACCTGGTTCGAATGAAAATTATTTTAAAAACAAAAATTATGTTCATTATTGATTGCTAACTATATAAAATTACGTAGATTATATTAAGAGTACGTTTTTTAAGTGCAAAAAATACGCGAAACTATGAACAAAAAAGAAAAATCAATGAGTAAGCTAGATAAAATTGATAAATTAATTCTCTCTGCATTGCAAGAGGATGCGCGAATTACAAATTTAGACCTTGCAAAGAAAGTAGGACTATCTCCATCCGCATGTCTTCGAAGAGTAACCTCATTAGAAAACACAGGTACTATCAAATCCTACAATGCCGAATATAATTTATCAAAACTTGGACATGACGTTCTTGTTCTAGTTAGAATTACACTAAAAGGCCAGTCTGCTTTAATGATGTCAGAGTTTGAGGATGAGGCGAAAAAAATACCTCAAATACTTGCATGTTTTTTAATTGCAGGCCAGGAGGATTATTTACTTAGAATAGCTGCAAAAGATGTGAGTGATTTTGGAAACATTCATGCAACCCATCTATCTGCGCTTCCCCATGTTCTGCGGATGGAAAGTAATTTTATATTACGTCCAGTTTTCAGCAGAGGGTTGGACGCAAGTATATTTTAAGAATAAAAAGCTTACAAAAAAAACCAAACTTTACTGTTGATTTCACTCAACTCGAAGAGCTGTTCCGTAATTTTTGATAATTTTAATTTTTTTTTCAAATTTTGTCCAATCATCTCTCTCAGATATACATGACCAAATATCTTCAACTTCATCAATTGACAAGCTAGAGGCTAAAGATTGACTAAAGTATTCAGGTCGCGATGCCTGACGAGCCTTTTGAACACTCAGTAATTCCAGAAAAGGTATTATTTCCTTAGATTCTATTTGTAATGTTTTCGGTTCAAAACCAGCGTAGTATTTGTGAAAAAGGTAATCTAAATTAATTTTACTCTTAGAAGTTGCATTAAAAAACAATGATATGAAAACATCTTCTTTTATATCCGCAGGTGGTAAGACACCAAACCGCCAACAAAGCTTTTTAAATAATGCTGATTGCATTTTGGGATAAAATTCAGAAAGCTCTTTTTCTAATTCTTTTTCAGAAACAAACTCAACAAGGCAATCGGCAAATCTGCATAAAGCCCATAATGCCGCTTCAGGTTGTTTACCATATGAATATCTTTCCTCATGGTCAAAATATGCAGCTGTAAAATGAAAGTCCATTTTTACGAGAAAACGCCAGGGTCCATAATCAAAAGATTCACCCGTCAAATTAAAGTTATCTGTGTTTAAGACACCATGCACAAACCCACTAGACATCCAACCTGCAACCATTTCCGCAACATTTTCAACCAGAGAGTTTAAAAGATGCTTTAAAAGTTCTTTCGGTGCAATATTATGGTCAAGTTTTGGATAATAATACTTCACAACATATCTTGCGAGTTTTAATATCTCTTCATGCTGATTTAAATATGCAAGTCTCTGAAAGCTTCCAATCCTGATATGGCTGTGTGATAATCTTACCAAAACAGCAGCCCGTGTAGGGGATGGCTCATCCTGACGTTGCAATTTTTCCTCGGTTTCAAATACACTTAGGATTTTGCAGGTATTTACACCCAAGGCGATGAGATATTCGCTTGCTAGCACTTCCCTAAATGCACCTTTAAGTGTAAGCCTGCCATCCCCACTTCTTGAAAAAGGAGTTTTTCCAGAACCCTTTGTTCCTAAGTCCATAAGGCGCTTAGTCTTATTTTCAATTAGTTGCGCATACAAAAACCCTCTCCCATCTCCTATGTAGGGATTGTAACTACCAAATTGATGACCGTGATAACAGAGTGCTAATGGCGACTTAAAACTATTTGGAAATGGAACAAATAAACCAAAATAAGATTTCCATTCTGCATCATTTAACTTATCTAAGGAAACCGTTTTAGCAGCATCCTGATTTCTATACCTCTGAGTGAGATTAACAAATGTTGCAGGTTGAACTTTCGTAAAATGTCTTTCACCTAATAATTCATGGAACACAACTGGTTTCATATGAAAAACTAATTTATTTAGATACCTTTGGATAATACCGTATAAAATTGCAAAAGAGGACTAAATACAAAAGATTTATCGTCTGAGTTCTATAACGTTATTATTTGAATATATTGAATCAAGCTTGCCACCGAGGATATATTCGGTAATAAAATTACCAAAATGTATTATTTCTTCGTAGAAACGCGTTCCCTTAGTTGGGTCCATACCAGAGAACTTTTTTGTTTGATGTCGTACAATAGATAGATCTGATAAGCCTGGTGCAATTACAACATCCAGTTCGCTCAATGCCACTTTCAGACTGCTATAGTCTCGTTGTTGATAGGGGATACGATTAGGAACAACTATTATATGTGGAGTTATAGCACGCGAAGAATCTTTGCGATCTTGTATTTCTTCTATAAAATCTCTTGTTGGACGAATATCACCCCAGTTAATAGATACGGGGACTAATAAACAATGGCACATCATCGCAATTTGACAAATACTGTCTGGCTTACCAGCGCATGTATCAATTAATAATAAGTCTTTAGCTGTACCCAAATGGTTTCTTACAATCGTATCAACCGTTACGACATTTACTGCATCATATCGATCACCAATTGGCAGATGTCTTAAGTTTTCAAATCCACCATCGGCCTGCAACATCTCAAAAGTACTACCTTGAACATCCGTATCAATCAAGGATAAGGTACGTTTTTTCTGATTTTTTCGAAAGTAATCCGCTAGATAACAGGTAAGCGTGCTTTTTCCAACACCACCCTTCATATTAGCTACCATAATCGCAGAACCCATTATAAATCTCCTAAGATGGATTTTCTGTCAAAATTTTTAGTGATTTTAAATGCACATAAAGCGACCATAACGAAAACTCATTCTACTTATTATAGAGGCCTTTTTTTTTAGTGGGCTGTGACCGACCACTATAAGAAATATTTCAAATACTGACCTTAGTCAAATTATTATTTTGATTTTTCTGCATTTTAATATTTCACGCTAAAAATATTTTTTCATATGATTTTTTTGCTGTAGGTCTGGCTTTGACTATCAACTAACTAATTTCACCGATCCCCTTAGCATTATTTTAAGATACCTGTTTTTCAACGAGCTCCTCGCCTTTCTTGTATAAGTCCTGAGTTTTTGCCAAATAATCTACAGAGCTAATCTTCCCTGATTTATACTCCTGTCTAACATCAAGCATTGCTGCCTCTATTTCGCTAAGCGCATTTGTTAAAGTCTGATTAGCATCATCAACATTAGGAGACATAAATTCAGATATATTATTTTCTTCAGAAACTAATTCTGTTTTATTGTTAGGGGTATTATCAGATTTAGAGGTATTGGGCACTTCTCTCTTTTCATTACTTCTTTTGTTTATTACAAATCCATTATTCAATTCATATATATAAGATTTTCCTTCCAACAAAGGGTCATTTTCTTGAACGCTAACCTCTATGCTAGATTCCTGTGCATCGGGTTTATTCTCTTCAAGATCCTCAGAAAAGTTCTCTTTAGCCGCCTCAAATTTAGATGTCTCAGCATCCTCTATTCCCGTCTTTAACCTGGTATTCTCTGCACTTTTTTCTAACGATTTTGGAAATATTTTTCTTTTTTTTCTATCTGATGAAATCACCCCTAAAAGACCACACACCAAAATGAAGGCTAAAATATAAACTATGGTTTGGTCAGTGTTATCAGCAAAAGAGGTTTCTACATTAAAATTATAGAATAAAAACTGGTCTATTCTTAAAAACGTAGAATAAAAAAATTCTGAGAATAAAGATAAATCCACCATCATCTCCATTTATGATTAATTTTAATACTGGGAGATTAACTCATTTGCATGATTATAAATAAAAATGTAAACATTAACAACACAATTTAAATCTGAATTAAATAGGTTACCCTTAATTCCACTTGCTTACATGATAAACTAACATAATTTGTTTTTCTTAGGACTATTAACAACTAGGCAAAAATGAAGTTTAGATTTTGATTTTTCTTCTGGAAAGTAGGAAAACTCTGGGGGCACACAAGGATCACCTAATCCATAGCTTTCTGCATCTTTTCCACCTTTTATAACATTAATTTTGAATTTTTTTTTTGAAGAATTCAAAGCGGGATTTTTTTTTGACATAACTTTTATCTGTTAAATTAAAATTTTTTCTCAAAAATAGGGTGATTTTTAACAAAATCAACACTAAGTAATTTTTATTAATTAAGCCAAAAAGATATTATATCACTATATTTTTTATCGACTTATTACTTCGTATAGCAGCTTCTTGCCTTCTAAACTCAATATTTGGACAGCGTTCGCTTATAACTACTATTCCGTTTCTTCTAGCTTTTTCTTCTGCTTCTGGATGTCTAATATCTAACTGTAGCCATAATATTTTCACTGCAGATGTTATAGCGTGTTCTACTATCTCAGGAACCGCGTTAGATTGTCTGAATACATCCACCATATCAATTTCATGCGGAATTTCCGACAGTTTAGAATAACATTTTTGACCTAATATCTTATTGCCTGCATGACCAGGATTCACAGGAAACACTTGATAACCCCTTTTTAACAAGTTTCGCATCACGGAGTTACTTGGCCGTTCTTTTTTTATACTGGCGCCAATCAGTGCGATGGTTTTAGTGGTTCTCAAAATTTGGTCAACAAATGCATCATCAATAGAATTTTTCATCTAGTTTTTCCAGTTAGTTTATATTTATGTTTTACATAATTTATTACCTTAAAAATTTTGAAATCCAAACAATATATTCTATGAATAAAATCTTCTCATTTCTCAGTTGTGTTTTGGTATTTCCTTTCTAAATGGGTCTTGACCTCCTGATACAGTTTCTTAACATGGAACCTTGAATTTTGGAGAAAAAAAATGCCACTTACAAAAATTGATCACTACGCAATCAGAACAAATAAATTAGAGGAAACAAAAGCCTTTTATGAATTGCTCGGTCTAGTTGATGGAGAACGACCTAATTTTCCTTTTGCAGGCTACTGGTTATATTTAGGAGACATTGCATTGGTTCATTTAATCTCTGAAGATCAAGGTGACACCAATAGCTACTTCGGATATTCTGATGAAATTTCTGGAGGTTCCAATAGTTTGGATGGTAGTGGTTCCGTTGACCATCTCGCATTTAGAGCAACAAATGCTGACCAATTAAAAACAAAATTAGAGGAGCATAATGTTTCTTATACGCAGCGTGAAGTTCCAAATATGAAGCTTTTTCAAATTTTTGTTCAAGATCCAAACAAAATCACTATCGAAATTAATTACTATCAGTGAATTAATAAAACATTAACTACAAATATGGAGGATACCAGGTTGCGTTTAATAGACTTAAGTGGTGAAATTTTTCAAAAATGTCCAACCCTTCCTAACCATCCACCCGTTACATTTAGCCAATACCAAACACATGAGACGGTTCGAGAGTCAGAGGGTGTAAAATTTTCATGTGCATCCTCCTTTTTAACCATGGGAGAACATACCTCAAGCCATGTAGATGCACCCTGCCATTTTGATGAAAGAGATAAGGCATTAAGCGTCGATCAAATGCCTCTTGAGCAATTTTATCGTCCTGCTTTATGTTTAGACCTTTCCCATAAGTCATTAAAAAGCGATATCTCAGTATCAGACTTACAACAGGCTGAAGAAAAGACAGGAGAAGCCATAAATAAAGGTGACATAATATTACTTTACATGGCTCATTATGACAGAACTTTTGGAAGCCCATCTTTTCTTACAGATTTTCCAGGTCTTACAAAAGAATCTGCTACTTGGCTTGGTAAGAAAGAAATAACTAGTTTCGGTGTAGAAGCATTAAGTCCAGGAAGACCTGGAAAAAATAATTTTGAAGTTCATTTGGTTTGTAGAGATTTAGGTTTTACTCACATGGAAGGGTTGGCGAACTTGCATGAGGTGGTAGGAATAGGACATTTTCAATTTATAGGATTTCCGCTAAAAATAAGAGGGGGAACGGGGAGCCCTATTCGTGCGGTCGGGATTATAAATGACTCTAAAAAATAAATTAGATAATGCAAAACTCATTTATTAACGGATTTTTTCTTGGATTTTCTTTGATACTGGCAATTGGTGCACAAAATAGCTTTGTCATAAGACAAGGTTTGGCAAAGAACTACATTGTTTTAGTAGTTACGTTCTGTGCATTAGCTGACATGTTTCTTATATTAATAGGCATTTACGGCATTGGTTTTTTAGTAGAAAAATTCTTCAATTCATTTCAACATTTGATATTCATGTTAGCAGCAATCTGGATTGCTTGGTATGGATTAGCACATGCAAGATATGCATTTAAATCTTTTGATAAGGATTTAGGTAAATTTATACCCAAACAATTGACAATAAAGCAGACTCTTATCACACTGATTATTCTAACATTTTTAAACCCCCACGTATATCTTGATACAGTCATACTTCTTGGCATGGTATCTCTTCAGTATAAAGAACTTGAGTTATTAGCATTTGGTTGTGGAGCCTGTTTTGCAAGTATTATATTTTTCTGTGTCCTGGGATTTGGAGCAAGTGCGATGTCTTCATTCTTTAATAATAGACTTGCTTGGAGATTTTTAGATCTCCTTATTTCAGCTACAATGTTCTTTATTTCATTCAAACTAATATTCCATAGCGGTATACTTAATTAAAGCCATATTTTCAGTTTAAAAATGTATCCTGTTATCGACCATTTCAACTGATTAAAAATCAAAAAATTATTCTTACTAAATACTGGATTTTAGTCAATTTCGTGCTATATTTCAGCCTACAAGATTAGCTGACATATATGATTTTTGTTCTGTGAATAAAACGAAAATAGGTTTGGTAGTTTAGATTTATCTTAATTATGAGGCAAAAAATGAGTGCTCTTAGAAATGATGTTGACCCAGATGGATTATTAGAATTTTCAGTTGTTTTTTCTGATCGCTCTCTTAACTCTATGTCTGCTGCTTTTGGAGATGTAATGCGCGACATATCGCGTATTCTCAAAAAAGCCTATAATGCAGAGGCATTGGCAGTTGTTCCCGGAGGTGGAACATATGGTATGGAAGCGATAGCACGCCAATTCGCTTCAAATAAGTCAACACTGATAATACGAAATGGTTGGTTTTCCTACCGATGGTCACAAATTTTAGATGCGGGGGATATTGCAAAATCACAAACAATTATAAAAGCAACACAAGTTTCTGAAAACCCTTTGTCTCCTTTCGCTCCAGCCTCAATCGATATAATAAAATCCGAAATAACTTCAAAAAAACCTGACATCGTGTTTTGTCCGCACGTAGAAACATCAGCTGGAATAATAGTATCCGACGATTTTTTAAAGGAGGTGTCTGATGCTGTCCATGAAGTTGGTGGGTTATTTGTTTTGGATTGTGTGGCTAGTGGAACATTATTCGTTGATATGCAAAAGACTGGCATCGATATACTATTAACGGCACCTCAAAAAGGATGGAGCGCTAGTCCGTGTGCTGCAGCTGTTATGATGTCAGCTCGTGGTCGTGAATTATTAAACCAAACTAAGAGCTCAAGTTTTGCAAATGATTTAAAAAAATGGACTGAAATAATGGAAATTTATGAGCAAGGAAAGCATGCTTATCATGCGACAATGCCTACTGACTCCCTCCGCTTATTTAGAAATGCTCTGTTAGAAACAGAATCTATCGGTCTTGATAATGTTAAAAATGCTCAGATCGAGCTAGGTAAAAGATGCCGTGAAGTATTAGAGAATTATGGATATAAATCTGTTGCATCGGATGATTGGAAAGCGCCTAGTGTTATTGTAAGCTATACAGATGACATAGAAATTAAAACGGGAAAGAAATTCATGCAAGAAGGTATGCAAGTGGCTGCTGGTGTCCCTTTAGAATGTGGTGAACCGGAGGGTTTTTCAACATTCAGAATAGGATTGTTTGGTTTAGATAAATTGACACATATAGACAGAACAGTTGAAAACTTAAAAAATACACTTGAAGCTATCAGAGGTAGAAACAACTAATTTACACTTACTTTAATGAATGAATTATCTGCTCTCAGTTGAACAAAAAGACACTTAAGTAGTTTTTATTCATGTTTTATTTTTTAGCGAACCTTTGATCAGAAAATCTACCAGCAAAAGCTTCTTGAGCCTGTAGGGGAAGTTCCCCAGTTGCATCCCATTGTTTTTTGTTGAAATCTGTTGTTTCAAGCTCAGATCTAAAAGTATCATTTAATCTGTTAATCATGTTGAACATAGATGATGCTAACGTTATCTCAACTATTTCAACATCAGAGAAATTGGATCGAACCTTGTCCCAAAGTGGCCCATCATTGAGTGCTTTATTCAGAGTTACTGCTTCAGCCCATTCTATAGCGATTTTTTCTTTATCATTGAATTTGCTACTTTCTTTATAACTATCATCAGTCATTAGCGCAATTTGAGACTCAGAGTAACCAAGTCCTTGTGCATAAATACTGGTATGAGAAGTACAATAATTACATTCATTTGTCATGGAAGTTTTCACACAGGCCAATCCTCTCAAACCAACGTCAGAGCTCGCTCCGAGTCCTTCCTGCCGGGTCGAAGTCAGAAATCCTAAAAACCATCTAGCAATTTGAGGAGAGGTATTTGTGAGAATTTTCAATAAGTTAGAGGATCTACCCAAAAACATGTTAGATGCTTCTAAAATTTCTGCCTCCCCATCTGTTACTTTTTCTGGATCAACACCTTGAATACGTTGCATAATTAACTCCTTTCTTACAAATACTTATAGTTAAGCAAACAATAAGAATTTAAATCATAATTAATTCTGGATTAAAGTAAGGGAACGACTTTTTCTGCTGTTAAAATCATCGAGCGCCTGGCTAATTCAGCATCTGCCCAATCCATACCGGCATACATTAAAGTTCCAAAATCTCCAATTTCGTCTCTGAATGCGCTCAAATCGTCTATAACCTTATCTGTTGTACCCCAAATAATCATTTTTTTGCATACATCATCAAATGTTACATCTTCATCTGATTGATTTATATCAGTTTTAAATAATCCGATTTTTCCCATAGCAGAAAATTTAGTAAAAAGTTGTTTATAGTAAAAGACGTAGGGGCTATTTGGACCCAATGCATATTCTTTTGCCTTTGCTAAGTCATCTGCAACGAATATAGCTTTTGCAACTCGCCAGTTGGCAGGATCTGCCACTCGATTAACTTTATCACATCCCTCTTTGTATTTTTGCCAATGAGAAGCAACCCATATAGGCATGATTATGTCTGCACTAATAGGGTCCCAACCACGCGCCGCAGCCTCACAAACACCTTTTGAAAAAGGGGCAACCGCAGTAACAACAATAGGTGGATGAGGCTGTTGCAAAGGCTTAGTCATAATGCCCTGACCAATTTCTTTCATCATTGTAGACTCTGTAGAAACCTGCCAATATTTACCAGAGATATTGTAAGGTGGTTCACTTTGCCAAATTTCCAATACCATATTGATACCCTCTAAAAACATTTCGGCACGATCTTGATTTAAAGTACCAAATAATTCTGCATCCGATATGAGACCACCTGGAGATATCCCAAAATTAAACCGTCCATTAAGCATATGATCAAGCATTGCGACCTGCCCTGCAATATGAACAGGATGTAAATTTGGTATATTAACAGTTCCCGTACCGAGTCGTATTTGCTTAGTTTGATAGGCAAGAGATGCCATGAACATGCCGCATGATGTTATGTTTTCTGCACTATCTGAAAGATGCTCGCCTGCATATGCCTCAACAAATTGCAACTCATCTGCAAGCAAAATTGCCTGTCTGTCTTCATTTAAACTTTGTTGCCAGTTTTTACCTATTGGATGAACTGGACGCGTGAAAAAACCTAATTTCATTTAAAATACCTTTTTTCCTGCCGTGTGATGCCAGCCTAGCTTCACATTAATAATTCTTTAAGAGGAATGAATAATCTGAACTTCATAATAATTTTTCAAAAGATTTTAAGAATTGGATATTCGTTGACTAATACTCTTTAAATTGAGCACTATATATTTGTTTTCATCAAGGAATAGTTATGTATTTAATAAAAAAAAATTTGGTTTTTACTCTTTTAATTACCTTCTTTTTAGGGGGTGTAGTGTCAATATCTAAATCAGAAACAATAGACGACCTCGTGCAAAGAGAAGGTATGTTTTATCTAAAGTTTAGTGACATACCATTTAGTGGAGAATTGGAGGGCATCCAACAAGGTTTAGTTTCTGAGGGTAAAAAACAAGGACAATGGCTAGAATTTTGGGTAACTGGCCAGCTTAAAAATAAGGGTGAGTATAACAATGGAAAAAAAAATGGGTTGTGGCTTTTGTTTTACACTAATGGCCAACTTATGGGTAAAGGTAATTATTTAGAGGATAGAGAAGATGGCGAGTGGCAATATTACCTGCGAGATGGAACAATTAATCAAGAAACTTCAGGCAATTATAAAGATGGTAGAAAAATAGACTCCAAATAAAAAGAGAAAAAATCAAATGACTAGAATAGACAAAATTCAAAAAGAAACAATTGCACCAAAATTTAAGGAATTTTATTCAGCTGTAGAAGACTTACTCGGAAGAGTACCAAATTTTTATAAAACGTTCAGTAATTCACCTCTGCTTGCAATGGCCTTTCTGCCAATTAATGCGCTTGCTCAGAGAGAATGGGAAGGAACAAGCATTAGTGGAAAAATTAAAGAGCTAATTGTAATTAAAACAAGTCATACAAATGGTTGCAAATATTGTTATGCACACAATACCTCACTCGGAAAAGCAGCAGGGATCACTGATGGACAAATCAAAGCTATTTCTTTAAATGAATTTTCCGAATCTCCACTTTTTGAAAAAAAGGAAATACTCGCACTTAAATGGGCAGAAGCAGTCACACTAAACCAAGCTGCAAAGAATAATTTACTCTTCAAGGAATTACAAAATAATTTTACCGGAAAACAAATCGCGGAAATGACTATTCTATGCGCTATGTTCAATATGATAAATAGAATAAATGACTCTTTAGATATAGATTTAGAAGATACTGGCGAAATAGATAAAATACAAAAATCTCTCATCTTAGATCCAACAAAAATGACTGACTACCTTATTTGGTTGTCCGATTTTTGGCAAAAGGAGTTTTCTTTAACTAAAACAAATAAAGTGAATTAAGTTTAATCCTTTCACTATGAAGATAGAGTAAAAAGATATATTTTAGTAGGTTTTAAAATTTAACAATAATTTATAGCTTTTTTACTAAGTTCATGGGGATGATTTAAATTCAATAACAAAAGGAAAAGAAATGCAAATTAACGTCACTATCCAGACCTTTAAAACAGAAAATGAATTAGAACTTAGCATCATGAGATGGGATAAAATAAAAAATGAATTCATGCCAAGATTTCAGCAAATGGGACTGACTAGATACACGACATGTAAAATATCAAGCGAACAAAATAAATTTCAGCTTAGTCATATTTTTGAATATAAAGATAGTATCGCGGCAAAAAACTGTATTGAAATTTGGAGCGAAATTGAAAGAAAATGGAGCGAAAAAATTGAAAATAAAACCACAAGTTTTAGAGGAAAAATGATCGACAGATTTAATTTCGAACGAGATTAAAATATGCAATCCATTGTTAAATACAAGTTAAAAACGCTATTTGCCTTTTTTCTATGTTTGATAATGACAAATGACCTATTCGCGGACATGAATAGGAGTGGCGTAATATGCTTTATGGAGGATGGGTATAATTATGGTTATTCATTTAATAACGGCGAAGTTTCAAGCTATAAGTTTATTGTCACTGACAATAAAGTTTTATCGAATATAGAGCCGATTGGTAACTATAGTGATAAACCAGATTATGTAGAATGGAATATTATTTTCTCAGGACGAATATTTTGGTTCCGTTTGAATAAAACAAGTTATGTGCTCACGACAGAGGGTGACGATATCAATATAAATTTTAATCATCAATGTGAAGCTCATGAATTAATGGAATGGAATAGAAGATTATCAATACTAGGTGATAGATACCAGTTCGAGTATGATAAATACCTGAAATATAACAAAGAGTATAATGAGAATTTCAAAGACAAATAGTATGCCTTTAATTCTCTCATCTTTATCATAATGACTAAAAAATTAATGGTGGAGCGTACTGGGATTGAACCAGTGACCCCCACGATGTCAACGTGGTGCTCTCCCGCTGAGCTAACGCTCCAAATTTTTATAACCAGTTTTTACTAAACATCTGATTAACTCCTGTCAAGAATAGTATTCAGAGTAAATTCAAAAGATACTGTGTAAAACAAATACATTTAGAATGAGTTAACAAATTCAAAAAAATACTTAAGTTTTTTCTAATTTGTTAGTACCTTCAGTCTATGTTATCTAGCACCAACAATTTTTTATTCGATGCTGTTTTCAGAACACCCACTTTAGATGCCTTTGCTGTAGAAGATCCATCCCTCCTAAATCCACAAAAATTAGGAGGTGAAAATTTGAACTCTCCTGTTATTTTATCAGTTCCTCATGGGGGAAATTTTTATCCTGCTAAGATGGTTGAGCATGCAGACTTAAAGGAAATGCGTACTCTAGAAGATGTTGGTTCTGATATTATTATTTTTCCTTTAATCGACTCAGAGCAATCTGCAATTATAGCAAACTGCAGTAGAGCTATTATAGACGTAAATAGGCCAGAAACAGCTTTTGATCCAAAATTGTTGTCAAATGCCGACAATCGGAATGACGCTATCCCAAAAAATAGATGGCAAAGATATATAAATTCAGGATATGGCGTAACACCTCGCCTATCTTCTAGGCGTAATCCATTATATAAAAAAGCTTTGCCTATGTCAGCTATTCAAGAGCGAATAAATTATTGGCATAAACCTTATCACCAATTGATATCTCAAACTGTTAGTCAAGCACAAAAATTGTTTACTAAAACATTATTGCTGGACATTCATTCTATGCCCCAATCATCACCAAAATTACCAGATATAGTCATAGGTAATTTTAATGGTCTCAGTGCCTCTATGGAATTTACTAATTTAATTATAAAGGTCGTAAATCAATTTGGTTTTACTTTCTCAATTAACAAACCATATGCTGGCGGTTTTATTACAGAGTATCATGGTAAGCCAAATGAAAATAGACATGCATTGCAAATAGAAATAAATAGGGATTTGTATTTAAAGGAGAATTACACAATAAGTAGCGCAGCAGTAAGCAAGTTAACTGATTTTATTGAAAAAATAATTAAATCTGTAACCTTAATTTGCTAGTTCAAAAAGTGTCTTCTATGCGTAGGGATTTTTTCCTTTCCTTAATATCATTCTTACAGGAACTCCTGTTAACATAAATTCATCTCGCAATCCACCAATCAAATATCTAAGATAAGATTCTGGTAAATCTGCAGGGCGAGAAACAAATAAAGCAAAGGTTGGCGGTCTTGATTTTATTTGTGTCATATAGCGAATTCTAAGGCGTCTTCCCTTTACAAGTGGTGGCGGATGGGCTTCTAGCATTATCTCCAACCATCTATTTAACTTTGCAGTAGAAATTCTCGTCTGCCAAATAGAATGAATAAACTGCACAGCCTCAAATAATCTTTCCAAACCTTTTCCATATAGACCAGAAATTGGCACAACAGGAATTCCCCTTAGCTGGGCAAGAGATATTTGGAGTCTATCATTTATTTGCCTAATAGATAGAGATTTATCTTCTACATCATCCCACATATTCGCAGCTATTATCATCGCTCTTCCCTCATCTGCTATATGCCTCGCGATTGTCATATCTTGTTTATGTGGCGGTTGGCGAGCATCAAACATTAAAATACAAACTTTTGCAAATTGAATGGCCCTCTGCGCATCATTTACCATTAATTTTTCAATTTTTTCTGTAATCCTTGCAGAACGTCTTATACCAGCAGTGTCAACAATTTCGTAATGATTTTTATTAAAAACAAATGGTACCATTATCGAGTCTCGGGTTATTCCTGCCTCGGGTCCTGTTAACAACCTGCTTTCGCCCAACAGCGTATTTATAAGAGTTGACTTTCCCATGTTTGGTCTTCCAACTACTGCAAGCCGAATGGTTTCATTTTGGTCGGAATCTTCTAATAAGTGCATGCTTCTAAAAGCATCCTCATGGTTTGAAATACCGGAACCTAAATGAGAAGATACATGAAATATTCTAGGCTGCTGATGCGCAGAACCATCATCAAAAAGCTCTTCTTGTCTTCCTAAATCTTTTGCAAGAGAAAGGATGGATTCATATAAATCGATAAGACCTTCACCATGCTCTGCGGAAATAGGAACAGGAGCGCCTAATCCAAGCCTCCAAGACTCTGCTAACGCCTCATCACCCTTTTTACCCTCACATTTATTAGCTAAAAGTATAACAGGCACACCAGATTTTCTTAAGAGACCTGCGAAATAAACATCATCTGATAAAATTCCAGTCCTTGCATCTATTAGCATTAAGGTAATATCGGCTGTTTTAATCGCTACTTGCGACTGTTGATACATTCTATCTTGTAAACTACCGCGCTTGGATTTTTCGACTCCTGCTGTATCAATCAAGTTAAACTTCATAGCAGCCAATGTTGCCTCACCTTCACGTCTATCACGAGTGACGCCAGGTTTGTCACTAACAATAGCATGTTTAGTTTTCGTCAATCTATTAAATAGGGTTGATTTTCCAACATTTGGCCTTCCAGCAATAGCTATAGTAAAAGCCATGGCCTAATTAAAAACCCGAATGGTTCCATTTCGTGATAAGGCAACAAGGTGTTGGTCACCTATCTGTAGCGGTGTCGTTATTTGGGAGGTTAATTTAGATTTTGAAATGAGTTCACCCGATAGTGCTCCGAATCTAAACAAGTCCCCTGATTCATGTATAGCTAACACTTCCCCATTAGCAATAATTGGTCCAATGTATCGTGGTAAATCTTGAGTAGCTGCGACCCCTTCAGGAATTGCACCTGGCAATTCAGTTACCCAACGCACCGCACCATCAGATTTTCTAATGCAAATAAGCCTACCATCAATTGTAACTACAAACAAACTATTCCCAGCAATCCAGGGCATTTCAATACCGCTAATTGGTGTATCCCAAATCTCATATCCTAGATTAACATCGAACGCACTCATTCGGCCAGATTGACTTATAAAATACGCATTTTTATCATCTGTAGAGGCAAATGCGCGGATATCGCTTAATCGTTCTAAAGGTGTCCTAGGATTAAAACTTGCAAGAGAGTCTGCCCAGTTCAAATCACCGGATATCAGATCATAAACGGCTATTTCACCAGCTTGTCCGCTCACGATTATCTTTTGTTCAAATAAAGCCGGAGAAGATGCTCCATAAACTACTGTGTCAACTGGGAAACCAGCTCGCTGCCAAAGCAACATTCCATTTGATAGATTAAAAACATATACTTTACCGTCTAAATCAGTCACAATTACACTGTTAAGTTCGTTTAATGTCGGACCCCCTCTCAGACTTTCGTCTACACTTTTCTGCCAGATCAAATCGCCTGTATTGGCATCTAGAGCATATAAATTGTTTCTACCAGAATGTGCAACCACCATATTATCACGATAGGCAATGCCTCCTATAATTCCTGGTATATGCTCATCAGCTTTAGGATCTAATATATAAGACCAAAATAATTTACCAGTCTCCAAATCAAAAGCATGAAGCTCACTATTACCATCTAACGCGAAAATACGGCCAGCTGAAATGATTGGCTGCGGCAAGTCTATCGTTTCATCCTTAATACCCTTTATACGAGCCGACCAACTTAAGGTTAATGGGTATGATAAAGATAAATTACCGCCCGAATGCCTTTCATTTCCACCCGCATGAGAGGCATCTGTTTTCAATGTTTGATTTAAACTCAGATCAATCTCATTAGCTGCATCTGGATTAATAGAAATATCAGCAAAATTGGGTAATACAGACTGTCTTTCTCCAGATAAAATATTGCTGTTATTAGAGCAAGATAATAGTAATACAGAGCCTCCAAAAAAAATTATCAAGTTAATAAGTGTTCGCATAGTTATGGTTACTCTGATTTACTTGTTGATGTATCATCATTTTTAAAATCGAGAATCAATAACGACTGTGAGATACGTTGCCTCAAATCCGGCGGTATATCCGTAAGTTCCGAGGCTCGTTTAAGAAAAGATAGCGCTTTACCCTGTTGGTTGAGTTCGAGATATAAGCCGGAACTTGTCTCTAACGCCAACCCTTGCAATGGACCAGCAAATTCAGAAAGAGAGGAAATTCTATTTATAAGTTCTTCCTTATTTGCAGTTTCAGGAGCATTCATTACAGATAATAAAAGCGCTATTTGCTGATAAAATGAATCAATTGAAGGATCTTCGCTAAGCAAAAGATAGGATTTTTCTGCTTCTGCTTGGTTACCCTCTTCTGAAAACAAAGCAGCCATCCTAAATCTAGAAAGCATTTCATAACCTTTTGGCAATTCTTTTGAAACAGCACTCATCGCATCAATAGAATTTTCAGCCATAACTGCTTCAAAAAACATATCTCCTGCTGATTGTGCTCTTGAATTTTTCCAATAATCATAACCTTGATTGCCAGCAACTCCAACGATTATTAAGATAGCAAATCCGAGTATAAAGTTACCATACCGTTGCCACAACAGTGCCATCCTATCACGGCGTAAATCTTCCTCAATTTCGTCAAAAATATCAGCCATAAACCAAACTAGCCTTTCCTGTATTCAAAATGGTTAAATTAAATTGAGTATTGATACCACAACAAACACCATTTGTGCATATCACATTGTAAATTACCTTAAAAAAATAAACAGATTATCTTGAATAATTAATTTTTATTTGTACACTTTTAATTAATGAAAAATTTATTTTACTCAAAAACTTTTAAAAAACCTTATTATTTTAGTCGAACAGAATTATCGATTATTTTATCAACATATTCTGCAAAAGTAGCACTTGGAGATTGGCGTGATTATGCACTTGATCATTCATCTGAGTCAGCATCTTTTTCAATTTATAAACACGCCAACGAAACTCCTGTTTTAATTATTGAAAAGAGAAAATTACGTACCGATTCAAATTCGTTATTCTTATTGCATGGAAGACACAAAACTTTGCTTAAGTCAAATTCTCTGAAGAGAGTTATCCACTATTTAAATAATCTACCTAAACTTATCTATGCCCGTTAATATTAGCTTCTCGATGCCTAATATTTTGAATATAAAGCAATATTATTCTCAGGATGATTTCTTTATCCAACATATTAAATAGATTAATATTGTAAAATTCCTGAATAATAATAGAACAAAACAAGAACAAAATTAATTTCACAACTTTTTCGAATAGGAACTGAATTTAGAATGGAGAAATTATTTAAGAAACAAAATTTATTAAATCACGACATGTCAATGTTAACTGCTCTGACATTGCACGATCTTTTAGTCGAAAGACTAGACATTTTTTGCTGGTGTAACAATTGTGGCCATAATAATGTGATTGAAACGAAAGAAATTATTAATAAATTAGGTCAGAACTATCCCGTTCCAAAAATTGGATATAAATTACGATGCGGAATATGCAATAATACAAATAACATCTCAACTCGCCCTAACTGGCCTAATCACAATGGACAACTTACACGTCACATGTCATAATTAAAAACTAAAGTTATAAGCTAAAAGAGAATGTTTCAATGGCTAGACATTAAATATTAAATCATTCATTATATTCTTTATTTATTAAATCTATCATTTTATTAAAAAAGAAATAAAATATGCAACCAGATGAAATCCAAAGAGTACAAAATTTTTTAACAACAAAATTTCGTGGGGCTGATATTAAATTGAAATCAAGAGAAGAAACAGATGACTCAGTTGAATTCATTATTGATGGAGAAACACTAGGTATCGTTTTTAAAGATGATGAAGATGGAGATATTTGCTACCATGTCCAAATGACTATATTAAGTGAAGATATTAGTTAATTTTTTATGAATATATTTATTTTTTAATTAATCATTTGTTTATAAAGTTTGCTTCTCTTTTTTCTATAAATGCCGACATACCCTCTTTCTGGTCAGCAGTAGAAAACATTGCATGAAATAATCTTCGCTCAAAGCGAAGTCCCTCTGATAAGCTTGTCTCATAAGACCTATTGATTGACTCTTTTGCCATCTGGACAGCTGGTTTTGAAAAACTTGCAATCTTTTTGGCTATCTCTTTTGCTTCATCTAAAAGTGTTTCTTGGGTAAAAATACGTGCAACCATCCCTGTTTTCTCTGCTTCGTCTGCATCCATTAGCCTTCCTGTCAAGCACATTTCCATAGCTTTTGATTTTCCAATTATTCTGGTTAAACGCTGACTTCCACCAATGCCAGGCATAATACCCAGCGATATTTCTGGTTGACCAAACTTAGCCGTTTCGGAAGCAAGTATGAAATCACACATTAAAGCCAACTCACATCCCCCACCGAGTGCATATCCTGAAACTACTGCGATAACAGGCTTGCGAATCTGGCTAATCCCATCCCATTCTGCGAACCAATTAAGCCGATACATCTCAGAAAAGGAATGTTCTCTCATCTCCTTAATATCTGCTCCAGCTGCAAATGCCTTTTCAGAGCCTGTAATAATTATACAACCAACCTCTTCATTTTTATCTGCCTCACGCAATGCAGAAATGATCTCTTCAGCCATCTTTTGATTTAAAGCATTGAGTGTTTTATGACGATTAAGAGTAATAAGCATGATGCACTCATCTATTTCTGTAACTATCGTTTCAAACTGCATTTGATAATTTCCCATATTATTTTCAATAATGTTAGGCTAGCACCCAACTACCTGAAAATAAATTAACACAAAAGAAAGTGTAAAAAATAAGTAATTTCGTTTTATTGGAGACAAAAATACCTTTCAGGTTGTATGCTTTAAGGCTAAATTATTAAATGCTTGCAGCAATTCTTTATAAAAGTAAGAAGTTTACTATTTTCATTATTAGTTGTAACTAATTGTAGAATGATGTTTAACGGATATCGTAGTGATTTATTTTAGATATTCAGGAGATACTAATGCCTGCTTATTGGCTTGCTCGCGCAAAAATTAATGACCCAATTGCATACAAACGATACACAGACCAGGTACCTAAAATAATTGAGGCTCATGGTGGCAAAGTATTAGGTCGAGGAGGAAAATTTAAAATTCTTGAAGGGCCAGAAAAATTTGAGAGATTTGTTGTAATAGAGTTTCCATCGCTGGAAGCAGCGGAAAAATGTTGGGCTTCTGACGAATATCAAAACGCAGCCAAGCACAGGAAGAATGGGGTTGGTGAAAACGAACTAGTAATTCTAGAAGCAGGAGAATTTACAAAATAAATCATAAGTTAAAAAGCGAATGTGATGGACTAATAGCTATTTGTTACTATAACTTTTATAGCATCATCCACTCTTTCTTTTGCATACCGAATAGCTTCAGGCAGGTCATTCATATCAAATGTATGTGTATGCACAAGAGCAGGGTCAAATCTTCTCTCTGCCAAAAAAGCCATGGCACGGTGAGTTGCGGACTTACCTTCACCACGAATTCCATATAGATATATGTTGTTAACAGCGAGGTGTCCTATGTCAAAATTTACTGGTTTTTTAGGAAAGGCAGCCAAACATACTTTCCCCCCCCTATTTGCCATATGTACTGATTGATTAACTGTTTCTTCAGAGCCTGCGCAATCTATAATATAATCGGCACCTTTACCTGTTATTGCCTTTACTTCGTGTTCAACATCTACCTCTTTTGCATTCAAAATAATATCGGCACCAAGCTTCTGTCCAATTTTAAGTCTGTTTTCTCTCGTGCCAATTAATATGACGGGAGACGCCCCAAGTGATTTTGCTACGGCCACTGCAAGTAATCCAATAGGACCAGGCCCAATAACTACAACACTCTCACCTGCTACGAGTCCACCTAATTCGGTTAGCCCATACATAGAAGTGCCCGCCGTAACAACTAGAGTTGCCACTTCATCACTCATGCTATCGGGCACTTTAATCATGGTATTAATATTATTAATAGCATATTGGCAAAACCCACCTTGTGAGGTGAATCCATTAGCTCGATGACCTTTATTTACATTCCCATAATTGAGCCCGTAATTATGGCAGGACGTGTACATACCTGAGCGACATCTTTTACATTGTCCACAGCCGGCGTGAATCTCCACTGTTACCCTATCGCCAATTTCAAATTCATCAACACCTGGCCCTAGCGCAGCGACTGTCCCCATATATTCATGGCCAGGAGTGAAATTTTTATTGAAAGGTTTCCCCCCCTCTATCAAGGCCGGTGTTCCATATTTAATCACCTCCAAGTCTGTTGCACAAATTGCAATTGCATCAATACGAACTAGTACCTCTGCTTTACCTGGGACAGGAACTGGTTTTATAACTTGAACCAACTCTTCGGGGTTTTTGAGAACCCAAGCATTCATTTTTTTTGGCACAGGCATATCAGATGAATATGAAACCTCAGACATTTATTTTCCCCGTTCTAATGGTATTATTGGCATCTAAAATTTTATATAGAAGGCTCTTTTAAACGGTAACTGTCAGGTATATTCAGTGGTGCATTTTCACCATCAATGAATTCAACTGTAGTAAATAATAATTCAGTCTCACCGATATTTTCAACGGAATGAAGCATATATTCGTCTTCACCATAGTAAAAGTGCCTGGTTTCACCAGCAAAATGATTTACTTCTTTAATAACCCCAGAGGAAAAATAATTCCTAGCGCGTCCATCATTATGAGAACTCCAAAAATAAGGATTTACATGTCTGTGGAATGGGCAACGATAACCTGGTGGTAATCTTAAATGCCAAACCCTAACTTTAGAAGTTTCAGAAACTAACACAGAACCGACGCACCCGTTGTTATGACTTTGTCTCATTTCTTTAACTAGTTCTTCTGGCCAATCCTCAAAATCAACAGGATTTTGTGATGTTTCGATATGATCGCTTTTTTTACTCACGTCTCTTGAATTTCCATCCATATTTATTTCCTCTTTTTAAGCAAATATTTTTGATAAACCATCATAAAGCTTTTGTTTATCTTCTTTATTAAGTTTTTGGAGTGGTGGCGCTAATCTCTCCCAAGATTCATCAGCAGTCCTTTTAGCCTCAGCAGCTTTCATCGCTGCCATTAAATTAAACTTACCTATAAAACTTCGCGCTTCAATCACTTTTTTGAATTCGTTGCTTTCTGATCCTTCAGGCGAATTTATTGCAGCTTGCACAAGTGTTGCAAAAACATTAGTGGACCCAGAAATTATACCTGCACACCCCGCTTGGATTCCTTTAAAATAAAAGGCTTCAGAAGATGGGTAAACGTCAAAATCCTGATTAATTCCGCCAGTAGCCGCTGTAAAAGCTAGAGATTGGGAAAAATCTCCAGATGAATCCTTAAGACCAGCAATAATTGGTCCAAATTCATTTTTTAACCGCAATACTAAGTCAACTGAGATTGGGACCATAGAAACTTGCGGAAAATGATAAAGGTAAATACGTAAGTTTTCTGAGTTGATTGTTTTAATCATATATGAAAAATAGTCATACAGACCGTCATCACCGACAGATTTATAATAAAATGGTGGCAGCACCAGCTGATTGACGTATCCATACTCCAAAGCTGCTTTCGATAGTCGTGCAGCGTCAGGTGTAGACGGATTTCCAGTTCCGATAATTACTCGGTCAGCAGGAATACTTGCTTCGAAAAATAATTTTGGAAGCTTCATCCGATCATCAATAGAAACCGATGCACCTTCCCCGGTTGTACCTATTGGCGCTACACCATCGCAACCACCATCATTAAGTAAATACAAACAGTAATTCGCTAATTTAGAGCAATCAAGACGATAATCATCTGTAAATGGGGATATCGGAGCGGCATAAATACCTTTTCTTGCCTTTGTCATTAATTTTTACTTCCTAATAAGAACTTTGTAATTATCTAAAAATTTAATAGTTAATGTTTTAAGGATAAATTTATAAACATCTGCAAAAAATGATGCTATAACAATCATATTCAAAACTTTTTAATGTTCAAATTATACACATCAGCATCCTCCCTGCCAACATAGTATGTTAAATTCCATTAGGTAAGTAATTTCGGAAAGTATAAAGTTATAATGCCCATTTGTTATGTATGAGAACTTAATAAGAGAAATAGTATGACCAGAGTTTTACTTATCGGATCTGCTCCAAATAGCATTATAGCAAGACAGTGGGATAGAAAGAATTTTGATAAAATATCAGCGATAAATAATGCTTGGCAAGTTCGAGATGACTGGAATGATTTGATTTATCCCCATGATTTATTGCCAGAACGTCTTCCAAGGAAAATTAAAAAAGGGCAGCAACTCATTGATGAAGAACAGTTTGTACCCGCTCAAAATAAATATGGTGGATTTATTTATGCTGGAGGGACAATGGCATTTACGGCAGCATACTGGATATTACATTATTACAAACCTAAACAAATTGCATTTATGGGATGCGATATGGTCTACCCTAAAAGTGGTCCAACTCATTTTTATGGCTCTGGAAACCCAGACCCCCTTCGAGACGATATATCTTTAACATCTTTGGAGGCATGTGCAGCAAGATTTTATGTTTTTGCTCTTCGACAAGGCTGTGAGACCGTAAATTTATCAAGTTTATCCTCCCGCCTTATATTTCCACGAGCAAATGAAACCCGGAGTAAGTTACCATCAGAATTGCTTATTCTCAACGAAAAAGCTATAGAAGCAGCTTTGAAACTTGAGACAGAACTAGGTTATTTTGTGCTAAGCGGCCGTTATTGGAAGGTATCAAACCTCATTGAACGAAGGCAAATGCAGAAATTAGATGAATTATGGATATCTGCAGTTCCACAAGCCTTGACCAAACACCTTTAGGTGCTTAAAACCGTATAAATTTTGTTTATTGTCGCTCTTTCTTCGAACTTACCTAGTTAAAAACCTAGACTTTTTGCACTTGTCTTTATAAATGTTCCATTATTAAGTTCTCTCATCGCATGCTGCAATTCCTCTTGGGTATTCATTACGATTGGGCCATGCCATGCCACAGGTTCCCGCAATGGCTTGCCAGATATTAACAAAAAACGCACCCCGTTCTGGCCTGCATTCACAACCACCTCATCACCCTTGTCAAAAAGCACTAAAGTTCTGTTACCAGACATATCTCTTAATTCAATTTCGTGACCATTAAACTCTTTTTCAACTTTTACGCCAACAGGATTAGATGCTCCCTCAAAATTAGCACTTCCTTCAAATATATACGCAAATCCCTGTCTATAGGTATCAAAAGGGAAACGTTTACTTATTCTAGGAGGAACAAAGATATCTAAATAATGTGGGTCCGCAGCAATGCCATCTACCGGCCCTTTAACACCTTTATAATTTCCTGCTATTACCTTAATTTTGCTACCATCATCTTCTTCTAGCACACGAATTTCTTTTGATTTAATATCCTGATATCTCGGCGTCGTCATTTTCTCTGCTGATGGAAGATTAGCCCAAAGCTGGAATCCATGCATATGACCATTTTTATCACCTTTTGGCATTTCCTGATGAATTATACCAGACCCTGCTGTCATCCACTGTATGTCACCATCAGAAAGGTCTCCAAAATTTCCAAGACTGTCTGCGTGGGCAACAGTTCCTTTTAACACATAAGTTATAGTCTCGATGCCTCTATGCGGATGCCATGGAAATCCTTTTTTATACTGACTTGGGTGATCATTGCGAAAATCATCCATCATTAAAAATGGGTCAAATGGTTTTGTATCTCCAAATCCAAAAACACGATGTAGATGAACACCTGCACCTTCCATTGCGGGACGGGCAGTTGATTTTGTTTTTACAGGTCTTATCGACATTTTATCCTTCCTTATATAGATAGAAATTTATTTTTCAGGAAGAGGAATGAATTCATCCGCATCGCCAAATGGAAGCTGAAACCTTCCCTTCTCCCATTCGCCCGCTGCCCAGTCTTTTTTCGCAGCTTCAATTTTATCAAGTGAAGAAGAAACAAAATTCCACCAAATATAACGAGGGCCCTTTAGTGTAGCACCACCAAGCATTATTACTCTTGCCCCATTATTTCCAGCCTTTATTGAGATTTTGTCACCTGGACGAAATATAAGCATTTTTCCTGTTTCAAAACTTTGTCCAGCGACAACGATTTCTCCCCGCATAACATGAATTGCCCTATCTTCGTGTTCATCTGGCAAAGGTACTGATGCAAACGCGTCTAAATTCACATCTATATAAAACATATCGGAAAACTGTTTGAGTGGGGATGACCCTCCCCAGGAACTGCCTGCAACAAGACAGGCACTCACACCTCTGTCTTCTATGAATGGTAAGGCTGATTGCGGATGATGAGAAAAAAAGGCATTGATGTCTTCATGTTTCTCCGGAAGAGCCAACCAACTTTGTATTCCAAACAGGGAATGGTTTGATGAACGCTCTTTTGTACCCGTTCGCTCTGAATGAGTAATTCCATTTCCTGCAACCATCCAATTTACGTCACCAGCTCTTATTGTCTGATAATTACCAAGTGAGTCTCGATGGTCTAAAGCACCATTTAAAAGATATGTAAGGGTAGCAAGTCCTATATGAGGATGCGGTCTAACATCTATACCCTTATTCGTTAAAAACTCTGCAGGTCCAATTTGGTCGAAAAAAATAAAGGGCCCAACCATTTGTTTTTTTTTAGTTGGTAATGCACGTCTCACTTCAAACCCACCAATATCTCTCGCTCTTGGGACTATAACCGTCTCAATGGCATCTATATTGGATGTTCCGGGCATTAATGCACCAAAATCAGGATTCCAACTCATCGGGTACTCCAAGCATAATATTGTTCGTAAAAAAGATATGTGATGAAAACATTTTTTTTCAACTTGATTTATTTTATTTCCGGTTAATTCATAATTTCGTGTTGGTCATGTTTTGATATACATTATCAGAGGATAAAAATCTAAATTATAAAATTTATACTTATTATCGCCTATATCCATAATGGAGCGCAGCTGGTACAATAATGTCTTCTTCATCTTCTAAATGCCGCGTTAAGGCTTTATTGAACCTACTCTGGTATTCTAGAAGGTTACCTGCATAAATTAATGTTTCCTTTGGAGTAATACATCTTTTTAATATCACTTCGTAAGCATCAACTAAAGCGCTAATTTCAGAATGATCAGTCTCCAAAAGCTCAATAGCAGCAATTAATTTTTTATCATATTTTGCAATACCTGGAAAAAAATAATTGTCCTCCATCTCGTGATGCAAATGTAATTGTTGAAGCATGAAACTAGAATATCTAAGCGTCTGCTTTTGATATTCGTCTTCATTAATTTCTTTATTCAAAATTGATTGCGAAAGAAAAATTAAATGTGCGCTCAACTCTCGAAACATTTCATGTCGTTGCAACCAAAATTCGCTAAAGTGTTGAAAATTTGGGTTTTCACTCCAGCCTTTTCTTGGGTAATCTAAAAGAAACGCTTTTAGCTCTCTCGGCAAGGAAATTCGGTTTAACAAATTTGTTCTAAGCATCTGTAAAATAACTTAACTAAGATTTCGTTCTAAAATATATCTTACTTTATCTACATCAAACTGGAAATGCCCATAAAACAAACCAAACGAGCAAAGGTAAAAGAAATACCATAGAAAGCGAAGAAACAATCACTATGCCACCGATGTTATTTGGCTCAACATTTCGTTCTGCTGCAATAATAAAATTCAGCAACGCAACAGGCATTGAAGCCATAATCATTACAACCCCTGCTAGCATTCCAGTCAGTCCTAATACATATATCACGCAAAGGCCAGAAATTCCTCCAAACACTAAGCGAGCTGCAGCATAAACGATCCCAATTTTTATATTACCAGCTGATATTTGTGGAAGCGCATATCCAAGAAGCAACAGTGGAAGCGGAATAGCTGTATATCCTAGATAGGAAGTGGTGTTGAGTAACATGTTTGGGACAGTTAAATCGGTAATTTTTACAATAAAAGCAGCTGTTACAGAAATGACTATTGGATGAAAAAAAAATTCTTTCCACTTCAAATTGCCAGCAATCATTGCATATCCAAAAGTATTCTGCGAAACAGAAACAATTACAAAATATGGAAATGCCAGAGCTAAACCTTTTTCTCCAAAAGCTAGCAAGCATAGAGGTAATGGTAAATTGCCTGAATTTGGGTGCAAAAGACAACTCATGTAAGCACCTAGTCTGTCCCCTTTTAATTTTATAAATGGAAGAGAAAATGCCGCCACTAATACCATAACCATAATTGCTGCTACACCAGATAATGACAACTCCACGAGAGTAAATTCAGTTCTGACTAAGGTTGAAAATGTGAGGCAAGGAGTGGCAATTTTTATAATTAAAATACCAATAGTTTTTGAGTCAAAGTGAATTTTCAGCACATATAAAATGCTGCCGATACCGAGCATGAGCAGCACCGGCAATGTGATATCGAGAATGGCAAGAAGCATCTGTTTACATTATTCCATGCACGCTATATTAAGCAGAGCACCAAAATTTTGTCTCACCCATAACTATTTACAGGAAGTAAAACCGGCTCTCCTCTTTCAACCGAAAGATCTGCAGCAGTGTATAAGTCCATTACTTCCTTTGCCTCCTCAGGTTTCACTAAAACTGGTTTATTTCGACAAACTGCATCTAAAAAGTGAACTGTTTCTTCATACATTGGTCCTGCATATGTATGATTTACAGGTTCTCCCGGCATTGAAGACATAGGGTATCTTATCCCGTCCTTAGTCGTTGTCAGATGAACATCTTTATGGGAGTCATCGATTATTAATGCACCATCTGTTCCGATTACTTCAATCCATGTATGCGCATAATTTGGATATCCTAAAGGCAGTATCCAGCCAGCACCTACTGTAATTGTTGTGCCGTCGTCCATAGTAACCAAAATCCACTGATGGTCCGGTGTTTCACTATTTTGAGAAAATAGTTTTCCAGCCGTTTGACTATATACCTTAACAGGCCTTCGTGGACGCAAGCACCATAAAAGAAAATCCAAATCATGTGTCGCTTCCATAGCAGCAGGTGAGAGGGCTGTTCGTCCCGAAATTTTAGTCCCTAACTCTCTTGTAACATGCCTACTAACGAGGCAAGTAACTGGTTCTCCAATCAATCCTTCATTCAAAGCTTTTTGAACATACGCATACTTTGAATTGAAACGTTGTGAATACCCAATGGTGAATTTTACTTCTTTATCTATTGCCGTTTGGATAAGTTCATCAGCTTGCTCTAATGTAGTAGCAATAGGCTTTTCCATGAAAACATTTTTCCCAGCTTGTAATGCGGCAAGAGCCATTGGATAATGTGTTGTTTCAGGAGTTGCTGATATTATAATTGTATCTATTTCAGGATTAAGAATAAGCTTTTGCCAATCTGAGACAGACTCATGCACATCATACTGTTCTGCAACCTCTTTTCGACGTGCATCATTTATTTCTGCAATAAATAGCTTTTCTACAAGTGGATTATCTGAACAAGCTTTTGTACGAATTCCACCACACCATCCCGTACCGATAACACCAACATTAATCTGCTCAATCATAATCAACTCCTAGCTTATTTATTTTGAGACATTCAATAGGTGTTTTATTGGATGTATCTCACCTGTCAATGATTATCGATAAAAATATTAAAATTTTAGTGATAAGTCACAAATTATCTTATCAAAGGAGATAATTATAAATTGTTTTAAAAATAAATATCTACAGTTTACTCATAGACTCATTTTGCAATTGAAAAGCCCTAAATCCACCGAGCCATTCATGAGTAGAACATTTTGGTCCAAAAAGACGCGGAGAGGCTAAATAAGGATTTGGCTCTATTATGCCAGAATTTGGCTCCTCTTCTTTGATTTGGGAATTCTTATTCTCTGGCTTCATCTGTTTTGGTCTTCTGTCGAGTTCCGATTGAATTTTAAGTAGGTCATTCATCATAAAATATGAAACGTCTAAACAAATCACTTGTTTAGATATTATTTTTAAAAAATAACAAAAAAAATTATTTTATGTTTAAGAGACTTGAGTAACGATTTTTTCGGATAGATAAGCCACTGCATCCTCAACATTTGCCTCTCTTATAATCTCTCCTACAAGACCGTTAACTAAAAATTCACCAAATTCTGAATTTTCAATGAATATTGAGAATTCCTCAGTCCCAAATAAGTGAGCTGGCACCCAGCTAAATAGAAATTTTTGGTGTTCATTTGCTAAAGACCTGGTAAATGGCTCAATCATCTCGGGCAACAAAAAATTTGTAGTAATAGCCATTGAGACAAAAAAATTTGCTTTGTCTTGATTTTTTACGTTTATATCTGCAGAAAATATAATTATGACGTCTGTTATTTCCTTATCTTCAAGATATCTGCTTAGGGAACCGCCAAAGTCATTCCGAATATCTGAGAGAGTTACAATATCAATACTTTCCGGAGCATTTATATTTTTGCTTTTTGATAATAGAGACATGTGCATTACCTAGCTATTAAGCCATTTTTGTACACTAGAATTTAAAATACTATGATTCAAAAAAGGTATATATTAAAAAAAAATAGCAAATTAAAACCATAATTAGCCTGCCAAAACTAATATAAGCACCATAATAAAATTAAATTTATACATTAATCTTTACTTTCGAATTAACTGTGTTTGAGAAACCTATTTGAATATTTTTTTGGAACAAATAGATAATTATCTTCCCCATGCAATGTATCGGCTTTCACAGGCTTTAAATTCTTGTCTAGAAAATAGGCTTCGTAACCAGCATCTATCATTCGTTTAAAGACCCTTTTCGAGGAATTCCCCATAAGTTTTGCTCTACTATCATCAAGTTCTAAATACCAATAAGGTTTGATTTCGTTAATCAATCTTGAAGCCCCATTTATTACATTTTCTTCTGCACCCTCAACGTCAACTTTTACAAGGTCAACGCTTGATATACCTTGCTCTGAAAGTAATTCATCTAATTTTATAACCTCTACTGACTCACTATACACATTGTCATGTTTTTGTTGTCCTATATAAGCCAAACCCACCCTAAGTGACCCAGTATCCTTTATGGGTGTGTGAAGTTTACTAACACCTTTTTTATCGGACAAAACATTTTTTTTACAAATAATTTTTAAATCCTTTGAAGCCCAAAATCTGGACCATAGCTTTAAAATTGGGAATACATAATGTGAGGGCTCAACCGCAATGATCAAACTGGTATTTTTCTTCTGCTTTACACAAGAACGAGTAAAATTACCTACGTTCGCACCAACATCAATTACTATGGGTCTATCATTAGGTATTAGTTCAAAGATCAAACTCACAAGCTTATCAAAACGCCTATCAAAGCCTGCTCGAATTAGAAGTCTTAGCCATCTTATCTTCTGAAAAAATGAAAGGTCTCTGTTAGATAATATGGAAAACAAACCAAAAACTCCCGGGGACAAATGACAAAAATTTTTAAATAAATCTTATTAAGTAGTTTAAAATAGATACGTTTTTTAATACTTATTATACATTATTTTATTAAAGCAATATTTGAGTTTGCCATGTTTTTCAAATACAAACTGCTTTCCAGGATCTACCATTTGTAATTAATATTTTAAACAAATTAGTACCCTTACATCACTTTATTCTAAAAAACTTTAAGTAAATATGCCTATTCTCGAAATGAACAAGATACATGAATTCAAGTTTCTTTTTAAAAATACAATTGTAAGTCTAATTTTATCTTAATCCAGCTTTTCTCTCCAAAATGGAACCATTGAGTTCCAAACACCATCTTTCAGAAATCTATGATAAATTGCCGCAGAAATATGAATAACTATAAAAAAATAAATTAAGGTAAAAGAAAACTCGTGAACACTTATCACTCCTTCAATTAAAAAACCACTTTTTATCCCAAACCAGTACAGGGCACCAATTAAGATGCCAGATATAGGAATTAAAGCTAAGCATAGATACATTCCATAATGAACTATTTTTGCGGCATATTTTTGTAATTTAGGGGTTGTAGCGGGAAGTGATGATGTTTGTGTTTTTTTCATATATATAAAACGAGTAACAAGAAGAAATAAAAAAGCTGCAGCAAACGCCAACTCAAATTCCAACAATGCCTGATCAGCTAGTTGTTCTAGTTCGTCTACTTGTTTGAATATTCCGTATGCAAAAAGCATAATAAACCCCCAATGAAAGGCCTTAGCTATGAAGCTATATCTCTTTGTTTGTTCATTTTCCAACTTTTTATCCACTGTTTTTTCATCATTTTATAATTATTCAAACACTAGTTAAAATAAAAATCAATTAAACTGATTTAATCAACAATAAAAATATTTGTTTACTTATACATAAAAACACATATTATGTATATTTATGTATAAATTAGCTAAAAATCAAAATCCTCTTGAGAAAAAAAGGTTAAATAAAGGATACAGCCAGAAAGATATGTCTAAACAGCTAGGCATAACCCAATCTCAGTATTCTAGAATTGAAAAAGGTCAGACAAACCCAAAAAAGCATCTAAAAAAATTGTCGGAGATTTTAAATTGTGATCCTAACAAAGTCTTTGAAAGTGAAACAAGGGAAGAAATAGAAAATGATCTTTTAAATGATAAAACCAATAGTTTTCAAAGAATGTTTCACGAAAAAAAAGAAGGGTACGTTCATTTAAAAATAGATGGTTGGTTTACCAAAAAACAAATCTCTGAAAATTACAAGATGATACTCAGTGAGTTAAATGAGTGGAGAGTTAGTGAAAAGGGAATAAGGTGGAGACATAAGTAAATTAGAATTTTATTTTAAAATTAAACCAAATAACATTCTGACACAAAATCAAGGATTTTTCTGTTGCAAGCTCGCTAGCGAGTCAGATTAAATTCCAACCTACCATCTTTTGTGACGAAATATGACTAAAGAACTGTAGCTCTAATTAAGGATTCCATAACATCAAAGTGGTATCGGGTCACTCTATCACTATCCTTTGCTGATTTAACACATTTATATCTAGTAAACAAATCACGGTATTTTGCCTCTAATCTAAACCCTAGTAGAATTCTTGGAACGCAATCCTTTGCGATAACATCAAGCACTTTGACATTGCTAATAAGTATCACGACCGACGTAAAACCTCATTAGCTTCTAAAATTAATAATCCAAGGAATGAAAAAGGACCTGTTGTTTTGCCGCTCACTCATGAGAAGAAATCTTAGGGTAGATCTTACCGTTGTAGAATGGATGCATTTCTGACAGCGCAGAGAAAATTTCATGTCGAGATGAGAAATCAATTCCATCAAATGCTTGGCAGAAAGCATCAAGTGATTGTTGCTCATGCAGTAAAATTTCTGAATCTAAATTTGCTTCTGTTTCCACTCCATAAACTTCTATCGAGACAGAATTGTTAAACACACGATTGAAAATGAATTTTGTTCTTTCAACGTGATAGTCCGATGTAACAACAACAATTTTTTTTAATATGGAGCCACGAAAAAAATCTAAACAGTAGACCGCATCACCGACTGTATCGCGCGATTCTCTTATTGCTATTACTGATGACTTATTAATGTCTGAATTTTTTAATATGTAATCGCTTACAACTTCAGCAATTGGCACATCGCAATCAGCACGATAATCCCAACCAAGAGTCACTAATTTGTCGTATTGGTCGCACGGAAACATTTTTATTGCCATATTTGCTCGTGCGACTGACTCTTCTCCCAGTTCGCAACTCCTCGACATTAAGTGTGATAAAACAACTAACAGTTTCACCTATTCACCTCTCTTATTGAAGTGCTGAGTTGTGACTCTATCCCCTCTTTTAGCAGAAATAAGACATTTAGATCCTATTACGTGATCGATGTACTTCGCTTCTAATCCGAAACCAGGGCGAATTCTTCTAACGCTCTCTTTAGTGATAATTTCTCCTTTGTCCACATCTTTTACAAAGTATAATGAGCGGCGAAAAACCTTATTACTTTCTTCAATAGAAGACCTACTGAATGATTTTGATCCTAATGCGTGGAAAGCCTCTTTTGTTTCCTTTACTAAAGCTTTCATTTCTGTTGGCTCTAGCGAAAAGCTGCTATCTACGCCACCATCAGATCGGTTTATTGTGAAGTGTTTCTCAATTGCAGTTGCGCCAATCGAAGTGGCTAGTACACATGCTAAATTGCCAATTGTATGATCAGAGAGGCCAACTTGGATATTAAATTCCTTTTGTAATATCGGAATCATATTAAGGTTAGCTTCAGATAAAGGCGCTGGATAACTACTGATACAGTGAAACAACAAAATTTTTCGATTGCCAACAGACTTAGCCGCTTCTAGCGCCTCACCAATCTCATCACACGAAGCCATCCCAGTTGACATGAGTATCGGTTTATTCTTTTTAGCTATGTACTTGATAAGAGGCAAATCGACTACTTCAAAAGATGCAATCTTATAAGCTGGCGCATCCAAGCTATCTAACAAATCCACTGCTGTTTCATCAAACGGCGAAGAAAATAGCGTAACTCCGATCTCTCTAGCATAATCGAATAGCTCTTTATGCCACTCAAAAGGAGTGTAAGCTTCGCTATACAAATCATACAACGATCGCCCCTTCCATAGCCCATCTTCGATAAGGAAATCTGACTTATGGACATCAATTGTCATCGTATCTGGTGTGTAAGTTTGGATTTTAACTGCATCAACTCCTGCATTACGGGCTGCAAGAATTGTTTCTTTAGCCCGTAATATCGAACCGTTGTGATTTGCTGACACCTCTGCAATTATATATGGAGCATATTCACTGGCAATTTCTCTAGAGTTAATGACAAGGCTATTTGTCGTCATGTTTGAGTCCTTCATTATCTAATCTTTCAAGTTCGTCAAATATCTTTGCATTCCATCCAGAAAAGTTACTGGGTAAATCTTTTACATAATGAATAGTCCCTTCGCCCCTTTGCGATTTTGCTGTCCAAGTGTTGTTTAGCAACGATGGAAGAAATTCAAGGAACAAATCCTCCATGCTTTTTATTAGGACAGAATACGTCTTAACAAACGTGTCATCCGATTCCTTAAAATTGACATATTTTTGTTTAACGATTGGGCCAGTATCAATTCCATTATCAATCAAATGTATTGTTACACCACTTGGAGTGTTGTCATAAAACGACCAAAAGTTCGGATGAGCTCCACGGTTATAGGGCAGATACGATATGTGCAGATTAAATACTGGGCAAGCAAAACCATTGATTGTACTTTGTTTAAGTATGTGTCTGTATCCATGACTAATCACACAGTCATAGCCCTTGATAGAGTCAATTTCACCTGCCATATGGTCAACAGCACATTTGTTAGCTATTAGAGCATCGATTAGTGTTGTCTGTGTTTGATCATAACCGAGAAATAAAATTTTTTTCTTAGGATTTTCAATTTGATTTATGCTTATCATTTCAACTATCGGTTTTTACCTTTCGGCCTTCAGCAAGTGAGCCTTTTAATATTCCAGCAGTGAAGCCAAACTCTTTGCAAAGAAGCTTCACTTTTTAGGGCGTTAGCACGTTCGTTCTTTTTAGCTTCAACCCTCTGTTGCTAAATTGCTTCCTTTTCAGCTTTTAACTCGTCATAAGATTTCATCTCACACCTCCATAGGTTTAGTGTCAATCTTATATTATAGATTTGTTAAAGGGTTGAATAGTACGGTTTTTCAACGTCTACTGTAGCGCAATGATTTTAAGGGGAATATACTTGCTTAGCGTCTCACATAGTCAGCATCTCTATCTCTCTACAAATAATTTCGAATGTACAAAAATTTGCGATTTAGACTCGTTTTAGTACATTTAGGTTTTATCAATCATTGCTTTTACAACGTTACTAAGACGAAAAATATCTACGCGAAATATAGGATATGAGATTTGGTTAATTTTCTAATAAAAACCAACTAATATCATCTTGCGGTGCCCAATTATCTCGCTTGTAAATAAACCCATAATCAACAAGTTTAAGCCCATAGTTGTCTATCAATTCACCAGCGAAATCACGCTTAAATAGTCTTTCAGTATGCCCCCTATAATTTATTGTGGTAGGAGAGGGATTATAATATTCCGCTACGAGAACATATCTATTTGAACCATAAACAAGATTTTCATACACATTAGATAGGTGGTTAGGGTTAATGTGAATCAAAACTCCAGCGGTGAAGGTTAAATCGACAGCCTCATCTTCTATCTTATCTAAAATAGAACCTCTCGTAATTTTGGCGACGTTAAACTCATTTGCTTGACGGACTGCTTCCTCATTAATTTCATAGCCGAAAAGACTTATTTTTTGATGAAGTCGCTTCAAAGCAACTAAGTTCAAGCCAATATTGCAACCAAGTTCTCTAATTGAACTCACATTATTTGCTGATCGGAGCATTTTTGCCCACATAGCAACTTTTGAATATAGAACTTGCTCCGAATTATTTCTATCAATGTATTTGGTGCCAAAGTCGCCAGCCCAAAATTCTTCTTGTTCAGTCTTGTACATAAAAAATCTCCATTATTGCAAGATTTTATCAAAAAAACCTTTGTCTCATAAGATTAAAAAGTCGAAATCGACTTAATAGGTTGAAGTGCTTATTGCTTTTTCACAAAGTTATTTCTCATATTACTTATGTCTTTGGTAATAAATGAAGAAGCACTTACAAGGTATAAACTACTCCCACTCAATAGTACCTGGAGGCTTACTAGTATAATCATATACAACTCGATTTATACCTGATACCTCGTTTACAATTCTGGTAGCAACATGTGATAAAAATTCTGATGAAAAAGGATAAATATCAGCTGTCATTCCATCAGTTGAAGTAACAGCTCGCAATCCACAAACATGTTCGTAAGACCTTGCGTCTCCCATGACACCAACAGTTTTAACAGGAAGTAGGACCGCAAACGCTTGCCAAACCTTATCATAGAGCCCTTCTTTACGAATTTCGTCCAAATATATTGCATCTGCATTTCTTAGAATATTTAGCTTATAAGCACTTACAGTACCGGGGATCCGTATTGCTAACCCAGGTCCTGGAAATGGATGACGCCCTATCAGAACTTCGGGGAGCCCTAGTTCCCTTCCAAGTTGGCGTACTTCATCCTTAAATAGCGTACGAAGTGGTTCTACAAGCTTCAATTTCATAAATTCGGGCAATCCACCTACATTGTGATGTGATTTTATAGTTACATGTTTGCCACCAGCTGATGAGATAGACTCAATCACATCTGGGTATAAAGTTCCCTGAGCGAGAAATTCGGCTCCTGTAATTTTTTGTGCCTCCTCATCAAACACTTTAATAAAACTAGCTCCAATTATTTTTCTCTTTTTTTCAGGGTCTGATACCCCTTTCAAATTTGATAAGAATAGCTGGCTAGCATCTTTATGAACCAAATTTATATTATAGTAGTTACTAAATAATTCTATCACCTCCTCTGCTTCTCCTTTACGAAGCAAACCATGGTCTACAAAAACGCAAGTTAACCTTTCCCCAATTGCCTGATGTAACAATATAGCCACTACCGAGCTATCAACTCCACCAGATAGCCCACAAATAACTCTCCCAGTATTACCAACCTGTTCTTTTATTCCATCAATTGCTTGAATTTTATAAGCAGCCATTGACCAATTTGGTACGCATTTACAAATCAATTTTGCAAAATTTTCAAGAATTTGAGAACCACCAGTTGTTTGGACTACCTCTGGATGAAATTGCACCCCGTAATAATTACGCTCGCTATCTGCAATTGCTGCAAACGGGGCACCCGTTGAGCGAGCAACAACACTAAATCCCTCTGGCAATTCCGAAACATGGTCTCCATGGCTCATCCACACATCAAAATCGGTTTCTTTTGGAAGGTTATGGAACAATGAACATTCCGCAATAACTTCTAGGCTTGCTCGCCCAAACTCTCTCTTTGTATTTGCTTCAACCTTTCCACCAAGCTGTTCACATAAAGTCTGCTGACCATAGCAAATTCCTAGAATTGGAATACCATTCCAAATAATATTAGGAGCTCTTGGTGTATCGAACTTTGTAACTGAATTTGGCCCACCTGAAAGAATAATGCCCTTCGGCTTCTTTTCAATGTACTCATTACAATCTGAAGTTGAGGGAACAATCTCCGAATAAAAACCTGCATCACGCAGCCTGCGTGCTATCAATTGCGTAACCTGTGAGCCAAAATCAATGATTAAAATCATATTTATTAAACTAACTTCCTCAAAAATATTTTTTTTATGAATTTTACAACTCAAATTCCATGACGATAATTTGGAGATTCACGCGTTATAGAAACATCATGAACATGCGATTCTGCTAGTCCTGAACCTGTAATTCTGCGGAAGATGCATTTAGTCTGCATTTCTTCAATAGTTGCGTTGCCCGTATAGCCCATCGCAGCTTTAAGCCCGCCTGCAAGTTGATGCAATACATTATCAACTGGGCCTTTATATGGGACCTGCCCTTCAATACCCTCAGGCACCAACTTAAGGGGTTGTGAAACTTCAGCTTGAAAATATCTATCTGCTGAGCCACGAGCCATTGCCCCTAAGGATCCCATTCCTCTATACGCTTTAAAAGAACGTCCTTGATATAGGAAGACTTCTCCTGGTGTCTCGTCTGTACCAGCCAACAAAGAACCTATCATTGCGGCGGAGGCACCGGCCGCAATCGCCTTCGCTAAGTCACCAGAATATTTAATCCCCCCATCTGCTATAGATGGGACACCAGCCTCAGCACAAACAGCCGATGCCTCTAAAATAGCGGTCAATTGAGGCACTCCCACTCCAGCAATAATTCTTGTCGTGCATATTGAACCTGGCCCAATCCCAACTTTTACTGCATCTACACCGGCGTTAATTAAAGCCCTAGCACCCTCAGCTGTTGCCACATTTCCTCCAATGATCTGAACATCGTTAGACAATTTTCGCACATTTTTTATAGTAGCTAAAACTAACTCAGAATGACCGTGAGCTGTATCTACAACTATCACATCTACTCCGGCTTCTATCAATGCTTCAGCTCTTTCAACTCCATTATTTCCAGCTCCAGTAGCTGCAGCAACAAGAAGTCTGCCAGCATCATCTTTTGAGGCTAGTGGATGATTTTCTGCCTTTTCAATATCTTTCACAGTTATCAAACCAATACATTGACCAGACTGATTTGTTACTACTAATTTTTCAATACGGTGCTTATGTAATAAAATTCTAGCTTCCTCTGCACTTGTTTCCTCCGTTACCGAAATAACGTTTTTAGTCATTAGATCAGACACAGTTTTTGACATGTCTGTTGCAAACCTAACATCCCTATTGGTTAATATTCCAACCAGTGTATTATTGTCCTGTACAACTGGCACACCGCTTATTTGATTACTACGCATCATTTCAAGTGCTTCGCCAAGTGTTTTATTCGGATTTATGGTAAGCGGGTTTACGACCATGCCAGCTTCAAAACGTTTAACGGAACGGACTTGATTTGATTGTTCTTCTATTGAAAAATTTTTATGTAATACTCCAATTCCACCAGCCTGAGCCATTGCAATTGCCAACTTACTCTCTGTAACAGTATCCATTGCTGCTGATATAAGTGGTAGATGTAATTTAATAGAGCGCGTTAGCTTGGTAGTTATATTTGTTTTGTTAGGTAATATTTCTGAGTAGCCTGGTTGCAATAATACGTCGTCAAAAGTAAGCGCCTCTGAAATTTGTTGCTCAGCAATTCTCAATGGGACCGTTTCCTTCATTTTCAGAACTCCTAAACTGCTTCGATATGCTGAAGAACATACGCCCTTAAAACTAAAATATCCAGACTACAAAATCTAATTTTTAGACTTCTCAGATTTATTTGCACCAACATATCCTTTCGCGAATAAATATGTCTCAACAGATTCTACTCTGCTTGCTGGCGGCTTAAGATGCTTTACTTTTTCAAACTTATTGTTTAATGCCGTTAACAATGATTTTTCTGCTCCACCTCTAAATGCCTTTGCTAGAAAAATGCCACTATCTGATAATACATCATCTGCAAAATCCAAAGCAGCCTCAAGCAAACTCATTGTTCTTAAATGATCTGTTAGACGATGACCGGTAGTTGCTGCCGCCATATCAGATAAGACAATATCTGCATAGCCATTTAAATATGATTTAATCTCCTTAATCATATTTTCATCAAAAATATCGCCCTTCAAAATATATGCTCCGTTAACGGGTTCTGTATCGAGCAAATCAATCCCCACAAGTCGTCCAATTCCAGCATCCATCCTGCATCTTTTCGCCACGACTTGTAACCATCCTCCTGGAGCACACCCTAAATCAACAATGTTAATATGTGGCTTCAGGAATTTATGCTTGTCATCCATTTGTTCTAATTTTATGGCAGCCCTAGACCGTAAACCACGTTCATGTGTTTGAGATACGAAAGGGTCATTCATTTGGCGTGTTAACCATCGCTGAGAGGATAATTTGCGACCACGCATCTTCTTGGGCTTTTTTGTCAGTCCTGCCTTTGTTTTATAGGACCTACCAGACAGGCCTTTTTTTGTAACTTTTTTTGTTATTTCAGAAAAGCTGGAGTTACCATCACCATTTGACATGAATCTGACTTTCTCTAATTATTTCCCAACTTAAATTTTGTTTCAACAAAAATTAGATTATAATACAGTTTATTTTTCAAATAAGATTAGAAGATATAATTAATGTGAAAAAATATCCGAACTAATCGTCCATTTGTAAAAATTGGCCCTTGCTATTAGCGCCAACTCCAAAAAAACCTATCACTAATTTTACTAGATTTTTAACATCGTTAGTCACTCCAATCATCGCTGGCACAACAAATAACACCAGTATACTTGTAACAGCTAATCCAAATGTTATTGTAGTTGCCATTGGAATAAGAAACTGAGCCTGCAAAGACTTCTCAAACATAAGTGCAGAAAGCCCACCAATTGTTGTAAGTGAAGTAAGTAACATAGGTCTCAATCTATCCATTGCCCCCCTAACAACAGCATTCTCAAGCAAATTTCTATCATCTTCAAATTCTTTCATTCTTCGCTCTATTGTCGCAACTAAGATAATAGAATTATTTACCACAATTCCTGCAAGAGCAATTATGGCAAACATAGATAAGATATTTAAGCTCAAGCCCATCACATAATGCCCAAAAACTGCTCCAATTAAACTAAATGGAATTATAATCATAACAGAAAAAGGCAATGTCCAACTAGAAAAAACCCATGCTAAAACTACGTAAATAGACACTAAAGCCAAAATAGCGCCAACACCCATATCAGAGAAAGTTTCATCTTGCTCTTGGTTTCTTCCACCAAATTTGTAGCTTAATCCAGCTTCTGATATTAATTCCGGCATCGCTGATGTCTGCATTGCTTCCACAAACTGAGAAGTATTCAAAATTGCTTCGTCTAAATCTCCTAGAATAGCAATTTCTCGGGAACCGTTCTGTCTTCTAACAACATCAAAACCAAGCCTTTTGTTGATACTTGCCACTTCATCTAGATAGATATAATTTCCATTTTTATCTATTAATTGAAATTCGCCGATATCGTCACTCACTAATTCAATATCAGGCCGCGATAGACGCACTATAACCTCCTCATCTCCCCGAGCAAATTTTTGTACGATTATACCATCAAGTGCAGCTCTTATTTGCAGACCAATGTCAAGAGTGGTGAATCCAAGTGACCTGCCAAGAGGTGTCAGTGTTATAATACGCTCTTCTGCGCCATAATCCATATTATCCAAAACATCAGAAGTGCCGGGGAGTTGTTCAACAAGCTCTGTAATCTTAAGGGCTGTTTCTTTAAGTTTTTTCAGGTCATCTCCCATTATTCGTATATCAATATCACGTCCGGGCGGCCCACCTACAGGAGCTCTAACAGTAAGTACATCATTGCCTGGTTGCGGAACTATCTCATTTCTCAGCGCTTCTACAAATTCTGGAGCGCGAACATTCCTTTTATCTGCAGGCATAAGTGCTACTACCATTGACCCTTGCCTTGTGTTTACAGCATTATTAGAAGGGTCCTCTGTCTCATTTCTTGCAAAATAGGTATAATGAAAATCTATAATCTTCCCATTTTGATTAGACATATTTTTTTCTATTTCCAATATGGCTCTATTTAACTCATTCATCATCTCAAAGGTCTGGCTTTCAGAAGAACCAGGTACCATGGTAAAATTTACATAAACAACATCTGACTCGGGAGCGGAAAAAAACACAAAACCTACTCGGCCGCCAACGATCATCCCAATAGAATAAATTAGTAAGCCAAATGCGAAAGCAAAAGTCAGATATCTAAAACGAAAAGCTGCTCGAACGGCAGGGCCAAATAACCTAGTCCTAAAATAATCAAACCCTTTGTCGAAAATACGTCTAAGACTGCTAGGTTTTTTCTTTGGATCTCCTGCTCCATGGGCAAGATGAGCAGGTAAGATGAAGAAACATTCTATCAAGCTGGCAACCAACACTGCACAAACCACTGCGGGAATAGCTACAATAATAGCCCCAATAACCCCTTGTATTATAAATAGAGGTAGGAAAGCAGCAACGGTGGTTAACATTGCAGAAAAAACAGGGGCACCCATTCTTGTCGCTGCTAAAATTGCAGCATTTTCAGCATTTAAGGACCTATTGGTCCTCAAATGTTCCGTATGTTCTCCAATCACTATAGCATCGTCAACGACGATACCCAATGCCATAATTATACCGAATAGAGATATCATGTTTATTGTTTGACCAGTAATAAGCATGACACCAAAAGTTGCCATGAATGCAACAGGAATACCTACGGCGACCCAGAAAGCTATTCTTGCTGGCAAAAACAAAAACAGAACTAGCAACACTATAATAAGACCGCTTATCCCATTTGTTACCATAAGCTGAATTCTCTGTGAAATAAGGTCAGCTTGAATACCATGCTGAACTAGAAACAATGAAGCAGGCAGCATATCACTTTTTTGCATTACATAGCCTTGCACCACTTCGTTTATCTTCAGGGAATCATTTGTCTTACTTCTCTGGATTTTTAAATTTACTGCAGGAAACTGGTTATGAAAAATCAAGACTGAATTATCGTTAGTCCCATCTGTCAGCTTTGCCACATCTCCAAGGAGGACTGAGCTACCATCAGCTCTGTTTAAGATTTTGATGTCAGCAAAATCTTTTGCTTTGTAGCGCTTACCTAATGAGCGGACACGCAAAGCACCATCTGCAAAACTACCCGCCGGAATATCAATTGATGATGTTGTTATTGCTTTTGACAAATCTTCTAAGCCAATTCCAAGCCTTGCTAACTCCCTTTCACCCACCTCAATGATTATTTCTTCATCTGGTAATCCTTGAATATCAATTTTATCAACACCGAGTTTCAGCAAATCTTCCTTAATTTGTTTGGCATGAAAACGAAGAACATCTAATGATACATCTCCATAGATTGTTAAATTTGAAATTATGTCCGAAAATTCCGCTTTAACTATAACAGGGGTCTCTGCTTCATCTGGAAGATCAACTAAACCAACCGCAGCCTCAACATCGGCTAAGGCCTTTTGCATATCACTTCCAAATTTAAATTCTATTACCGAAGTTGCTCTTCCCTCTAAAGAAGTGGAATTGACAGATTTTACATTTTCTATCGCCCGCAATTCTGGCTCTAATGACTGGATAATGTTAGAGTCAATATCTTCTGCTGTTGCCCCTGACCATGATATTGTAATGCCAATAATGTCTACGGATATATCTGGGAAGAATTGTTTATTTATACGCCCTGCTGAAAGCACACCGACTAAAATCATTAAAATCATGATTAAATTTGCAGCGGTTCGATGCCTAACAAAAAATTTTATGATTTCTGCGAACATAAAACCTAATCCACATTAATAATTTGGTTTATTTTAACTTTCATACCAGCTGATAGTCCTAATAAACGAGTAGTGATAATTAGTTCATTTTCCTGTAGTTCACCACTTACCCAAATTTTTCCATCGCTTCGATATTTTATTTCGACATTTCTCGCAACAGTACGTCCATTTACCACTGCATAAACTTTTTCATTAGCATAAAGGGCTGACTCTGGCAGCAACACAACTTTGTCCAAGTTCAATCCTTTATAGACAACTTCTACAAATGCCCCAACAGGGATAAAATTAGAGGAATTGTCCTCTAATTCGGCATATAATGTCCCACCACCATCTATTTTATCAATTTCTGATTGATATCTTTTAATAATCCCTTTAGCGATTGCCAAGTCATCATCACCACTCTTCCAAATAAGAGAAACTTCTGAATTTAGGAGTGAATCTAATTTTACAAATACTTCCGCTGGAACGATAAAGGGTACTTCCTTAGCATTTAACTCTGTTAATACGCCAATAGTACTAGCATTAGTAACTCTTTGCCCTGGTGCAATGCTTACTTTACTCAGGCTACCAGTAAAAGGCGCTATGAGTTTAGTATCATCAATATCTTTAATTTGTTTTTTTCGCAGAATTTCTAACTCTAAAATCCTTGCTTCTGATTGTGCAAGCTGATTTTCTGTTATGACAACAGAAAGTTTTGCCTCATCTAAACTTGCATCTGTTGCAGCACTTCGCTCCTTCATTTTTTGTATTCTATTTGCAATCTTCAAACGAAGTTCACTTTGTTTTTCCAGATAAGAGACATTGATTTTTTCCGCTTTTATTTTTGTATCCGTATCTTCGAGCGCTAGAATCTGCCTATCATCCTCAAGTCCTACAAGCAGCTCTCCTTTCTTTAGAATTGCTCCTTCTTTAAAGTTCGGAGAAATGAAATTTACTACACCAGTGAGAGGTAATTGCAAATTAACCTGTCGCATTGATTTAACAGTGCTATAGGAAACAAATTCAGGCTGTGCGCCTTTAATTGAAACAGGGCTTACATCAACAGACCAGACTTTCTCTTCTAATCTCGTTTGTTCAACAATAGGTTTAGTACTAACAAGATAATTAAACCCATATAAAAATGCGCCAAGAATAAGGAAGGCTGGAAATGCTCTAAAGAAAAATAATTTTAATAACCTACCCACTCAAACTCTCTTTCTGTTAGTTTAACAAGTAAAATTTATTGAGGTTTATTGATTGACGCTATCCACTTATACTGGCATTAGGGAATAATGATAGCTCTTTTTATAAACTAGAAAAATTTTTAAGTGATTTGAGTAAAAATCTATCATTCACATTTTTTTATTTGAAAGTATTTTTTGGTGACCCTTAGGATTTTTGGCTTAGCTGGGAATGCAAATAATAGCTGGAAATTAAACTTCTATAGTTTAGTGAAGCTCTCTATTCCACTTGGAATAGCACAGCTTATTTCCATAGGGATAATGACTTCTGATATATGGGTTATGGGAAGACTTGGAAGTCTTGATCTAGCAGCAGGTGGCCTAGCTATACGGTACTATCAGCCATTTTATTTTTTTGCTCTTGGCATGCTAGTTGTAATCTCATCTCTAACTTCGCAGGCTCTTGGAGCCGATGATGTAAAAACCATACGGCGGGTATTTAGGCAAGGAATATTAGTTGCTATAATTTTCGGCTTTATGTTGGCAATACCAGTAATTAGCGGAATTTGGCTGTTGCCTAAAATAGGACAAGATCAAGAACTGGTAAGCCATGCGAGCTCGTTTTTAATTATATCAGCTTTTTCTCTTCCTCTGATGTTTCTGTTTCTTGTGATGAGATTTTTTTCAGCAGCCTACTCGAAACCGTATGTGCAATTAATTGGTGCTCTTATCGCCTTGCTGTTTAATATAATTGGAAACGAAATACTTACTTTTGGATTTTTTTGGATACCAAGTCTCGGATTGAATGGGATTGCAATATCAACTGCTGTTTGTTTCCTTGCGGGCACAATCTCGATGGGGCTAATTATTGGACTAAAATCACCTTTTAAGGATACACACCCTTTTAAAAGGTTATGGGCAATGGACTGGAAAATAACAAAAAAAATCTTAAAAGTGGGAAGCCCAAATGGAGTAATGGTGATGTCAGAAACTGGTATGTTTGCTGTTGCTTCAATACTGATGGGGTTTTTTGGAACTGCAGCGCTTGCTGCAACAGCAATTTCTACTCAGCTGGCTGGCATATGTTTCATGATACCACTCTCGATTGCACAGGCAAGCTCTATTCTTATTGGGAGAGCTGCAGGAAGTCAGAATACTGAGAAAGTTGCAAGTCTTAGCATTATTTCCATCGCATTAGGCATTGGTGTAACTAGTCTAATGAGTTTTTTAATATTTATTTTTCACATGCCATTGATTGATATTTTCTTAAGACGCGATGACCCACTTCAAGAGGCTGTAACAAATTTTGCAATACCTTTCCTACTAATTACAGCTCTTTTTCAGATTGTTGACGGATTGCAAGCTATAACTGCTGCTATTTTGCGGGGCATTAATGATACAGCCATACCAGCAATAATCGGTTTTATATGTTTCTGGGGCGGCGGTTTATTTGTAGGATATTTTCTTGCTTTTAGAGCGGAGGTAGGGCCAAATGGTATTTGGTGGGGCCTCGCATGCGGATTAACATTGGCGAGTCTAATTTTGACAATGAGGTGTTTTTGGTTTTTACATAAAATGAAAACTTACAATAAAGTTGAATTAGGATAAAAGCAAAGCTTTAAAAAAACAAAATAAAAAGATAACTTATATGCCCGATTCAAGCGAAAACAGAAAAAAACAAATATTTCTGGAAAAGCGCCAATTATTTTTTTGCGAAAAGATTGTATCAAAAGTAGTGCATGAGCATCTAATTGAATATTCGCCTGATACGAATAAAAATACCCTTGCAATGATTTTTTCAACTTGCCCCCACCTCTTCCATCTAAGTCAAATTTATGCAGGTAAATATTTAAAACAAATTTTAAATTCTAATTGGAAGACAGTTCTCAAGGAGATAAAAAGAGAATTCGAACAAAATATTTCATCTTTAACGGATGAGGAAGAAGCAACTCAAACAATCCGGCTTTATAAAAATCAATCTAATTATGTTATTGCCATGAGTGAATTACTTGGATTTATGAGTATTGAAGATAGTTGCAAGCAATTGTCGGATCTTGGCGAATATACAATCCAGAAAACTGTAAATTTTCTTTTTCGACGAGAAGGTATCAAATCAACAAAAAACTTCGGTTTTACTATTTTAGCCTTGGGAAAGTTAGGAGCTAAAGAGCTGAACTATTCCTCTGATTTAGATCTAATATTTTTGCATAAAACTAATAACATTTACGATAATAAAAAATTTATAGAATTGGGAAAAAAGCTCATACATATGCTGTCTACTCCCTCTAAAATTGGAAATGGTTGGCGCATAGACATGCGTCTTAGGCCTAACCCAAGCACTACTTCTGTTAGTTTAAATATAAATACTGCCATAATTTATTATGAGAGTATAGCAAGGTCATGGGAAAGAGCAGCATTTCTTAGAGCAAGACCCATAGCTGGAGATCTAAAACTTGCAAAAGGTTTTTTATCAAAAATCGAACCCTTTATATGGAGAAACACACTCGACTATACCGTTGTGGAGGATTTACAAAATTGGCTACGACACTATCCCATACCAAAAGACTATCTAGGTTTTGACGTGAAATTGGGAGCCTTTGGAATTCGTCATGTCGAAATAATCACTCATGTCTTACAACTACTCGGAGGAGGTCGCAATTTAAGTCTCCGCACACAGAATACCAGCAATGCCCTTATTGAACTTGAAAATTATCAATGGATAAGTAAGGGCAAAGCAAATGATTTAATTAGCTGCTACTATGCTTGGAGAAGAATAGAACATAGACTTCAATATCAAAGGGACAACCAAACTCATAAACTTCCAAAACTAGAATTGGATTTTGAAAAGTTTTCCTATCTAATGGGATGTAGAAGCTCTCTTGAATTTAAAAAAACATTACAAGAATTACAGCAATTCACGAAAATTTCTGCTTCACACCCAATTTTAGATGAAATGGTATCTAAGAAAGCGAATATAAATTCAACTTATGTCACACTACCACAAGACCCAGAATTTATTCTTGAGTGGATATCGCAGCTTGGTTTTAAAAATGAAAAATTCATACAAAAGACTATACAAGGATGGCTCAGTGGAAGCGTAGCCGCTACCTCAAGTGAAAGAGCAAGAACCTATCTTATAAGATTACTACCCAAAATGTTGCTTGAAATTGCAAAGGCTGATTTTCCTGATGCAGCTTTTGCTGCTTTTCAAGACATTATTTCTAGTTTACCGGCCGGTGTTCAAATATTTGCGCTTCTTGAAAACAATCCAATACTTGTTAGTCTTTTATCTAATATACTCGTAAAAGCACCACGTCTTACCGAAATTCTTCGATATAATACTTATTTATTAGATGATTTACTAGAAAATCAGTTTTTTAACAAACTTCCTGATAAGACTTTAGTTGCTAAGATAATTCAAGATGAAATAAAAAATGTCTCAATAGAAAGGGCACTTGACCTTATTCGAAAACGAAATAGGAGTTGGCAATTTCAGGCAGATGTTCATCTTCTTGAAGAGATATCAGAGGTACATGAGATTGCATATTTTAGGAGTATTATTGCTAGTGAATGCCTCTGTCAGATAAATCAACTAGCTTTAAAAGATTTTACTACAAGACATGGATTTATTGAAAATGACTTTGAAATAATCGCCCTAGGTAGATTAGCAGATTGCAAACTTACAGCACAATCGGATCTTGATTTAATTTTTGTGTATGATAATGAGAAGAGTCTGCATAATCAAATAAAATTGGACACAAGTAGTTATTTCATTCGCCTTACTCAGTTAATCAATAACTGGATGACCTTCAAAACATCCCACGGTAGCTTATATGAACTTGATTTAAGATTACGTCCCGATGGTAACGCTGGGCCATTAGCGGTTAGTATTGAACGTTTTTCATCCTATTATGAAAATGAGGCTTGGATATGGGAATTTTTCGCTTTAAGAAACGCGCGTTTACTTCTTAATGGCAATAATTTTTCTGACAAAATAGTGCCTGTACTCAAGTATATGCAATCACGCGTTTTTAAATCGGACGAATTGAAAGCGGCCTTTGCAGAAATATTAAATAAAAGAAAAGCGGAAATTTACCCTTTCTGGAATTTAAAACAACAGCATGGTGGGTTATTGGACTGTTCAATTGCCCAATATATGTTAGGGACATTTGAAAAAAAAAAATATCCATTGATATCAAACAAATTAAATCAAATACACTTGCGTTTAGATACCCTTATTCAGCAGCTATCAACGCGACTAGTCTCTTACCATCATAATGAATTACCTAAACGAGTAATTCATTTCATAGCAATCCAACTAAATTATGAAAATGCTGAAACTTTAAAGAGACAAGTCACTGAAGATTTTCGCATCGTTAAAAAAATTCTCACCATTTTATTTAAAGATAATTAAAATAGTAAATTCTTAATTCAGAATTAACCTGTTCCAAAAATACTCTCATAATGAATGTAGATATCTGATAAACGACTAGTTTATGACGCAAATAAGAGAGCGCAGATTAATAAATGAATATAGCGAATATTATCAATATCAAGCTGATTAAAATTTATCAAATATAAAACTTTTTTTTGTGTTTTTACTATAGCTGAACTTGAGAAGAAATTCGATGATACGTTCTCTTTTATCGACTTGGCCACTATTTTTTGGTCTCGCATTAATCATGATTGGAAATGGAATACAAATAGTTCTTTTGGGATTGCGAGCATCTGCGTCTGGCTACAGTAACCTGATTACAGGAATAATGATGGGGGGATATTTTCTTGGCATTTTTATTGGCTCCATGGTTGTACCAAATACACTCTCTAAAGTTGGTCATATTAGAACCTTTGGAGCTCTCGCCGCAATTGCATCTGCAAGTATTCTAATGCATTTGATACTTTCTGACGCCGTTTCCTGGAGTTTTTTGCGAGTTTTTACAGGTTTTTGCTATGCTGGAATGTATATCGTTGTTGAAAGTTGGTTAAACGAAAAAGCAACAAATGAAACAAGGGGGCAAATATTGTCAATATATATGATAATTACAATGACAGGTCTTGGCGTTGGTCAATTGATAAGTGGATTTGATGATGGTATCTCTTACAACCTTTTTCTTATAGCATCCGTGCTAATCTCCTTAGCAGTTGTACCAATTTTGATAACTGCTTCAAAAGCACCTGATTTTGAAGCACCAGAAATGATATCAATACACAGATTAATTCAAATCTCACCCTTAGCATTAGTGGGATTATTTGTTACTGGAATCGTTGTTGCAATGCTATTTGGAATTGGATCAATTTACGCCAAAAATATTGGCCTTAACACACTGCAAACGTCTTTATTTATGGCAAGCACAACTGTAGGTGTTTTTTGTCTTCAATATCCACTTGGAAAGATTTCCGATAAATTTGATAGACGTGCTGTCATTCTTGGAATTTGTTTAAGCGCGGCAATTTTTGCTCTAGTACTTAGTTTATTGGAAAAAAATAACTTTATCTTTTTGTTGTTATTTATGAGTTTATATGGCGGGACTTCACTTGCTCTTTATTCCCTTTTTATTGCACACGCAAATGATTATCTGCCACCCTCACAAATGGTTAGCACCTCATCTTCATTGGTAATGGTCAACGGCATCGGCGCTGTCATTGGTGCGCCAATAGTAGCAGCATCAATGGACCTTTTGGGTAACTGGTCCTATTTTATTTTAATAGGAATCTTTCATATTGGATTAGCATTATTTATTGGATATCGAATGAGTGTTCGGCCATCCATACCAACCGAAGCGCAAGGTCCCCTGGTGTTATTGCCGGAAACCGCTACTGCAACAGCTGTATCACTCAATCCAGAGGCAGAATGGGTTGAAACTAACCCTGATATGAATACGGAAGCAAATTCTCTTCAGAATAATCGGTACTTTCAAAAGGATATAAATCAGTAAAAGAATTTTTTTTATAACATTTATAAAAGGCCTAACTCCCTTAGTTCTCTAATAAGCGAAACTGGCAATGGCATTTCATCTATCTCATCAGTAGGCATATCAGCTGGAACATCTATATCCTCTAAGTATCGCCATCCTTGAAATATTCTGACTTTCTTTGGCAAGACTGGCACCAATCCAGGTACCAAAACTATTCCACATTTCGGCTTTGAGTCAGTCTGCGATACCTCCACAAATTCTTTTATTGGTTGGCGTGCTACCATCTGTCCTTTTATTATCCAATATAAGCTACCACCATCCAGAAGCTCATCTTTTCGTCTTGGCCAGTTTCGTGTTGGATGCATTAATTTTCTACCAGCATCTACAACTTTTTTTTGTCTAGAAATAAGGGAATCCAATGATTCTGTTCCCACAGATAATTTCTTTAGATGAACAGTCATCTTCAATACCCTATTAATGATTATATTTAACCGTTTTATGCTAGATTGCTGACAATGTTGAAAAGTATTAATACCAAAAATCAAGAGATAAATTCAAGAGTTAGCAGGGAAAAATAAAACAAATCACCTTAACCAGCTCTGCCATTTAAGCGCTTCGGAATATCAGTGGCACTTGTACTATTAAAGAAACAAATTTTGCTTTATTTCATACTTTTTATCTCATGAACTTAACCGCCCCCTATATCTGACTTTAAATCCGAAATATAAACCAATTTTGAGAGATATTATTAAAAATAATTTGTGTTATAGGTTATCTTTGATAAGGGAGTTAATTTTTAAAAATTATTACAGATGTTTATCAGTTTAATAATATCTTCATCATCTATATCCAAGTGAACAACAAAACGAAATCTAGACCTAATTTCACCATCTATAATAATTTTCTCTGGGAAATTAACTCTAACATAGTTATTCGATAAGTGCGAATGCATTTCCTTGGCTTTTTCGGGACCTATGTCTGCATAAACTATGTTTGTGTCAATAATATTTAATGGCACCTCAAAATGAGTGTTTTTAGAGAGCTGTTCTGCAAGATTGTAAGCATTCTCGTGGTCTTTGCTTAACCTTTGCAAATTATGCTCTACCGCGTATAAACCAGCAGCAGCTAGAATACCGGACTGGCGCATGCCTCCACCAAGTTGTTTACGAATACGACGCGCTCTTTCGATAAAATCTGGGCCTCCTACCAACACAGACCCAACAGGTGCCCCTAAACCTTTAGATAAACACAAAGATATAGTGTCAAAAAGCTTACCATAGGTTTTGAAACTAATTCCAGTTTTGACAACAGCGTTCGCTAACCGAGCTCCATCAAGATGAGTAGATAAATTATTTAAACGAGCGATCTGCGTTAAATCTTTTAATTTCTCCATTGGCTGCACAATTCCACAAAATGTATTCTCCAGAGATAAAAGTTTTGTTGTGGGCTCGTGATTGCTGCCCCTTTTTATTGATAGGGTTAACTCTTCTAAATTAATTCCTCCTGTTTCATCCGTCATTAACGGATTTACAATAATACCACCTAATGTGCTTGCTCCGCCTCCTTCCCAAGCGAAAATATGATATTCTTTACCAGTGATAACTTCTTCCCCTCGTTGACAATGAGTTAGGAGTGCAATTAGATTTGATTGTGTGCCTGAGGGCAAAAAAAGTGCTGATGGCTTATCAAAAAGATAAGCTATTTTTTCTTCGAGCGCTTTAACTGTAAGGTCGTCGCCGTAATCATCGTCACCCACAATAGCCTGACACATTGCCTCACGCATGGCTGATGATGGATTTGTTACAGTATCACTGCGAAAATCAGATATTTCATTGTTCATATTTAATTATCTCTTTATATATTTCAGCTAAAACTATTTACGAATAATCTTTATATTACCTCCCTAAACATACTTTACAGAAAAAAATGACAATATCATTTCAATTCATAAATTTTTTAACCCCACTGAAAAAAAAACGGCTCCCAAATTGGAGAGCCGTTTTTAAATATAATGTTATTATAAATTAGCTTGTAAATTCTGGGTATGCCTCCAAGCCATTCTCAGATTTATCTAAACCATCTATTTCAGATTGCTCATCTGACCTAACTCCCATCAATAACTTTATAACATACCAGGCTACCGCGGATGTGACAATTGTAAATGCACCTATAGCAAAGATGCCGTAAAGTTGCGCTCCGAGTGTTGCATCTGAGTTTGACAAAACAACTGCTATAGTGCCCCAAATACCTGCGACAAGGTGAACAGGTATTGCACCAACTACATCATCAATTTTTAACTTATCCAATAGTGGCACTGTGAGTATAACAAGAGCACTTCCAACACCACCAATGAAAATAGCTTGTATTGGTGATGGAGCTAATGGTTCGGCAGTTATTGCTACTAATCCGCCAAGAGCTCCATTTAATGCCATTGTAAGATCGACCTTACCATATAAAATGGTTGTTCCAATTATGGCGACCACAACTCCTGCTGCTGCAGCCAAATTTGTGTTAATGTAGATGTTACTAATAGCATCTACATCCGCAGCTGATCCCATTGCTAGCTGGGAGCCACCGTTAAATCCAAACCATCCAAACCACAAAAGGAATGTCCCTAATGTAGCTAATGGTAAGTTTGATCCCGGCATTGGTTTCACTTTACCATCATCAGTATATTTTCCTGAACGCGAACCAATAATTAAGCACCCTGTCAATGCTGCCCACCCTCCTACTGAATGGACTATTGTAGAGCCTGCAAAGTCAAGGAATCCTGCCTCAGACAAATAGCCGCCACCCCAAGACCAACTGCCTTGGATCGGATAAATCAATCCAGTCAAAATGACGACAAAAACCAAAAAAGAGGTTAGCTTGACCCGCTCTGCGACGGCTCCAGAAACGATAGAAGCAGCTGTCGCTACAAATACCATTTGAAAAAACCAATCTGACCCTGAGGAATATCCATCTTCAACTGAAGGTTCAGACGGGCTCCAAAAGGAAAATGAACCAATAAAACCATTAACATCCATATACATTAAGTTGTAGCCAACTATGGCATACATAAGCCCAGCAATGGCATATAACGATATATTTTTAGTACACTGCACAGTGGCATTTTTCGACCGAACTAACCCGCCTTCAAGCATACAAAATCCAGCTGCCATTAATGCAACCATAAACCCATGAATTAGAAACGAAAAGCTATTAAATATGTATGCTGTTTCAGCATCTGGGGCTGCCATGGCTGCTGAAGGTATTACCAACGAAATTGGCAACGAACCTCCAATTATGGCCAAAAACCTTTGCCATTTTAAATTTTTAATCATGTTAATCTCCTTAGTAATATTAAGTTAAACTATAAATCTATCTACAGAGCGCTACTTCCGGTTTCGCCTGTGCGAATACGGATAGCCTCTTGCAGGTCCAAAACAAATATTTTGCCATCACCAATTTTACCCGTTTCTGAAGTTGATTTAATTGCACTAACAACTGCCTCTTCAGCGGACTTTTCTACTGCTATTTCAATTTTAGTTTTCGGTATAAAGTTAACTGTATATTCTGCGCCTCGATACATTTCACTCTTACCCATTTGGCGTCCATAACCCTGGACTTCGCTAACAGTCATACCTGCTATGTCGATATTTTTGAGTGCCTCATGCACGGCTTCCAGCTTACTTGGTTGGATTATCGCTATGATGTATTTCATATTATGTCCTCATATTACTGATTTTTCTGCATAACTGTTTTCGAACGAAGTCCAATTGAAAATTCAAAAGCAAAACCGAAATTAAACTTAAAGAATGTAAACTTCATAAAAAAATTACACAAAAGTTGATTAGCAAATTGATTTCATAAAGCATTCTGCTAAGTTTGCATTAATGCAGTGCATTTTTTGCATCGCGGAAATAAATTATGACGATTTATATTTTTGATAGGACAAATTTTTTTATGCGTTATCTAACCACCCTTAAATATATAGATGTTGTTGCAAAAGAGGGATCCATTAGGAAAGCCGCTGACCGCCTCGCTATAACTTCGACTGCCCTTAATCGTAGAATATTAGCTATCGAAGACGAAATCGGACACCCTTTATTTGAGAGGACGCCTGCTGGTGTGCGTTTGAATACAGCAGGTGAGTTATTTGTTCAGCATATCCGTAATCAGATGTCGGATGTGAACCGAGTATTATCGCAAATATCAGATTTATCGGGAATACGACGAGGACACGTAAGAGTAAGTAGTGGTCCACAGACCATAAGCGTATTCCTTCCAAAAGAAATTGCTCAATATCGTGAGAAACACCCTGGTGTGACATTTGAAGTCTTGAGACAAAATTCTCAGTCAGCAGTAGAATCGCTAGTAAATCATGATACTGATACAGCCATTATTTTCGATTCCCTGCTTCCCTCTGATATACAAATTGTTGCAACAGTTACACAAGTTGTGCAAATCATAATGGCTCCTGAACATCCATTGGCAAATTATAAATCTTTAAGACTCCAAGATTGTCTCGCCTGGCCCATTTTAATGCCCAGTGAAAATGAAGGAATAAGAACACTTCTGAACGTTGGACAGGTTCAAAAGTCAACACCACTTCAAACGATAATTGAAGCAGACTCATTTGATATGATGGCAAATTACTTGATACATGAAAATGCCCTTGGTTTTCAAATTCCAATAAGCATTAGTGGACAATATGGGATTTATAGCCATCTAAAAGCGATACCAATTGACGTGCGTGACTGCAAGTCAGGTTTACTACATATTGCTCAACTAAAAGGGAGGGTCTTGCCAGTTGCAGCAGCAAAGTTTCAAGACCAACTAGTGCAACGTCTCAACCTTACATTCCCAGAGGATACAAGATAAAAAAAGAGAGGGTAATACCCCCTCTTCCGTGTTTAGTGGTGATAATGAAATTATTAAAAAGCGGCCCCCAGAAAGAAACTGTTCCTCTGCCAAGCCTTCATTCCTAAAATCACTACCACCATACTTTTAACACTCGACATCAGATCACCTCCTTTCGCTGTTTTCACACTAGAATTTGTATTTTTCAAATCCTCACTACTATTTAAACGCGAACACTTTTAGAAGGTCAATTAATCATTTTAAAAATAAAACTTTTCTTAGATTGGTTTTTCATCTATTGAGATTTACATATAAAAAAAATTATTTTTTTTAGTTTTCTTAAAAATATTATTTTTTTCAGCAACTACTTCTTGTTACTCGGACTAAAACTATCATCTCCAACAACGAAACCATATTTATTGGCCTTCGACAGCCCATCTGATTTAAATTTAAAATGCGATGAAAAAAGAAAAAATATATGAAATAAACCCCGATAAGCAAAAAAATACAATAAATTCAGTTGGTTTCATTGCTCTAACAATCGCAAGTCCTGTGATGGGTCTTGTTTTGCTAGTCCCTGCAATACCAGAAATTGTAAGTCGTTTTTCAATTTCAGAAAATGTTGGCCAATCCCTTATTACTTTATATTTGATTGCTTTAGGGTTAGGTCAACTTTTTTACGGAGTTGCATCTGACCGATTTGGGAGACGCCCCATTCTGCTTTTTGGCTCTATTATGTTTGCGCTAGGAAGCGGTTTAATCCTGGTATCTAACTCTATAGAGTTTCTTTTAGTATGCCGTGTTATCCAAGGACTTGGGGCCGCAGCTTGCCTATCAATGGGAAGAGCTATGATAAATGATAACTTTGCGCGTCAAGAGGCCGCTAAGCATATGTCTACCGCTCAAACAATTCAATCCACTGTTCCAATCATATCTGTTTTGTTTGGTGGAATACTCGTTGAGTTTTTTGGGTGGAAAAGTGGAATGGCTGTGTCCGCCATAGCTGGGTTAATTATATTTTCAATTACAATTATTAAAATTACTGAAACCCATAAAAATAGATTACCTCAAATTAATATTTTTGAAATAACAAAAGCGTACGGCGAAATTCTAAAAAATCTAACCTTTTTAAGTTTTGCTATAGCTTGCGGGATGCAAAGCGGAATGTTTTATGTTTTGGCTGGAATACTCCCTTACCACTACGAAGCTTTAGGGCAATCCGCTCTTGCATTTGGTTTTTGGTTTTCAATTATGCCTATTGGTTTTTTTATAGGCAATTTTATAAATAGAAGATATTTAGTGATGCGCGGCATAGAAGTCGTTGCGTTTTCTGGTTCTTTAATCACACTTTTTTCTATGTTAATTTTGTTGTTCTCAACTGTAACTGTAAATCTTAATCCCATAACTATTGCACTACCATGTGGGTTATTTGGATTTGGCAACGGTATTTTAATTTCAAATGCAACAATAGGAGCCATATCCTCGGCAGGTAAATATGCTGGGACTGGCTCTGGATTCACGGGCGCCTGGCAAATGATTGCTGGCGCCAGTTTTGGTGTAATAATTGTAGCTTTAGGCGGCGCAGAAAGTATGTTTATTACGGTATGTTCTGTTATTGGTATTTCTTTGCTTTCTATTTTTTGCCTAACTTACGCATTCATTTACAGAGATAAATCAGCGCATAATTAAAATATAATGCTAAATGACTTGACAGAGATCAAACCTTTTGATTCATTGTAACCACAATATATAGTGTCTTTTGACGATATTTTCCTACTACAAATAGGATTTATTTTATGGCTGAGCCATCAAAACAACCAAAGAACTCCAAAGATAAGTCAATTTTGAAATGGCTTTTAAAATTATTGCCATTTTTGGCCAAAGAGTACCCGTTGGGTGTTAACTTTAATATTTCTACAGCCATGAAAACATATCGTAAACAAACACAACAGAAAATGCTGGATTCTCATTATGTTAATTCGGAACTTTTTGAAAGTGTTATGGATGCGTTTGATGAAATCGAGCTAGAGAATTTAGAGGCTCAACCTAGCCCGTCCATGACTAATCTGAACAACCAATCAGATATGGTAAAAGATGGCGAATTCACATTAATTTTTAGTAAAAAGAAACCGAACAGTACCTTAAAAAATAAATCTTCAAAAAATACTAAGATAGAAAAGGACACCCGCCAGCAGGCACTTCCTAATATTGTCGGATAAGCACTGTTTTTTTGCATTGTATTAAATATAAATAATTATTTAAGTTAAATTATTAATATCTATAAGTGAAATATATCATTTCATGGTCGAACTTAATATATTTGCTAAAAATTCAAATTTTATACAAATTCTGTTTGGCAGTCCATATTTTAAAACTAAACACGGCCTATTAAAAAAGTTAACCAAGGAGTCAGATGGCAGATATTATATTTCTAGATGGAGGTTTAGGACAGGAAATAAACAAACGTTCATCAAAGACTAAATCCCACCCTCTTTGGTCATTAAAAGTAATGTATGATGAACCAGAACTTGTATCGAAAGTGCATCTCGATTTTATTAATGCGGGAGCAAAAGTACTAAGCCTTAATACATATACAGCTACTCTCCCACGCCTCGAAAAATACCAAGACTCAAAAGACCTTCACTACACTCATAAGCTTGCATACACCATCATGCAAAACGCTATTGAAAAATCAAATATTGACCGAAAAGAGATTGATATTGCAGGTTGTTTGCCACCTTTAGTAGCGAGTTATATCGCGTCGGAAGCACTTCCATTTGATGAATGTGTGGTACAGTTCCAAAAGCTCATAAAGGCTCAAAGCAAATATGTAGATTTGTTCTTAGTTGAGACTATGTCAAACATCTCTGAGGCAAAAGCAGCCATCACAGCTTTACACTCGTTTGATTTACCGGCCATAGTAGGCCTTACTATTTCCGATGATTGTTCTAATACTCTACGTTCTGGAGAAAAACTAGAATTAGCAGTAGAACAACTAGCAGAAAATGGAGTTTCTGCTCTTATGCTAAACTGTAGTTTTCCTGAGTCGATAGATTATGCAATTCCAATTCTTGCAAATACTGGGTTGCCATTTGGTGCCTATGCTAATGGGTTTACATCCGTGAAAAATCTTATTCCTGGTTCAACAGTAGACAATCTATCAGCAAGAAAAGATCTTTCAAAAATTAAATATTCTGAATTTGTTTGTAAATGGGTGGGTTTGGGGGCAAGTTTAATCGGTGGATGTTGTGAAATCGGACCAGACTACATTAGTCGTTTAAGAAAAGTGCTAGTGCAAGACGGACATAATCTTATATCAGCCAGTCAATCTGGAATTCTAAGCTAAGGAAAATACTAAATTAATTATCACCAATTGTATTTGATGTAGTAAGACGGAGAAGAAAACCACTTTTTACAACGATTTCTAACAATATGCTTCAATTATCAAATATCTTTTATTCAATTCAAGGGAAACCAATTTTTGAAGATGCTAGTGCTGTTATACCAACAGGGCATAAAGTTGGAATCGTGGGTCGTAATGGTACCGGCAAGACAACTCTGTTTAAATTAATTAGAAAATCACTCATACCAGACTCTGGCAAAATAGAGATACCAAAATATTATAATATTGGCGGTGTGGAACAGGAAGCACCCGCATGCGAAAAATCGTTACTTCAAACCGTGTTAGAAGCAGACATAGAACGAACGCAACTTTTGAAAGAGGTTGACGATTGTAAGGATGGAAAAAGGATTACCTATATTTATCAGAGACTTGAAGATATAAACGCATATTCTGCAGAAGCGCGCGCCTCTTCAATATTGTCAGGTCTCGGTTTAGATAGTGAGGCACAACAGCGGCCATGTCACGAATTTTCAGGCGGCTGGAGAATGCGTGTTGCACTTGGCGCTGTATTATTTTCAAACCCAGACTTATTATTATTAGATGAGCCAACGAACTATCTTGACTTAGAGGGTGCATATTGGCTCGAAAAGTTTCTCTCTAAATACCAAAACACAGCCCTAGTAATTTCCCACGATAGAGAGTTGCTGAATAAATCAGTGGATGGCATTCTGCATCTTAGTAATCATAAACTCACATATTTTTCTGGTAATTATGAACAATTTGATTCAGAACGTCGTGGGATATTAAACCAACAGCAATCTATTAAGAAAAAACAAGATGCGCAGAGACTCCACATTCAAAGCTTTGTGGAAAGATTTCGTGCAAAGGCTTCAAAGGCGAAACAAGCTCAATCACGAATAAAAATATTGGAAAAAATGAAGCCAATAAATGCTTTGGTAGAAAATGCAGTAACAAAATTTTCATTTCCAACACCAGCAGAATTACGTCCACCACTAGTTGTAATAAACAAGGGAAAAGTTGGGTATAATGGAAAAATAGTACTAAATCGCCTCTCGTTGAGAATAGATGCAGAAGACAGGATTGCCTTGCTAGGCGCAAATGGTGAGGGAAAGTCAACATTATCTAAACTATTAGCAAATAAATTAACACTCATGTCAGGAGAATATTTTTCAACTAATAAACTGCGCATCGGATATTTTGCTCAGCACCAGCTGGAGGAATTATCTGAGAAAGATAGCGCTTACAGACATATTATGAATTTACAAACTGGAATGACAGAAATAGAACTTCGAAATCGTCTAGGTGCAGCTGGATTTAAAAATGATATTGTAGATTTGCCTGTTGAAAATTTGTCTGGCGGCCAAAAAGCAAGATTATTATTATTAATTTCAACAATTAATGCTCCACATATTTTGATATTGGACGAGCCAACAAATCATCTCGATATTGAAAGCCGAGAAGCACTAATTTTAGCCTTAAATGATTACAGAGGAGCAGTAATCATAGTGAGCCACGATTCCTATTTAGTGGAGACTGTTGCTGATAAATTCTGGCTCATCAACAATGGGGAAGTTTCCGAATTCTTTGGAAATATGGATGATTATAAGAACTTCGTCACTGCAGGAAAACGCCAAGGAAAAAAAATATTAGCGTCTGCAAAAGAGTCACTTTTGACGCACAATTCTACAAATGAAAAAATAAACAAATCTATTTCGCGCGCCCAGCAAAAAATCATTAAAAATAAGATATTTCAATTACGAAAAAGACGCAGAGAAACTGAAAAACAAATAGAAATTCTAGAAACTGAAAAAAAAGAAATTGAGAATAGAATGAGTGATCAAAGTTATTACAAAAAAACTCCAAATAAAGAAATTGCGTTGACCTCAAAAAAGTTGATGAGAATTAAATCCGAGTTAGAAATATTAGAAAATAATTGGCTTCAAATAAGCGAAAATATAGAACAGGTTTCATAGATTTTGATAAATAAATAGGTCATAAATTTTTTGAAAACTGATTTATGCTTAATTGATAGAAGGCCAAAAATTAGTAATATTAGGTATATAATCTTTAGGCATTGATGTTAGGTCTTATAATGAACTTTTTTTCAATATTACCATACCTTACTAACTTTATTGTTATTTTTATTTTTGGTTTTGGTATCAATACTGAAGTTAAAGCTCACGAACCAGAAAAGTACCCTGCACAGTAGACATCATATATAGTGACGATGATGTTGGATTGGCTTCTTATTCTGTTTTAAAGTTACAGTACAAAAATCAGACTGGTAGGAAGATATCTGGAGTATCTGTCTTTATAAAAGATAAAGATGGAAATCTCATTGGTAATTCTGATGCCAGCTGTAAAGTAAATTCAGATGGCATAAATGCAGGTAGCACTGGACAATGTGAGAAAGTACTCCAAAAAAATTTCGGAAAAAATGATGCAAACTATCGGCTATGATGTATGGATTAAACTTTTAGAGGAACAAAAAAAAGAACTTCAGAAAGCAAATAGCTGCGATGTCATCGGGTCAAGTTTTTACAAATGATCAATTAAGTCGATCAACTCTTTCCTATTTGCTTTTGTAAAAAATATATAATTTTTAAAACTCCCGATTGCTTAAAGTTACATAGATGATTGACAGCTCATAACACAGATAATAAGGCTATTAAGTAAGGGGGGCGCAATATGGATTTTAACATAAGCGATAGTCAGATTAAATGGCGATCAGTTGCGCGAGAGTTTGCAACTAAAATTATAACTCCAGAAGCGATAGAAAGAGATAGAATTCAACTTGCTGAAGACAGAATACCTTGGGATTGGATAAAACTTGCAGATGAGGCTGGAATAAGAACACTTGGAGTCCCAAAAAAATTTGGCGGTGCGGAAGAGTCCATTCTCACTATGTGTATCGTTGGAGAAGAATTAGCTGCAGGTGATTTAGGATTTGCTGTTATAATGGACCAATGCTGGAAAATGGCACATTTATTTAAAGACGCCATGACACCTGAACAACAGCAAAAATTTATACCTCCATTTGTGGCAGATAACCAGGCAACAACAGCTATTGGCATTACAGAGCCAGAAATCGGCTCTGACCATCAAGGATATTATGATGGCGCTGATATTGGAATGAAAACGACCGCGGTGCGTGATGGCGATAGCTATATTCTTAATGGTACTAAACGCTATATCTCAAATGGGTGTATGGCAAAACTATATTTTATCACTGCCAGACTAGATACCAACACACCATTAAGTGAATCTGGAGCAGTTTTCATTGTTCCGAGCAACACACCGGGCTTAAGGCCAGATTTTTTTCATGAAAAAAGTAGTCAGCGCCTTGCTACCAATGGTTGTTTTCATCTCGAGAACTGCAGAATACCCGCAGAAAATATTATGCTTGGAGAAGGCAAATTAATTGAACTTAGAAGCCAGTATATGCCTGGAAGCAAAGCTGAGGCTGCAGCTACTGTTTTAGGAGTAGGAAGAGCCGCTTTTGACTATGCAATGAGCTATGCAAAAAGTCGAAGACAAGGAGGAAGATATATTATTGAGCACCAAGCAATCTCGCTAATGCTCGCGAGAATGGCAATGCTATTAGATGGCGCGAGACTACAGATTTATAAGGCTGCATGGCTCGCAGATAAGGGAAATAAGGATGCTAGAGTGCAAGGTTTAATGGCCAAAGTTCAGGCCTCTGAGGTAGCTTTTGAAGTTTGCAAACTTGCAACAGAAATCCTAGGTGGTGCAGGCATTATGTACGACCACCCTGTAGAAAAATACTTAAGAGATGCTGCAAGCTTTTTACATTCTGATGGTACCAACCAAATTTGCTCATTGCGGGTCACAAAAGCTTTATCAGGATTAAACAAAGCAGCTCTTTATGGCTTTTAACCTTTATGATAATTGAGAGTTTTATGGCAGGCAATAATAGTGACAAATTAATTTTAGAGCCTGTTCTGGTAACCCTAGAAAGACAGGGATTAATGGAGTCTGTGCATCGCGGCTCTGCAATAATTTTCCATTCAACTGAAGGAATTCTGGCAGCCTGGGGACATCCAGAAAAGATCATTTTTCCGCGCTCTGCGATGAAGCCGCTTCAAGTATTCACAGCACTCTCATCTGGACTTTTACTCTCTAATGAACAGGTTGCCCTTGGCTCAGCTTCACATTACGGAGAAGAAAAACACGTATTAATAGCACAAAACTGGTTGTCACAACTTAGCCTTTCAGCGGAAACCAACCTGGCCTGTGGACACGCTCTTCCGAAAAAAAATGAGGATCTTATTTCAATCCTGAAAGAACCCAGAGATAAATCATCAAGTAAAAGCACTCTTGCAAAACGTATTTATCATGGTTGTTCTGGAAAACATTGCTGTCAACTTGCATTTTGTATCCATAATGGATGGGATATAGATGGATATTTTGATGAACATCATCCAGCACAACAAGCTTTATTTTACCATCTAGAAGAATTATCAGAATGGCCACTTCAAAAAATTGGGATAGACGGTTGTAATCTGCCCGCACCTGCAATGCGATTAATTGATTTTGCTAGAGCATTAGCAAAACTTGCCAACCCCCAAAAATTGAGTATTACCGAACAAAAAGCGGCACTGCAAATTTTTGAGAGCACTACCAGTTTTCCTTTTTTAACTGGTGGAGAATTTGCTCCAAATAGCATAATGACGGCCAAATCTAATGAAACCTTTTTCGCCAAAAATGGTTCTGAGGGAGTGTATGGATGCATACTTCCGGAGGCAAATTGCTCAATTGTCCTTAAAATAGCTGATGGAACAATGAGAGCAGCTGATACGGCTATTGCAGGAATTCTAACCACTTATGCTAAAAATTTAAAAATAAATGCCTCAGGTGCTTATTTTTATTCTAATCAAATTTTAAAAAATACCGTCGGAAAAGAAATTGGAAAATGTTATTGGACGGGAGAAAAATTTAATTTTTAACTTGGTGATAATCGCAGGAATATACTAACGGTTAAGTAAAAAAGTTAATTTGTGACTCTGGAGGATAAATGTTAGCTCTATATCACTTCGCGCAATCTACGTGCAGCATCAAAGTGCGACTATTACTGGCAGAAAAAGAACTCACGTGGCAAGATAACATGCTTGTTTCCTCAGAGCATAATCACCTCACTGACTGGTATTTAAAACTTAATCCGAATGGAGTTGTTCCAACATTAATCGATAACAACTTACCTGTTTTTGAATCAACATCTATTCTTGAATATCTCGAAGATAAATATACTGAAACTAGCTTTAGACCTTTTGACCACTATGTGAGAAGCCAAATGCGAGCTTTTCTAGTGTTTGTTGATGTTTGGCCTACACCTGCAGTGCGGGCACCCTCATTTCAGTTTGGAGGTTTGTTAAGAAAGTTTTCTGCCATGTCCGACCAAGAATTTTCTGAACTAATAAAAAAAAGACCTCTAAAGGCTGAATTTTATCAATCATTTAATAAAAATACTGGTTTTACACAGGACCAAATTTTTGAATCGTTAGCAGTAATATCGAGAACTGCAAAACGTATGGATGAAATGTTGGATAAATTTGGTGGTCCATGGTTACTTGGAACTGATTATTCTCTCGCGGACATAGCCGCACTGCCATTGATTGATAGAATAGAAGATTTAGGGTTAGATGGATTATGGGTAGAGCCATATCCATCTGTTTCAAAATGGCTAAATAATGCGCAACAACGAGCAGCAACTAACAAAACCTATTTTCAGGGTAGTAGGCTATCGAACCAATTTCCTGATCTTGTTAAAGGTCCTGGGTCATTATCTGACTGGACTGATAAATTTTTTAAGGCCCGCAGCAATAAAGATTAAAATAAAAATCATTTGAAAAAATAAATTTTTTAATTGTTGAGTTTCATATAACTAACGAAAGACAAACTCCAAAGTCGGTACAACGAATATTGTTTGTTCATAGTTTAAGTGCGCCCTCTACCACATAAAATATTACCATCGCAATGCTAAGAACAACAAGTATGATCAATCCAATCAACAAATAACTAGCTATGACTTTAACAATTTTCTTGAACAAAACTAACTCAATCTCAAATTCACAATAAAATACCAGGTAACAATATTATTGTATTAATGGCAATGAATTTTGGAATATCTATCCAAATCCACTCGTTAAAATCAGCAGAATTGAAAATCCAAAACATTAGTTGCCTCGTATCTAAAAAAAAGGAAGGTTCTCATGCAAAATTTTATAGTGATATTAGCGTTTCTACTGGCCCTAAAAATTTTTAAGAACTACGCCCGTAGAACTAAATTAGAGTGTTAATAGAAAGTTTTTTTTGAAAACAATTCTTTTATCATATCAACTAATAACTTCAAAAATTAATGCAAAAACCACTTTGAATATTAGTTTAGATTTTTTCATTGAAAATAAATCAAACCACCCTTTAAAATAATAACTTATTTTAAAAACAGGTTAATCTGTTATTAGTTCACTATAAATAACTAAAATTTACATCAACAACTCGTGGACTAACACAAATATATAACGAGCTAACCTATAAAACTGATTAAAAGTAAACCCGCGTTAAGCACTATAAAAAAAAACACTATACCTAAAATAATTTTAGAGGTTTCGTTCATTGTTATTTTCCTCAAACTTCATTCTGCTAATGAAATACTTATATATTAGTATGAAAAGAATAGTCGACCACAGATTACAAGTAATTTAGTGATTTATTAGACTAATAATCGAATATTTTTTGATTATAGTTTTTATTTTAAACATTTTTATAAAGCTATTATAAAGCACCAACTACTTACTAATTTTATGTATTATTAGTAAATAAATACAACCAGATTTATTATACTACTTATAGTAAAAGGAGTATGTTATGTTAGAAAAAATATGAAAACTTCTAGGGAAAAATTAAGATGTCTAAAAATAATCCTGAAATCAAAGGTTACTGTGACCCTAGCTTCCAAACAGTAAAAAATACATTTATTGATAATTTTATTCATCGCAATGAGCTCGGTGCTAGTGTATGTGTTTTTAAAGATGGTGAAAAAGTTGTAGATTTATGGGGTGGATATAAAGACTTTGATAAATTAAATTTATGGGAAGAAGATACAATCGTTCTTATGAATTCAGTGGCAAAGTCTATTTGTTCTATATCGGTGCATATTCTGGCTGATAGAGGACTAATTAATTTGGATTCGCCAGTGTGTGATTACTGGAAAGAATTTGGTCAAGCTGGCAAGGAAAATATTACTGTTGCAAATGTGCTAGGCCATGAATGCGGTGCTATTTTTTCGGATACAGCAAAACCCTCAGATTGGTATAGTTACGAGAGGCAGTGCGCTGCCATAGCTGCACAAGAACCGGCCTTTAAGGCTGGAACAAATGGTGCATATAACACAGTTAATATTGGCTTTATTCTTGGTGAAATTGTTCGAAACGTAACTGGCAAGAATGTTGGGGAATTTGTAAGAGAAGAAATTTCTACTCCCCTAAACGCCGAATATCAAATCGGTTTAACAGATAAAGAAGTTAGCAGACTTTCTAATATGCATCTAAATAAAGAAAATGCTTTTTGGGCTATGGGTGCAGATCCGGACTCTAACCTGAATAGAGCTTGGTCGGGAAAGCCAACGTCTGGAGATTTTCTTAATTCCGAACATATCAGAAAAGGAATTTTTCCAGCATTTGGTGGGCATGGAAACGCGCGTGGCGTAGCCACAATTTACGCAACATTAGCTGGCAATGGTCAAGTAAATGGCAAGCGGATATTAAGTGAAAGTGCAGTCAAACGTGCAGCAGAATTAGTCTGGGAAGGAAAATGTTATATGACAGGTTGGAACCTCAGAATGGGTCGTGGTTTTGAACAAAATAGTCCTTACTTTATACCAATGGGTGATAACCCTAAAGCATTTGGTAAGTTTGGCTCTGGAGGCGCAATAGGGTTTTGCGATAGAGAAAAAAATCTATCATTTAGTTATGCGACTAATTTTCAATGCGAAGGCGCCGGTATTGGCATTCGAAGCCGCCTATTAACGGAAGCTGCTGCTGGAAAGGCAAACTTCTAAATAACCAAGTTTGAAACAAAAAATCTGATTCAGGGGAAAAAGGAGCAAGAATTGTCTGAAATTTTGCGAGTGGAATGGTTTGATATTCATCGTGAGAATAAGGATAAGCTGTGGCGGTGGCTACATGAATTTTTTCTAAGTTCAATTCAGTCTCAGACTGGCATAAATTGGGTCGCCCATTATAAAATTGTTCCGCATCCGACAACCCCGTATATCGAGGGTGCACCGTTAAAGAAAGAAACAAAAGATCCTAAAATACCCACTGGTCGAGAAAATATTATAATAACCTCGGCTAGTTCTGCATCGGTTTTTTTTGGAAACCGCAATACATTAAAAAATATGGAAGACGAATATTTTCTTCATCTATCTATGCGTGAAAATTATAGAACAGCTGTTTTTATTGAAGAAGAAATTATTAATGGCCCCGAACAAGACAAAAAACCTCTAGGAATGGGTGGCCCTCCAGCCATGCAATTTGGCAGTTATAATGTTAATGAAATATCTGATGAGATCGAGCTTGCAAATTGGTATCGAAGCGAACGTTTTCCTAGACTGCCGGTTACGCGTGGAATGATAAGAGGGCGAAAATTATTGTCTATAGCAGGATGGGCTAAGCACGGGGTGCTATGGGAATTTTTAGAAATGGATGATAACGAATATAGTTTTGAACATCGCTTTATAGAAGCAGATAGAGGAGAAAATTGGTGCGGTAGACACGTTCTTGAATATGTCACACATGCACCAGGCAGTCCTCACGCAGGAAGATGTGTTTGGCCTAAATGAATTAATTACAACCTTTCAAAAAATAAAGTTTAGGTTTTAAATCTTTTATTTTATAAAAATAAATCTCAGACTTTCCTATTAACTTTTTTCTTAAAACGTTATTCAGATATTATTTTAATCTTTTCAAAAAAATTAAAGTAAAAATGGTAAATGCATTCCGAATAGACACTTTTCATAATTTATGCCACGATTATGTGATGTCGCTAAAAATGATATCTAACTTAATAATTCTTTTGCTATCTCTAGGAGCCATTTGGATAATAGTTGCTGCAATATTTAATATAAATATAATTTTTCCATTAGAAGTTGTGGAAGATAAACAAATACCCCAAGAACGATTAGTTTCTATTCGACTTGCCTTGTTTGCGACTTTTGCATATTACGGTATTTCCCATTTATTTAATAGGAATAGGATGTTTTATCCCATCCATTTCTTGCGTACTTTCTTATATTTTTTGTCATTTATGGGCGCTATCACGTATCTACACATGAAATTATCTGGTGATTTTGTGTCCATAGCAAACTGGTTACACACATTTTTTTGGTTCGTAATCGCCGTAATATTACACCTTGGTTCTACACCTCAATACAAACGAATATTTAAAAAAAAATGAATCAATATCATAACAATTAATCCATTATAAAAAAATTAGTGTATTTAGTTTGAAATGACTATACAGAAGATATCTTGTGTCAATATTGAATAATCGATGTTTATCTGCCATTAGTATGGAATTTAGTTATAAAATATTTCTGATTTTAAAAAAATACAATGCTTAAACTTGAGACTATATTAGAAAAACTAAAGGATAACGATTTTCGGGAAATCTTCATCAAGACTCATGATGTTTTTGATTTTGACACTCGCAACGAGTGTTATCTTCTTCAGGAAGGAGATATGTTAGCTTATGGAGAAAAGAATTTTACCCATAAATTACGTATTAGCGACCCTATCAGAGTAGCTGAGAGCATCTATGGAAAATCAAATATTTTAGGTTATAGAAGAATAAGCGATGTTTCGTTATTTGCCTTTGATGGGAAAAAAATGAGAGAAGAGGTAAATTCATCTAGAGCAATAACTAAATCCATTATTAAATATAGTCTTAATAGAATTTTTAATATTGGCAGCACAAAAGCTCCATACTATTTTGAAGATGATTTTCTTCATAAATTTGGTCATAAAATGAGAACAATTGAAATAGATGCTGGGTCTATTTTATTTGGACATGGAGCCTCAGCAACAAAAATGTATTTTATTGAAAAAGGAGTAGTTAAACTGTCTCAAGAAAGTGGAAATGAGATTGCCTTAATTGGGAAAACAGAATGTTTTGGCGAAAGCGCTGTCTTACAAGGCTCAAGCAGAAGTTTGACTGCAGAGGTTATTGAGGATGCAAAGCTTAGGGTTATAGATGCAGAATTAATTGAGTCGGAGTTACAAGAAGAGACGGGTTTAGTGCAGGTAGCTATATTTGGAGTGCTTCGTAGGCTCGAGTTTATGAACATTCTTCGCAATCCATCTTTTCAAAACTCCTAATTCAAAATTTAATCCAAATAAATCAAAAAACTTAAGTGTCACGCTTATATTCTTGTAGTCACTATTATACTGCCAGTTTAGTAAACTGACTTTTTTGTTTTTATCTAGATTTAAGGTTTTTAGAATAACCTATCCAGCATCTTAATAATCAATTGCGCGTTGACTCGCTCATCTCACTTTGCTGAGAATAATTAAATATCAAATGCCCAATTTGCAAAATAAAGTATCAATTATACTATAAAATAGTCTTTCGAAATAAGTTTTATAATTGTAAAGTTCATTAAAGAGCTATGTCGGTAAGCGGGGTAAAAAATATGCTTATAATTAAGAACTCAAATCATGATATTTTTTGATGTGGATGAAGGAGACGGTTTTCCGATATTATTAATCCATGGACTAGCTGGTAACCATAAAGCTCAGCTAGATCAAATAGAACCTCTCAAAAATAAATTGTACGAAGCATATCTAGTATCAAGTCAAAGGTAAAAGATAAAAGTTGAGTCATTACTTATGTAATTTCTACAATTTTTAAATTAGTTTGAATGTACAAAAATAGAGTTGATAATGATAATATCAGAAGAATATAAATTTATATTTCTAAAACCATATAAGGTTGCGGGGAGTTCATTGGAATTTGCTCTATCAAGTATATTATCAAGTCAGGATATAATAACCTTCTTGAGCAAAGATGAGGAACGAGAGCGTCAAAAATTATTTAAAATTGGCGAACAGAACAATCGAAAGAAATTATCAGCCTTAGTAAAAGATTTTTCAAAACAAAATAAACGTGATTTGCAGAAATTAAAGTGGCCTAAATTGTTTCATCCTCATTGTTCAGCTAAGGAGGTAAAAACTTTTATGGGCAAAAGTCGTTGGAATGATTTCAAAAAGATTAGTATTATCAGGAACCCATGGGATTATTTACTTTCATTTTATCACTGGAATCCAAGTAGTACAAAAAGACCACCATTCGAACAGTGGGTTTTTGAAAACCGCCATTTGATTGGACAAAATAATTTTCAATATAAAATTGATGGGGATTGTATTATTGATATTTTTTTAACTTTCGAAAATTTATACGATGACCTAAACAAATTACCTCTGAATGAGTTTGAGTTAGATGAAGTAAAAAAACTTATGAGTTCAAACTTTTTAAAATCAGGTTTCAGAAAACAAAGTAAAGAAATAGAGATTGAATATCTTAAGTCTGCTAATTTTATTGACAAAGCTATTGAAAGTTTTTGTGATATAGAAATTCAAGTATTTGGCTATCAACGACCTTATTGAAATATAAATAAATAAAACATAGACTTATATATTTGCAAATGTAAGCATTGGTATTATATGAAATATTTATCTTTAATAATTTTTACAATACTAAAATTTACCGAAAAACTATTTGGTAAGCGGGGGGTAAAATATGCCTACAGTTAGGACCTCAAATTACGATATTTTTTATATAGATGAAGGAGACGGTTTTCCATTATTTCTAATCCATGGATTAGCTGGCGACCATAAAGCTTGGCTTGAACAAATTGAATATTTCAAAAATAATTATAGGGTAATAGCGGTTGACAACCCAGGCTCGGGAAAAAGTTCCTCAGTTTCGCAACCATGTACCACTAGGGACTTAGCCAATACAATGATAGAAGTTATGGAAAATCTTTCCATTGATAAAGCACACATTGTAGGTCGTTCTCTAGGCGGCTTTATTGGTCAAGAGATAGTGAATATTAAACCAGATTTAGTAAGATCACTCGTTATCTCTGCATCAGCTGCGAAAGTTGACCCAATAGGCACACAAATCCTTAAAAATATGAAGCAAATATTAGAGTGGAGAGATAACTGGACCGATTGGGCAAGACATTCTAACCACTTATTTTTTTCTCCTGAATTTTTTAATAACAATCCTGATATAATTAAAGCCGTAGAAGCTATTGTGGGGGATGAAAATAGAAGTAAAGAGTCTTATTTGAATTTAAATGACACTGCCCTTGCGCATGATTTTAGGGATAAATTAAGAACAATAACCTGTCCTACTCTCATAATGGCGGGATTGCTTGACCCTATTTGCTCTATTCAATGTGCCTATGAAATGAAAGATAACATACCAGGATCTGAACTAGTGGTTTTCGATAAGTCTAGCCATTTTCTTTTAGTCGAGGAATACGAAAAGGCCATCAAAACGTTAGATGATTGGTTCAATAAAAATTAGGCCACTAAACAGTAAAAAGTTCTTAAATAAGCATAATAAATAAATTTTGTTTGTAACAAATACTCTTGTATAATTTTAAATCAACAAAAGAGATATCAACCTAACCTTATGACTATATTAAAATTTAATACCCAGACTAACCCAATAAAAACAGCATAAGTGACCCAGCTATCTCGCCATTTTGTATTAGCTTTTTTTTGCTTTTGCTTGAAATTGTCACTACTTATAAACATCATTTTATCTTAATATTGAAAATTTTTTCCATAATTACGGAAACGACATATTCTCAAATAATATTAATCAATTTATGAAGAAAATCATAATTGCTCTTAATATATAATAGTAATTTTCCAACTACTCTGCTCTCTGAGTAAAAACAGCTTGGGAAATTACACGAGCTCAAAAAATAAAGTAAAGCAATAACAAGAAAATTAATTCGGAAGATATTTATTCTGCTGGCAGTGGTGTTGAACCAGTTTCAGTTCTCCAAGCCAATCCATCTTTTTTTAATATTACCATCATCACAGCATCCCGACTTCCATTTGGAAATTCTCCAATCATGTGGGTAACCAAGATGTCTTCGTTTTCATATAAGCAACGTTGATTAGTTTGCTTAACAGATTTCATCATTTTTTTTCTTTCCTCAATACTCATATCACCTTTCTTCATGATTCGACCATTGGAATGAAATTTAAATTCCCAATCTTGATGGTAAAGTTCAAACTCTGCCTCAGCATCATTTTCTTCCCAAGCTTTTAGAAATTTTTCATATAACATCTTTAAATTCCTTTATGTAAGTATTTTCATGTTTAAATTACTTTAGATTAGTTATGGAAATTAACATATCAAAAAATTTATTGACAAAGATAACTCTGTGACTTTGATTAAAACTAAAAAAATATTTTCTTTTCCAACATAACAAGAATTGAAATATTGCTGCAACTTCTAGTTACTAACAATTTTAATACTGTAGATAGAACTGTTAAGCTTAATTAGCATTTTTTAAGTTTTTCTTGGGGTGACTAAAAATAATGCAATTATAATTGTCATAAGTGAAGACCATACCCAACCTGAATGACTTTCATTAAATAACAAAATTCCCCAAATTACGCCTCCAATCGTAACAAGATAACCTGTTTGACTAGCAAACACTGGGCCAGCTAGGTTAATAACTTTTATAAAGATAGTATATGCTATCGCACTAATTAAACTTAAAAGCAAAATAGTCCATTCTAATACCCCAAATGGAAAAGATAGAATAAACATTTGATCATAAGAAATTGCTATCGGAAACATCATAAGAGCAGCTAGAAAATTCATGCCTACAGCAATTCTTAGGGGACCCATTTTTGTCAAGGCAAAATTTGAAAGATATATATTTTCCATTGCCCAACATATTGCACTCAAACATGCCAATAATATCCAGGGTACAGCTTTTACATCTGGTAAACTACTGCTCGGAAGAACTAGAAGCCCAATTGATATACATCCTAAAAGTACGCCAAAAATTCTCAAAAATAACAGCTTTTCCATTCTAAGAAAGGCCGCAAAGCTATAGGTAATTATTGGAATGAGCGCAACAGTTATTGATAAAACTCCTGCTTGAACATGTTTCGCAGCCAAATATAATATGCTAGTGGGTACCGAAGCACCAAGAAGAGCCACTACAAAATATACTTTAACATTTACAATACTAAAAGAAGGAGGCCTTCCCCTTATTAATGAGAGAATTAATAAGAGGAAGCCACCTAGTAAGCATTGCCAAAAAGTCATACCCAGTGGCATGCCACCTGCATTTACAGAAATTCTTGCTAATGAAAATGTAAGGCCCCATATGCATCCAAGGAAAATTAATAACAACCATGGTAATGATTTGGAATATAACGATTTTATCACATTAAACCGTCAAAAATAATGTTTTTAAATATATTCATATTAGCACCATTGGTTAGAGAATGTTGATTTGTTATACGTTGAAAGCTAAATGCAAAAATAGATAATAATACAATAAAATAGCGCATAATTTATTTTTCCAATAATTATTTCTCATCATAAGAGTGTTATCCAAACAACTAGTGAATTAGAGTTTTAAGTCAGTATTTATTTTAAAAAAAATCTTTTATTCGATTTTCTACTTTCACTGTGATAATTATCCTTGAAATTGCGCATTAAATTAACATAAATTTTTAGGAAGACATAAATGAGATTTCACACGTCGTACATTTGGGCAGCTACTATCACTACCTTAGTAATAGTCTGGATGTTTTCTGACAATCTTATTAAGATTTTTGTTGGAGATCAAAATTCAATAATTCAAAATAACGAGTTAGATAAGAAAAATAATAATTCTGATAAAAGCTCTTTTGTAGTATCCGCTATTGAGGTGAAAAACGAAAGTGTGCCAGTTTATTTTCGTGCGAACGGGATAACGAAAAGTATTTTTGATATTCAAATAACTGCAAGAAGAGGAGGTTTAGTTAAAAATATTTATTTTGAAGATGGCTCTTCCGTAAATAAAGGGGATTTAATAATGTCTTTAGAGCAACAAACTCTTCAACAAGAATTAAATGCAGCAAAAGCTTTGCTTAAGGCTGAAGAAAATGGACTTGAATTTCTTAAGGTCCGATTTCAAAAGGACGGCTCTCATTCTAAAAGAATAGCTTCAGCAAAAGCAGAGCTCTCACAAAGTAAAAAAGATTTCGAAAGTTCAAAAGAACTTAAAGAAAAAGGATTTACAACAGAATTGGAGTTCGCAAAAAAATATGCTGGATATAAGTCCGCAGAAGCATCTCTAACAGAACTTCTAGAGATATCAAAAGACCTCGAAATATTACGGTCTACTGCCAACATTAAAAAAATTTATTCAGACATAGCTAAGATAAAGCAGCAGATCAAATTCACTGAAATCAAAGCGCCGAGGTCTGGAAGGATTGAAAATATCCAAGTGGACGTTGGTGAATATATTGATATTGGTGATAATGTTGTGCACTTAATCGGACTTGATGAATTGATTGTAGAGATGCAAATTCCTCAATCTAGTATAAGCGCTATAAAAATAGGTGATTTGGTTGAAATAAAGTTTGGAGATAAAAAATATTATTCTGGAAGAGTACAAAAAATAGGGGCAGTTGCAAATGATGCAACGCGTACCTTTAATATTGAGGTGCAGATTGAAAACCCAGATATAGAACTGCGAGCTGGTATGACAGCGGAGGCACAAATAAAAATTAATCAGGTCGAAGCATTCAAAATATCACCAGCACATCTGACAACAGATAATAATGGTAACCTTTATGTCAAGGTAATAGGGGCAAATAAAAAGGTCGAGAATAAAGCAATAAAGATTGTGAAAACCAATGATAATTTTGCTTTTATATCTGGACTTGTGGACAAAACTATTGTGCTAACGACTGGTCAAGCATTCCTCAAAGAAGGAGATAAACCAACATTTAAAATATCAAAGGATGAAAGCAGATGAATGCTTTTATTTCCGCGGCATTTGCCAGACCGAGTGCTATTGTTTTCTGTCTACTAATAATATTTTTTGTTGGGATGAACTCAACTATAAATATCCCAAAAGAGTCCAGTCCTGATGTTGATATACCAGTGGCGTATGTGTCTGTTGGTTATTCAGGAATTTCTCCCGAAGATTCCGAAAAATTATTAGTTAAACCTCTCGAAAAACATCTGAGGTCTATCGCTGGTCTGGAAAAGATGACTGGTGTTGCTGCAGAGGGATATGCTTCAATAACGCTTGAATTCTTAGCTGGCGAGAATATGGACTTAGCCTTGGACGACGTTAGAGAAGCAATTGATAAGGCAAAATCTGACTTGCCTGAGAAGGCTGATGAGCCAGTAATTTATGAAATATCATTATCTTTGTTTCCAGTTCTAACAGCTGCAATTTATGGCGATGTTCCAGAAAAATTGTTAATATCAAAAGCTAGAGAGCTTAAGGAAAAAATTGAATCTATAAGCGGTGTTTTAGAAGTTGAAATTGGAGGAGACCGTACTGAAATTATCGAGATACTCATTGATTCAAGTGCTCTGGAAAACTATGGTATTAGCCCCACAACTGTCATTGGATTAGTCTCAGCCAATAATCAGCTTGTTAATGCCGGAGCTATTGATACAGGTTCTGGGCGTCTTCTGGTCAAAGTACCTGGGGTAATAGAGACACTTCAACAACTTACTGAGTTACCTATCAAAGTAGGAGAAAAGACAAATTTAAAGTTTGGTGATATAGCAACCATTCGTAAGGCATATTCTGATACAGAAAGTTGGTCACGCGTTAATGGAAGTGGTGCAATCGTATTAGATGTTAAAAAACGTGTGGGTGCAAATGTTATCGAAGTTGTGGAGGCCACTAAAAAACTAATTGATGAAAATATTAAGAGCATTCAAGGCAATACTGAGGTGAGTTATCTGTATGATGACTCTAAGAGTGTCTTAAATTTATTAAACGACCTCGGAAATAACGTTATTGCAGCAGTGTTAATCGTGACCATCTTAATAGTAGCAAGCCTTGGTCTCAGAAACGCATTGATTGTGAGTTTATCAATTCCTGGGAGTTTTCTAATTGGTATATCTTTAATTTACTATTCCGGCATAACTATGAATATCGTAGTTTTGTTCTCACTAATTCTGGTAGCCGGAATGCTGGTTGATGCTGTAATTATAACGACAGAATATGCAGACCGAAAAATAAATCAGTCGGTAAATAAAATCGATGCCTACAAACAGGCGGCAATTAGAATGTCGTGGCCCATAATCGCCTCCACGGTGACCACTTTGATGGTTTTCCTTCCTCTACTTTTCTGGCCTGGAATAATTGGTGGGTTTATGAAATATCTACCCATTACAGTTATCTTTGTACTATCTGCTTCACTCTTAATGGCACTTATTTTCGTGCCTGTTTTAGGAGCCATTTTTGGTAAATCAAAAACAGAAGAAAATAGAAGGGTGTATAAAACGGCTCCCAAAATTTATAGATGGCTTCTAAAGAGAGCAGTTAACTTTCCATTAACAGTAGTTGTAATTGTTATTGGTTTCATGTTCGCATCCTTTGCTAGTTATTTTTCTGCAGGACTTGGAATATCATTTTTCCCGGAAATTGAGCCAGAACAAGCTATTGTCCAGGTTAAATCAAGAGGTGATTTATCTGCTACTGAGAAAGATAAATTATTGCAAAAAGCTGAACTACAAATTAGTGGACTTGAGGGAATATCAGCGGCATACGCAAAATCAGGTCCAGGAGATGGGCAAGAAGCGAAAGATGCTATAGGAAGGATAAGAACAGTTTTCGATAATTGGCAAGAAAGAGAAAAGGCATCTATCATAATAGAAAGCATGCGCCAAAAATTGAATAAACTAGCAGGAGTTAAAATAAACGTAAAAGCTCAACAAGATGGCCCCGGTAGTGAGTCTCCCATAAACATTGAGATTTTTGACGAAAATTTAGATAGTGGTGCAAAAGCTGTCGACCAGATAATTAAATTAATGGAAGAAATGGGTGGATTTGTAGATATAGTTGACAGCAGACCATTACCTGGCATTGAGTGGACTATTGTTTTTAACAGGGATATAGCAAGCCGTTACGGTGTCTCAATAAGTTCGCTAGGAGACATTCTAAAACTGCTTACTAGTGGTATTGAAATAACTGATTATAGACCGCAAGAGAGTGACGAAGAATTAGATGTCAAATTAAGATTTCAAGAAAATCAAAGAAATTTAAACAGACTTCAAGAAATTAAAATTCCTACAGTTTCCGGGGAATATGTTCCTTTATCTGTATTTGCAAATTTAATTCCTCAAAAAATGGGGGGAGAGATCCAACGCAAAAATGGTCGCAGATTTTACTATATAAAATCAGATGTTGAGCCAAACGTCCTTCCTGCCGAACGAATTGAAAAGTTACAAGGGCTAATACAAGAACGTTCATTAAATACTAATCGTGAAATCACATTTGGTGGTGAAAGTGAGGACATTGAAGAAACTCAAACATTTCTTGGACAATCATTTCTACTTTCTCTTTGTCTTATGGTTTTGACTTTAATGATTTTGTTTAACTCTACTTGGCAAACTTTTGTAACGATGTCCGCAATTGTTTTATCAACTGGTGGAGTTTTTCTAGGGTTATGGTTAGTAGGCCGACCTTTCGGCATCGTGATGTCGGGACTTGGGATTATTGCTTTAGCCGGAATTGTAGTTAATAATAATATTATTTTGATAGATACATACAATGAGTATCGAAAAAAGGGCTACGGTGCAAAAAATGCTGCTTATCATGCTGGAATTTTAAGATTTAGACCAGTAATACTTACTGCTGTAACAACCATACTTGGATTAGTTCCAATGGTTTTTGAAATTACCATTCTATTTGCAAAAAGAACAGTTTTATTTGGAGCTCCATCTTCTCAATGGTGGACTGACTTATCTAGCACTATTGCCGGGGGACTAACATTCACCACAGCACTAACTTTATTAGCTACCCCAGCACTGCTGGTAATCGGCGCAAATTTCAATGTGAGTTCTTCCAAAATAATACACAGTATATTTAGAAAAATTAGCACTCAAAAAGTATAAATTATTTGCTTTCCTAAGTGAAATTTGATCCAATTCTTTTCTCTTTATATAAATGTAAGAAAATTTGATTAAATTTTTACAAATCAATAAATAGTTCTTAAGACTTAAATGAACCAAAGTAGAGTGGATAAATGAATTTTATGAAGAATTACCACTCTGAAGAATAAAGTAACCGCTTAATACGAGATATTCTTTCGCTCAATTTTTCACTTTTTTTACTTAGAACCTTTTGCTCTGAAATGCATTTTTCCAACTCTTCAGTAATTGCCTCTACTTCGATAAATAACTCTGAATTTTTTTTATTCGAATCTAACAATCTTAACTGTGTTTTTTTCCATAGTGCTCCTAAAATGGGATCTTTTTGTAAAATATTTGTAAGATTGCTTTTGGGTATTATTTTTACTTTTAGTCCATTTGCTCCAGCTTTAGCTGTAATGCTTCTTTTTTCTCCTGTTATGACCGATGTTTCTCCAAACATTTCTCCATTAGATAAAGAGGCTAGTAAAAAACCATCTCGAGAAAATAAATTTACCTCTCCCTCACTAATTATATAGGCTTCGTTAGAATTGGTATCTATGTTATACACTATTTCTCCAGCTTTAAATAATAAAGAGCTTGGCCTATCCATATTTAAAGTCCCTTTATTTTTGACGAGTTGCAAACAATTAAAAATTATTTAAAATTTCTAACAATGACTGAAATTTTTTTACAATACCTTTTTCAGTTTTTTCTGAAGTATAAACAGAAACTTAAAATCAAAGATTTAAATATGCTCTAACAAAAGATATGACATAAGAATTAATTCTTGTTAATTGTTAACAATATTTGCTATTCTCAAATTATCGATATTAATTACCGGCTAGTTTTTATGTTTGATAGATTAACAAATGGAATGTCCTCGCCACAGCTAATAAGAGTCTCTTATTTATGGCTGAAAATAAGTGCTGTGGTCATTACAGCTTGGGTTGTTGTTGATTTGCTTCTCCTAAATTAAACGACTACCCAAGCAAACTTGTTGTAACAAATATGTTATTTAATCTTAAATTCTGAGATGTTTAAAAAGAAGCAGCAACTCAACTACATGAGAAATGTATGCGGGCTGGCGCATTTTAACATGAGAAGTTAGACTACTGTCATTAAGGTGAATAATCCTTTCTCCTTTAGCGTTTTGGGACAAAATTTTATTTTGATGGAATACCAAATTTAAACTAAAACGCTTACACAAAAAAAAGACCACCCTGCGGGGGTGGTCTTAAGTTAATGGAGAAATAAATGCAACGTCAAAATTACGCCACCGGAGAAAAATATTTCTTAAAGAAGCAAGACTTATGCCAAAACGAAACATCCCACCCTATAAGCAGATAAATAACATCAAATAATTATAAAAAATAAATCATTCTTTCCTTTTAAAATAATTTTCAAGAGTTTAAATTTGTTCATTTGTAAAGGAAAATTTAAAAATAACTTTCTCTCAAATTGAGAAAATCTTAAAAAATATTATTGTCTCTTTCCCATTTTTTGATAATCTAATGTTATGGTTCTTACTTTTGCTCCCCCGTTACCCTCCAAAGATAATTATAAATGTCCCCGGTGTCATGCGCCCTGGAAGATGATATTGGTTCATGGTCATGAACAATGCGCCTATTGTAAATCTAATATTTTAGAGTGTTGTTCAGGAGAAGTATGTGAAACGAAACATTTTTCCTCTTCTAAATGAGAAAAATAAAGGCAAGGCTTCTAAAAATTAAAAGGGCTATTCCTTATATATCAATATCTAGTTTTGTTATATTGGCAGCCATAATTATATACGACATACAAGCAATGATTAATAGCTATAGGTTTTACTTCTATAAAGTCCTATTCACTTTCTTTTAATAAAAAAAACAAAATATTTTGATTTATTTCTTAACAATCTCAATAAGCTGTAATTTATTTTAATTAACTTTCATCCTCCATTCATGATAGAAATAAGTTGACGATTTCGTTCATTAAAACCATATATTCGTAAAATAAAAATAGAAATAAATAAAATAATTATAAAAAGTAAAAAATGCTTGGATGACATAGCTAAATCCCAGTTTACTTAAATGCTTAAAAAACCCTCAATATTGTTGGCTTATCATAGCAAACTAGCTTTTTTAGGGTGTAAACTATTGTGTATAATTTTTAAATACCATAAGAAATATTATTCAACAAATTTTTTGGAAACACCTCTTTTTAGTTCAGAGGCTTTAATATTTATACCTAAAGAAAATGGTGGTGACATACCACTTGACTTGGCGACTTACATTGAAGCCCCAAACACGTACTTTCAAGAAATATTCCTCTGTAGGAATAATTGAGGCAAAAACTTTTTTATATATCTCAAGATTTCATGAAACAAAATTTTGCAAAAAAAACCCAGAAATATAAATATTATTATTTAAAAATATAATGTTAAAAAGGGCAAATATTCTCTAAAAGCGAATGCACCTCACGGCACAAGCGCAGTCCATAAAAGTAATCTACGAAATCTTTGGTTCAAATATTACTCCAATAAATTATAAATTAAATTTAAGCCAACCACATAACATAGAGTTCTGCTAACGCGGTGAAAGCAAACCACCCCACCAGCAAGCCCTTAAATCCACCCCATTGAGTTTCATTAAAGCGTTTCCATGCTTTTGTTTGTTTTTCGTCATCATCTGCATCATCTGCTTGAACAGCAATATCATCCATAGCATCTAAGCTGCCCATTATTCCCATGATAGTCATAAAAACCAGGTAAACACTTGCTGGAATAAATGCATTTGTTAACTCGAACCCTATTATTGTAATAAGAACTAGATGAGACAAAATTACCGTAGTCATAATCCAGAGAAGGTCCCTACTTCTCGCAGACCATGATCTTATTCTGTTTGCTCTATCCTGCGCTGTATTCATTTTTAACCTCAAAATAAATTAATTTTTCGTTTCATACGAATACGTATGTATTTCTTTAATAGTATGCAACGCTTCATAGGTGTCAAAACAACAAGTATAAAATTTTACCTACTAAAAAACACTTTTTTTATCAATGTTAAAAATAAATATTTTAAAAAAAGTAGTGATAAACTCAATAGTCAATATATTTTCTAATCAAGTAAAGTCGCTCCTGTTTCCATTTTTATTATCTTACCATCTTTAATCATGGCAACTAACATCACTGCTTCTCTTGAATTATCTGGATAGGACATAAAGCTGTGGTCAACTAGAATTTCATCATTCTCATATACAAGTCGAGAAGATTCCTGAACGAACTTATCATTCTCCAACATTCCTGTTACCATAGATGACCATTCTTTTTTATTAAAAGAGTTACCTGATTTATGAAACACAACTATAAAATCATCATGTAACAAATCTAAATAGCTTTTAACGTCTCTATCAGACAGACACTTATTTAATTTTTCATGCAAACCCATTTGAATTTTCACCCTCAATAAAAAAATGTTTATCTAAATATTTGTTAAGTTTCACATTAGGTTCACACCTATTAAATTTTAGGTCAATGTTAAGTGCATAATAAGGCTTTTTGCTAATTATTTAGGCTAAAAAAACTCTTAGATATAAGCGTTCATGTTAACTAGGTATTGATACAATTTTTCGCAGGCGCGTTTAGTCAATATTTATTGTTGGTTCTTTAGCGTTGAAAACAAAAAGAGGTACACTATGTCTAGCAAAAGGGTAGAACTTACTAACACTAGGGTACTTGATTAAAAGGGTAAAAAACCTCTTATCAAAGGAAGAAATGATAGTAATTTTTGGATAAGTCCTCCCAAATTGATGCCTAATCTGGATAGGAAAAATAAAGCTACAGCAGTCAAAGCGATACCAACCACAACAAACGGTAACATTTGTTTGAATGATTTAGATAGATTTCGATAATCCTTCATATCTACAACATTGTCCTCGTTTCTTTTGGTAAAAAAGAAGGACAAAGCAGTTAAGAAAGAAAATACAGCAATAATAACGGCGAGTAATTTTATCATTTTTAGGATCGTTTCATTATACCAAATAATTTTATTAGCCTTATAATTAGTTTTGTTACCTTATCTTCTATGGCGTAACTGAAAACCAACTTGAAAAACATGACAATACCAAAATATATTCCATTTTCTTATAATACTAGTCTCCATATTCAACAAAATCTGCAACAAATAACAAAAAGGATATTTATACGGCAAAAATTACAGAGACTGTGACAGCTTTGAGTCTTGGGATAAACATAAGACCTATGTTTACACAACATAATTACAGCTGTGCAAATAAATTCATCAGGGTTTAACCCTCTCTAATGAAATCCCATTGTTTTTATGAGTAGATTATCACTTCCTACTACAAACAATAATTGCAGAAAACAATAAAATAAAACCAATAAAGAAACGAATAGTGATTGTTTCATCCAGTAACCAACTACCTAATAACATCGCCATAATTGGGTTAAATCCAAGCGATATTGCAGCTTGTGTAGGAGTAATTAGCATTAACGCTCTACCCCAGCAATACATCATGAGCACGCCTCCAGGAACTATCAAAAATAATAACGAAAACCATCCTAAATGATTTAGTGAAATATAATCCAGTGGCTTAGAAAATATTAATGAAAGGAGAAAACTAGCAAAAACTCCTGATATTATCGCATTTACTTGTACAGGCAAATTACCATATTTTTTCATAAAATTTCCAGAAAACACAACAAAAATTGAAGAGCATATAACACTTCCCAGTAACAAGATGTCTCCGTGGAATGATTCATTTGACGGGAGTATACTTTGTCGATCGCTTAATGCTAAAAGCACACCAGAGGCAGCAAGAAAAACTGCACCTATTTTTAAAAATGATATCTTTTCAATTTTAAAAATAGTAGCCATTGTCATGGTTATAATCGGCATAGTGGCGTATATTAATCCACCCCTTGCTGCTGTGGTTAACTGCAAACCAAACGCACAGAGTATGGGGAATGCTGCAAACATTGATATTCCAATCAGATAAATTTTCAACAAATCAATGCTTTGAAAGCTAATTTTTTTCGAAGAGATTAAAAGGAATAATAATAGAATTAGTCCAACCGCTCCAAAACGTAAAAAATTTAAGGCAATTGGGTCAAGTTGCTCTAAGATTATTCTCATGAAAACAAACGTGCTACCGCCTAAGGCGGCGGAAAAACAACCTAAAATTATACCCATAATAACAACGTTATTTAATTTGATATAGGCCTTTTGCAATCCAGTTAACTTTTTATCTATTTGAAGTCACCAGTAATAATAACTTTTTCAATTATTGAGTCTCCAAATTTTTTTTCAAATTTCTCAAGAGTGTATTTACCAGACTTTTTTGCATTTACGTCATCTTTTTGCGCGTAAACAGCTATTCGATATGTATGTTTTCCATCAGGGGGACACATTCCTTTATATCCTGTCCCACTATGGCCTTTTGCAATTAAACCATTTGGTTTCTCACCAGCCGACAAGCTATAGTAGCTTCCACTCACGGATATATTGAATACGTTCCAATGGACCCATATTTTTTTTGCAGGTTTAATAGCATCGGGGTCATCCATTATAATCGAAACACTCTTAGTGCCCTCGGGAATACCTGATAAAGATAGCTGTGGGCTGATATCTTTTCCCCCTTTGTTTCTGCAAGCACTTTCTTTGATAATTTTACCTTCTAGAATACTATCAGAAGTGATTGTACAGTTTAATTAGTACATAGACACACCCATGTAACCCTAGCTATGTGCATATCCTAGTAATCATACAATTAGGATAATAAGGTAACTATTATGGTTAACAATCTATATACATTCATCTATCGCACACCTCATATATACATATCCACCTTTATTTGGGTGAAAGAGTTTAATACAGAGGAAAATATTAAGAGATTTAAGCCTCACTAAAATCAGTTTACGCAGACTCAAACACTTAAAATAACTCCAACTAAACTACCACCGGTGCAAAACCGATTATCATAAATATTACAGATAGATTTTGTCTGATAAGCCATAAATCAATACTGCATTTAGTATAGCAAGTATTGACGGAACCACATAAGCCTCAGCTGTATATTTTACATCATCCAATTCTTTTATTTCTTGGTCATTCACGGATAAATAACCGAATATAGAAAAAAACAATGCTTGAAGAAAATTTATTGCAAAAAATGCCCATGTTCCCTCTGGTCCATTTTCTCTAAATAAAATATAGACGCCAACTATAGTAATTGAAGCTATTAATGAACCAGCCAAACGCGCGGGCAACAGTGCTGTAACATGAATACCATATTGATTCATAAATGATTTTGTATCAAGAAGAGAGCGATAAGCATAATAAGCACCCATTAGCAAAGTAACAATAAATATTCCAAAAAAGATATAACCATTAAATAAACTTACCATAATATAATCTCCAATTTATTAAATTATTTTTGAGAGTAAAAATTCAGATACACGAAGTTTGGATTTAAAATAGTTAGTCAAACCCCCATATCTGTTCTCCACGATAGCCAGACGCTTTTCCAATAAAATCGCCCCCAATTTTTGCCCACTGCCCATGAAATTTTTGACAGGCCTCATAAGCATCTTTGTTTTTATATGTCCAAATAAGAGAAACCCGTAATAAATCGTTATCATCATTAACTAAATTAGCTGACTGACTTAACTGCCCATTTTTCTTCAAGAATTCCACTGCTTTAGGGTTATAAAAAGTTATGTATTTCTCGTACCATAAATCGAATTGTGCTTGAGAAGGAAAACTTAACAAAACCACGCTTACAAAGTTTTTATTTTGGGGTTCATTCATTTTCTTTTACACCATTATTCTTATAAGTAATAACCTTTATCCTGCCACATTCAAGGCAATTTTTGAACATTGTTTTCTACTAGCTTTTAAAATGCATAGGCAAGGAGATAAAATCATGAAAACATTTGGCATCATCTACTTTTTACTATTCGCATTTATATTGCTTGAATATGTCTTGTTTTATACATCACTGAATACATCTCTCATACTTTCCCTATTTTAATAGGAAGAAAACAAAAGTAGAATATAAAAGCTGATGGGCAACGTAACGTCTGTCGTTGGGATGCACAGGGCGATAATTCAGCAGGTCTCCTCGTCTATAACGGCAATGCTTGGATAAGCGTTTGACCTACAGCGAAACATGCAAAGACTAGAGCGTTCACGTTGTCTGGTAAAAATAAAGTGAGGCAATAATCAAAAAAATATAAACAAAAAAGTAATATCTAAATTGATACAGCATTCGCTTGTCGCTTTTAAGACGATGTATTTTTATTTTCATATCTGAATTTTCCTATATTATTTATAAATATACGAAACATTAATGTTTCTAGATGAATTTATTTGCACCGTTTTAATTATCTTATGTAAAGGGAGTCCACCTTGCGCATCATAATCACAGCACTATTTCTAATACTGTTCATCAAAAATGCTGGGGCTGAGTTAACGGAGTTTCAGCTAATTGATAAGCTAGATGAGCCAAGAGGTTATTGCATTGATATCAGGGGACATAAGGAGAGTGCAAAGTTAGATAGAGGTCTTCAGGCTCATACTTGTTACTCATACCAAGGTCAAATTGGCGTTGACCAAGCTTTTGATAAAACTTCGGTAAAATTAGGAAAGTTTTATATACCTTATTTTAACGTTTGTATGGAGGCAAAAGAACTTATAAAGGGTGCAACCCTCGTTCTGAAAGAGTGTACTAATGGTATCAAACAAAATTTTACCCATACACTTAATAAAACAATAAAACACATGGGTAAAAATAATTTGTGTGTAACGGTGGCAAAAGGTAAATCGAAGAAAGGTAGAGGTGGTACCCCTCCTCATTTAATGAGACATTTAATAATTGATGACTGCCAAGAGGTCGAAAATCAATACAATACTTGGCAAATGATTAACTAAAAATACAATCCATGGAAACCACCATGCGTAGCATAATTACAGCGCTATTTATGATATTAGCAAGTATTGGTTCGTCAGGCGCTGGTGAATTGAATTCACATAACATCTTAAAGCTGTTTCCAATTTGCGAGACTCCATCCTCTTTAGGTCAGAGATGCAAATACGACTATGCTGAAACAAAGCCAGATAGTTTTTTGGAAGTATGCTGTTCAGCTAGTGCAAATGTTGAATATAACGGAAACAGTGTTTCAGTGCTATCAAGGAGTAACTGGTATTATAACTTCGACATATCCAGAAGTAGTGATGGTAATTACGAAATCATTTTTACTGATGAAGCAATGAATGGTGGTTCATATCACTCTGTTACTGTGTTTGATGTGAAGTTAGAAAACGGTATTATTTTATTAGATGAAACTGATAAAAAGCTATTTTAGTATACAATCCATGTTCACCATCTTTAGAAACTGTAGCGCAACTCTTTACAGGACGTAGTAGGAAAACAGTGGTCTTATTATTACCGAATTATCTGATGAGCGTAAATCCAGCAGTAGCTGACTTTATTGTGGAAGATAAATTTTGGGGGTGGGAATGTAAATATTATTTTGCATGTAAGAGAGTGTTTGTGATTGTATTGACACATGAAAGGAAATTAAACCCCTGCCTGCAAAGTTCCCCTTTTCATACATATATGAATACAACGAAAAGGTTGGTGTTTGTCATATAAAAGTCGGAGGAGGTTTATTTAGTTTGTTAGCAGGCTTTGTCAAAAAACAAAACTTCTATTCTAAACAAAAGGATGGAAGTTTCAAAAGAGTCTCAATAGAAGATTTGAGTTTCAAATGTGTAAAGGAATAACTTATGCACACCATAATAAAAATCGCTGTTGTATCCGTTCTCGTTCTGTTTGCTATCGTGGGTGTTATGAGTATTTCTAAGGCTGAAGTTATTAACTTAGAACTAGAATGTGATGGCAAGATAGACCTAACTTTCAGAACATTTGAAAGGCAAAATTTTTGGGACTCACTTATGACCGGGGTAGATAATAAAGATTTTCTCCATCATTCACAAAGAATATCAATAACCAACAATAAATTGAACGGAATTTTTGAACTTCAAGTTGATGAAAATTTAATTTATTTGAACGATGAAGGTGTAAAACAAATTAACAACCAAATAGAGGAAAATATTAGTAACGAACTGTGGTTAGCAATCTCAGATTATGATTTCTATGTTAATATCAAATTTGAATTGGACCGTTACACTGGAAATCTCACCGCAGAATTTGAATTAGATTCTAATGAAGTGATATACTATATTTTGAACAAATTTCTTTATGAAGGATTAGAGGAATTATTACCTAACATTTCGGGCTTTTCTTTTAACGCAGAATGCAAAAAATTAGAAGAAAAGCTATTCTAGGATACCACCTTACGCGCCATAATCACTAAGTAATGCAATAGAATAGTTTAATGAGAAAGTTTCTTTTTAAAGATTATATACTACGAAATGGAATACCTATTTTAGTGGCATTTCTGTTTATGACATTTATAGGTGATAGTTTTATCCTTCCGTTTATATTTCAAGCAACTGATAATGGTAACCTAAATCTTTTTGCATGGATTATTATAGACGCTGTAATGTTATTTTCGATATTTTTCGCTACTAGATACATTTTGTATATCTTTGGTTTTATTGATACTTGGCGAGGAAAAATTCCTAGAATATAGACAAAAATTCAGATGTGGAATTATAATAAAATTAGTTTTTAAACATGGTGGTGATGAATGGAATTCCTTTTGATATGGGTATTAACTGGAAACTTTTTAGATTCGGGTTTGAGGTTTGATGAAGCTGGAAGTTGTTACGCTTCAGCCCAGAATAGTGGCATGGAACTGCGCGACTTAGGCATGGCTGTCCCTAAATTTATTTGTATACCTGTTGCAGAAGATAAGGAACTAAGGCTTCTAATACCTGATACGCCACGCTCTAATTTTCCTTTCAATTGAGATTTCTTGATTAAGTGTTGTCCCGGCAGTGGCATTGAAGAAAGTCCTAGTGATAACGAATAATCTTCAAGACGCTCCACTATAGATTGACTGCTTCTCATAGCTTTAGAAACAGTCTTAGTGAGACATAAGCAATATCAACAGTTTTTGTGTATCAATGACTCTGTCAATAGGCACGTTTTTTACATCAGTTGATATGTCATTTAATGCAGCATCTAATACCATATTCAATGACTCATTAATGACGTTTTAAGAGTCACTGACAGGCTGTGTGTAAGCATAGGAACATTAAAGAATATAAGTAATTAATAATTGAGTTTATACATCGGGTAAAAATTTCAAAGATGAAAATACTAAAATTAATACATAGTAAAATATCTTCAAATGTATCTAGCCATATATACCTAATTTAAATTATAATATAAGAAAAATAATTATAAATTAGGAGTTTTTTATTGTTTAAGGAAATTACTGAAATTGGTAAAATAGATCATATAGGGATCGCAGTTACAGACCTTGCAACAAGCATTAATCACTATTCAAATCTATTGAATTTTAATTTGATAAATGAAAAATCGATAATTGATCATGACATAAAGATAGCTTTTCTTAAAAAGTTTGAAACAAGTATTGAATTATTGCAGCCGATAACTTCTCAATCATTTGAAACAGGCTTGCTAAAAGAATTTACGATACATAATTTTATTTTAAAAAATAAAAATAGTGGTATTCATCATTTCTGTATGCAAACCAATAACCTAGACAAGACCACTCAAAATTTATCAGAAATGGGAATTGAGAAAATTTCTGATAACGAAAACTGGCAAGGGAGCGACGGGTCACCAATTAGCTTTTTTAATACTCTAAAAATTTTTGGTTTCCTACTTGAAATCAAAGAAAAAATTTAAAAGTAATCCCAAAGGTTTTTAGCTTTTTTGAGTTTGCTAGAGTGATGATCAAAAACTACTTTACCATGTCTAAAAATAATGGCACGTTCTACTACGGCAAGAGCAGAAAAAACATTTTGCTCGATTATAATAATCGTTTTATTAAAGTTTTTATTTAAGTTTTCAATTAGTTCCATCACAGTTTTTGCCATATTTGGAGAAAGTCCTGCCGTAGGCTCGTCTAATAATAATATCTTTGGGTCCAATTGTAGTGTCATAGCAAGTGCTAAGATTTGCTGTTCTCCTCCACTAAGTGAACCAGCTTTCTGATTCTGTTTGTCTTTAAGTATTGGAAAATCTGAAATAATTTGTTCAATTAGGAATTGTTCCTTCTTCAAACTTGCTATTTGAAGACACTCATAGACTGATAAATTTGGAAAAATATTGTTATTTTGCGGCACAATGCCAATACCAAGTTTTATGTTGTCTGAAATATTGCCTGACATTATTTCTTGGTCGTTAAATCTGATTATGCCTCTTTTATTTTTAAGTAGACCAATTACAGATTTAAAAAATGTTGACTTCCCACTACCATTATGACCAAAAACGCCTACAATTTCTCCCTGAAAGATATCTAACGATATATTACGTATGATATTATGGTCTGAATAACCTGCGGATAGGTTTTCAACATTTAACAATGGGTTTCTGTTTTCTATTTCAACCACCAAAATATATCCTAGTTAGCTCGACGTCATTCATAAGACTAGCAACACTGTCTACCGCTTTTATTTGTCCGTTCACAAGAAAGATACCCTCATCACAGATTTCTCGTATAAAACGCATGTTATGTTCAATAACAATTATTGTTTTTTTTCTGGTTTTCTCTTCTAGAATAATTTCTTTGATTTTATTATGCGTCCTGCCTTCTACACCAGCCATTGGTTCGTCTAACATTATAATATTTCCGTCATTCATCAATGCTCTAGCAATAGCAACTAATTTCTGCTGCCCATAAGATAGCTCTGCGGGAACAGAATTACGATAATCCAATAACCCAACTCTTTTTAATAAATTAGCTGCTATATCCTCATAAAGAGCGTCCTTTTTAGCTCTATTAAAATCAAACAGTCCTAAAGATAGGCTTTTGTCAGAGTAGTCAGATCTTTGAGAAATAATTAGATTGTCAATTAAGCTTAATGAATTAAAGAGCCTGTTCATCTGCCAAGTTCTTGCAATACCAAGTCTAGCTCTTTGAAAATCTGACATTTTGTTTATTTTTTTCCCTCCTAGATATACATCTCCATAGTCAGATTTAATATTTCCAGATATCAAGTTGAACAAAGTTGTTTTACCCGCTCCGTTTGGTCCGATAAGACCAGATACAAATCCTTGCTTAAACTTAATATTAATATGATTCGCAACCATTTTACCGCCAAAATTTTTTGTGAGATTTACTGTTTCTAGAGAATGTTCGATTTCAGACACTTTATTTTTTCCAAATCTCTAAACCATCTAAACCTCTTGTAGACCCTATTAGGCCAGAAGGTTTGACGAAAATAAAAATTAACACAAGACCCGTAAAAATGACACCCTGCAAGGGTGCCATGATTGAAACTGGTAGATTTAAAAAGGTTATGATTTCTGGAAGCGTTGTAATTATGATAGCGCCAAAAGCTGGTCCCAGGACTGTACCTGCGCCTCCTATAACAACCATCGTTAGCAATGTGGCTGTTGCAAAAATTCCAAATTGTTCTGGTGTAATATATAAGTAGTAATGCGAGTAAATTCCTCCTGCAAATCCTGCCATTGCCGCTGATAGTGCAACAATTAACACTTTAATTCTTATTGGATTTCTTCCTAATGAAGAGAAGGCTATCTCATCATTTCTCAACGCAGTGATGGCTCTTCCATATGCACTTCTCATTATTTTTCTCACCATCCAAATACTCAGGACAGCGAAACAGACTACAATTAATAGTGTTAATAAACTTCTGTAAGGATGAGAGATTAACGGTGGTATATTACTTAATCCGCCTGCAGCACCTGTTATTTCTATATTATTTATGATGTGAAGTGTACCAAGTTGAAATCCAAGAGTAGAAACTACCAAATAATCACCAGAGACTCTTAATGATGGTAATGATACTCCAAAAGCAAAAACACCTGCTATCAAACTAGCAAAAATTATTGATAAAAAAATAGGAATGTCAAAATAGATAGCAATTAAAGCGGAACAGTAGGCACCTATTGCGAAAAATATTGGTTGAGCAACACTTAATAAACCCCCATATCCTAATATAAGATTAAAACTTGTAGCTAATATTACATTTATCGATGCCAAAATAAAAAGTGAAATGAAATATTCCATTTAGCTGCCCTTATTTTTTTTTATCTTGAACACTTCCAAGTTTATTACAAATCCTTTGGGGAAAAACAGTATAATAAAAAAGATTAGTCCATAAGCGATAAGTATTTGCCATTTTGAGGGGATGAGAAGAATACTAAAAGCTTGCAAAAGACTTAAAAAAACAGCAGCAAGTGCTGCCCCGAAAACATTTCCAATGCCAGCAATAATTGTAGCTATGACTGCAAATACCAAAAGTTGTAATAAAGGCGTTGAAGGGAAAATTGCAGCTTTAGTGCCAAAAAGATACATACCCCAGAAAAGTAGAAATGAAGAAATTGAAATTGAGTATAAATATATATACTCTTTTTTTATACCATACATTTCGGCTAATTCTGGGTTATCAGACACAGCAGTCATTGAGTACCCTAATTTTGTTTTTTTCATTATAAAGTATAAGACTGACATAATTATAATTGATGAAATCAAAGCAAACAAATCCCAATTTGTTATTACTATACCGTAAAAGAGATTTATTTTAGAATTCAAACTGGGATACAAAGTCTTCGGTGTTGTTCCAAATATAAGTTCTGCAAGAAAAACAAAAAATTGTGCAATTACAATTGAAAAAATAAAAAATGTCAGAGGTGGTGATTTTCGTTCACGTAATACACCAAAACCATATTTTTCTAGACAGCATCCTGCAAAAACAGTCACTAATATCGAAAAAAGAATCGCCCAGAGGGGGAAAAAATCCAATATTTGAAGAAAAATATAGCAACTAAAGTAACCAATAACCATCAATCCAGCTTGGCCGAAATTCCAAACTTGATTAACCTTAAGAACTAAAGCAAACGCTGTGGCGAAAAGCATATAAAACGAAGAAGTCGCCAGGCCTGTCCACCCAAGTTGTAATAGTATATCAGAACTAAACATAAACACACTTTAAAATGGTGACCCCATATAAATAGGGTCACCGAAATAAGTTAATCAGATTTACCTATTAGGGTAAATTTACCATTGTTTACCTGCCAATAATAAACTGGTTTATCTACAGTATGATCATCGCTGAAAGTGACAGCGTTTGTTAAAGGTAAGTCAAAAGTTTTTATTTCTAAAAGGGCCTGCCTTAAGTTAGTTCCGTTGATTTCTTTACCCTCATCAATAAGCTTACCAAATAATTCTGCTATGATGTAAGGGGCATCGTGAAAATATTGAGTATAGGGTAAACCTATTGGCTCTCTGTTCTCTTCCGCTTGCCACCTATCGAGGTAGCCTTGCAGGTTATCGTTATCTTCGACGCTTGGCGCAAGTGCCGTAACAATAATTCCTTCTGCTCCTTCACCAAGCTCCTCTATCATTTTTGGATTGAAGGCGGTTTGATAACTGGTAACCTGCACGTCTAATCCCAACTGCCTCATTTGAGAAACTATGGCTGTAAAATCTCTTATAACACTATGTATATGCACGATATCAGGCTTAGCTGCTTTTACTTTTAAAACGAGACCCGTGAAATCTGAACGTTCTTGCTCGTATGACTCAAAAAGAACGACATCTCCTCCATCTCTCTTAAA
>CACNQE010000002.1 GCA_902622515.1 uncultured SAR116 cluster alpha proteobacterium
ATCGGCTGTTATTCAATCAAAAGCTGGATATATTAGAAGACGAATTATCATTTTTCACGTCCAGAAATTACCAGTTCAAGGAATTAGATGAAAGCTTGATTGCCGGCAAATTTGTCTTCAATATAAGCACACGAACTGAAAATGGAATTGAAGTTAAAGATAAACTTTTATGGAGAAAAACAGAGGGAAGTTTTAATTTACCTCCCGATCTATTTAAAAACTCTTTAATTGTTTTATTTGAAGCAAGCAAAAAATTTCTTGGGCGCCCACTTTATGGCCCCTCCTATCGCTTTGAGGAAAACAATAATGGGCTTCCAATTATTTATTCAGTAAAACTGGATGAAAACACCTACTCAACTTTTACTATTTGGTTGAATTTAGACGGATTCGTAGAGTACATAAACTCAGAATACAATAAAAATTTTAAAGATGGGGCAAAAATCGAATTAGTTAAAAACAATGAGCCAAAACATATCTTTACAATTGATAGAATCCCAAGCATCACACTCAATCTTCTGAGCGAAAAGAGTAACCATTATTTCAACATTTTTAACAACCGTATATATTACAATACCGTATTAGTAGCGCTTCTCAATGTTGTAATATTAACTCTTGTATACTTCTCTATTAAACGGTCATTTAACCGTTTAAATTTAGAAAATTTTAAATATATCAGTTTTTGGAATCAGGAAATCCAAGATAAAATTTCTTCTGTCCGAGAATTATCATCTAGTTTGTCACACGAACTAAATCAGCCATTAGCAGCATGTGAGATTCTCTTGTCGAATCTTAAATCAGAGGTCTCTAGAAGTGATCCTAATAGTGAAAAAATTAAGGATGTATCAAATAAAATTGCTGACCAACTAGACCGTTGCACACGAATAATTCAGTCAATGAATACATCAGGACGAGGATTTGATTTACATCCTCAATCTTATTATCTAGAGGATCTGTTTAAGGGGCTCATGCCGTTAATTGAATTACAAGCAGAAAAATATGGTTTTAAAATAAACTTGGAAATCAATAAAAAATTTAAATTATCTGTTGATAAAACTGCTTTTGAGCAAATTTTATTGAATGTTTCTCGCAATGCCCTGGAAGCTATGAGTGAAAACCATGAATCAGACAATATATTAAGAATATTTGCTGATTTAAAATCTTCACAAAAAGCTTCTTTGTTCAATGAAAAGTTAAAGATAGTTGTCTCTGACAGTGGTTTAGGTATTCCAAGGGAACTCAACGATCATATTTTCGAGCCATTTGTTTCAAATAAAAAGGATGGGGTTGGATTAGGATTAAATATTGTTAAATCATTAGTAGAGAGAAGTAAGGGAAAGATTTATCATGCTGCTAACAGCAGAGGTGGTTGTGATTTTACCATAGAACTTCCTGTGATGAGTTAAACGATGATTACACTCATTGAAGATGATAAAGGTTTGTCAGATGCTCTAATAGGTCTTTTTGAGACAAACAATCTGGAAGCTGAACACTTTGTTTCAGGAGAAGCATTTCTTGAAAGTTTTGATATAACCACAAAGACAAATAAAGAAGAAAATATTTCAGAGATATCGCCAGGAATTTATATACTCGACATTAGATTACCAGGAATTTCCGGAATAGAAATATTCGACGAAATAAATAATAGAGTAAAATTAAATCATCGACCCATTATTATGATGACTGGTCATGGCGATGTTGAGATTGCAGTATCTTTGTTAAAAAAAGGTGCCTTTGACTTTTTAACCAAACCAGTGAAAACTGACAATCTAATGTCAACAATTAATAAAGCGTATTCCTCATCAAAAGAATTAGTAGATTCAAAAAATTTTATTATTAATTTTGAATTTTTTACAGCTAAATTGACTGCTAGGGAGAAGGAAACTGCTGACTTAATTGCAGCAAATTACACCAATCGTATTATAGCAGAAACACTAGGTATAAGTGTCCGCACGATAGAATTGCATAGAGCACGAATTTTTGAAAAGATGGAAATTTCAACTGCAGGTGAATTATCTTCAAAATATGAAAAATATTCTTTTTCTAAAAAATTTTTTGAAAAAAATTAATACTAAAATAAAGCAATCAAAATGATCCTATCACGAATTTTAAAAATAGTATGTTTTATTTTGTTTGTGTGCGTATCATACGCTACTTTTGCAAATGATAATGCTCCTCGAAAAATTACTGTAAATGAAAAAACTTCTGTTGCTAGTGGTTTTTTTGTCACTGATGATGGCTATTTAGTCACAGCTTATCATGCCATTGCAAATTTTAATGAAATAATAGTTCTATTGGCCAAAAATCGAGCTATCGAAGCAAAGGTTGTAAAATACGACGATCAACTAGACTTAGCTTTATTAAAAATCAATTCCATAACACCTTTTGTTTATTTATCCCATTCCAAATCTGTTCCAGCAGGCATGGATGTAGTAACAATTGGATATCCACAAGTAGCGTTTTTAGGAATTACACCAAAAATTACGCGAGGAATTGTAAATAGTAACACTGGACTTCAGGATGATAAGAATTCATTCCAGTTTAGCGCTGAAGTCCAGCAAGGAAATTCAGGGGGTCCATTAGTAGCACCCGGCGGAACAATCGTCGGTGTTGTGCAATCGAAGTTAGATGCATTAAAACTGTCTGAAAAAACAAATGATCTCACACAAAATGTGAACTTTGCAACAAAAAGTGCCATATTAATAGATTTTTTGTCTTTCTTGCCAAATTTACCCTCAACACAACCACTAGATCCTGACCAACCTCTTAAGGCAATCAGAATTTATCAGGAATTGGAGAAGTCGGTTGTCCCAATTATCGCAAGGAACAGATAGATTAGTGGCCTGTCAGGTTGTAATTTATTTTGTTTGGGCTGTGTAAACCCCATCCCAATCTTTTGGCACTGGTAATTCTAAAAGCTCATCAAGTCTCTCATCCATTAGTTTTGAAAACTGAAATATAGAGCTATTTTCATCTTGAAAATTTTGTTTGATTGCTTTCTTAGCCTCTTTAAATTTTCCTTCTCTGAACAACCTTAGATAATCCCCCACAATTTTTAACTCCTTATCAGACGCCTCTGCCTCTAAAAGTCCAAAAATAGTCTCAGGATCTGTTTTTCCCTTCACTCTGATTTTGTCAATCTCTAACACTATTTCTTTTTTATCCAGAACTGCCTTAGCCGTATTTTTGCATAGAACAGTAGTAATGCCATAACCTTTGGTTTGTCCTTCTAGTCTTGACGCAAGATTTACAACATCCCCTAATACTGTGTAGTCAAAACGCTGTTTAGAGCCCATGTTGCCTACAACACACTCACCAGTCGCAACACCTATTCCAATTCTCAAGTCAAATGACACTTGCCCCTGCGCGCTGATAATATCATTAACTTTATATATGGTTTTCATCATTTTTTGAGCTGCTTGGATTGCTAGTTCTGCATGTTTAGGGTTTTCAATAGGGGCATTCCAAAATGCCATGATACAATCCCCCATATATTTATCAATTGTTCCACCACACTCTAAAATATCATTTGTTAACTCAGTCAATAAGGTATTTATCACTTCTGCCAAAACTTCAGGTTTTTCCTTAAGAGCTTCAGAAATTGCAGTAAACCCTCTTACATCACAAAACATAATTGTCATTTTTCTCTTTTCACCACCCAGGGTTAATTTATCTGGGTCAGCAATCAAAGCATCAACCATATCAGGAGCTAGATATTGTGCAAAGGCACCTTTAATCTGTCGCTTTTGTTTTCCTTCTGTAAGATAAGCGTGCGCCCCTGAAGCAACGAAGCTAAAAACAAATGACGGAATAGCCGCGAATGAAGTGAGAAAATATCCTTGTTGCCATGTTATTATTGAGGCTCCAAAGGCCCCTGCTCCAGAAACCAGCAGAATTCCTGCTGAAAAAAAAGGGTTAAATGTTTGTGTGGCAAGAAACCCGATGACTGCCATAAAAGCCAAAAATAGGATTTTTTGCTCTATTGATGGATTAATAATCCAACTTTCGTTTAATATGTTATGGAGCATGTTTGCGTGAACTTCTACTCCTGGAGATAAGCGGGCATTAAACCGAGTATGTGGAGTAGGAAATGCATCTACTTGACTCTGCTGAACATCTGGGGTGGCTTTTACGTCAAGTCCTATCAACACATATTTATTTTCCACAGCACCTTGTTCTATGCCATCTTCCAAAAAAAATTGATAATAGGAAAGATAGTTAAAGGAATGATCCTCTCCTATATAGTTAATTATTCTTGAGCGTTCTGATGGAACCTCATCCATCTGTGCTGCAACTGAAGATAGTGTTCCTTCAAATGACGGAAAATATCTAATTACTCTGTCATTATCTTGGTCAACTCCTGCAAGACCAACCCTTGCGCCAGCCTCTTCAAAATCAATAAAGGGCCGAGTTTCAATCACACCTGTCATAAAACCATCATCAACAGCAGTAAGGTCTGATGCCAAAATCACATTATCTGCCATTGAGATCGCCTCTGCAAAATACCCATCTGATTCTGGTTCAGAGGGCTCTGCGAATACCACATCAAAAATAATATCACGGGCCCCTTCCTCAACCAAACGCTCTACTAGCATGCCATGGAGTTCTCGAGGCCAGGGCCATTGTGTTTCAAAAGCTGAAAATGAGCTCTCATCTATCGCTACGACTACAATATCAGTTGCTGGCGCGTTGGACGGGCTTATTACGTTTAGCACGTCTATATTAAGCCGCTCTGCCGTCCCGAGAAGTACAAAGTAGGAAAATATATTACCTAGTAAAGCTGCGGCTAGGGCTGTTTTCCATTGTTTACCAAATTTCACTAAAAATAACTCCTGTAAGTAAGAGTTATCTTGTATTCATTGGGATCGGCATTTTCATAGGTGTAGGAATGTATAAAATCTGCAGCAAATTCCCCATTTCCTATTGCCCGTGTATAATTAACTTTCTGACCACTTTTATCGTAGGGTGTTCCATAAGCAGTAGATACAATACCGGTCATATGGTAGGCTAAAGCCGCTACGAGAAAATCATCATAACGTTTAGTTATACCAATATGTGCTAATGTTTCTGGTATATCAGTTACACGTCCAAAAACTCCCTCTTCGTCATATCCAGGATGGTCAATAACCTTGCCATCCAAAAATTCAATTCCTGAGTAAATACTTAATGAATCTGACAGTAAAGACTCAGCTTTTACGCTAGAGGTTTTAAATCTTGCTGCAGCAAAAGAATTAGAAGGAGTATAAATCCTATTTGCATTAGGATTATTAAATTTGTTTAGGGTAAAATTCTCTAATAAATCAGCGTTCCATTGTTCTCTAAAAATAATGTATACTGGGTTATTTTCAATCTCAAATTCATCAAAATTGACATATAATCTTGTTTGTTCAGACATTTGATATCTAAAATGTGCTGATGCCTGATTTATATGCCCACCAGAATTCATAAACTCATATCGTGTCGCAACTCCTGCAATATCATCAATATGCAAAGATGCTTGTTTAAGAGGATGGTAATCTTGAATAACGGCCAATGAATACCCCAACTTTTCGTTTTCACTTGATATGCCTAATGCAGGTCGAACCTTGATCTGGCTCACATTGGATGTAACACCTGTTTGGGCAACTGAATCTAAGCTAAGTGATTGCTTAAAATCTCTATCATATAAAAGACCCCTCAGTCTAAATTCACGTATATAATTAGGCTTTGTGTCCTTAAAACTAAATGAAACAACCCAATCATATTCATCATTTTTAATATTTTCTATGCGTTCTGAATATGCTGTTGAAAGATCACTACACGCCGTTGAACTTGTGGGATCTGTAACTGTATAATCAGATTCTGCCTGCCTGTAGGCCCCTTCTGCTGCCCAGGATAATTCATTATTATCAAGTTTTACCCCAACCTCGCCAACCCCAAATTCTCCAGCAACGGTCTTCATTTTATCAACACCAGTGCAACCGCCAGATACATTAATAGATATTTCTGCATCACCATTTTCTGCAGCCAAACTATTTAGGAAAATTGATTTATCTTTCCTGAAGGAAACACCAAAATCCACTCTAGAAGTTGTATCTTCAATCGGAAACGTACCATCGGTTTCGAAGGGAACGATATTGGCTGTAATGAAACGGTTTGTATCAAATCCGTCACGCCATCCGAGACCAAAAAATCCTAGTCCAAATGTCGATGTATCTGTATCGTCACTTTCATAATATGCGTCCCTATGAGTTTGAAATACGCCGATATCAGTAAGATAGCTAAATTCTTTGTTTCCATCCACTTTACGTCCATTAGTTCCAAATTTAAGAGCTATGTCACTATTTTCTTCACCAAGACCAACTTTTATCTCTCTATAACCATAATCACCAGGCCGAGCTATAACATCCGGACTGTCCCGCCTGGAACCAAACGTCTGACTATCTAGTGTGAAGCCCCTGATATATTGTGAATTCCTCTCTAGCGCACTAGGTGCTGTTGCAGCCCTAAAAAGATAGCTACCAGCCCATTTTTGATCTTTTGTTTTCTGAGCAGATTCTCTCGCATGATTAGGAAGTCCAACCTCTAAAAAACGTCTTCCAACGTTAGCACCACCTTGCTGGTCATTAGCTAATTGTCCCCAACTAGTTTCATTAGTGGTTCGTTCTATCGCTTGTCTGGCATGATAAATAGCCTTCCCTGATTCGAGCTGTGCTGAATATATTTGAGATGCGACAATGTGCGGTAACGGGTCTTTATCATCAAGTTTAATCGCTCTTTCCAATTGAGTTATAGCTTGGGATACTTCGTTAGCATGGAGGTGCGCAATTGCCATAAAAACGTATGATTTTGCATAATTTGGTTCTATCGCTAACGCCTGCACAAAAAAGTCAATAGCTTCTTGGTGCTTTCCATCTTTAAGCTCAACAATTCCAAGAGCAACTAGCATATCAATCTGATTTGGGTCAGATTGTAATACTATTTCAGCTTCTTTTCTTGCCTCTTCTAATTGATACCTATAACTAAAATATTGTGCTTTTCCGGCTGCTAGAGAGTTAGTCTTACCTCCTAATTTTTCAGCAAGCTTTAACACACCTAAAGCATAATCATAGTTCCCATTGGCTATTTCAATCTGCGAAATTTTAATTAAGGGTTTTTGCCAATAGGGGTCATATGTGTTGGCTCTTTTAAAATATTCCAATGCACTTGACGCATCCCCTTTAGCTAGCTCTATCTCAGCTAAAAGTGAATAGAAGCTGGCCTTGCTTTGGGCCTTTTCTACGCCCTGAAACAGCTTTTTTGTTGCTAAATCATAGTCTCCATTTGAAAAGCTAAATTTTCCTTCAAGGTATAATCTACCAGATGAGGCTGGTATCTCGTTCAGAATTTGCAGACCGGTTTTAACATCTCCCAAAGCAAAATTTGAGTCTGCTTTAATCAATTTTGCCCAAATATTCCACTTTCCGTCTGGCAAAATGTTAGGGTCTATTTTTACAAGACAACTTGGGTTTCTGTTTTCAATACTTTCCAAAAAGCGTTCTGGTGTCACCATCTCGTTTAATTCACAAGCGGTTGTCCTTTCTGACGGGTCAACAACGGAAAGTCTACTTGTTTTTTCAAGTTTATCTCCGACATTCTCAGGAGCATAAGCAAAAGGTTCCACCTCATATTTAAATATGAACTGAAGATATTCAGCAGGATTAAGAAGCTTATTAACGGAGATTACACCACTACTAGTAACATTTGCGATTTGTCCATTTTCAATTTCTTTAGTTATACCATCATTTCCAGCAAGTTTTATTTCACCTTCTAAAACAGCCAAACTCGAACTTGAGTCCTTGAGAACTTCAATTACCCATTCGGTACCTCTAATAGACGCAACCGCATTTGGGGCTTTAACCGTAATTTTTGCAGGTTTTTTATTCGTTTTAGACCAAATTTTACCTAATTTTAAGTTTACTTGCGTTTGCTCTTTCTTTGCTTGATAATTAAGTTGAAATTCAGCATTCCGAGATATTTTAGTTTGAGTTCTATTAGGCAATAAAATAATTGCTGAAGCTTTGGGCCCAGTTCTAATCCAAGAGCCAGTTTTCACTAACTGCCCCTCGTCCACTATATTCCATAATTTTTGGTCAACTGAGGTTTCAACTAAGCCTTTAAAAGATAAAATTTTAAAGTCCTCAGATAATGCAACACTGCTTATCAATGCAAAAATAATACCCAGAAGAGTAATGCGAATATAATTCATAACGTAATACTTTTTTCAACTTAAATAACGAAACGATAACAGAAATGTATCATGCCACATAGAGTTATTTTTTATCTATTTGCATGTTATTTAAGATAAACCTATTATAAAAGCCTTATTTCGACTTACTAATTGGTGAAACTGTGTCTAAACTAGCGGGTTATTTTCCACATATTTTTGTAATTATTTTACTACTTTCATCCTGCTCATCAGCAAATACAATTACGAATAAATCTGGCTCATCCCAATTTCTTTTAGTTGAGAAAAAATTCGCACACTATCCTAAAGAAACCCGAAACATACAATCCCTGCCTTTTAGTCATGAAAGTAAAATTATTATCTGGCTGCATGGGACGAAAAGACCCGCAGTTCCAAGCAATCATAAATGTGATGTTGATTTACCGCCAAAGAGTTTAATGCTCGCTGCTAATAAACTTGATTTTTCTGTGTATTATCTTTGTTCGGTGGCTACTGATGGTTCGGAAAAAGGCTCGTTTATATACAAACGAGTTTCTGAATTGGAAAAATTATTAAACCAGTTAAGCCAAGTGGGAATCCATAATGAGAATATTTTCCTTTCTGGTTTTTCCGCAGGTGGATGGACGGCATTGATGGCCGCTAGGGCTTTGCCAAACCGTTTTAATAGAGGTGTTTTATTTGCTCCAGCTTTTGCAGGCCCTCGTTATGAGACTAACATTTTCCCAATTTGGCGCAAAGTTTTAAGACCTAAACAAATTAATGAGATTTTAGAAGCTGAGAGACTGGAGTTCCTTATTTTTGCATATAGTGATGACCCGTTTAATAGACCTGAAGATTTAAATGTTTTTCTCAAACCTGATAAATTATACCCAAAAATAATTGGGTATACATGTAAAAAAGGTCACTTTACTTATAGGAAAGATTGCAAAAGTAAGAAAACTTACGAAGAAATTCTAAATTTCTTTCAAGAATCAGATTCTTGATTGGCCGTTTCAATATCTGAATTTGTAACATTTTCTTTTGTGGTGGTTTTTTTCAACAACCCACGAATGCGTGTTACCAAAACTCTGGTTAAACCAGTTACAAAAGGATCGGATTTGGATAATTTATTGTTAAACTCATGTTGGCTGATTTTAATCAAATTTGCATCGCTCAATGCGTCTGCCCTTCCTGCGCGCAAGGATTTATCTATGACACCCATTTCTCCAAATATTTCATTTTCACCAAGAGTAAAATCTGGTTTTTCTGAATTATTGGTTGGAAGAAAAATTCCTATTTCCCCAGAAACGATTAGATAAACCGAGTCAGCTTTAGCTCCAGATTCAAAAATTGTCTCATTTTTTTTTACAACAATTTTTTTCATAAAAAATCGTCCATTCTTGCACCAGTATCTTAATAATACTTTTTAAATGATATGCAGCAATAAATTTAAACTGCAGACCGCGCTATGGGATTTGACATGTAAACCACACCACTTTTTTTGGTATGGAGTTCACATAGCATAAAAAGCTGATCAAACACATCTTCTTTGCAAGCTTCTTCTGCTATTATCGTGATAATGGATGCCTCACCAAAGCTTCCAAATTGTTTTTGATCAAATAAATCGTTAGAGCGACCTGTTGCAAAAAAAACATAATCTACCCCCTTAAACTGAGAAATTTCATCTTTTACCAATTGGCCATATTCTTTTTCAACTAGCGCACCAATTTCGACTTTCATGATGTTCTCCTAGCAATCTATTCTATTGAATTTAAAACAGCATCGGGGATGTAGGTAGCAACTCTATCTAATTTGGTCATAAACATGATACCCTTACCAGGTGTATCAAGTTTACCTGCTAGAAACATCGCTTCAAATATTAAATCAGCCTGGTCCTCTGATACGATAATTCGGATAACTTCTTTTTGCTCGTCAATAGTAACGCCAAGTAATCCGAGACGTTCTCGTACTCCTGTACCTCGCGCATAATTAATAGTAGCACCTTGTGCACCACTGTTCTTAGCGGCTTCTAAAACTGTTTCTGCAAGATTATTTTGAACGACACATGTGATCATACATGCATTAGAAAGGTAAGTTATAGTTCGATTACTCATGATTGGTCCTTTACAAGAGCGTCTGACACAATTTCATCTTCTGTTGAGCTATCCTGGCTTTTATTCATTATTCTAATTACCACCCCCATAGTTAATACTGCTATAATGGGACAGATACTAGCAAGGGACAATATTCCAAACCCTTCTACAGCAGAAACAGCATTTCCTAATCCTAATCCCATTGCTAACACCAGCGGAACAGTGACAGGCCCTGTCGTAACTCCCGCGCTATCCCAAGCCACATTAACAAACTCCTCTGAAGATATAATTGTGAGCAGAACACCAACACCATAAAGCGGCAAAAGCACCATCATCAAGTCAAACCCTAAAACAAGTTTTGATATACCCAAAGCTATTCCGATGGCAACACCACTTGCAACACTATACATCAACATTTCTTTTTTAAAGGCACCATTGGTTAAGTTTTGTACAGTTATGCCAAGTGCGTTTAAAGCAGGTTCTGCTAAAGTAGCACCAAAACCGAGCAGAAAAGCAAAGCCAATCACTATCGCAAGGCCAACCAATTCCGGATAAATTGGTGAGAATTGACTAATGGGCAACTCCATGAAAGCGGCGGGCAAAACACTTCCTGTTTGAGAACCAATTGCACCAAGTCCATAAGTCAAACCAATGTTAAAAATACACATTCCTATTATGGAGAGAACAAGACCATAAATTGTAATCATTCTGTTAGGTAGTGAAGATTTAAGAACAAGAAATAAAACCGCCATCAAGAAAAGTACCAACGGTAAAATAGCTCGCACACCTAGCACAATTTCAACAAGAGGGGTTTTTTCCCAAATTGAAGGTTCAGTTTGTATGGTAATGGCTGACATTTTTGCTGCGGCAATTATCTCTCCTGGAGATATAGTCAGCGAAACAAATATAGCTAAAACTAGAACTGCTAAGATAGGGAAAAGGGAGGCCATAGTTACCACACCAAAACCAGAAAGAGATGAATTGCCTTTTCCAGCAGCGTTTGCAATACCTATACCCAAGGAAAGAACTAAGGGCACCGTAACTGGGCCTGTTGTCACAGCACCACAATCCCATGCTAAACCGAGAATGCTCTTCAGATTTGGATCCAACCATGCATAAATAGTCAATAAAACAACGGGGAACAAAGCCCCATAAATCATTGGTTTGAGCGACCATCCCCGTACAAAACGAATTGTCCCAAGGATGGCTGCGATACCTACTCCGCCTCCAACCATAAGAACAAGCGGCATTGTCCAGTTGTTAAGAATTTCGTATAAATAAGGGGCAGCATTAACATCAACCGACGAACCAAATGCTTGTAGAGCACCAATAGCAGGTTCTGCAAATGTTACACCAACACCCAATATACCAATAATACAAAGAACCACTGGCATTGAAGCTTTCTTTGGCAAATTATCTCCAATAATTGTGCCAAATGGCATCAAACCAGTACTCAAACCTTCCATGAATACGGCAAGCCCTATGATTACTGCAATTAATCCGAGACACAAAATTAGAGCGGCCTCTATAGGATGCCGCAAAACTAAAATTTGAAAAATCATTAAATAGGCGGCTAGCGGTACAACAGCCTTTACTTGTTCCATAATTCGAGATGAACAATATGGTGCAAGCAAATCAAAAGCTTGCTTCGCAGAAAGCTCTATTTTTGGCGGGGTAAGCGAGCCTTTATCTTTAGACTTACTTTTTGATGTCAGTAAATTATAACTCACCGTTCTGTGGCGAACATTCACTTGATTCAGATAGTCTGAGTATCGCATCTGCTTTGCCTTAAAATATGTTTTTTAGTATTCATCAAATTTTTTAAAAAAGTCAATGCCTTACTTATTACCTAAAATCACGTTATTAGCTAATTTTTGTTTCTCCTAACTATTATAACACGATAGAAGAAATATAGTAGCGCATGAAACTTTAAATTTACATTTATTCAGTTTATTATTTTAATGAAAAAATAGTTTTAGGTGGTTGCGATTTGCTGGCAATTATAAAACATTTAATTCAGGGAACAGACTCAATGAACAAATCAGTTGCAACAAATGTTCTGGCTGTCGTAGCTGTTCTTGCTGGATATGTAATATTAGACTCAACACAAATCCTTTTTATGACTGGACTATTTGCACTTTCAGGCAGTGTTACCAACTGGCTTGCTATTCATATGCTTTTTGAAAAAGTGCCTTTGCTATATGGTTCTGGAATCATACCCAACAAATTTGAAGAATTCAAAATGGGTATAAAATCACTTGTGATGGAAGAATTTTTTAATCAAGAAAACATTACCTTCTTTTTAAAACAAACAGAGGAAAAGTCGAGGGAGTCTATCTATTCAAAAATTGACTATGACGTGATCTTTGAGAACTTATCGGATGCAATAATGACCTCTCAATTTAGCAGTATGCTTGGAATGTTTGGTGGCAAAAAAGCACTTGAGCCATTGAGGGAACCGGTTATTGATAAATTATCTGAAATTACCCAACAAATTATCGAGGCACCGAATAATAATTTATCTTCATCCAATATTGAAGAATTTAAAAACCAAATAGAAACAATACTTAATAATCGTTTAAAAGATTTAACGCCAGTGCAAGTAAAAAAAATTATTCAAGATATTATTCAATCTCACCTTGGTTGGCTTGTTGTATGGGGTGGATTACTTGGTGGAGTTATAGGTTTTTCCTTATCATTGATTCAAAGTCTTTAAAAAATCATTTGCTAACAAATCATATTAGTTCTTCATTTAAAAAATTGTTTGCTCAACAAATTGGTAAGACTTTTAGATTAATTATGACAAAAATGTAAAAACTTGTTTTCTTTTAAAAAAATTTCAAAATCGTACTTGCACAAAATTTTTTTTCAATCTGTAATGCAGTTAGTATTGATGTTAAAATTTTAAAATGTTATTCAGCTTAATTTAACTAAAAAAAAGAAAGGAAAGCGATGGTTGCCTTCGTTCAGTCATTTAGCCAATCAAGATCCCAAATACTGTCCATTACTTTTGCTGCCTTGCTTGGCTTGCTTGTTATTTACGTAGCTGGTCATTCACAATCCCATATATTGCATGATGCTGCTCATGATGTGCGCCACGCAACAGGATTTCCCTGCCACTAACTTAATAAGCTATATAAGGGTTGTTTCTACGTGTTTTTTCGAATTCTTGTCAGTGGTTTATTTGCGGGTTCACTCGGCGGCTTGATGGCCGGTTTGCTACAATGGTATTTCGTACAACCCGTTCTTCTTCACTCAGAGCTTTATGAAACCGGCATTTTAAAGCATTTTGGTGAATTTACTAATGGCCCACAACAGAGCCTAGACACACTACAACCAATTCGAGATGGACTTTCCCTCCTGTTCAGTATGATTATTTACATTGGCTATGCATTTTTACTCATTTCCGCAATGACACTGCGGTTGCAAACATCGAGTGATAGGATTACGTTTCATCAAGGTATAGTTTGGGGTATAATTGGATATATCGCTGTTCATCTTGCACCAGCCATTTCACTTCCACCTGAAGTACCAGGAGTTGCAGCAGCAGAGGTTCAATCTCGTCAAATTTGGTGGTTTACAACAGTTTTTCTTTCCGTAATTGGGATTTGGCTAATTGCCTTCAAACCAAAAATTAAATACTTTTTTATTGGGAGCGCTTTGATAATTGCTCCTCATATTTTTGGGGCTCCTGAACCAGACGTGTTTACGGGCCCCGCACCAACAGAAATTGGTGCCCTTTTTGCCAGCCGAGCTTTGGGAATAGGTCTAGTTTCATGGGCTATTCTAGGAGGGTTGTCTGCTTTTTTTCTTCATAAAGAAACTGTGCGTACTGCTAGCTAATTTAGTCCTTACAGAAAAATTAAATAAAGGCTTTTATTACTAATGAGAAAAATAGACTTCCGTTTACTTGGCCTATGCGCTATTGGCTTTATTTTCAGTGGGCTTATTGGCTTTATGATTGCTGGTGCGAACAATGTTACATTTGATGGTCATAAACATAATATGAACCATTTAGACAACTCATACCACGGAGGCAAAACTAACCACTCAGAAACCCATGCAGAGCCTATTGCGATCCCTAAAAATGGGTTGGAACCATTTATAAGAGCAGAACTCCAAAATGACCCTGTATCTGGATTTAATCTACATCTCGTTACCAGTAATTTTACATTCGCGCCAGAATATGCTGGGCTCAAACATAAAGATGGGATGGGGCATGCTCATTTGTATATTGATGAACATAAAATTGCTCGACTTTATAATAGCTGGTTTCATATCGACACAATACCCGAAGATGCAAAGCAAATGCGAATAACATTAAACAGTAACGATCATAGACCATTTATGGCTGATAATAAGATTATTTCAGCTGTTATTGAATTAAATGCAAAACCCTAGATTGGAGGAATTTTTGCATGCAATAAGTGACGAAAACTTCCGCAGCCTGTTGCATCTTCAATCCATCCGTCATCAGCAGCTAGATAAAGTTTACATGTTGCTATCAAATCTGCTTGGTCTTTTTTTATATCAACGTTTTTGAAAACATAAGTTGTTCTATTTGGCGATTGAAGTGTCAAACTGACAGGCGATGTGCAAACACCTAAACAAGGTGAGCTAATTATATTGGCATTTAGTTCTGCTTTCTGCAAAGCAACTTGAAGATTTTTACAATCGTAATCATCCGGAATACTCTTATCAGTCACAGGTTTACAAGACCGGCATATTTGCAGGTGCAAATCAACCATTAAACCGCATATATTGATGCTAACATTACCCAACCCATTGTCTCACTCAGTAATTGACCAGCTCCACAGACATCACCTGTCTGACCTCCTATCTGATATTTTGCAATAACTCCCCAAAAAATAGCAATTACTAACATTGAAATAATTACATATACAAAACTAAAGACACCAAAATAAAAAGCGGGTAATGCGATGATAGCTGCAAAAAAAAGGGGAGTTATGTTATCTGCAGAAGCTTGATTGCCAAGCCCTTCTTGTTTTGCTGCTGGTAAAAAACATAAGTATCCAACCATGGAGAATCTGCTAATAACAGCACAGATAATTATACCAGTAGCAATTTCTGTTGTTGAGGGAAGAGATGACAACATTAAGATGCGTAATCCCATTACCATAATAAGCGCAAGCATTCCAAAGCTTCCAATGGCACTATCTGTCATAATCGTAATTTTTTTTTCTTTATTTTGACCACCGCCAAAACCATCCGCACAATCTGCAAGCCCATCCTCGTGAATGGCCCCTGTGCAAAAAATACCAAAAATTAATGCAAAAATAGCTGAGGCAAAGGAAGGTAGCATAAATTGTGATGTGGTTATGTAAATACCTGCGATAATTCCACCAACAACAAATCCAACTACTGGAAAGGCCCATGCCGAATCTGTCAATTTAGGGACATAAGTATTGAGTTTGCCTGCAGGAAGGCGCGTCAGAAGCAAAAAGGCTGTTTGCACCTCTGCTACGCGTTTAACAGTCCATTTCATCAATTATTTATTCCTAGTTCTTCAAAGGTGGCCATATGGTTATGGCATGCTACAGCGGCTTTAAGAATACTTAAGGCAAGCGCTGCACCAGTACCCTCACCTAATCGCATATTTAGGTCAAGAATTGGTTTTTTGTTCATTAATTGAAGTAACTTTTGATGGCCTGGTTCAGCTGATTTATGCCCAACGAGACAATGGTCTAATAAACTGGAAGACATTGCATATAATGGCGCTGCAGCTGCTGTGCATATGAATCCATCGAGTAATACTGGTATAGATGCCGATCTTGCTGCTAATATTGCCCCACAAATGGCAGCTTGTTCCCTGCCACCAAAGGCTAGAATCGCTGATAAATCAGAACATAGTCCATGTTTTGCTATACCTTCTTCAATAATACCTATTTTATGAGCAACTCCTTTTTTATCAGAACCTGTTCCTACTCCAACCCAATCAGCAACTCTCCCTCCGAAAACACTTGCAGCAAGGGCAGATGAAACTGTTGAGTTACCAATCCCCATTTCACCAAGAAGAACAATATTAGCACTTCTGTTAACAGATTTTATCCCTGCTGACATCGCATCGAGTAGCTCTGTCATGCTCATTGCCTTTGTTTGGGTAAAGTCCTGGGTTGGGGAATCCAGTGACAAAGGTTTTACGGTTAACTCGGCACCACTCAAAGTGCACAACTGATTCATTGCAGCACCACCATTTTCAAAATTTGAAACCATAAGTTGAGTTACTTCTTGCGGGTATGGGTTTACTCCTTGCTCACAGATTCCGTGATTTCCAGCAAAAATAATAGCTTGTGCAGTTTCAATAACTGGCCTCTCACTATTCTGCCAACCTGCCAAAAACACAGCCAATTCCTCTAGCATCCCCAGCGAGCCAGACGGCTTGGTTAATTGGTCTTGATAGACCGATGCAGCCGCTTCAGCTTGCATATTTTTGTTTGGCATAGTGATAATAAAATCATCTACCATTTGTAAATTGGAAATGTTATCCAAAAATTATCCTCTCTTAAATAACTAGGGCTTTAGTTTTAGTGGTATACCAGAGATACATGTATAGACTTCATTAACAGCCTCAGCTACAACCTGGTTAAGACGGCCAGCTTCATCACGAAACCGTCTTGCTAACTCATTTTCAGGTATTATTCCGCTTCCCACTTCATTGGTAACTAAAATCACGGGGTCACGTCGAGCAGTGATGGCTTCAATCAAAGAAGAAGTTGCTGTGGACACATCCTTTTCTGCAAACATAAGATTTGAAAGCCATAATGTTAAACATTCAACAAGGCATACTCCTTGCCCATCTAGGGCAAACAATTTATCTGCAATTTCTATGGGTTCGTTTACAGTGAGCCACTCATCTCCTCGCCTTTGTTTGTGAATTTGAATTCGTTTTTCCATTTCTTGATCGTAGGCCTTTGCTGTTGCAATATAAATTACGGATGTACCATAGCTAAGAGTCTGTTTTTCAGCAAAACTACTCTTTCCAGAACGAGCACCACCAGTTATTAATAATGAAAAAGCCATGACTTCACTCGTAGCCTAATCAGGCTCAAAAAGGAACATATTTTTGACGTCATCACCTAGTTCTAAGCTACTTACTTTTGTTAGACACGCTCCAAGCCAACCTGGTGGTTTTCTATATGGTCGTTATGATGCAGATATAGGTGACATTCCACCAAATGATATTTTATTCCTTCGCACACAAATTTCAAATAATAGCCTTATTGTATGCAGCCCGGCAAAAAGATGCCAAAAAACATGTGATGCAATATTATCTGAATGTCATCCTCGCCGAACACATGATAACCTTTGGGAACAATCTTTTGGCGCATGGGAAGGAAAGGCCTTTTCGCAGATTCCAGATAAAGGAACGCTTACTGGAGAAGCGCTTGTAAACTTCAAACCTCCTGGAGGTGAGAGTTTTAAAGAACTTTGTAAGCGTGTGCACCCTGTAATAAAACAATTCTGCGTGAGTTCAAAAACTCAGAAGATTACATTTTTTGTTCATGCCGGAGTTATTCGTGCAGCTCTTGCACTCGCCTTTGGAAGCCATATATCAGCGCTCAAATGCGAAATTGATACTTTGTCTGCAACAAGTCTACGCCATTTAGGCAAAAATAATTTCTCTGTTGTATCAATCAATAAAAGTGCCATTGCATGAACATGCTTACTTGCATAATTATTGCTTTAACAATAGACCGCATTATTGGATGGCCTAATTGGTTATTCAGGCACATTTCTCACCCAGTTGTGCTAATCGGGAATTTAATTAGCGTTTGTGAGAAAACATTTAATAATGCAAACACAACTGCAAGCATTAGGCGTTTTTGGGGTATCATTACTGTTTTAATTGTAACTGGAGTCTGTCTTTTAGCTGCCTTGTTTATATCTTCACTTATTCCTGATAACCGACTTGGGATCATTCTAACTTCATTACTTATTTGGCCTTGGATTGCCGCAAAATCTTTGAGTGAGCACGTGGAAAAAGTAGCCCTTTCCTTGAGCAAAGCGGATTCTGAATCCGCACGTGCTGCGGTTTCTATGATTGTGGGACGAAATGCAAAAACTCTTGATGATTACGGAATCGCACGTGCTAGTCTTGAAAGCCTCTCTGAGAATACTTCAGATGGGGTAATTGCTCCGTTATTTTGGGCCGTAATATTCGGACTCCCAGGCTTGTTTGTGTATAAAGCGATTAACACTCTAGATTCTATGATTGGATATCGAACCCATACCCATGAAGCATTTGGTTGGGCAGCTGCAAAATTAGATGATTTTATTAATTATCTGCCTGCAAGGTTAACGGGGACAATCTACGTTCTAACAGCAAAAAACCCTATCTATTCGTTTAGTGTAATGTGGCGTGATGCTAAAAAACATCGCTCACCCAATGCGGGTTGGCCTGAGTCAGGTTTTGCAGCTGCGCTTAATGTTCGATTATCAGGTCCACGTTATTATGACGGTAAATTAACCGATGACGAGTGGTTGCACGAAGAAGGAGAAGAACCTACGTCAGAAGACATATTTCTTGGGCTAAAACACTATAACCGCTTACTAAATTGGGTTACTTTGTTATCTATAATTTTACTGTTATTTTTTTGGATAAATAAGGCTGGGTTTTAAATGCTAAGATGTGAACATGGCGGTAATTTAGATAGAGCAATCTCTCAGTTCGGAGGTAATCGCAAAGAATGGATTGATTTATCAACCGGAATAAATCCCTATACTTATAATGTTTTTGATCTCTCATCAGACATATGGAGAGAGTTGCCAGATCAGCAACTTATAGAATCAACCATTCACTCTGCCAAAATTGCCTATCAAGCAAGGTCTAGTTGCTTGCCATTAGCAGGCGTCCAGCAAGCGATTCAGCATCTTCCTTTTATAATTAAGAAAAAAACAAAAAATGTATGTGTTTTATACCCAAGTTATAATGAATATGAAGTTCAATTCCAAAGAGCCAATTGGAATATAACCCGTTGTCAAGACGTTGATGAGATGAAAGATGCTAATTGCGCTATAATCGTAAATCCTAATAATCCAGATGGAAAGAAATTTTTGCCAAATGAGTTGCTTGAGCTTTCAAACACTGTTGGCACGCTTATTATTGATGAGAGTTTTTGTGACTTATATCCTCATCTTTCAGTTTTACCGCATTTAACAGAACATCACAAAAACATTATTATTTTTCGTTCTTTTGGAAAATTTTACGGGCTGGCGGGATTGCGACTGGGTTTCGTGTTTTCGTGTGAAAAAACTATAAATGAATTTTCATATGCTTTGGGTAAATGGGCTGTATCTGGTCCTGCTCTTGCGATCGGAGTATGCGCTCTGACGGATGAAAGTTGGCGCAAACAGACATTAGAAAAGTTAGAAGCTGATGCTATACGTCTTGATAAAATAGCCCAACAAAATGGTCTTGTATCCGCAGGTGGAACAAATTTATTTCGTTTATATCAATGTAATAATGCCAAAGATATACAATATGAACTAGCTAAACAAAGAATATGGACACGTACTTTTAGCTATTCTGAATATTTGATAAGGCTTGGACTTCCAAAAGGGGATGGCTGGGATCGCCTTGAAAGAGCCTTTAGAAGTTAAGTTGCTACAGAAAAAATTTTATCAACATCAAGATATGTCTCTATATGTTCAGCCAGCCCGTCGAGTGTGTCTTCTATTTGTGTGTCATAGGCAAACCCTTGTACGGATATTCCCAATTTATCCAAAAATGCGCGTCTAAAACTATCTTGAGAGAAAAGTCCATGCACATAACTTCCTTGCACGCGCCCATCTACTGAGGATGCACCTTCTTTCCTACCTCCAATCATTGCAAAAGGACGTTGGCAGTCAACTCCACTAGTCTCTCCAAGGTGTATTTCATAGCCTTTAATTTGAAGAGAAGTTTCAAGATGGATAGCACTCACTTCATTAAGAGTTTTTTTTGTCCTCATAATTGTTTCTATTTGCAAAAACCCTAATCCCTCAGTCTCTTTTGCTTCTCCTTCAAGCCCATCAGGATCATAAATTTTAGTGCCAAGCATTTGATATCCGCCACAAATACCTAAGATATATCCTCCACGGCGATGATGTGCCTTAAGATCTATATCCCAACCCTGCTCTCGCAAAAATTTTAAATCGAAAATAGTCGATTTACTGCCTGGAATCAAAACAAGATGAGCATCAGCTGGTATTACTTGGCCTGCATGTATCATAACAAGTTCTACTTCTTTTTCTTGTGATAATGGATCCAAATCATCAAAATTTGCCATTCGAGAAAGACATAAGCAGGCAATTTTATATCGCGAAGGTTTTCTGGGGTTCTGAGCTCTGATATCAAGAGCATCTTCTGCTGGCAGACGCCAAGCATCCATAAAAAAGGGTAATACTCCAAAACCATGCCATTTAGTCTGCTTCTTGATAAACTCGTACCCCTCGTCAAATAAACTTAAATCCCCGCGGAATTTATTTACGATAAAGCCTTTTATCATCTCAAGATCACCATTTGGTAATACAGCCTTTGTTCCTACAAGCTGTGCAATAACACCACCCCTATCAATGTCTGCAACCAAAACTACAGGAACATCAGCTGCATTAGCAAATCCCATGTTAGCGATGTCATTTTGACGCAAATTAACTTCAGCTGGACTGCCTGCACCCTCAATAATAACTAAATCAGATTGTGATCTCAGACTTTCAAAACTACTTAAAACTGGTTCTAGTAGCATCTCTTTAATTTTAGCGTATTCATGTGCTTTGAATGAGCTTTGATATTTGCCATGTATAATTAGCTGCGAGCCCTTTTCTGTTTCTGGCTTTAGCAAAATAGGATTCATATCAGTATGGGGTTGCTTCTTGCTTGCACGTGCCTGCAATGCCTGAGCCCTACCAATTTCGCCGCCATCAGAAGTTACAGCTGCATTATTAGACATATTTTGGGGTTTAAATGGTGAGACGTTCAATCCACGATTGCTTGCAGCTCTACATAATCCTGCAACCAACATAGTTTTACCAACATTAGAACCTGTTCCTTGAATCATTATGGCAGGCATATCGTTAGAACCTTTTTTAAAACTCTATGCCTTTTTGGGCTTTAATTCCATCACGAAACGGGTGCTTAATGAGTGACATTTCTGTAACCAGGTCAGCAACTTCTATCAATTCATCCTTAGCGTTACGGCCAGTTAAAACAACATGTGTCATAAATGGTTTTTCATGAAGAAGAAAATCAACTACTTCATTTATATCCAAATAATCATAACGAAGCGCAATATTGATCTCATCCAACAATATAAATTTAATTTCTGAATTTCGAATCAGCTCTTTTGCTTTTTCCCAACCTGACTTTGCAGCTGAAATATCAAGCTCTCTATTTTGCGTCTCCCAGGTAAAACCTTCGCCTGATACGATAAAAATACATTCTTTTTGAAATCTTTTTTCCAAAAATTCGCGCTCGCCTGTTTGCCAAGTTCCTTTTATAAATTGGACAACTGCACATGGTATATTATGGGCAATACATCTCATTATCATTCCAAAACCTGAAGAGGATTTTCCCTTTCCTGACCCAGTATGAACAATAATAAGGCCTTTTTCCTCTGTTTTAGTGGCCATAAGCTTATCTCGGGCAGCTTTAATTTTTTGCATTTTTTGATTGTGAATCTTATTAAGCTCAATATCTTTTTGTCTTTTTTCCTGATGTCCGTTCATAAGGCATATCCTTTTGCAAAAAATAATCAAAACTAGAATGGCATGAATTGACTAATTAAAGTATGAACCATTTAATTGTTAATTGTAAATAATGGTAGAAGAGTCCGTTTATTCGAAATCAGAAAATTACATAAAGAAAAAGGTCGGATTCTGAGCAATACCGTTGTTTGATTCAAGATTATATTTTGGCCTATTATAATAGATTATAAATTGTGGATAAACTTAACAGAACTAAAATTAAAGGGGAATTAAAGAGTTTATGCAAAATATCACAAAAATACCAGTTACTATAATCACGGGTTTTCTAGGCTCAGGAAAAACCACTCTAATTTCTCAACTAATGAAAAATCCTCTTGGGAAAAGATTGGCTGTAATCGTCAATGAGTTTGGTGATATTGGCGTTGATGGAGAAATTCTCAAGGGATGTGCAATTCCTAATTGCCCAGAAGAAAATATTATGGAGTTGGCTAATGGCTGCATTTGCTGCACCGTAGCAGATGATTTTATTCCAACGATCGAAAAATTAATGTCACTTTCACCTAAACCGGAGCATATCTTAATTGAAACCTCGGGCCTCGCATTACCAAAGCCACTGCTTAAGGCTTTCGAATGGCCAGCCATTCGTTCTAAAATTACAGTTGATGGCGTTATTGCACTTGCAGATGCCGAAGCTGTTTCTTCGGGTCAATTTGCGCCTAATATTGCAGGCGTAAAAGCACAACGAAAATTAGATAATTCGATTGATCATGAAACCCCTTTATCTGAAGTATTCGAGGATCAAATTGCATGTGCTGATCTCATCTTACTGACAAAAGCTGACCTTGCCAGCAGTTCTGATAAGAAAAAAGCAAAACGTGTTATTGCAAATAACACAATCCGCCACCCCCCCATTATCGAGGTGGTGGAAGGTCAAATAGACCCTAGACTTATTCTGGGATTAGAGGCTGAAGCGGAAAATGATATTGAGCAGCGCCCCTCACATCATGATAACGAGCCGGAGCATGACCATCAAGACTTCGAAAGTGCCATTTTTAATATAGCAGAGTTAGAATCGCCAGAAATTCTTCTAAATAAAATAAAGATACTGGCAAACGAACAACACATTCTAAGAGTAAAGGGGTTTGTTTCCATTACCGGTAAGCCTATGCGGCTTCTTGTTCAGGCAGTAGGCTCACGTGTGCGCTCACAATTTGATAAAATGTGGCATCCAGATGACATTCGTCGAGGTCAAATTGTTGTAATTGCCGAACATAATCACATCAATATACCTGCGATTAAAGAAATTTTAGAAAGCTAAACTGAAAAATGCACGTCCTTTTCGTAGAAAGACATGGATTAGAAGAAACAGAGATACCAGTAGACCTAGATCACAGACCCGCAGACCTTGTGATTCTCTCTTTTTCAGACAGTGACCTAAGTACTTTTGCAGCTGGCTGGCATCGCGCTAAAAAGCTAAATAATGAGGTGTTTCCAAGCGTTAGAATTGCTAATCTTTCCCTTCTCAAACATCCTATTTCAGTTGATACCTATATTGAAAAAACCTTATGCCACGCCAAAGGTATTCTCGTTCGGCTCATCGGTGGTGTGCCATACTGGTCCTATGGGCTCAGTCAAGTAGCCCAAATTGCAAAAAAAAATAATATAGCCTTTGCTGCTATATCAGCAGATGGCCGTACTGACTTGCAACTTGATGAGATATCAACAGTACCAATCTCAACTTTGCGACGCTTACAATATTATTGTGAAATGGGGGGCGAAATTGCAGCACATTCTGCTTTAGCTCAATTAGCGTTGGCAGCGGGACTTTACGTAAGTCCTGTTAGTGGAAGTAAGATGATAGGCAACGTTGGCGGTTGGACACCAGAATATAACATATGTTGTCCGTTTATCTCACGCGGCTATGAAACTAAACCTGTCATCCTTATCACCTTTTATCGCTCATATATTACATCAGCTGACCTTAAACCAATTGCAGCTTTATTCCATAAATTACGTAACTATGGATTTGCTGTAATGAGTTTATTTGTACCATCCTTAAAAGCACCTGAAGCAGCCGCTTGGTTAGAAAAACAAATATTATATTTTTCACCCTCACTCATAGTAAATGCTACATCATTTTCAGGGAAAGGTAAGGATGGAAACTCCCCGCTTGATAAGGCCAATGTTCCAGTTTTCCAGATAGCACTCTCAACATCAAACCGTGCCGTATGGGCAGAAGCTGCCAGGGGTCTCTCACCAGCTGATATGGCAATGCATGTTGTATTACCAGAAGTAGATGGCAGAATATTTGCTGGGGTGGCGTCTTTTAAAGAACCAGAAGAAATGGATGAGGCTTTGCAATTCGCACCTGTCGGCCATCAACCTGATGAGGAACGAATTAACGCCATATGCGCTAAAATTGTAAATTGGTATACATTACAAAAAACCCCTATTCCAAGGCAAAAACTAACACTTATCCTATCCACTTACCCCGGTCGGCCTTGGCAAATGGCGCATGCTGTTGGACTTGATGCTATTGCATCCGCTCAAGCGATATTAGAGGATTTAGGTTATAATATAGAAACAAAAGAGGAATCTTTTGAGAGGCTTCTTACTCATAAAACCATGTCTTGGAATATTGCATCCTATAAAACCGCTTTAAGCGAAGTGCCTTTGAGTCTTCAAGAAGAGTTGTATTCTGTATGGGGGGCACCCGAAGCTGATCTACTCGCTGTGGATGGTAGTTTCAAGTTTACCAGTTTGTCATTTGGAAATGCTCTGGTTGCATTGCAACCAGAGCGCGGAATTAAACAAAATAGAGAAGGTGAATACCATGATATCTCACGAACTCCATGTCATAGTTATGTTGCTTTTTATTTATGGCTCCAAAAAGTAATGAAAGTGGATGCCATTATTCATGTTGGGGCACATGGAACCTTAGAATGGCTTCCAGGAAAAGCTGTAGCATTGTCAGATAATTGCTGGCCAGAAGTATTGGCGGGAAATATGCCGATCATTTATCCGTTCATAATTAATGACCCTGGTGAAGCAGCGCAGGCAAAGAGAAGGATTAGTGCAGTAACTTTGGGTCATATACCGCCACCTCTTAAGAAAGCTAACACTCCGGAACAATTCAGTCAGTTGGAATCATTGCTTGATGAGTTCTCCATCGCAGATGGTCTAGATCCAAAAAGACGCGATAGGCTAAAGAGTGATATTATCTGTGAAGCAGAGTCACTCGGAATAGCAAAAGATTTAGAGGTAAATTCTAAAAAAGACCCTGCAGATATACTTACAAGAATTGACGCATTTGTCTGTGATATTAAGGAGAGCCAATTTGCAGATGGTTTACACATTTTTGGCAGAGGGGGACAAAGGCAAACAGTCTTCGACACCACTTTATCAGTTTCCAATGAACGTCAATCCATCATCGATGCCCTATCTGGTAAAATGATTGCTGCAGGACCATCCGGTTCTCCTTATAGAGGAAGGCAAGATGTACTGCCATCTGGAAGAAATTTATTCTCAACTGACCCGCTTTCAGTTCCAACTAAAGCTGCCTATAAGCAGGGTATTAAACTAGCTGAAGAATTTCTAAGACGTAGTTTACAGGATACAGGTGAATGGCCATCTGGGGTAATTGTAGACTTATGGGGCTCAGCAACAATGAGGACAGCTGGTGAAGAATTTGCTATGGCGCTTCACTTGATAGGTGTAAAACCAAATTGGTCGGAAGGTTCTGATAGAGTTATAGGTTTTGAAATTTTGCCCTTGGCTATATTAGACAGACCAAGAATCGATACAACCTTGCGTGTATCAGGTCTATTCAGAGATGTATTCCCAACTTTATCATCATTATTTCAGCAAGCGATTGATGCATTGTGTAAACGAGATGAACGTAAAGATTTTAATCCTTACGTTGGATCAAAAGAGGAAGATTCAGCACGTATATTTAGTTCAGCACCAAACTCCTATGGTCTTAGTATGGGTGATGCTGCTGAACATTTTAATGCAGCAGGCAGAAACAGGGTTGCAAATGCCTGGATTAATGCTAGCCAATTTGCGGTAAATGGCTCTAAAGTAATTCAAAATAAGCAGGCACTTATATCTCGCATTCAGAAAGCAGATAGCTTTATTCATATGCAAGATTTAAGAGAGACGGATATCCTAATATCCTTAGATTATGCGGCTCATGAAGGCGGATTTGCTGCTGCAAAAGCAGAACTTGGTGGGAAGGTAAATCTCTATCATTTAGATAATACAAATCCAGAAAATCCTATCACTAGAAGCCTTTCTGAGGAAATTGCAAGGGTTGTATATGCAAGAGCTTCCAATCCTAAATGGATTGATAGCATGATGCGTCATAGGCATAGAGGAGCTGCAGAGATTGCTGCCACGTTATTACATATGGCAGCTTTTGCAAATTTAGCGAATGCCGTTGGGAGTCATCTTTTTGATAGTTTCCACGACGCTACTCTTGGAAATCAGGAAATTGTTTGTTTTATGCAGGAAGCTAATCCAGAAGCACTTAAAGCCATGCAAGACTGTTTTGAAAAATTATATAAATCTGGTTTGTGGCAAACTAGGCGCAATTCTATTTATGCTAATCTCGAGACGGTAGAATGAATAAACCAAGCGCTAAAGGATGGTGTCCATCAACCCTTATACCAATGAAATCTGGAGATGGATTGCTTATTAGAATAAAACCTCCTTTTAGCAGACTAACGAGCAGGCAAGCACAAAAGATCGCAATTCTATCAGAGCGTTATGGAAATGGTTTTTTGGATATTACTAATAGAGCAAACCTTCAGATTAGAGGTCTGAGTCAAAATACTTATCCTCTTATGCTAAAAGGCTTACAAGATATTGGCATTTCAGGAAAAAATGATGTGCCTGATCGGATCAATCTTGTGCTGTGCCCTTTTATACCCTACCAATCAATTGGCTGGCGGTGTGCTAAAATGCTATATGATGCCGCTGGTGACTTTCCTAATCTACCAGTAAAATTTGGGTTTGCCATTGACTGTGGCAGAAAGCGCTATCTTAGTGGTATTTCTGCTGATATTAGAATCGAGAGAGATAATTCTAATAAATTACTTATTAGATTCGATGGATGCAAGAAGGGATTTGTTTCATCTGAAAAAACATTCAAAAGCGATATTCTGGAGGCCCTTAACTGGTTTAGCTCTTCACAAAACAAAAAGCTCCCTTACGAAAGAATGCATCAGCTTTTAATGAATATTGATGTTCCAGATATTTACGCAAAAACAAAACCACAAGAAAACAAAAAATCACTTAACCCAGGTTTTGAGGAAGATAGACAAGTTATTTCGATACCATTTGGTCAATTAAAAGCAAATCAGCTTCTTCAATTAGCAGACAACTCGCAAGAAATCATATTCACTATAAATCGATGCCTAATTATAGATAAAATTCCAAAACTCAGTGGAGAATTTATTAAAACAAAGAATGACCTAAGATATAATGTTACAGCTTGTACAGGAATGCCTGGCTGTGCATCTGCGAGCATAGACACAAAACGATTGGCATTAAAATTAAGTGAAAGCGAATTAATTCAATTTGGTAAATCATATCATTTATCTGGATGCAAAAAAGGATGTGCGCTGCAGACAAAGAGTGATATTTGCATTGTGGGAGAGAATGGCTCATATAATTTGTTGGAAAATGGATTTGCATGGGATGAGCCTAAACATGCATCGCTATCGGAAGTAGCTCTGTTTAATAAGTTGGTTTAACTGAAGAAGACACGGAAAAATGCCCTTTAATTATGAAAAAAATGGAGAAGCAATTTACAAGGAATCATTTTCTACTATTCGATCTGAAGCTGATTTATCTGCTTTTACCCCCGAAGAAGAAATCATTGTAGTTCGTATGATACATGCCTCAGGAATGGTGGAGCTTGCACAATCGATCAAGTTTACTCCCGATTTCGCCAAGGTAGCCCGAGCTGCTATAGAAAATGGTGCACCGATATTATGTGATACCAAAATGGTTAGCGAAGGTATAACACGCAAAAGGCTGCCAAAGAATAATAAGATAATTTGCACCATTCGAGAACCTAACGTAAGAGACATGGCAGTCGAGGCTAAAAACACCAGATCTGCTGTAGCAATTGAATTGTGGGGTCCCTACCTAGAAGGAGCTATTATTGCAATTGGGAATGCACCTACGGCCTTATTTCATCTATTAAATTTACTTGAAAACCCTCAATATCCTCGCCCGGCTGCTATCATTGGATGTCCTGTTGGATTTGTTGGCGCACGAGAGAGCAAAGATGCATTAATGTTATCAGCACCCGCACCTTGTTGTATTACTGTTGGAAGGCTTGGAGGTAGTGCTGTAACAGTAGCTGCTGTAAATGCTCTTGCAGGTAGTTTTGAATAAAATAAAGAGATCAAAAAGCTCAAATGAAAAAAATGGGTAAAATTTATGGTGTTGGAGTTGGTCCTGGCGCAGTTGACTTATTAAGTGTGCGAGCAGACAAGCTCGTGCGAGAAGCAAAATATATTGCTTTTTTTAGAAAGGCGGGTCGTGCTGGCCATGCACGCCAAATCGCATCCACCTTATTATCCAAGGATGTAATAGAATTAGCAATGGAATATCCTATCACAACTGAAATTCCTTTATCAGACCAGCGCTACAGTGAGGTGTTATCCGAATTTTATAAAAAATATTCTAATAAGATTATATCATTATCACAAACTGGAATAGATCTGGTTATATTATGTGAAGGAGATCCATTTTTTTATGGTTCTTTCATGCATATTTACAGCCGTGTTAAAGATAAATGTCCAGTTGAAGTTGTGCCTGCTATTACTGGTATGTCAGCTGCTTGGACTGCAACTGACATTCCCATAACTTGGGGAGATGACATTCTAACTGTTTTAATGGGAACATTAGATAAAACCACTCTTGAAAACCAACTGGAAGATACAAATGCTGCTATCATTATGAAAATTGGGCACAATTTGCCCAAAATAAAAAAAGCACTTGAAAGAACAGGTCGGTTTTATGACGCATTCATTGTAGAATATGCAGCCATGGACAAGCAGACAGTGCAGCGATTATCTGACTACAATACGGAAAATGCACCTTATTTCTCTATTATCATTTTACATGGACAAGGAAGAAGACCATGAATGGTAAAATCTTTGTTGTTGGACTCGGTCCAGGTGACCCGTCCCAAATAACCCCTCAGGTATCGAATGCTATTAATTTGGCTACAGATGTCATCGGATATTTCTCATACGTAGACAGAATCGCTCCCAAGAAAGGTTTGCAGTTACACCCATCAGATAATAGAGTTGAGGCAGAGCGCGCAAAACATGCTTTGACTTTAGCAGAAGCAGGCAGTGTTGTTTTGGTAGTGTGCTCTGGTGACCCAGGCGTTTTTGCTATGGCCTCTGCTATATTCGAGGTTTTAGAAAACAATGCTCCAAACTGGAATAATATAGACATTGAAATACTTCCAGGAATTACAGCAATGATTGCGTCTGCTGCAAGAGTTGGTGCTCCTCTTGGACACGATTTCTGTGCAATAAATTTAAGTGATAATCTAAAACCCTGGTCAATTATTGATAAGAGAATTCGATTGGCAGTTGAAGCAGATTTTGCAATTGCCTTTTATAATCCACGCTCAAAATCGCGCCCAAAAGGTTTTGAAAAAACGCTAAGGTTACTTAAATCACATTGTGAAGGTGATAGACCAATTATTTTTGCAAGAGCTGTTTCAACTGAGGAAGAAACAATAAAGTATGTATCAATTTCAAAAGCAAAAGCTGATATGGCTGATATGCGTACTTTGGTTATAGTTGGTTCAAGTCAGACCAGAATTATCCATCAAAATAACAGAGAATGGATGTACACGCCTCGCCATTATCCTGAAAAAGATAGCCAATGAACAACTGCTTCAGGACTATAAAATGTACGCCTATCTGGAATTTTAGGTCTATCAATCATTATAATTTCAATCCCTAATTGCCTTGCCGCTTCTACTTTTGAATATGTAGCATTGCCGCCTGAATTTTTTGCAACGATCAAATTGATTCTATGTTTAGTCAAAAGTAATTTATCTTTGCTAGTTGTGAATGGCCCGCGGGAAATATCTATTACGTGATTTGGAAATAATGGAGTTGCCTTGGGTTCATCTACAAGCCGTAAAAGATAAAAATGTTGCAGATTTTTATAAAATCTAGCCAATTGCATACGTCCAATGGCTAACATGACACGCTTTGGACTTTGGTCCAGCGCAGCAGAGGCTGCATCAACATCAGGCACCAAACACCATTTATCCCCCTCTTGTTTCTCCCATTTTGGGCGCGTCAGAGCAACAAGCGGTATTCCTGTTTTTTGGCATGCTAAAATAGCATTGTGGCTGATCTGCGTTGCAAATGGGTGTGTTGCATCTACGAGATGGGTGATCCCCTCAGAAATAATGTAAGAGGAAAGACCATCTACTCCACCAAAACCACCAATTCTTTTTTGAATAGGTTGTTGACGGACACGTTCAACACGCCCAGCGTAGGAAATGGTAGCATTAAATTCGGTTTTAGAGATAAGATAAGCCAAGGAAGATGCTTCAGTTGTACCCCCTAGTATTAAGAGATTTCGCAGCATGAAAAATGACCCCTGGTTAATCATTATTGGCATAGATGGTGGCGGTTTTGACAAGCTGGCACAAATCGCTAAACAACACATTACTTCTGCCCGACATATTATAGGGCCTAAACGACACTTGTCTATGCTACCTAACTGCGACGCTAGCCTTATCGAATGGCCCTCACCGTTCTCCAAAGGCATAGAAATATTACTCTCAAGGCGGGGCCAGCCATGTGTCATGTTAACCTCTGGTGACCCTTTCTGGTTTGGAGCAGGCTCCAACATTACATCAAATCTTACTCCAGGAGAATGGAAGGCCATCCCAAACCATAGTTGCTTTTCGCTATGTGCAGCTGAGCTGGGATGGGCATTAGACCAAACTCTCTGCATTGGTTTACATGCAGCACCATTTTCAAGGCTACGGCCTTATCTTGCTCCAAATCGTAAAATTATGGCAACAATGCGAGATGGGGCATCTGTAAATGAGCTTGCTAATTATCTTCACCTTATAGGTTTTGGGAATACACAAATTACAACCCTAGAATCACTTGGTGGCACAAATCAAAAAATAACTAAAAGTTACGCAAGTGAGTTGGAAGAAGAGTTCATGCATCCGGTTATGGTTGCCTTAGATATTTCAGGAGATGGCGAGACAATACAATCTAGTTCAGGCATACCTGATAGCTGGTTTAAACATGATGGCCAAATTACCAAGCAGGCTGTGAGAGCCATTACCTTGTCGTCACTAGCGCCTAGGTCAGGAGAACACCTCTGGGATTTGGGCGCTGGCTCTGGTTCGATTGGAATAGAATGGCTCTTATCTGGTCCTTTCATGAGAGCAACTGCGGTTGAAAAAAATTCAGAGCGTGTCGATACAATTAAAAAAAATGCTCTCAATCTGGGCGTTGACCAACTAATCGTTGTAGAATCAGACATAAATGACGCAATATATGACCTTGAAAAACCTGATTGCATCTTTATCGGAGGAGGGTTAAATGAAGATTTAATTCAATTATTATGGTCGCATATTGGCGATGGCACACGGGTGGTTGCAAATGGCGTCACAATTGAAACAGATAGACTTCTTACCTCATTACAAGGAAAATTTGGTGGTAGCGTTCAACGGCTAGAAATTTCACATCTCGAGGAAATAGGTAACATGCATGGTTGGAAGGCCAATTTTCCTATTACGCAGTGGATTACAAAAAAAGGGAACTATTAACACATGAATAAGCATTTCATTATAGGATGTGGATTTCGGCAGTATGCATCTATAGAAAGCTTCGAGTCTGCATTATCCAAAACTCCTAAAACGGAATATTATTCTGGGATTTGCGTGCCTGAGGACAAGATGTCCCACAAAGCATTATGTGCGTTTGCAAAAAAACTACACCTTCCCATTTATGGAGTTAAAAGTGACGCAATATCGGGTACAGACACACCTACGAAATCTTCAAAAATCATAAATATAAGACACACAGGAAGTGTTGCTGAAGCAGCTGCTCTTTCTATTTTCAAAACACCGGCAAAGTTGATATCCACACGCGCTATTTCAGATGATAGACACGCTGTTTGCGCAATTGCGATGGGGGTTGATTTATGACAGTACATTTCATAGGAGCAGGCCCCGGTGCAGCTGATCTTTTAACGATTAGAGGTCAGAAAATTATCTCCGAATGTCCAATTTGTCTCTATGCTGGGTCCCTTATTCCAGAGGAGATACTTGCCTTCTGTCCAAGTAACGCAACTATCATTAACACTGCATTACTTGACCTAGATAGTATCATCGATGAATGCGTTAAAGCATCAAATGCTGGACTTGACGTAGCACGTCTTCACTCAGGAGACCTATCAATTTGGTCAGCGATGGGAGAGCAAATCAGAAAATTAAAAGAAGCTAATATTGATATATCAGTAACACCTGGGGTTCCAAGTTTTGCTGCAGCCGCTGCTAGTATTGACAAAGAACTTACCCTTCCTGGATTAGCCCAATCTGTAGTGCTCACAAGAACACAGGGTCGTGCCTCCGCCATGCCAGATGATGAAAGCCTTGAAAATTTTGCCAGAACAGGGTCAACCTTGGCAATTCACTTGTCCATACACAATCTAGGCTATATTGTAGAAAAACTTATTCCATTTTACGGAGCTAATTGTCCTATTGTAGTGATTTTTCGTGCTAGTTGGGCAGACCAACAGATTATCAAAGGCGAATTATATACAATCGAAAATAGAATGCCCAAAGAAATAGAAAGAACTGCTATTATTTTTGTTGGTAGGTGCTTAGATAACGATCAATTTAATAACAGCCGGCTATATGCAACGGATTATTCTCGCCGCTTTAGACCTGGAACAGCACAAGAATGACCAAAGACATAAACTTGCCACCAGGCTTACTTATCTCTGCCCCTAATTCTGGTTCTGGCAAGACAACAATCATGCTTGGCCTTTTACGTGCTCTTCGTAACCGAAATTTTTCAGTTCAGCCCTTTAAAAGTGGCCCTGACTATATTGATCCAGCATTTCATTTGGCAGCTGCTAGTAGGCCTTCATATAATCTGGACACATGGGCAATGCCAGATGTGCTAATGCAAAAAATTGCCTTTAGTGCCGAGGGAGCTAATATTATTTTAACTGAAGGATCAATGGGCTTGTTTGACGGTGTTGCTCAAAAGGGTGCCTCAGGCTATGGCTCAACAGCTGAAATAGCTCGTTTTTTTAACTGGCCTATTATACTAGTGTTGGATATAAGAGGACAGGCCCAATCGGCTGCTGCTACAGCACTTGGATTTGCAAGCTTTGAGAAAAAATTACCCTTTGCAGGTGTAATTTTAAATCATGTTTCAAGCGAGCGCCATGAGCGACTCACAAGAATCGGTATGGAACAGGCAGGTATTGAGGTGTTAGGTGCATTACCACGCAGGGAAGACCTAAAATTTCCAGAGCGGCATTTAGGATTAATTCAGGCTATTGAGCATCCAGATTTAAATAAGGCTATAGATGAATATGCATGCTTTATAACTCAGAATGTAAATTTAGACCGAATTGTGGAGCTCGCGCAGACAAATAACTTTGATAATTCGTCATCTTTAATTTTTACCACCCCGCCAGGCCAACATGTCGCACTTGCCCATGATAAGGCTTTTTCCTTTACCTATCCGCATCTAGTATCATTTTGGCGAGAACAAGGTGCCAAAATCTCTTATTTTTCTCCATTAGCAAATGAACCTCCAGAAAAAGATGCAGACGTAGTCTGGTTGCCGGGTGGTTATCCTGAACTTTATGCGGGTAAATTAGCGAGCGCTGATAAATGTTTTAGTGCAATTAGGAATCACGCCAAAACACGTCCTGTACACGGCGAATGCGGAGGATACATGGTACTAGGCAAATCCTTGATTGATAAAAGTGGCTGTGCACATGATATGCTTGGCTTGCTTGGACTTGTAACAAGTTTTGAAAAACGAAAATTTCACTTGGGTTATCGTAAAGCAACTTCTGTATATAACACAAAACTATTTGGTAGAAACACTTCGTGGAGAGGCCATGAATTTCATTATAGCCAGATATTATCCCAACCAGATGACGTATTGTTTTCCGTTGTTGATGCTTCAGATAATGCAGTACAAGAAACAGGTTCTGTTCGAGGCAATGTAACAGGCACGTTTTTTCACTTAATTGCAGAGGCAAATTTATGACTGGTTTTGTTAGTTTTGTCGGTTCAGGTCCAGGTGACCCACAATTATTAACGCTCAAGGCTGTTGATAGATTAAAAAAAGCAGATGCAGTTTTATTTGATGATTTATCATCAGGCCCTATTTTGCAATTTGCTCGCAAAGGTGCTGACCTTGTGGGAGTTGGAAAGCGTGCAAATCGCCCATCGCCAAAGCAAAATGCAGTTAGCCAACTCTTGGTTGAGTATGCTCGAAATGGTGGACATATTGTGCGCCTTAAATCAGGCGATCCAGGAATATTTGGGAGATTAGAGGAAGAAACAATCGAATTAAAGAAGGCGGGTATTGCTTATGAAATTATACCCGGTGTTTCTTCAGCCTTCGCAGCGGCGGCAGAAGCTGGTATTCCTTTGACAAGAAGGCTTAGCGCAAGGCGCATCCAATTTATTACAGGAAGAGATATAACAGGTGAGTTACCTGATGATTTTAACCTTACAGCGCTTTCAGACCCGTCGGCTATCACCATCGTTTTTATGGGTAAACAAACATTTGCTAAAATGCAAAAACTACTTGAGGAGAATGGCTTGCCTAGAGATACTCCAGCTCTTCTTGCTGAGGCTGTCGCAACACCAAGTCAACGATTGATTAAAACGACAATTAGCGAACTTGCCAAATCACTAAAAAAGGATACTTCCCAACACCCCGCTTTAATATTTTATGGACCACTATCTTATATGGATTTTCCTAATGACAATTGAAATATTTCTCGTAGGGGTGGGGACAGGAAACCCCGCGCATATTACTCTGCAAGCAATTGAACAATTAAAATCTGCGGATATCATCATCATCCCAAGAAAAGGGGATAATAAAAGTGACTTAGCTGATTTGCGATATCAGATATGCAATGAAATACTAGGAGAGGAATGTCCCCAACTATTTGAATTTGACTTACCCACCAGAAATTATAAACAGAGTTACTCTAAAGCAGTAGAGGAGTGGCATGAAACTATTGCAAAAATTTGGATTGATTGTATTGAAAAAGCTCAAACAGATTTAAAAAAATCTGTTAAGTCAGTTGGACTTCTTATCTGGGGTGACCCTTCTTTATATGATAGTTCGTTAAGGATTGCCAAACGCCTTAAACCTACTCCACAGATTACTATAATTCCTGGCATAACCTCCCTACAGGCTTTATCAGCAGCACATAAAATAACAATAAACCAAATAGGCAAACCTTTCATGATAACAACGGGACGCCAGCTAACTAATTTTGGATTTCCAGATGATATAGATACAGCTATCATAATGCTTGATGGAGATTGTTCTTTCAGAACGTTAGAGCAAGAGAGGTACTACATTTGGTGGGGTGCCTATCTAGGTATGGAACAGGAGCTGTTGATCAAAGGCAAATTAAATGAAATGTCAGATGTTATAGTGGAAACAAGAGAAAATGCCCGAAAAATGCATGGCTGGATTATGGATAGCTATATGCTTAGGCGAGAAAAGATAGTTGGTAAAATTGTCCCACGGTAATCATTTGTTCATCTTTGGTCTAGGGTATGTTGGACAACACCTGGCAACTGAGCTTCATAGAAGAGGCTGGCAAATCACAGGCACAACCAGAAATCCGGAAAAACTAAGACCTAATCTACCAAATAATTGGCAAATTCTAAGATTCGAGGATGGGAGCAAAATACCAGGTTTAAGCACTTATCTTTCTAAAGCGAGTCATGTGATAACAACAATTTCAGCACTATCTGGTTATGACCCCGTAATGCGCTCACATGCGAAAGAACTTCGTGAATTTTCAGGATGGATTGGCTACGTTTCTGCGACATCTGTATACCCAAACCAAGAAAACAGTTTTATTGATGAGAACGTACCTGCAGCCCCAAATACAAAAAGAGGCCTTGCTAGATTAAAAGCAGAGCAAGAATGGCAGAAGTTATGTAAAGCGGAAATATTTCGGGCGGCAGGAATTTATGGGCCAAAACGAAATGCCATTTTTTCTTTATTAGAAGGAAGTGCACGAATTATAGAAAAAAAAGGACAATTATCAAATCGAATTCATCAAGAGGATATTACAAATATTATAATTGCAGCTATCAGTAAACCTCGTGCTCTTCGCATTGTAAATTTATGTGACCAAGAACCAGCCCCGCAAGGTGATGTTGTGCGCTATGCAGCTAAACTTCTTGGAATGCCCCCTCCAGAACCAATTTTATTTGAAACAGCTGATTTAACACCAATGGCGCGTTCTTTTTATACATCAAAACGAAAATTAAAATCTGTTATTGTTGGTCCAGAACTTGGTGTAACGCTAAAATATCCAAACTATCGAGTTGGATTAAAGGCCTTGATTAGAAGTAAAAATTTTTGAAAAAAATTTAGTTCCCATATAAATCTGACAAAATAAAAAGGTATTAAAAAAGTTTGTTATTCTTTTTGTTTTAGAAAATCTTGGAGAGATAAATTAATAATAATACTCGCGCTATCTTGATTTGTCTATGTGCTTATCTTTGCTTTGACTTAAGCGCAGTCCACGTTCGTTTCTTATCATCCCATTATAATCCGCAAGAACTCTCTTTATATAGAAATATTTTAGGGGTCATTCCAGCTATTCTCTATCTTGCATATGAACGACAATTGACTTTAAGGTTAGCCGAATATCGACTGATTAAGTGGCGTTTAGCAATTGGTCGTGGCCTACTAATAGCTGTAGCACAGCTAATGTTATATAGTGCTTTAATGCAGCTGGAATTAGCCACGGTCTCAGCTTTAGGACAAACAATCGCAATTTTCGTAGTTTTACTTGCAATAATTATTTATGCTGAAAAAATTGGAATATGGCGCTGGGGCGCTGTAATTGTTGGGCTTTTTGGGGCGATCATCATTATTCGCCCTGGTTCTGACGTATTCACATGGTATAGTTTATTACCAATAGGCGCAGCTTTTTGTTACGCTGCGTCCACCGTAACGCTGCGGAGTTTTGATAAAAATGTATCTAGTGCAGTCTTGTTTTTATACTCAGCTTTGGCATCGGCTTTTGGAGCATTAATTCTTGCTGTAGGGACCACTGCATTTTCGCCAATACATAGTTTTACTGATATTTTAATTATTCTCAGTATGTCTTGTTTTGGTGGTTTTGGAGTTGTGCTGATAATGTATGCTTTCCGAAGTGCACCCTCTTCTGTCTTAGCTCCGTTTAGTTATTTTGGTATAATTAATGCTTTTGTACTAGGTTGGATATTTTTTGGAGAATTTCCAATACAAAAACTTTTCCCAGGAGTGATATTAATCGTAGTCGCCGGTCTTGTAATTATTTGGAGGGAGAGAAAAATATGATTAAATAAAGAATCAATTTAAGGGGTTTCAAAAAAACTTCTTCCTATTAAGGGAGAGGGAGTGGTAGCGGAGGAGGGACTTGAACCCCCGACACGCGGATTATGATTCCGCTGCTCTAACCAGCTGAGCTACTCCGCCTTAAAAGTATCTTGATTTTTAATGTTTAAAAACCATTCAATGCTTTGGGTCAAGGCAAAAAGTTACTGTTTATTCTAAAAACCAGTGGCTTCAATAATTATACTTTCCCCAATTTAATACATAAAAAGGGCAATTAAAAAAGTTAAAATCAATACTTAAGTTTAAAAAATAGAACTTGGTGCGGAACTTATCCAACCTCCACCCAACATAAGTGCAGCGTCATTTCCGTCGTAAATTACTCCCGCTTGTCCTTTTGCTATACCATATTCCGGGTTTTCTAAAACAAGATGAGCAGTGCGTTTAGCATTAAAAAATAACTTTGCTGAGCTTGGAGATGCTGTGTTTCTTAACTTCACAAACACCTCTATTCCCTCGGGATTCTCCTTTTTATCATCCAAAATGCTCGGTAATAGCCAATTAACTTCATCAAGATAAACATCTCTGCATGCTAAAGCTGATTTAGGCCCTACAATAACCTCGTGTACTTCTGGATTTATATCCACAACATACAAAGGTGAATTTTCTTCAACATCCTCTTTGCGACCACCAATACCAAGTCCACGCCTCTGCCCTATTGTATAATCTATCACCCCCTGATGTTCACCCAAAATGCGGCCGTCCAAATGACGGATAATGCCTGGAGTAATTGCACCCGGTCGTAATCTACGTACTACATCTCCATAACGCCCATTTGGAACAAAACATATATCTTGACTATCTGGTTTATAAGTCACACTAAGCTCAAATTTCTTTGCGAGTTGACGTGTATCATCCTTAGTCATAGAACCTAGAGGAAATCGCAAAAAATTAAGCTGTTCTGGTGTTGTCGCAAAAAGAAAATAAGATTGGTCTTTTTGTGAGTCAACTCCCCGTCTTAAACAGGCATATCCATTACGAAGTTCTCTTTGAACATAATGTCCAGTTGCAAGACAGTCAGCGCCTAGTTCTTTTGCCATTGAGAGCAAATCTTTGAATTTAACGGTTTGATTACATTTAACACATGGTATTGGTGTATGTCCTGCAAGATACGAGTCCGCGAAATCATCCATTACCTGTTTTTTAAATAATGTTTCATAATCCAATACGTAATGAGGTATATTCATACGGGCGGCCACCTGTCTTGCATCATGAATATCCGCCCCTGCACAGCAAGCCCCCTTTGCTTGCACAGCTTCACCGTGGTCATAGAGTTGAAGAGTAATTCCGATCACCTCGTATCCTTCATGTTTTAACAAAGCCGCTACCACAGAACTATCAACACCACCTGACATAGCTACAACCACTCGAGTTTTTTCAACTGGTTTCAGAATCCCCAGAGAATTGGGTATATTTACAGACATTAAAAAGACCTAATCTAAGATTTTATTAAAAGTCATCAGGAATATGCACTCGCAAACCAGATAAAGCATCACTTATTCTTATCTGACAACCAAGTCTTGAGGTAGGTGTTAGGTTAAAAGATAAGTCTAACATATCTAATTCATCTTCTGACGGTTTGCCCACTTTCTCATAGTCGTCAGCGTCAAAGTATACATGACAAGAGGCACAAGACAAGCTACCACCACAGGTCCCCTCAATACCCATATTCGAATCCCGTCCCACCTCCATTAATGAAACATTTTGCCTTGTCTCTATTTGATGCTCACTACCATCAGGTTTAATAAAAGTTATAACCGGCATATTTCAAACCATTCTATATTTCAAAAAATTTATTTTTCTTTAAAGCGTTTGTAAAGCGCTATTATTGCATCTGCAAGCGCTGAAATATCATCTTCCGTATTTTCCCACCCAAAAGAAATTCGGACAACGTGACTACTTTGCACGCCAAAACCCATTGCTTTAATAACATGACTATCTTGAACTTTACCAGAAGAACAAGCAGCACCTGAGCTAATAGCAAATCCGTCCATATCTAAGGACATTACTGCAATTTGTGCGGGAATAGCCGGCAATAAAAGGCTAATTGTATTATTTACGCACTCAGCATCTCGGGTAGTAACCTGAATTTCGGGGTAGGCCCGCTGTAATTTTGAAACGAAATTAGAGCGCCACTCAGTCCAATTTTTTGCATGACTTTGCCAATTAGCAACTGATTTTGCAGCTGCTCCAAAACCGGCAATACCATAAATATTTTCAGTGCCAGAACGTCGCCCTTTTTCCTGTCCACCGCCTTTAATTAGTTGTTTCACCTGTCTTCCCGCAGTTACCCATAAAGCACCAACGCCAGGTGGACCACCGATTTTATGAGCAGAAAAACTAGCCATTGAAAGACCATACTCTGACCATTTGTCAAGGTGAATAGGTATTTTCCCAAGTGCCTGCACCATATCACTATGAAATACCACTTTATAAAATTGGCAAATTTCTAGCAATTTTTCTATTGGCTGAATCCTGCCCGTCTCATTATTTACAAGCATTACGGATACAACTATTTCACCGCCACCATTTTTAGCTTTTTGTATCTGTGTTTCTAACTCTACTAAATTTATTTCACCATCAGCACCAACATCTATTTTTTCTGCATCAGGCCGTGCAGCCAACACAGCATCATGTTCTGTTATGCAGGTTATTACTTTTTCAAATCCTAGTAATGCGGTATTATTTGCCTCTGTGCCACCACTTGTAAACATAAAACCATTTGGGTCACCAGATGTTAACTCTGCAAGCTGAGTGCGCGCTTTTTCAACAATTTTCCTTGCATTTCTTCCAAAAGAATGAATGGATGATGGATTGCGAGCTGGCCCCATTAACGCACGTATGCATTCGGCGGCCTCAGGCCTCAGTGGTGCTGAAGCATTATAATCAAGGTAAATTGGCTGACGCATTTTTATTTAAATACACCCAAGTTGAAAACTTTGCCATATATTAAAATTCGACTCTCATTGTAGTTTCCAAAATAATCAATAATAATATCAGGCATTTTATTGGAAGACAAAATTTTACGTTATTTGTTTTCGTGTTTACTAGTCACCATTTTTTTATGGATTTTGGCATCTGGAAGTTTTGATATGGTATCATCAGAACGATGCTCTTGTAATATCTTGATTTGTTGTTGCAACTCCGAAATCTGTTGTGATAACCACTCTAATGTTTTTTCTGTTTGATCTGCAGCTGTCATATCCGAAATTGCGTAAGGAGTAAAACTCTCATCAGCTCGCCTTTTCGCAATGGGCTTCGCTGGCACTCCTACCACTGTAATACCCTGTCCAATATCTTTTGTAACAACAGAGTTACCACCCACACGCGCACATTTATCGACTGTTATCGGTCCCAATATTTGTGCCCCTGCACCGATTATAACATTATCACCAATTGTTGGGTGACGTTTTTGGTTTCTTTGCTCACTCGAATTTTCGGCAGGATTAACACCACCTAAAGTTACTCCATGATAAAGTGTTACGTTCTCACCAATTGTGGAGGTCTGACCTATAACGACACCCATACCATGATCGATAAATAGACCTGCTCCTATTTTTGCTTGTGGATGAATATCTATTCCAGTAAGCCAACGCGCGAATAACATTAAAGAACGTGATAAAAATTTAAGATTCCATTTCCATAATGGATGTGCGATTCTATAAAACAATAAAACATGAAAACTTGGATACAGGAACATAGCTGCGAACATGCCCTGTGCAGCTGGGTCACGCTCTAATATTGCTTTTAAGTCTCTATGAAGTTTATTTATCATAAATTTCCATTAGTATATTTTTATAAAATATTATTCTGACATAACATATATATTTGTCTTTCTACATCGTTATTTAAGATTATTCAAAAATTTATCAACATACTTGGTATTTATTTTCACTTCGTATATAAACTTTTGAGCGTATTGCTCAAACCTTATATGGATTTTAAATGCCTGAAGTAATTATTAATGGGCCTGAAGGCCGACTAGAATGCCGTTATATGCCAGGAAATCAACCTGATGCTCCAACCGCGATTATTTTACACCCCGAGCCCAATAAGCGAGGAACAATGAACAATCGTGTGACCTTTGCTTTATATAAATTGTTTCAAGCGCGTGGATTTTCTGTCTTACGTTTTAACTTTAGAGGAGTTGGAAAAAGTCAGGGTTCGTATGATAACGGGGAGGGTGAACTTGCTGACGCTGCAACTGCAATGGACTGGTTACAAAACCAAAATCCCGCTTCAACAGAGTGTTGGATAGCTGGTTTTTCTTTTGGGTCTTGGATAGGAATGCAACTTATGATGCGTCGTCCTGAAATAACTGGTTTTATATCTATATCGCCTCCCGCGAGCACTCATGATTTTACTTTCCTTGCTCCATGTCCTGTTTCTGGCCTCATTGTTCAAGGTGGGGAAAATTCACAGGTATCAAGCGACCGTATTCTCCAACTTGTTGATAAAATATCCAAACAAAAAGGAGTAACAATCGATGTCGGTATCATTGAAGAGGCAAATCAATTCTTCAGCGCGCACCTAAATGAAGCAATGGAAGCAGTTTCAAAATATGTTGATAGACGAACGACAAAGATAAACGACTCAACTCAAAAATTGATTGGTTAGGGATATACTTGTGGGCCAGAACACCTATCTTTCTGAATTTATAAATCTAATAACAAATAGAGGTTATATCCATCAGGCAACTAATCTTGAAGGGTTAGATAAAAGATGTGAATCAAGACCAATAACAGCATATATCGGTTTTGATTGCACTGCAGATAGTTTACACGTAGGTTCTCTTGTTCAAATTATGATGCTCCGGAAATTGCAGAATACCGGACATAAACCAATTGTGCTAATGGGAGGTGGTACAACAAAAATTGGAGACCCCTCAGGTAAAGATGAGGCAAGACCTTTATTATCAGACCAAGATATTGCAAATAACAAGGCAGGCATACTAAAAATATTCGAAAAATACCTAAGATTCGGCGACAATCCATCTGATGCAATTATGATTGATAATGCAGATTGGCTTGAACCATTATCCTACATACGATTTTTGCGTGACTATGGAAGTCATTTTTCCATAAATCGCATGCTAAGCATGGATTCTGTTAAATCACGGTTAGACAGAGAACAAAACTTATCTTTTCTCGAATTTAATTACGCAATTTTGCAGGCATATGATTTCATGGAATTACGAAGACGCTATGGATGCGAATTGCAAATGGGAGGGTCTGACCAATGGGGAAATATTGTGACTGGGATAGATTTAACACGTAGGGTAGACAACCAGGAGACATTTGGTATCACGTCTCCGCTCATTACCACAGCCTCCGGTGCAAAAATGGGTAAATCCGCCAATGGAGCAATCTGGCTAAATAAAGAAAGATTGTCTAGCTTTGATTTCTGGCAATTTTGGAGAAATACAGAAGATGCTGATGTAGAGAGATTTCTAAAACTTTTTACAGAACTTCCCTTAGAGGAAATTAAACGCCTTTCCAAGCTTAGAGGTGCCGATGTAAATGATGCAAAAATCATATTAGCAAATGAAGTGACAAAATTATGCCACGGCGCAGAAAATGCTACTGCTGCCGCAAAAACTGCCTCTGACACATTTAATAGTAAAATAATGTCAGAAGGTTTACCCCAATTAAATGTGTCAGTTAAACAATTAGACACATTTTCAGTGTTTGATGCATTTGTGCAACTTGGCCTAGCCGATAGTAAAGGTGCTGTAAGACGTCTAATTAAAGGTGGCGGTGCAAAACTTAACAATCAGCCAATTTTTGACGAGGAAATCATATTAAATGTTGATGATTTTGGTGAATTGAACAAAATACAATTATCGGCAGGCAAAAAAAGACATGCAATATTAAATTTAATAAAATGACGGTTCTATTTTCCTATCATTTCTGAGAATCTATCCGAATGCCTGACTCTCGCGTAAGCCAGCCTGGGGAAAGTATGTTTCTTATAACGCCCGGGGCTAATACTGAAGCAGGATTAATAGTGATTACAGGATCGGCTAACTTGCCTGACATTTCAAATTGAGTGGCGAGTAAACCTTTTTTGTCTTGGCCCGTAATAATATCACTTACGAGCGGAATCACACCTATAATGTCTGAAATTAAGCTTAGGGGTGCTAACAATCCCCTAACCTGTAATTCGTCAGTTTCCCTGTCATATTCTCCTGCTAATTCAAATTTTACAGCTTCTCCACTTGCCCTAACATTTTTTAATATCCGCCGATCCCCAATAGTTTCTATATTTGCTAATCCAACATCAAACTTTGTTCCATCTCCCTCTATCAAAGAATACAAGCCTGTGAGTGAGAGAACTGATAATGCTCTTATAGACTTAGGTGCTTCAACAACACTGAAGTCGGTAACTTTAATTTCTGTTTCAAAATTATCAAAATTATTATTTCGATAAACGTTTCTTAATATAAGTTCACCACCCCGTATTGTATCTAAAATATCAAGGCCGATTAAGATTCTCCCCGCATTTTGACTTCTGATCAATAGCTGTGACGTCGCATTAGAAAGGCTTTCGTAAGATAAATTTGCTTCCACACCGCCTATAAGACCAGTGCCTAAGAGGGTTTCAAAATATTCGTTAAATGAAGCCTCTATCGTCGCTTCTTCAATCAAGGGCGATTGTTCAAGCAATAGAGTACCATTAAGAATAGCCGTCCCTGACCCGAGCTTATTAATGTTTCCTATTAATTTACCTTGTAGAGTTATATCCTCAGCAAGTTGTAATCTAGCTGATGTAAAATCAAATGAGATTTCTCTATTCTCGGTAACACCTTTTGTCCGACGCAAAAATGTCGTGTCAATTAAACCACCCTCTGCTAAAACTTCTATAGTTTTATCCTCATTTATATTAATTACCAATTTATCTATATCATATCCTGGAGACTTAAATTCTGTTACCATTGCATTGGAGATAGATAAATCAGGCGCAACTTCAAAAATGCCCCTACCCTGCAATGTCCCAATAATGGCTTCTTCAATTTCAATTTTGTGGACTGAGCTAGATTTAAAATTAAATGAAGCTTCCACCTCTCCATTCTCACCAGGAATTTTAGCCCAGTTAAATATTGGTAAATCTATTGCTGCATCCGTTAAATCTACTTTAGCGCTCCCTCCTCCTATTTTATTTATAGAGTCATAATCAAGATGCAACCTCATAGCCGTATTTCCAGAAATATCGATTTTTGTAAAATCCCCAATCTGCTCTGACAAATATTTTGAAGGGGTAGTTTTAATTACTATATTCATTTTTTTATCTGCTGTTTGTTTCCCATTAAAGGAAGACTCAACACCTGAAATTTTTCCTATTCCGTTAAAAAGAAGTTTTCCATCTTCTTTAAGTGTAAGCTCAATATTTCCATCAGAGAGCTTTTCATCTAAAGGTAAATTTCCAAAAGAGGCAGATGATAAACTCGCTACAGCGGAAATAGTATTTAACTTTAACTTTCCTTGTTGAAGCCCTGACCTCGTGGTTATTTTCGTAACAATTGTTCCGCTCGGATTAGTGAGTTTTTTAAGTTCAATTGGTAACTTATTTACCGTTGGATGATCTAAAAGCTCTCTAAAAGCAAAAATATTACCGTCAATTGTAGCTTCAATTTCGACATCACGCTTGATTGAAGCCTTTCCATATCCAAAAACAGGAAAGAGTTCAATTTGTCCATTTTTCATTTTGAGTTCAGGCATGCTTGCACTCAAAATCTCTATAGATAATTGATTCTTAAGGATACGCGCTTCAAGGTCCACTGACCTAATTATTGGGCTCTTATCCTTCCATGTAAAATTCATATTATGCCAGCCCCAATTTCCAGATAATCCAGCAAAAAAAGGCTTTCCTTGTGTTTGAGAGTATACTAAACTTGTTTCAATTTTAGGAAACCCAACAAACGCTCTTAACTTCACATTTCGAAATTCTCCACCAGATCCCCTCTTAAGCAGCCAGTTGCGCGCACTCATTGCAATTTGTTCTGGCCAGAGTTGTAAAAGTACATCCGCGTTAAATTTTTCTGTTTCCAAGGCAATTATAGCTGGAAAAGTGTCTTCCGTTTTACTTGCGTATTGCTTAAATTGCTTATTTGATGTTTTACCAAACTGCGTAATTGCTTCATCAGTTGAAGGCAATTTAGCAGTAAAAAGTAACTCACCAATTTGAGGCTGCAAAAATTTAATTGAAGCGTTTTGAATAGTTTTTCCATCAAAGGAAAAATCTAATTTTCCAGAGATATTTTCAATAACTCTACCTGAGTCTTTTAACTCTATAAGTCCATCAGAGATTGTTGACCTTAAAAATAACTTACTTTTTTGTTTATCTCTATTTAAATTTGCTGAAAAAACATTTTTTGTTTTAGCCTTCAATAGTTTATATTGACTGGTTGAAGCTGCTATTCCTAAATCAGAAACCTGTCCATCTACATGGAGTTCCTGCCAATCTATTTTATCGGTGTCAGCTTTTTTTATTCCCATTATCTTAAAAGAGGCAAAATCGAAAACACCGCCTGATGTGTGCTCAGAAAAAATATTATTTATTGGCAAAAGTGGTTTAGTTGAAAGAAAAGGCAATACATTTTTCAGAGGCGTATCCCTTGTTTCTGCGTTTGCGGTAATTAACGTATCTGTACCGCCAATATTTTCTAATTGAATTGCTGCCTTTAATTTAAATTCAGGTACAAAATCCAAGACAAGATTTGTAAATTCAGCTCTTTTTTTAGAAGCGTCATAGTCAAACCATCCAGAAAATTGGTTCACATCGAATTGCTCTTCAAAAATTGAATTAAGTATAATTTTTTCAGAATCAAAATGTCCATCTATGGAAATTAACTTAGACGCCTCAAACTCTGTATTTAATTCACCAGAAAAAATACACTCTGTCACTATTTCTTGAAAATATTTTGGTAAATAATCTCGAAATGGCCTCGTATTTATAGACTGCAGATTAGCGGTTGCCTTCCAACTCAGGTCGGAAATATCTGCCTGTAGACTTGCATCCAATCTTCCATTAGCAAAAGTCTTAAGTGATATTAAAGCCTCTAAATTATTCTGTCCCAACCGAGATATGTTTAAATTTAGGTCTTTAATAAGTATTTTATTAGGCTTTGGATTCTTTGGTTCAAACACACTTAACTCATCCAAGATGATGTCTATTTTTTGAGGCAGTCCTAATATAGGTTTGATTCTTGGTGTTTGTGCGAATATCCAAGATAATAGTTCACTATTATCCACTGTGTCTAAATATGTATTTTTCGACTCTTTTGATATATTATTTAACGTTACTTTTGCTCCCTTTAAACTGATACTTTGTGGTATTCCTGATGAGAAAACACTCTTTAGAGCAAACTGAAATCTGCTTTCAGTTATGTTAATATGCGCCTTAGGTCCAATTAATTTCAAATCATGGATTTTAATCTCAAGAGGTGTATAAGAAAAAAAAGGAGTTAATTCAATTTTTTCAACTTCAACTGAATATTGCGGAAGATATTCAGATATTTGAGTTTTAATTATTGTCTCAAGGAAGTTATCTTTATTTTGAAAAACAGAGTCATTAACTGATGTAATAACAGGACCCAAAATAATGAAAGACACCAATAGACTGGCTAAATCAAATAAAATATTTTTATTAAAAACTTTGGCTTTTTTCGTAAACAGCATTGGTTGCCTATCAGCTCATGAATATAATATAAAATATTAACATTGATATAATACAAAGTGATTGTTTCTGCCATAGCTTGAATTAATCTGCTAGATATTTGATCGAGTCTGCGATAATCACTATATTAGTAAAACAATATTACTATCACGGAGCAAGTACCGATGCTGGAAACTGGATCTAAAGTACAAGAATTTACCATAGCAACTGATCGTGGACATTTTACCCTATCTGATTATCGGGGTAAAAATGTGGTTATATTCTTTTTTCCGAGGGCAGACACATCTGGTTGCACAAAAGAGGCTGTCTCATTCACAAACTTGCTAGCTGAGTTTGATGCTGCGAACACAGTTGTCATCGGAATATCTAAAGATACACCAGAAAAACAAGCAAAATTTCGTGCTAAACACTCCCTAGAATGTATATTAGGCGCAGATAGTGAAACAAACGTTTGCGAGCAATTTGGTGTTTGGGTTGAAAAATCAATGTATGGAAAATCGTATATGGGTATTGAGCGCTCAACTTTTCTAATTGACCCTGATGGTAATGTCACAAAAATTTGGCGAAAAGTTAAAATACCGGGTCATGCCGAAGATGTTTTAGCGCAAGTACAAGCAGGCGGATAACATAAGAAAGTGATGTCTGAAACAATCTTTTTTCACATACTCAAAATGTGCCGAAAAGACTTATTTAGTTCTAACTATCAGAGCAGATTATGAAAAACTGAGGTTTGGGAATATTAGTTTGATTATTAATTTGGCGGAAAGCTAAAGGACCCAATCTTTTCAAAATAAAAAGACATGAAGACTCATTGCATTATTCTCCTCAACAACCTCTTTAAAATGACGCTCTGGACGTCAGAGAATTTTTTCCAGATTTTTTTCAAACAATTGTAATATCAAGAGTTGTAGACATTATCTTGTCATTCCAACCTTTGCGGCTAGGCCAGCCTCAATGAATTCGTCAATATCCCCATCTAGAACTGCTTGAGTGTTTCCGGTCTCAACTTGTGTTCTAAGATCTTTTACCATTTGATAGGGATGCAAAACATATGACCTAATCTGACTCCCCCAACCATTATCTGCTTTTTCGGAATTTCCTTCATTCGCTTCATTTTCTCTTTTCTGAAGTTCAGCTTCATATAACCTAGCTCTTAACATTTTCATTGCGGTAGCTTTATTACGATGTTGAGACCTATCTGATTGACATTGAACGATTATGTTTGTTGGAATGTGTGTAATTCGGATCGCTGAGTCTGTGGTGTTTACATGTTGCCCACCTGCTCCAGACGCCCTAAATGTGTCTATTCTCAAATCCTTTTCTTCTATGTCTATTTCAATATTATCATCAATCTCTGGATACACCCAAATGCTAGAGAAGCTTGTATGCCTTCGCGCAGAACTATCAAATGGAGATATTCTTACCAATCTATGAACTCCAGATTCTGTTTTCATCCAACCATAGCTACAATCCCCAATAATTCTTATTGTTGCTGATTTTATCCCAGCTTCTTCTCCATCTGTTTCATCTATAACATCTACTTTAAATCCTCTCTGCTCTGCCCACCTAGTATACATTCGGAAAAGCATTGCAGCCCAGTCTTGTGCTTCAGTACCACCTGCACCGGAGTGAATTTCAACGAAACAATTATTTTTATCCGCTTCGCCTGACAAAAGAGTTTCAATTTGCTTTTTCCCTGCAACTACAGAAAGATTTTTAATCGCATTTTCTATTTCACTAATTAATTCTTGATCCTGCTCGTCATTTGCAAGTTGAAGCATTTCCAGCTGGTCATTTAAACCATTCTCTAAATCGTTTATACTCTGAATTTTATTTTCAAGTGTAGTTTTTTCGCGCATTAAATTTTGAGCATTTTTTTGGTCATTCCAAAAACCTACTGCTGAACTAGTTTCTTCAATCTTCAAGATTCTATTTTGCGCTTCCTCTAAATTTAAGTGTCTTTTTAGAAGTTCAATGGATTGTTTTATGTTATCTAACGCGTGCTGTGTTTCTGTTTGCATAATATATTCTTAACAAATCTTTCTGATTAAACGTAATAGATAATTAAAAAAAATTAACGTGCAATAGTTTAGAGCTTGAAATTACTAATACAGCTCAGGTGTAACTGTCGTTTTCTTGGTTACACTATCTTCTGGAAGGTCAATAAAATTTAATGTTGAGGGAGACTGCCCAGGTTTAAAAACCTCCATTACTACATTCGGGTCAGAAAGTTTAACTTGGTAACCCTTCTCTGCGTGAACAGGATATAAATTCACACCATCAGGACGTCTAAAGGGAATTTGAGGTGCACTTGATAACGCCTTTGTCATGAACGATTTGAAAATTGGAACCGCAACAGAGGAACCCGTTTCTCGCTTTCCAAGAGGCCGTGGTGTATCAAATCCAACAAAAACACCTGCAACCAAATCTGGAGAAAAACCTACAAACCACGCATTTGTGTTATCATTAGTTGTACCAGTTTTTCCAGCAAGAACTAATCCAGTTTCTTGTAATTTTCTTCCGGTACCTCTCTTTATTACTCCCTCAAGCATTGTAATAATTTGATATGCAGATGCAGGATCCGTTAGTTGTACTCTATCATCTGGCAATATAGGAACATTTTGTTTTTTCCAACCTGAACTCACAAGACAATCCTGACATCTTCGATTATCGTGTCGCATAATTGTTTTACCATACCTATCTTGAACTCTGTCAATTAAGCTTGGACTCACTTTTAATCCACCATTAACCAATTGGCCATAGGCTGCTGTAATCTTAACCAGAGTAGTTTCACCAGCTCCTAAAGCCATCGATAAATATAGAGGTAGATCCGTATTTATATTAAATTTTTTTGCATAATCTTGCACTACTGGCATACCAATAGCCATTGCGAGTCTAGCAGTCATCAAATTTCGGGATTTTTCGATTCCAACCCTCATAATTGATGGCCCATAAAATCGTTTTGTATAATTAGATGGCTTCCATTTTGGTAGTCCTGGTCCTTGGTCAACAGCTAATGGCGCATCAAGAATTTGGGTAGTTGGACTATAGCCCTGGTCAAGTGCAGCGAGATAAATGAAGGGCTTAAACGCCGAGCCTGGCTGACGATATGCTTGAGTGGCTCTGTTAAACTCTGATTCATTAAAATTATATCCACCTGACATTGCAAGTAATCTTCCTGTGTGAGGGTCCATCACCACAATGGCCCCCTCCACGAGTGGGCGCTGACCCAATGCCCAGTATTCAGGATTCCATAGAAAATCCTTTGGTATCAAATCTGATGCGTCTTCGGGTCGCTGCACAATAACGACATCTCCTGCTTTAAGCACCTCCTCCAATGATTTTACCTTTGGCGGACGTATTCCATCTTTATTACGTGGAGGATACGCCCATTTTGCGAGCGCAAATGGAATAATGCCCTTAATACCCTCAACATAAATTTCTGCTTCAAATGGTTTAACTTTTAAAACCAAAGCGGCATGTCGTCCTTTCGGCATAGACATCGTAATCTGTGAAAGTTGGTCATCAATATTTTCTGACCGGTTTATCTGTGTAACAGCACCTCGCCAACCTTGTCGCCTATCTAGTGATTCCAGACCATTTATCAATGCATTTTCTGCAAAAACTTGTAAAGTTGGGTCTAATGTTGTTCTAACTGACAATCCTCCACCATAAACCATGTCAGAGCCAAATAAGAATATAAGTTCACGCCTTACCTCTTCCGTAAAATAAGGCGCTTCAGCAAGGTCAGAACCTGTTTGTTCCCTTACTCCCAAATCGTAAGATTGTGCGAAAACTTTCTCATCTTGCGTAATATAACCATTCAAAAACATTTGCTGCAATACCCAATTTCTCCTAGCAATTGCATCTTTCGCTTTATTGACCGGGTGATAATTATTTGGTGCCTTAGGAAGAGCCGCTAAATATGCAATTTCGTGCAATTGAAGTTGGTCAAGGGGCTTATCGAAATAATTTAATGCAGCTGCTGCGACCCCATAACTTGATAGCCCCAAATAAATATCATTTAAATAAAGAGCTAATATATCATCTTTCTCTAAAGCACGTTCTATACGAATAGCAAGGATTGCTTCTTTTATTTTACGTTCCACTGACACCTCATTAGTGAGCAAAAAGTTTTTTGCGACCTGTTGAGTTATTGTAGAAGCACCAATTGGTCTCCTGCCAGAGCCAATGTTGGAAATATTTGTTATAATAGCGCGGCTTAATGCTTTTAAGTCCACACCAAAATGCTGATAGAATGACTTATCCTCAGCAGAGAGAAATGCAGCAATAAGATCAGGCGGCATTGCTTGTGTCGGCATAAACAAACGTTTTTCCGTTGCATATTCTGCTAATAATGCGCCATCTCCAGCATGTATGCGTGTGACAACTGGCGGTTCATAATCAGCGAGCTTTGCGTAATCAGGTAAATCCTGCCCATAAGACCAAAATACCCATAAAATTCCACCTATACCTGCAAGCGTGCAAATTATGAAAAACGTAAAAATTCCAAAAAATAATCTCATTTTAATTTTACTAATTTCTTTTTAGGGCAATTTTATGACAACTGATAAATTTACTATTCAAATTATTATAGTTGAGACGAATTTAGATATTTCAAAATAGCATCTGCAATTTTTTTTGTTAACTTATCAATATACTTATTTTTGTTTAAGTTGGCTTCATCTTGCTTATTTGTCAGAAAACCCATTTCTATTAAAACAGAGGGAATATCAGGTGACTTTAATACTGCAAAACCAGCAAATCGATGCCCACGTTTATCACCTCCTGGAAAAGAGCGAACTTTTTCTAATATAGCTTTTGCTAAATAGGTAGATTCATTCATTGACTCTCTTTGAAACATTCCCAATAAGGCGTTAGCAGCTTGTGGATCTTGAGCAGCCAAATCAAGTCCCCCGAGCAAATCAGCCTTATTTTCACGCTCTGCTATTAATTCTGCTTCCTTATCTGAGGCTTTGTCTGATAAAGAGAACACAGATATCCCGTATGCATTCACATTTGGGGCAGCGTCTGCATGAATAGAAACAAATAAATCCGCTTGATGTTTACGCGCAATTGCAATTCTTTCTCTTAATTTTATAAAGCTGTCATCCTCTCTAGTTAGTCTTGCAATAACCTGTCCGGTATTATTTAAGTGTTCTGCTAAACGCCTAGAAGCATTAAATGTAATTTCCTTCTCTTTTGTACCAGAAAGGCCGATTGCACCAGGATCTTTGCCGCCATGTCCAGGATCTATTGTAACAACCCACCTTTTGGGCCTTTTTAAGGGCGATATCAGCTCAACAACCCTTCCAGAAAGTTGTATGCTTTGAGCTTCTTCTGTTTCATCCGACATATTGGTGTAATCTTTATCATAAATTTGGTTTTGTATAATTAAATCGATCTCATTATTTGCAAGATAAGGTGTTTTCCTTAACGCCTCTTTGGCTATAGAGAATGCGGTTTTCCCCCTGTCAAGAATATCTACCACTATCCTGTGACCTGCATCCTCAGGAGGTAGAAGAAATGCTGCTACAGGGGCTGCGGGTCTTGATAATTCAAATACCAATCTACCTGTGTTAGAGTCAGGTTTACCATATCGATAGGAACTAACTGGACCAAAAGTTATACTTCCAGAATGTTTCAAATTCGGCACATTCCAATCAGTGTTTGCAGTATCGATAACAAGCCTGTAGGGGTTTTCTAGCAAAAAAATACGAGTCTCTGGTGCAATGCTTGTTTCAACAACAATTCTAGTAGCTGAACCAGTAAATCCCTCCAATCCCCTCACTTCATATATTTGACCAAATCGAAAATTAACATAATTATTTTTAAAGTCTGCCTTTGCAGACAATAAAGTTCCTAAAATGAAACTAATGAATATGATGATAAAAAATAAAGGTTTTTTAGACATAATTAAAGCATTGTGGAGAACAAAATAAAACTCAATAAAAAAAGTTATTTGATAATTTTAATTAATTACCAACTTCTATTTGGATTATAAAGTTTTAACGTCTGCATTACTTATATTAATGACTAATTTAGCTCGCTAAATTAACAAAAAACTTGCAAGATAAAAATACTTATAACAGATGTAACTCAATTTTCTTTTCCTTATTTTCTCTTCATGTGATATTACCTTTATTATTGCGAAAGTTACACATAGGGCAGACTTTTTCGTTTGGATATTTGTTCAACAAAAATAAGCTAAATTGATACCTCGCAACTCTATTATTTTTTATATTCTGCAGAATGATGAAACCAAAAATGACAAATATATTTGAGCCTTTATTCTACTTTAATACTGTTCTCGTAGAGCATTATAACAATTCAATCCATAGGCTTAACTGTGCCATTCTGAATACTAACACAACTAGACCAGCCATTGAAAAATCATCTTGCAATCGCATCTATCAAAGCTTGCAAATGACAGAGAGATATACTTATGAACAAAAAACTACTCATCGATGCCCATCAACCAGAAGAGACACGAGTTGTCCTTCTTTATGATCAAAAAATTGAAGAATTTGACTATGAAAATACAGCCCGAAAACAACTAAAAGGTAATGTCTATCTTGCGCGTGTAACTCGCGTTGAACCATCTTTACAAGCTGCTTTTGTTGAATATGGAGGCAATCGTCAGGGATTTCTTGCTTTCAGTGAAATTCATCCAGATTATTATCGAATACCAATCGAAGACAGAGAGGCGTTAAAGAAACAAACAGAGTCTGTGGATGATGAAGAGGAGGAAAATACCTCCTTAAAAACGGAGTCGCTCGAAACGATCGATAATGAAGAAGAATTAGCTATTTCTGCAAAGAAGTTAAATCCTAACCCTTCGCACAAATATAAAATTCAAGAAGTTATTTCTCGAAAACAAATATTGCTTGTTCAGGTTGTAAAAGAGGAACGTGGTAATAAAGGAGCTGCTCTTACAACATATCTCTCTCTTGCTGGGCGCTATTGTGTTCTGATGCCTAACAGTAATAGAGGTGGAGGTGTTTCGCGCAAAATAAATAATCCCTTAGATAGAAAACGACTGAAATCAGTAGTTAGCGGATTAGATATAGCTGAAGGAATGGCAGTCATTGTTAGAACAGCTGGTTCAAAAAGGACTAAAACTGAAATAAAGCGAGATTATACTTACTTAACCAAATTATGGAATGATATTAGAACCAATACAATGAAATCAGAGGCTCCCTGTCTTATACACGAAGAAGGTAGTTTAGTTAAACGTGCTATTCGAGACATTTATACTAACGATATTGAAGAAGTATATGTGGAGGGTGGAGATAGCTACAAAATAGCAAAAACCCATATGAAAATGCTTATACCAAGTCACGCCAAAAGGGTATTCGAATTCATCGGTGATAATCACCTTTTCCAACAATATGAAGTTGAAGAACAGCTAGAGCAAATTCATCAAAATGAGGTCATCCTAAAATCAGGGGGCTATTTAGTATTTAATCAGACAGAGGCTCTTGTTGCTATTGATGTAAACTCTGGAAAAGCAACAAGAGAACGTAATATTGAGGAGACTGCTGTCAAAACAAATGTCGAAGCAGCAGAGGAAATTGGACGACAACTGAAATTACGAGATTTATCGGGACTTATCGTAATCGATTTTATAGATATGGAAGAAAATAGAAACCAGCATTTAGTTGAGGGAAAATTAAAAGAGGCTCTTCGTAATGATAGAGCCAGAATACAAGTAGGCAGCATAAGTCATTTTGGGCTTTTAGAAATGTCTAGACAACGATTACGTCCCTCTCTAGTTGAATCAATTTCTCAAACATGCCCCCATTGTGAAGGTACTGGAAGGGTGCGTTCTGTTAACTCATCCGCCCTCCAAATTTTGCGAATTCTTGAAGAAGAAATTAGTAATATTTCTGCAAAAGAGCTTACAATCATTACACAAACAGAAATCGCAATTTACATTCTCAATGAAAAAAGGGGGACTCTGACCGAACTTGAGAATAGAGCAGGCTGTAAGATCTCAATTAAAGCAGATGCAACCTTAATTGAAAATGAATATCAATTATTGGTGGATAATATCCCTTTACAAACAAAAGAAAAATTAGTTTCTGGTAAAAATAAAACCGAGCGGAGCAAAGAACCTCACCATCACTCGCACCCCTCAAATGAAGAAGATATCGAGAATGGAGACCAACCAAAACGCAAACGACGTGGTCGTCGTGGCGGTAGACGCAGGCGTCGGCGTGATGGAGATGATACAGTCATGTCTCAAAACATAGATAATGTTTCGGAAACAGAAAATAACTTAGATTCTGAAGAAAACTCGAGGCAGATGGCAAAAAGCCTCCCCAACTATAATTTGGAAATTAATGAAACTCAAACAAGACCAAAATCTCGCAGACGCCGTGGTGGTAAATCAAAACAAAATGAATCAACTATAAATTCTGCAGAAGAAATATCTGCAAATGTTGAGGCACACGGCACTGCATCATCCTCAGAATTCAGCAATGAATCAGGTGGTGATAAGTCAAAAATAAAAAAAGCAAAGAAGAAAGTGACTCCAAAATCTGCACTATCAAAACCTGCAAATGAGGACAAAACTAAAAAATCAACACGCCCTAAAACTAAGGTAAAAAAATCAAATAGTAAAAAATTAGCCAGTAAAAAGGTAAGTAAGAAAAAGAACTCCGCAACAAATCAAAAAAAGTCTGAATCTCCAAATTCCCCTGAGGGTCTTGCAGCTGGAAGAGAGCCCTTGGCTTCGATTGAATTAGGTGTGACTGAGGTTGGAGACAATGCTCCAGTGGCCAAAAAGCGCGGCTGGTGGACAAAAAAATAACTTAAAAATAAATTTTTAGTTTTATTTATTAAGCGGCGTCCCTTTTATATGTTAACACAAATTCATTAATTCGTTTAACAGCCTCATGCATTGTTTGCGTCGAACCTGCAAAAGATAAACGCAAATATCGATGTCCATTAATTGGATCAAAGTCAACACCTGGAGTGGTTGCAACACCAGTCTCATCGAGTAATTTTTTAGCAAAATTAATTGAGTCCACACTTAACGCGGATATATCTGCATAAATATAAAAAGCTCCATCACATGGAGCAGCATTTCCTAAAAACTCTGCAGGCAGACCTGATAATAACAAGTTCCTATTTTCCTTGTAACGTCTAATATTCTGATCTAATTCTTCACTGCAATCAAAAGCCGCAATCGCTGCAATTTGATTTGGTGTTGGTGCTGAAATATACAAATTTTGCGCTAATTTTTCAGCTGTGTTTAATAATTGTTCAGGCAATATCATCCAACCAATGCGCCATCCTGTCATAGAAAAATATTTTGAAAGGCTATTTATTACAATCACATTATCGGTATATTTCAACGCTGTCTCACATCTACCTTTGTAGGATAATCCGTGATAAATTTCATCGGATATTAATCTAACTCCACTTTTATCACACCATTCACAGATATCTTTCAACTCATTGTCTGGAATTACTACGCCAGTTGGGTTATGGGGACTTGCAATCATTAGACCATCAGGCAATTTATCCCATTTTTCCATATCTTTTAATTTTGGCACCCACCCTTCTGATGGACCCGCATTTAGTGTAACGGGCTCTAACCCCATACCTAACATAAGATTGCGGTAGGCAGGATAACCCGGATTTGGGATTGCGATTTTATCCCCAATATCAAACGCGGCCAGGAAAGATATTGCAAATGCCATTGATGAACCAACTGTTACTGCAACACGCTCAGGTCCGATTCTTTGCCCATACCATTGTTCATAATGGTCTGCTATTCTTAACCGTAACTCTGGGATTCCTAGTGCCACTGAATATCCGTGTGTTTTTAATTGTCCCATGGATGCAGCGAGAGCATCAATAACTTTCTGAGGTGCTGGAGAACAAGGCTGCCCAACCTCTAGATGCACTATATCACCTCCATCAGCTTCTAATTCAGCCGCAAGACGCATTACGTCCATTGCCATAAATGGTGGCATTTTGCTTCTATTAGACACTTTTAATGATGGACCACTCATTTTGTTACCCTTGTTTAAGTTTTTAATCTTTATATTCTAGACAATGTGAGGCCTTATGTTAGGCTTATAAACAAATCTATTTGTGCTATAATTAACTATAATTTTTATTACTTATGTCACGCACAACATCATATCTATTTCATTGTGTCAAATAGATTAATTAGAATTTTATACAATTTTTTGGATATTTTTAGAATTATATTTTATTTTTTTAATACAATTAACAAAACAAATGACGAATATTAGAAACTTTCATTTAATAATATCTTTTTTCCTATTTTTTATCGGTTTAACAACAAGTTGCTATGCAAATTTAATTCGGGATGCGGAAATCGAAACTAAACTAGAAGCTTTTTTACAGCCTTTACTAAAAAAAGCTAATATTTCATCGCAAATAAAAGTTAGATTGATTTTGAATTCTTCGTATAATGCCTTTGTTACCAGTGATAACGTTATCTATCTTCACTCAGGTTTATTACTAAAAGCAGAGTCTTTAGAAGAAGTCATTGGCGTAATGGCACATGAATTAGGTCATATTGTATCTGGCCATGTGGCTAGAAAAAATGAATCATTAGAAGTTGCGAGGAATGCATCCTCTTTGAGCACTGCTCTGGCTGCCGCCGCTGCAATAGGCGGCTCTGAAGAATTAGCTGCAAGTCTTTTAATTGGTGGAAACGATAGAGTAGCAAGACACTATTATTATGGTTCCCGAATAAATGAGGCGGTTGCAGATGAATGGGCACTTAAAATGCTTGATGAATTACAAATAAGCGCCGCTGGTATGGCAAAAATGATGAAAAGGCTATCAAATGAAAATGCTCTTCCAGAAAGTTATCAATCAGAATATTATCGAACCCACCCCGAGGCAAAAAAGCGTTTAGAAGTCTATAAAGACCATGTTTCCAAATCTAATTTCACAAACAATAGAATGAACGTAGCAGACTATGCTAGTTTCAAGCGCATAGTAGGAAAAATATCAAGTTATGAAAAACGCCCTGAAGAGATTATTCAAAATTTAAAAAATGATGACCTTTCAATAAACGAGATGTATCAACGTACAATCGCCTACTTAAGATATGGAAGCCTAGAAAAGGCTAGTAAAGATGTAAGCTCTTTGCTTATAGCCGAGCCAAACAACCCTTATTTTTATGAACTTGCAGGTGAAATCGCTTTTGCTGACGGATTGCTCCCATCTGCAATTAAGTATTTTGAAGAAGCATTTAATAAAAGCGGTGGGGCTCCACTAATTGCTTTACGTCTTGGGAGAGTGTTTTTATCAGCAGATAGTTCTGAGTATTATTTTAATGCAAGAGAAATACTAAAAATTGCAGTTGCTGGGGAGCCTGAGTTGCCCTTTGCTCGAAGAGAATATGCAACTGCTTTAGGAAAAACAGGGGACCTCGCTAGCGCAAACTTGCAACTTGCTGAAGCTGCTTATCTCAGTAACGAATTGCGGCAGGCAACCAATCACTTAGAACGCGCCCTAAAGATTCCAAATTTAAACCCTGAATTAGAAAAAAGACTGAAAGACCTTAAATTCTTAATACAAGATTCTCAGGCATTAAAAACTAAATAAATATTTTTAACTAATCACAATTTCTTAATAGGGATTTAGTTTTTTGTTGATCAGCTTCTTCTATTGAAAGATAAATTTGCCCATGTTAATGACCATTTTAATTGTCACATCTTTAATCGGCAGAAGAACATGAAACAGTTATTTTTTTTTTTCATTGGGTTATGTATTATTATAACCAATCCTGTAAATGCACAGTTTTCAGAATCTGAAGAGCAAATGATTCAACAAATTGTCCATGATTATCTCAATCAAAATCCAGATATTTTATATGAAATAATAGTAAATTATTCAAACCAGAAGTCAAAAGAAGCTGAAGAAAATGCAATGTCACTAACTTATGAAACTGAGGGTGATGGACGATTTGGCAACCCAAACGCGTCTTTAATTATCTATGAGTATTCAGATTACAATTGTGGCTATTGCAAGAGACTTTTTAAAACACTTCAGACTCTCATTAATCAGGATGATGATATATTAATAGTAATAAAGGAGTTTCCGATATTAGCAGAAAGCTCAGTATTAGCCGCAAAAGCCGCTCTTGCAGCGGAAGAGCAGAATAAGTTTTTAGAGTATCATCTTGCTTTAATGAACTCAGTTGGAAGTATCACAGAGGATTCTTTGAAGTCGATTGCAATTATGGTTGGTCTCAACATGGAACAATTTACTGCTGCTATTTCAAGTAATAAATTTGATCGAATTTTACGTCGTAACATCGATTCTGGTCGGGCAATTGGGATAGAGGGCACACCTGCTTTATTGATAGGTAAGAAAATCATTCCAGGTGCAATTAGCCTAAAAGAAATAATGGCAATTATTGACTCAGAAAGAAATAAAAACTGAAAACTATTGATTTAATGATCAAATTAATTGGTTAAATTACCTTGGGTAAATATTTCACTAAGGATTGATTATTCGCATTATTTATTTAAATACGCTATGAATATTTTAAAAAGTAAATCTACTATTAGAAATTAGGCACATCAAACAATGGCAAAAATTCTTATTCTTAATGGACCAAATCTAAACATGCTCGGGAAAAGACAACCTGAGATTTATGGGCATATAAACTTAAAAGAAATTGAATCTGCCTGTGAAGCCTTAGCTGATGAACTTAAAGTGGAAGTGAATTTTGCTCAAACCAATTATGAGGGGGAGCTTGTGAGTTTGATTCAAAAAGCTAATGGTAAATATGAGGGCATTATTATTAATGCAGGTGGATATAGCCACACCTCGGTCGCGATTAGAGACTCGCTAGCCTTGTTTTCTGGAATGATTATTGAAGTACATATCTCTAACATTTATGGTCGAGAAGAATTTAGACACACTTCTATGATTTCATCAATATCAAATGGCGTTATTGTTGGACTTGGAGCGCAATCCTATAATTTAGCTATGAGAGCACTTACGGAGTTCTTATTAAATGAATAAGAGGACGTAATGAGCGATTAGCAAATTTATTACAGTTCAATTTCTTATAAAAATCTTGAATGAAACAGTTTAATATACATATTTCATCATCCAAAATTACATTTAGTCAAATAGACACATAAAAATCGCTATTATTGGGAGAATCTAGTGTCACAACAATTTATTATTGCTCCAGAGACAATCATACAGGCTTACACTCTAGGTATTTTCCCTATGGCTACAAGTAAAAACTCCAGGGATATCCAATTTTTTCAACCAGACGTGCGCGGAATATTACCATTTCGACCTCCGAAAATCCCAAAAAAATTATTAAGGTTATTAAAAAAACAACCATTTGAAATTCAATGGAATCAAAATTTTCCAGCCGTAATTGATGGATGTGCTGCACCTCGAACTAACACAAAAGATACCTGGATAAACCCCATGATTAGAAGATTATATATTTCTCTTCACATGTTAGGTTTTGCACACTCTGTGGAAGCCTACCAAGAGGGTAATTTAATAGGCGGATTATATGGAGTTGCTATAGGTGGTGCCTTCTTTGGTGAATCTATGTTTAGCCGTGAATCTAATGCTTCAAAAATTGCGCTTTGTCATTTAATGGCTAGGCTAAAATATGGAAATTTTAGTTTATTAGACACACAATTTGTGAGCGATCATCTTATTCAATTTGGAATAGAGTCAATAGACAATACGTTATTTCAAAAAAAACTAAAAACTGCAATAAACACTGAAGCTAGTCTTGAACTGGACATTCCAGAATTTCAAATTATTCATTCTTTGTGGCATGATAACAAAGTTACGTCGTAGACAGGGTGTTCAAGGCCAGAGATAGCTGGACTAGAAGCAAACATCCACCCAGAAAAAAGTGCTTTTTGAAGTTTTCTATCTCCATATCCGTTGTCATAAATAACAATAAATGCAGCATTTTCAGGAGGTTCTTCTGGAGGTCTGTAAGCACAATGATACACCCTCAACTCTAACGTTCCAAACTCAGTTCCGCCACCAACTTGGACTTTTTTAGTAGAAATACGGGCTGTTATTTTATCAAGAAGCTGTAATTCTGCTGTTTGAGATACTATCCAATTTGATGCATATGCCTGTCTGATTTCGATAAATGAGCTAATCACAAGAAAAAATATAAGCGATAAAAACGTGCTAGTAATCTTCATTTCCAAAATTCTTAAAATTATTTGTTAGCACTTTGAAATACAAATTTGCCTAATAAATCTGTAAGACTAACTGGATCTATCGTATCATATATGATGTCTCCGTCCTGCATCATTTCCTCATTAGAGCCTGGCGAAATCTCAAGAACATACCCTCCCAAAAGAGACGAAGCCACAATCCTAGCACTAGAATCAGAAGGCAACTCTATATCTGGATTTATTCTAAAACTAAGTCGCGCCACATAGCTTTTTTTATCTATCTCATAAGAGGTTACCTGACCTATCTTAATGCCAGAGAGAAATACATCATCTCCTTTCGATAATCCAGATACATCACCAAATTCTGCTTTTAACTCGATGCCTTCCGAGGGTGTAATATTTGCAGAGTTATAGACGGTTAATGCGAAAAGTAGGGCTCCCACGATTATTATTGCTCCAAGTAATGTTTCTAAAGTGTTTTGACGCATGTTATTAGTGTCCTTTGATAAGGGTACCTATAATAATATACATACTGAGGAAAGCTCTTTTTTGAACGAAACAGGTCACGATGTTGGTGTCCAAGGTTCGTAGTCACCAGTAGCTTTTTCTCTCTTTCCACCGCTCAACATATGCCCTTTTGGCCGGTAGGCAAATTTAGTGCCAGTTAAATTAGGAAGGTGAGCATGCTCCCAGTCGTATTTTTGATATCCGTCCTTTGGAGGAATTTCATCTCGTGTGTGGTGAAGCCACCCATGCCAATCTGCTGGAACTTTAGATGCCTCTGCAATGCCTTTAAACAAAACAAACCTTTTTGATCTTAAATGGCTTTTTTTCCTAATCCTCTCATAATATTTGTTACCAAAACTATCCTCACCTCTAAATTTAGAAGTGCATGCTATCAGTATTTTAGAGATTATGTGCATAGGCGTGTTCCCAAACAATGATAAATATAAGAGGTTTTTCCAAACTTTACTTTTAACTCTTTCACAATCACCATTTTAACAAAAAAAGAATGATAGATAAATATTTTGTTTCAAATTGTGATAATAATAAAAAGAAGATAAAAAGCAGTATCTGTTAAATTAAGCCAAAAAACAAAATATTTTTTCCATTATCAACCCAATGATTTCAATTACCTAGAAAAAATCAAGAAGAAAAAGTCAAAATAGTAAATTTTTTTGATTGCCTAACTTGATCAAAAATACTACATCAGGTAACCTCAAAATTCATGTCTACTATATATAGTTAATATACTTTAACTTGAGTATTAGGAAAAATAGGGATTCGTCCAAAAAATCATTAGCGAATCATTTTAATAAAAGGATATATCATTATGCGTTTTGAACGGCTACTGACAAAAGAAAATGAAGAAATCTACGATAATATTCCATTTAGGTCAGCTAGTAGCGAAATTCGTAATCCAGACGGTACAATAGTTTTCTCAGCAGCGGATATTGAAGTGCCGGAACAATATAGTCAGGTAGCAACAGATATAATTTCCCAAAAATATTTCAGAAAAGCCGGCGTGGCTACACGGCTTAAAAAAATCGAAGAGAATGACATGCCATCTTGGCTATGGCGCTCCAAACCAGATATAGAGGGATTAAATCTTCTTCCAAAAGATGAAAGATACATTGGTGAGACTTCTGCAAAACAGGTTTTCCATCGTCTAGCAGGTACGTGGACATATTGGGGCTGGAAAGGAGGATATTTTAGCAGCGAAAAAGATGCCAAGATTTATTATGAAGAGATGAGTGTGATGTTAGCTCGGCAAATGGCCGCACCTAATTCACCGCAATGGTTTAATACAGGATTACATTGGGCATATGGCATAGATGGCCCTGGCCAAGGTCACTACTATGTGGATTTTGAGACAGGGAAAATGGTGCGCTCTAAATCCTCATACGAGCACCCACAACCGCATGCATGTTTCATCCAATCTGTAGATGATGATTTGGTAAATGAAGGCGGCATCATGGATTTATGGGTCCGAGAAGCACGCTTATTTAAATATGGTTCTGGAACGGGTTCTAACTTCTCAAAATTACGAGGCAATGGAGAAAATCTATCTGGGGGCGGTAAATCTTCTGGGCTTATGAGCTTTCTTAAAATTGGTGACAGAGCAGCTGGAGCAATAAAATCAGGTGGTACAACAAGACGTGCTGCAAAAATGGTTACCGTTGATGTTGACCACCCAGATATAGAAGAATACATAGACTGGAAAGTAGTGGAGGAACAAAAAGTAGCAGCACTAGTTACAGGCTCAAAAATTGCAAGCAAACACATGAGTGACGTGATGAGAGCATGTGTTGAGGCAACAAACTTGGAAGACACGGAGCGATATAACCCAAAACAAAATAGCCAGTTAAAAAAGGCAATTATAGAAGCACGAAGAGCGATGCTCCCAGAAAATTATGTTCAACGGGTAATACAATTTGCTCAACAGGGTTTTACAGAAATCGAATTCAAAACATATGATACAGACTGGGATAGTGAAGCATATCTTACGGTAGCAGGACAAAATTCGAATAATTCCGTTCGTGTATCAAACGCATTCCTAAATACAGTGGAGCAAAAAGGTAAATGGTCCTTAATCGGTCGCGTGGACGGCAAAATAACAAAAGAAGTTGACGCCACAGAGCTGTGGGACAAGATTGCGTATGCAGCGTGGGCCTGCGCTGATCCAGGACTTCAATATGACACTACTATCAATGAATGGCATACCTGTCCAAAGGGTGGAAGAATTAATGCATCCAATCCCTGTTCAGAATATATGTTTTTAGATGATACAGCATGTAATTTAGCATCTTTGAATTTAATGCAATTTAGGCATGATGATGGTACGTTCGACATCGAAACATTTGAGCACGCAACTAGAATATGGACATTGACGCTAGAAATTTCTGTTACCATGGCACAATTTCCGTCAAAGGAAATAGCACAAGGCTCGTATGATTATCGAACCTTAGGATTAGGATTTGCGAACATTGGCGGAATGTTAATGGCAGCTGGTTATTCTTATGATAGCGATGAGGCACGCGCCATATGTGGAGCAATATCAGCAATCATGACAGGAAAGTCTTACGCGACCTCAGCCGAAATTGCCAGCGAACTTGGCGCTTTTCCTAAATACAAATTGAATGCTAAATCAATGATGCGCGTAATGGAAAACCATAAGAATGCAGCCTTAGGTAAGTCAGATGGTTATCAAGAATTAAGTGTTTTGCCAGTTCCTCTAGCAATAAAAAATATCCCAGATAAAACGCTTGTGACAGCCGCAGAAAAAGCTTGGGAAGAGGCTGTTAGACTCGGAAAAAAATACGGATATCGAAACGCACAAGCGACAGTAATTGCTCCAACAGGAACTATTGGACTTGTGATGGATTGTGATACAACTGGTATTGAGCCGGATTTTGCAATCGTAAAGTTCAAAAAACTCGCTGGTGGTGGATATTTTAAAATCATAAATAGAGTTGTTCCTGAAGCACTAAAAAAACTTGGATATAAAGAAAACCAAATCGAAGATATCACTCGTTACGCTGTAGGGCATGGTAGTTTAAAGGACTGTCAGGCTATTTCAATTTCTGCTCTAAAAGATAGGGGATTCACCGAAGCAGTACTTAAAAAATTAGATGCAAGTTTGGAAAATGCTTTTGATATAAAATTCGCATTCAATCATTACGCACTCGGCCATGACTTCTGTAGAGAGACACTTGGGTTCAGCGAAGCCCAATTAAATGACTTTTCATTTAATATGCTGGAGGAACTTGGCTTTAGTAAAGATGAAATAGATGCAGCAAATATTCATATTTGTGGTGCTATGACATTAGAAGGAGCTCCGCATTTAAAAAGACAACATTTACCTATTTTTGACTGTGCTAATGTATGCGGCAGAATAGGAAAACGCTATTTACCTGTTGAAAGTCATATTACGATGATGGCTGCAGCCCAACCGTTTATATCGGGGGCAATATCAAAAACTATAAATATGCCAAATAACGCCTCAGTAGAAGAATGCGGCAATGCGTACATGCAATCTTGGCGGCTCGGTTTGAAAGCAAATGCGCTATATCGAGATGGCTCAAAGCTAAGCCAACCTCTGTCCTCAGCCCTTATTGATGAGGAAGACTTGGAAGAGGCACAAATAACATCGACACCACAAATTATAGAGAAGATTGTGGAACGTGTGATACATCTACAAGATCGTGAAAGGCTTCCCCATAGACGCAAGGGCTATACACAAAAAGCATCTGTTGGGGGTCATAAAGTGTATATTAGAACGGGAGAATATCAGGATGGTCGTCTTGGTGAGATTTTCATTGATATGCATAAAGAGGGTGCAGCATTCCGCTCTTTAATGAATAATTTTGCCATAGCTGTATCTATAGGACTGCAATATGGTGTCCCACTAGAAGAGTTTGTAGAGGCTTTTACTTTTACAAGATTTGAGCCACAAGGCATAGTCACCGGAAACGATGCAATAAAAATGTCTTCATCTATTCTCGATTATACCTTCCGTGAATTAGCAATCTCCTATCTTGATAGACATGATCTTGGGCATGTAAATAAAGACGATTTAGATGCAGATACAATTGGAGGTGGAGAGGCACAATCTGAGCTTGTAGATAGAGCAACAAGTCGTGGATTTATCAGGAAGCAGGGATTAAAAGTATATTCCAATAAGAACCAAACATCGAAAGCCATTGGCCAGGAAACGAATATAGCAACAAGCTTTATTGCGCCAGCGCCAGAGCCAAGCGTTATAACACAAGGTATTTCCCAAGACACTGGTAATATTAGTGCAGTCGTAAACAGTCAAGAAATGGTTAAACAAGCCAGAATGCAAGGTTATGAAGGCGAATCATGTCCTGAATGCCAAAATTTTACTCTTGTCCGAAATGGTACATGCTTAAAGTGTAATACTTGCGGTTCTACCACAGGATGTAGCTGACCAAGACTTAAATTAGCCGTAAACTCAAAAGTTATTCACTACTAAAAGCATAGTGAATATAATAGTAAACTTAACACATGGCATAATAAGGTATTACATATTATTTGGCATAAGAAGGTTTAGAGGAAAAAAAATGGCTTCTGAAATTCAAGTTAAGTTAGAAAAATTAGGCATTAATTTGGATAAGCCAGCCATGCCCGCAGGAAACTACGTACCCGTGCTTGTAGTTAACGATATGGTTTATGTATCTGGACAGTTACCTTTAGTTAATGGTGCAATTAATCTAACGGGTCAGGTTGGAGATTCTGTGACGGTAAAGGAAGCGCGAGAGCAAGCAAGACAATGTGCAATTGAGATATTGCGTCAAGTAGCAAGCGTAAGTAATAACCTAGAAAAAATAGAACGTGTTATTAAACTAGGTGGATTTGTTTCCTCAACAGCTGAATTTACCGGGCAACCTAAAGTAATTGACGCAGCTTCGGAAATAATGGTGACGTTATTTGGTTATAATGGCAGACACACTAGATTTGCTGTCGGGGTAAACTCCTTACCCCTAGGTGCAGTGGTAGAAATTGATGCTATATTTCAGCTCAAATCATAACTTTAACAATTTTAGGAAATTAAAACTAAATCGCACTAATATATAATAATTTTATGGATAATTCATTAGAAAGTTTTTCTTTTTCGCTTAAAACCTTGACCTCTATCGATGATATTACATCTAAAGATTGGGATAGATTAAACCCCTCTGGTCATCCTTTTGTTTCACACGGTTTTCTGGCTGCGCTTGAAGAAAGCAACTGCGTCGGAATAGATACAGGTTGGGATATCTTTCATTTATGTGTATATGATGAAAACAAAGTACTGCGCGCAGCTATGCCACATTACTTAAAATATCACTCCTATGGCGAATATATTTTTGACCACAGCTGGGCAAATGCTTATGAACGTTCGGGGGGTAACTATTATCCTAAATCTTTGGCAGCAGTCCCATTTACCCCCGTACCAGGACCACGCCTACTATCTTTAGATGACGATATAAAAGCAAAACAGGCCCTTCTTTTTAGTATGAATTCAATCATAGAAAATAATAATTTATCATCTGCACACGTTAATTTTATCAATTCATCTGATGTAACGGTTGCAAAAAATAATGGCTGGATGATACGTGAAGGATTACAGTTTCACTGGCATAATCAGGGTTACAATAGTTTTGATGACTTTCTGGACAAACTAACATCTAGGAAGCGAAAAAATATTCGAAAAGAGAGGGAAAGTATAAGAAAAGCAAATTTAAAATTTGTTCATCTTACCGGGGATGACATAAAAACAAAACATTGGGATATTTTCTATGAGTGTTATATTGCGACAATTGAAAAAAAATGGGGTGGAGCTTATTTAAACCGCCTGTTTTTTCACCATTTACCCATTAACTTAAAAAATAAAATTTTACTAATTCTCTGTTATGAAAACAATGTGCCTATAGCTGGTGCTTTGAATTTCATTGGGTCTGATGCATTATATGGCAGAAATTGGGGTGGACTTCGAAATATACCATTTTTACATTTCGAAACGTGCTATTATCAAGCTATTGATTTTGCAATTAAAAATGGAATTAGGCGAGTAGAAGCAGGAGCTCAAGGTTTGCATAAAGTTCCACGTGGTTATTTACCTGAAAAAACATATTCAGCTCATAAAATTAATGACCCCCAATTCGGGGACGCAGTCATGAAATTTCTTAAACAAGAAATTATCCAAAATAATAAAGAGACTATGTATATAAAACAAACCTCTCCATATAAATGAATTCAGAAAGATTTATACCTTTTCAGTCTTCTTTTTTGCTGTTTTGGATTCACTGATTGGTTTGGTTACGAGCTTGAGTCTATTTTTTCTAACGCTTACTATTACCTCACCACCAGAAACCAAATCACCAAATAAAAGGTGATCAGCCAATGGTTTTTTGATGTGCTCTTGAATCAGCCTACCGAGAGGTCTAGCACCAAACGAGCTATCATATCCTCTCTCCGCAAGCCAATCACGCGCCTCATCGTCGAGCTGTATCTCAACTTGTCTTTCGGCAAGTTGAGCCTCCAGTTGAAAAACAAATTTATCGACGACCATTCGTATTGTGTCATTATTAAGTGCTGAGAAAGCAATCGTTGCATCTAAACGGTTTCTAAATTCCGGTGAAAATGTTCTCTCAATGGCTTCTGAGTCTGCATCTGTTTTATTTCCTCTTCCAAACCCAATTGCTTGTTTTGATAACTCAGATGCTCCTGCATTAGTTGTCATAATTAGAATCACGTTCCTAAAATCAACCTTTTTACCATTTGAGTCTGTCAAAGTACCGTGATCCATTACCTGTAACAATAAGTTGAATAAATCAGGATGCGCTTTTTCTATCTCATCCAAGAGTAAAACTGCATGCGGAGTTTGATCAATAGCATCCGTAAGCAGTCCTCCTTGATCAAAACCAACATATCCGGGGGGCGCTCCAATTAATCTTGATACTGTATGTCGCTCCATATATTCTGACATATCAAAACGGATTAACTTAACACCTAATGTTTCTGATAATTGCCTCGCTACTTCTGTTTTACCAACACCTGTCGGACCAGAAAATAAATAATTGCCAATTGGCTTACCAACTTCACGCAGGCCTGCTCGTGAAAGTTTAATAGCAGAAGCTAAAGCCGATATAGCAGAATCTTGGCCGTAAACCATCCTCTTTAGGTCAGTCTCGAGGGATGCTAAAACAGCTTTATCATCTCTGCTTACGTTTTTAGATGGAATCCTTGCCATTGAAGCAATAGTTGTTTCAATTTCTTTTTGACCAATTTGTTGACGCCTTTTTGAAGGTGGTAATAAATTTTGGGAGGCTGCCGCTTCATCTATTACATCTATAGCTTTATCTGGAAGTTTACGGTCGTGGATATATCGTGAAGATAAATCAACGGCAGACTTAATTGCTGCTTGGGTAAATTTTACACCATGGTGCGCTTCATAGCGTGATTTTAAACCAGACAAAATTTTAATTGTATCTGAGACTGAAGGCTCGTTTATATCAATTTTTTGAAATCTCCGTGCCAAGGCACGATCTTTTTCAAAGTAGCTTCTATATTCTTTATATGTAGTTGACCCGATACAACGTAAGGTTCCGTTTTGAAGTGCGGGTTTTAGTAAATTAGATGCATCCATTGCCCCCCCTGAGGTTGCACCTGCTCCAATTATGGTATGTATTTCGTCAATAAATAGTATAGCTTTATCATCTAGCTCTATTTGTTTCATGACAGCCTTCAAGCGCTCTTCAAAATCCCCACGGTATCGTGTACCAGCGAGTAATGAACCCATGTCGAGTGAGTAAATAACTGCGGACTTAAGAATTTCGGGAACGGTTCCATCAACAATGCGTTGGGCAAGTCCCTCTGCAATTGCAGTTTTGCCGACACCAGGGTCACCTACATACAAGGGGTTATTTTTTGTTCTTCTGCAAAGAATTTGTATTGTTCTATCTACCTCTGCACTTCGCCCTATAAGTGGATCTATATTTCCTTCGATAGCTTTAGCAATTAAATCAACAGCATATTGCGATAATGCGTCTTTGCCAGTTTTATTATCTGCTGTTTCCAAATCTTCATCAGCTGTTTCTCCGCTCTCACCGGATAAACCATTACCATGACTAATAAAGCTGATAGCGTCTAGTCTTGTCATCTCTAATGAAGTTAAAAACCATACTGCATGTGACTCCCGTTCCGAATACATAGCAATGAGAACATTAGCCCCCGTCGCAGAACCACGACCAGAAGATTGGGTATGGATAATTGCACGTTGCACAACTCGGCTGAAAGATGCGGTAGGCTGAACTTCAATTTCATCTGCCTCAGAAACTAATTCGTCCATTTCATCATCAATATATGTCTCAAGCATTTCTCGTAGTCTTGAGACATCTAATTTACAACCATGCATAACATCTAGCGCATCCTTGTCCTCAAGCATCGCAAGTAACAGATGCTCCAAAGTTGCAAATTCGTGATGATGTTCTCCTGCTATAGAGAGGGAACGACGTAGGGTCTCTTCTAATTGTTGCGATAGCACTATTTCACTCCTTTTCCATCTGCAATTGCAGTGGATGCTCGTTTTGTCTGGCGAATGTCATGACCTGATTTATTTTAGTTTCAGCGACCTCATAGGTATACACTCCACAGACACCGACACCTTTTTGATGCACATGTAACATTATTTTCTGGGCTGTCTGTGTGTTATGCCCGAAAAACCGTTGTAATATAAGTACGACAAATTCCATGGGTGTGTAATCATCATTGAGCATAATCACACGATATAAAGCAGGTTTTTTTGTTTGTGTGCGCTCAGCTAGTGCCAACCCGCCATCTGTACCATCCGGCTTATCTTTGTTTGCGCTCATAATTTCAAACTCTCCATATTCTAATAATAAATATTGGCATTTTTTTATTTAAGAAAAGGGGCTTATAGTTTTTTTTTTTTATCATTACTCTAAAAGAATACAACATAGGAATGTTGATTTCTAATTTTAATTGTGATTCACTGTTTTTAGCTTTTTGTTTAACTATTAAATTTCAATTAAATTTTTAATTTATGTTATAAATTCAGTTATTTATGCGTTATACTATCTAGAAAAATAATATTGTTATGTACATCAAAATTTTACCAAAATATAATTTGGGCTTAAAAAAATACATAATTAGGTTTATCAATATTTGGTGCTTTTGCTTTAGCCTAGCAATAACTATTAATACCATAACTTCATCTAATGCACAGGCTAACCCAAAATATGCATCTTTTGTAATGGAGGAAATATCGGGACGTGTACTGTTCTCTAGAAATGCAGACAAACAACTCTATCCTGCCTCATTAGCAAAAATAATGACGTTATATATAATTTTTGAAGAACTACAGAGTAAAAACCTGACTTTAAAGTCTCAAATTGTAATTTCAGACCTCGCTGCGAGCAGAAGTCCTTCCAAGCTCTATCTAGAGCCAGGTGAGACCATCTCTGTTGAACAAGCAATCCTCTCCTTAGTTACGAAATCTGCTAATGATGTTGCAACAGCTGTCGCAGAAAAAATCTCTACCTCAGAGCGGGAATTTGCAAAGCGTATGACCCGAAAAGCAAAAGCACTAGGTATGTCACGCACCACATTTAAAAATGCATCTGGTTTACCTAATCGACATCAGAAAAGTACCGCGAGAGATATGGCAAAACTCGGCATAGCAATTCGAAAAGATTTTCCTGAGTATTACCATTATTTTAGCAATAAATTTTTCTTATATAAGGGGCAAAAATACAAAAATCATAACCGTTTGCTGACGGCGTTTAAAGGTACTGATGGTATAAAAACAGGCTATATAGGTGCATCTGGATTTAATCTTGTTGCCTCTACTGAACGTGACGGTGTGCGTCTTATAGGTGTTGTATTCGGTGGTAAAACAAGTAAAAGCCGTGACTTACATATGATTAAACTGTTAAATAACCAGTTTGATAGGGTCAAGCCGTTTCAGTTTGAATCTACTCCAATAACTGTACCGTTACCAAGACCAGAAAATGAACATATTACTCCTACAACAGATATACTTGCATCTAGTGTACCACCAATCTCAAAACCAAAGATTATAATTCGCTCTGTTCCCTCTCAGTCCATCCATAGTTCAGTTACATTAGAGAATGATAATTGGTCCATACAAGTAGGTAGTTTTTCCAGAAAAATCAGTGCTCACAAAGCTGCTATTAAGGCAAGACGCTCTGCAGCTTCTATCTTAGCGATGATTCCTGCTGAGGTAAGTCTCGTAATGCGTGGAGATTTACCATTATGGCGTGTGAGGTTTGAAGGACTTGATGAAACTAGTGCTCGTGCCGCCTGTGTTAAATTATACCAAACAGGTAATGCATGTTTTGCTTTACCAGAAATTATTTCTAAGACAAGTTTACTATAAATATAATTATATTTGATATATACTAACTCTACGAGTTTGTTATTGATATTAATGAAAATTTCTACTTTTTAATATAGGCATCTTTAATTCTGGGGTTCTTAAATATTGTAAGTACAAATCACAATTAACAAGCTTATCTGCGATAAGATGTATAATTTTTCCTTGTTTCTGAATTTTACCAGATACACCTAATAAATGTGAGCCAAGCAATGCTGCACGATAGGTTCGCACAATGGCCGGCCAAACGATAACATTTAGAGAATAATGAGCATCTTCTAATGTAATAAAAACAGTTCCTTTTGCTGTGCCTGGCATTTGTCTACCTGTCACAAGGCCAATCAGTTGATGTTTTTTTCCATCCATAATATCTATGGCGATAGAACACGGGTGCCAACCATCCACTAAAAAATATGGTTCTAATATAGTTACGGGGTGCGCCTTAAGGGATAATCCTGTCGCCAAATAATCTTGAGCTACTAAATTACCTAAACTTGCTATTGGTAAAGATGTTTTTAGCTCTTCTGGCATTATAGTCTTATAGCGTTGTTCTGCATACAAAAATAACGGTAGACCAGAGCTTTGTTGACAGGCAAGTTTTTTTATTTCCCATAATGCCTGGCGGCTTGTAAGGCCGATTGAATGAAAAGCATCTGCTCTGGCAAGCGACTCTAGTCCATATATGGAAATATCCGATTTACGAATGAGGTCGTTAATATCTTGATAGGCTACATGACGGCTTGCTGCTAATCTCTCAGCCTCATAGCGTTTTAATCCTTTTACCTGACGCATTCCAAGACGCAAAGCATGACGTGAATGACCTGTTGACTCTAGACTACAATCCCATTGTGAATTATTGATATCAATTGGTCTGACTTCAACCCCACTACGCTTCGCTTCCGCAACTAACTGAGCAGGACTATAAAAGCCCATTGGCTGGGCATTTAATAATGCACAGATAAAAGCGTCTGGATAATGACATTTTATCCAGGCAGAAGCATAGACCAATAGAGCAAAACTAGCAGCATGAGATTCTGGAAATCCATAAGTGCCAAAGCCTTCTATTTGACGAAAACATCTAATAGCAAACTCTTCCTGATAGCCACGCTCAACCATTCCTTTGATCATCCGCTCTTTAAATGTATGAATTAAATCATTTCTACGAAAAGTAGCCATTGCACGGCGCAACTGATCTGCTTCTGAGCCACTAAACCCTGCAGCTACAATTGCTATCTGCATTGCTTGTTCCTGAAATAAGGGCACACCAAGTGTGCGCTGTAATACTTGTTTCAATTCGTCTGAAGGATAAATTATTTTTTCATAACCTGACCTGCGACGCAAATACGGATGTACCATATCACCTTGAATTGGCCCAGGGCGCACAATAGCTACCTGAACCACAAGATCATGAAAACATCTTGGCTGTAAACGTGGCAGCATAGACATCTGAGCGCGCGATTCTACCTGAAACACACCAACAGACTGAGCCTCACATAACATATTATAGGTATCTATATCTTCTGCTGGAATGGAAGATAATGTAACCGCCAGATGATAATGCCGCTTGAGCAAATCAAATGCGCGCCTAAGGCAGCTCAACATACCAAGCGCCAAAATGTCTACTTTCAAAAGGCCAAGTACCTCTAAGTCATTCTTGTCCCACTCAATAATGGTACGGCCATCCATGCTTGCAGGCCTAATAACACACAAAGAATCTAGTCTATCTTTAGCAATAACAAAACCACCAACATGCTGTGATAAATGCCTTGGGAAACCATGCAACTGTTGAACAAGTTTTAATATTAGTTGTAGCTTTGTATCTTCTGGATTCAATCCAGCAGCACGCAATAATTCTAAACTAAGGGAAGTTGATTTTCCACCCCATACTTGGGCTGACAAGGCTTGTTGTATATCTCGGCTAAGCCCAAATACCTTAGCAACTTCAATTAATGCACTTCGTTTACGATAAGTTACAATACTAGCGGCGATACCTGCTCTATGACGTCCATATTTATTATAAATATACTGGATGATTTCTTCTCTTCTCTCGTGCTCAAAATCAACATCAATATCAGGAGGCTCCGCACGTGCTTCACTAACAAACCTTTCGAACAACGGGCTAGATCTAGCTGGGTCTACTGCTGTAATATCAAGGCAATAACACACTGCAGAATTAGCAGCAGACCCTCTGCCTTGACACAGGATATTGCGACTGCGAGCGAATCTTACAATATCAAATACAGTCAAAAAATAAGGTGCATAATTTAATTTGGCTATAAGTGCTAATTCTTTTTTCAGATAGTTATTCACCTCGTTTGGTATACCATCTGGATATCGTCTTTCTGCCCCCTGCCAAGTCTGATAAATTAACTCATCCATAACAGAACGCCCATTTGGTATAATTTCTTCTGGATACTCATATGATAATTCCGACAATGAAAAAGAACATGCCTGTGCAACCTGACTTGCAGCCATAATTGCTTCTGGATATTCTGACCATAATCTAATATATTCTGAGATTTTCATAAGATGGCGCTCTGCATTACGTGACAACTCCCTACCTGCGGTTGCAAGCGTTTGTTTAGTGCGAATACAATATAAAACGTCTGCTAATGGACGACGTGAGGAATGATGATATAGCGGAGCTGCTAAAGCAATAAATCTAAGCCCTAGACGAGCAGCCAGACCGGATACATACTTCAGACGCTTTTTATCATTACCATCACGATAAATAGCAGAACCTAATAATAAAGGGGCTACTACAAATTTTTGAATTTGCTGACACTGTCCAGCCATATAATTTTTAATTAATTCTGGAGCCTCAATAATAACAAAAACATCTGAGCTAAGACGTGCTAATTCACTTACATGAATATATAAATTTGTAGCTCTTTTTACAGCTGGTATATGGGCTAAAGCCATATTTAAACGACTGAGAAGCTGAGATAGTGATTCATAACCTGTACGGTTTTTTGCATAAATTATGACTTCTATCCTATCTTCTTCTATGAGCTGTTCTGACTGTTCTATCTGCTCAGAACAATTAATAATAAGCCGTACTCCACATAACAGCTTAACTGATTTTTCTATTGCAGATTGATGAGCCCGAACCAATCCAGAAATTGTATGATAATCTGCAATGCCGCAAGATGACCAACCTTCTACTGCAGCTGTTTCAATTAGCTCATGTGGATGACTTGCGCCACGTAGAAAACTAAAATTACTAATACACCCAAGTGCTGCATAGCCCCCTCCTACCTTATCTTGCTCATGCATCTTACACTCTATCTTGAAAGACAATATAACCTAAGCAAAAAAACCATGTAAAAACCATTCTACGCTCTCCCCTCTTTCTATAAGCCCTTCACGATATACCCACAAGCGCTCTCCTGACTGTGTTTCCAGCCAGTAATAATCTCTAGTTTTATCTGAATGTTGGTTTGAGATTATGCCATTTAGCCACCAGGATGGACCAATACGTTCTGGTCCTGTTGCTTGATGTATCTGCCAATTTTGTTTGCGCCAGCGTATCATTGAAGGCGGATGATCTGGTAATAATGCAATCACATCGACTAGCACTGCTGGTGTTAACAAACTAAGTGGTCTAGCAGAGAAGAATACCAAATTAATATTATCTGATGTTTCCGATTCATCCTGTAATTGCCAATATGGCAGGCTGTTAGATGCGTGAGTGTGTAGCTGTCTAATTGTTTGCTGCGCAGGCTGCACCCTTTGTGCAGACTCTGGCTGCCAGCTATCTATGTACTGTAATTGATGCACCTTATTGCGACCAAGGCGTGCTGTCAGATAATCAATTAACGTATCTTTGCTATCATCCTTATATAAGGTAGGGTCAAATACCTGATTAACTGGCAATCCAGCACTTAGTTTTTTAGCTTCAATCCAGCTGTGTTCAATACCAAATTCAACATCAATGTCTGCTGCAAGATGTGCTGTAAGTCGATGTAGTAATGATTCTGAACGGCTGGGACGCGATAGCGAGATAGTACGCCTTATGATGGTCGAATCTACCCGCTTTACAGCAATAACAATATACCGGGTTAATAAATGACGTTGTGCAAGCTGGATACAGATAAGAGATACTAAATCTCTTATCATTTTCTGAATAGCCTCAACGCCAAGTAACGGCGTTAGATAATTTTTACTAGCTATTAAAGGTGTAGGTATTATAAGTGGCTTTTGTAATTCGCTTACATCACCAATAATTTGTCCTAGGCGCTGCACTACATCAGTTCCAAAACGGGTTGTCAGACTAACAGCAGAAATACCCCATAACTGATATATCTGCTCTAAACCCGCCTGCTTTAGACCAGTTTGAATATCTGCTGAAATACGTAATGCGGCAACTGGTAAAGGTTCTAATTTTTGGCGTAAAATAACACGCTCATCACACACAATAATAGGCTTATTTTGTTGTAAGGTTGGTCTTGTAAAGAATTCTGAAAAATGTGCGAAAGCCCAGGCGGCTCCATAAGTTGGTGCAGCTGCTATCTGGGCAGATACGCTTATTCGGTTAAACTCTGTTTGCAAGGCATCACACATGGCAGCAATCCCACTTGTCAGATGGGTTGCACCTGTTACATTCATCCAAATTCCAAGAGACTCTGAATCGATACCGGTAAGCGGGGTATAGCGCCATGCCCACTGACCAACTCTGGATAACCAGTTTTTTACAGCTATATCATCATAGGAGCGAAAATGACATGTTGGCAAAATAGCTTGTGCATCCGCAACAGACATGTCTATCAAAATACCAGCTTGTTTTGCTGTATTTGAAGCATAGCAAATTATGTGCCGTGTGTTAACAATATGGTAAATAGCAACGGCTGTATCTAACTGCCAGCCTTTTTGATAACACGCCAACCTAACTGGTAAATCATAAAACCATATATAGATAAATTCACTATTAGAAAATGACATAATATAACAAGTACCGTTCTATAAATAGCTGATATTATGAAATATGTGACACGAATTGGTTTGTTGGTAGCCGATAGCTAGTTTTGGAATTAAAAACTGGTCTATGAGATAGTGTGCCTGTTGAAAATTGCCAACTAAGATTGCCTGTCCAATGGCGCCCAGAACGTGTGCGAAATAATTTAATGTGCCATGAAGCACTATCATAAAAGCGATTATTTGATTCTGATAATATTTGTCTAACAGCTGTTGATACCTGCCAATAACTCTCAAAACCAGCCGCTGGAATTATGCGTGATGTTATGCCGTTTATAATGACTAGGACATCTGCCTGCTCTGCCGCAAATTGCAAACGCCTAGCTGTTTTATGCCATAAATCTGAATTTCTGGATAATTGTGCATAATCTCCTATTACAGCAGCTATCTGAATAGCAGCTTCTCCATCTTGTCTAGCTGCACCTAATACCTCTTCCATTGCAGCAACACCACGTAACGGATGTGGTTCATCGACTAGAATAAGCCGTCTAGGGTCAATCCCTATTGCAGCTAGTCCAGCACCATATAATATACCATGAGAACTATTCAGGTTAGTACACCAGACGATGTAGCCAGATGGTTTTTCACGCATAACTTTACGTAGAATTGCTAATATAAATCCACGAACGGCCCCTGAGTAGCCTGAACCTGTAATAAGATGAACCCTACCAATAGTTAATCCACCATTTAGACAATTATCAATCTCAGATATATCTAAACTAATAGCTTTTTGAGCTTTATTTGTAGAAAAATAATTTTGCCATATTTCATTTTTTAATGTTTCAAACCTTTGCCGTTTATTCATTTAAAACTCTATTTTGTTCTTGTTTTGTTCTATTCTTAAAGTTTTGAACGATTCGGTAAACTGAGTCAATAAAACAATCTAATAAATTTGCTAAAAATTACTTTGAAGATTGAAACGGATCATATTCAGCAACCTTGGCATCATAACCTGACTTTGCTGAATGAAAACTAAGTGCCATTAATCCACCGCCAAGCAGAAAGGAACTTACTACACCGACAATTATTGCAAGCCAGCCGTGAATAGATAAGCTAATAGGGCCCAGCATTTGCCAGATATAAAAGCCAACAGATGCAGTAACAGTTCCAACTACTGAAAAACAAAAAATCAATAGACCCTGTTTCATATCTTATCCTTAAAGCTGTCCATTAAAGACACATGATTTTTTAAAACTATTATTCATATAAGTTAGAAGAAATTTTTCCAAATTCAAATGTTAGATAATAAAAGACTAAATTTCAACACTGTGTCGAATTAAGATTACGTAAAGACGATATTACGATATATTTTTTTACCTGTCGGCACACCAATTAAAGTTAATAAATGAATTTCTTAAAAATCACTTCTACTATTATGCTGTAGCAATGATGTGTGATGATCCATAAATACAGAATTTTGTCAAAATTGGTTTTTAAAAAGGGTATTAATTAGATGGCTAAACTAAATATAGATAGAGGAACCAGAGCGTTTACCAGAAAATCAAAACGATATTCTATCTTTTCTATTGCTAAAAATGCTGCCAGCTATCACCAGAAATGGCAACAAGCTTGGCGTCATGCTGAACCAAAGTCAACCTATGATGCCGTTATAATTGGCGGGGGTGGACACGGTCTTGCCACAGCGTATTATCTAGCTAATATTCATGGCATAACAAATATCGCCGTGATTGAAAAAGGATGGCTAGGTGGCGGAAATACAGGCAGAAATACTACTATTATTCGCTCTAATTATATGTGGGATGAATCTGCTGCTATTTATGAACATGCCTTAAAATTATGGGAAGGATTGTCACAAGATCTGAATTTCAACGTAATGTTTAGTCAACGCGGAGTTCTCACAATAAGTCACTCTGAACATGAGCTAAAAGGTATGTCACGTAGGGTACATGCTATCAGGCTAAACGGCATTGATTCTGATATTCTATCACCTTCAGAAATTAAAAAATTAGTGCCCACGATTAATATAGATCCAAATATCCGCTATCCAGTTATGGGCGGGTTTATTCAGAAACGTGCAGGTACAGCTCGCCATGATGCCGTAGCATGGGGATATGCACGTGCGGCAGATGAGCTTGGTGTTGATATAATCCAAAATTGTGAGGTTACTGGTTTAAGACGCAATGGAAACCAAATTACAGGCATTCAAACGACAAAAGGCTTTGTTAAGACTTCGAAAGTTGGCTGTGTTGTTGCAGGGCATTCAAGTATTATTGCGGATATGGCAAATATTAGACTTCCAATCACAAGCAGGCCATTACAAGCAATTGTGTCTGAACCCATAAAGCCAATTTTGGATACGGTTATTATGTCTAATGCGGTTCATATGTATATAAGCCAATCAGACAAAGGTGAAATGGTACTTGGTGCTGGTGTTGATAAGTATAACTCGTATGCACAAACTGGTTCATGGACAATACCTGAACATATGGTTGCAGCAGCAATAGATTTATTCCCTTTCTTATCTCAGTTAAGAATGTTACGCCAATGGGGGGGCATCGTAGACACCTGTCCTGATGCGTCGCCAATTATATCAAAAACAGATGTAAAAGGACTTTATTTCAATTGTGGTTGGGGAACTGGTGGCTTTAAAGCAACTCCAGGCTCTGGTCATGTTTTTGCAGATCTGATTGCTAATGACAGACCAAATCCTATTGCACTGCCTTTTGGTCTCAAAAGGTTTGAAACGGGATATTTAATCGATGAGCATGGAGCTGCTGGTGTTGCACATTAAATTCTTTATCAATTTTCATTTTGAATCAAATATCCTTCAATATGGAGATTTTTAATGTTGAAAATTAAATGCCCTTTTTGTGGTGTTAGGGATGAATCTGAATTTAGCTGTGGTGGCGAGGCTCACATTGCACGTCCAACCACTGATTTAAAACTAACAGATAAGATTTTTAGCGAATATCTGTTTATGAAATATAATCCAAAAGGTGTGTTTCTTGAGCGGTGGTGCCATACAAGTGGATGCCGTCGCTGGTTTAATTTGGCAAGGGATACAGTTTCTCACGAGATAATAGAGATTTACCCAATGGGAGTATTTCCAAAAACAGTGAAAGGGAAAAAAGCATATCAGGCTAATTGGAGACGTAAAAGTAAATATGAAGCAGTTAGTAAGCCTGCAAAAAGGACAAAGAAATGAACCGCCTACTAAGTCACAGAATAAGCTCTAATGGTGCAGTAATTGATAGGCAAAAACTCGTTCACTTTGAATTTGATCAAAAAAAATACACCGGTTATGAGGGAGACACCCTCGCATCTGCTTTACTTGCCCATGGAATACATCTTGTTGGAAGGTCTTTTAAATATCATCGACCCCGCGGCATATTTGGCAGTGGTAGCGAAGAACCAAATGCCCTTGTTAGACTTATTGGTGATAAATCTTCAGAACCCAACTTAAGAGCAACTCAAATAGAAATATATGATGGTCTAATTGCTGAATCTCAAAATCGATTTCCAAGCCTTAAAATTGACTTTTTGTCTATAAACAATGTATTTAGAAGATTTTTTCCAGCTGGCTTTTATTACAAAACCTTTATGTGGCCAGCTTCCTTTTGGATGTTTTATGAAAAATTAATTCGCAAAGCGGCCGGTCTGGGAAAACTATCCAAGAAATATCATAGGCCTGAAAGATATGAGCATAAATATGCTCATTGCGATTTATTGGTAGTTGGCAGCGGTGCTGCTGGCCTACAAACAGCTATAATAGCAGCAAAATCAGGTGCTAGGGTGGTTATCGCTGATGAGCAACATAGATTTGGTGGCTGGCTTCTTACAGACAATGATTTTAATATAAACCAGATACCAGCCGCTAGTTGGGTACATGAAACTGTCAAAAACCTGCAATCAGCGCCAAATGTTACTTGTTTAAGTAGAACAACAGTATCTTCTATGATGGATGATAATTTTGTTATTATGGCTGAACGCGTTACAGAGCATTTGGGCAAAAAAGATATGCTTCTCCCAAAACAACGCCTATGGAAGTTGAGAGCATCAAAAGTTATTCTGGCAACAGGTGCAATAGAACGTCCCCTTGTTTTTTCGGGGAATGACCTGCCAGGAATTATGCTCTCGTCTGCAATTCGAACTTATATAAATAGATATGATGTTCTTTCTGGCAGGAGGGCAATTATTTTTACTAATAATGATGATGCATATTTTACTGCACTTGCTATTCATAAAGCAGGCGGATTTGTCAGATGTATTGTAGATTTAAGAGTCAATCCGAAATCGCAGATTATTACAAAAGTCCGTAAAATCGGGATTAATATACTCGCAGGTCATGCCGTTATAGCCGCTCATGGCTTACGCCATATAGCCTCTGTTGATATCGCTAAATATAATAGCGGTAAACAGGCACCAACATCAAGCATCCTTCACATGGATTGCAATCTTCTAGCAATGTCAGGCGGTTTAAACCCAGTTGTACATTTGCATTCTCAGCGTAAAGGAAAACTTGTCTGGGATGAGAGAACCTCATGTTATCGACCCGATAATAAATCTGATGAATGGGTTTCAGTTGGCGCTGCTAATGGAACTTTTGAGCTCGAAAGAATTTTTATTGAAGCAACAAAAATAGCATCAACCACGATAATGAAACTTGCAAAAGAAAATAATAAAATTAAAACAAAGGAACTGGTAACAGTTCCACAAATAGATAAAGATAAACAAAATTGGACACCGCTCCCTACATGGCTAATACAAGCAGGTCAACCACATGTTTCTGACAAAACCGCGTTTGTTGATTTTCAAAATGACTCTACTGCCGCTGACATAAAACTTGCAGTCAAAGAGGGGTATTCATCTGTTGAACATGTAAAACGATACACCACAACAGGCATGGCAACAGACCAAGGGAAGACCTCTAACATCAATGCCATCGGTATCCTTGCAAGTTGTCTCAACAAGTCTATTGCCGAAACTGGTGTAACTACTTTTCGGCCACCTTATACCCCAGTAAGCCTTGGTGCAATTGCAGGCCGGAACATTGGTGGTTTATTTGACCCGGTTCGGAAAACTAGAATGCATAGTTGGCACCAGTCTAATGGAGCAAAATTTGAACATGTTGGGCAATGGATGCGTGCTTGGTATTACCCAAGAGATGGAGAGAGTTTTCAACAGGCTGTGAATCGTGAAGTATATGCAACAAGACATTATGCAGGGCTACTTGACGCGTCAACACTTGGAAAAATTGAGGTTAAAGGACCTGACTCAGCAGAATTTTTAAACAGAGTTTACACAAATAACTTTGCCGATCTGCCAATAGGTAAGGCTAGATACGGCCTCATGTTAAAAGAAGATGGTATGGTATTTGATGATGGAGTTACTACACGTCTGGCAGAAGATCATTTTTATATGACAACAACAACAGGTGGTGCTGCTGGAGTACTTTCCTGGCTTGAAGAGCTTCTGCAGACAGAATGGCTAGATTTAAGAGTTTATCTAACTTCTGTTACAGAACAATGGTCTGTTGCCTCGCTATCTGGACCAAACTCACGTTCAATTCTTACTGCGTGCATGAGTGAGAATAAGAATATAACAGATGATTTCCCTTTTATGACAATGAAAAAAAGTTTTATTGCAGGAATACCTGCTCGCATTTTTAGAATATCATTTACAGGTGAAATGGCATTTGAAATAAACGTTCCTGCAAGATATGGAGCTGCCTTATGGTCGCATTTAATGAAAATTGGGAAAGAATTTAATCTAACCGCTTATGGGACTGAGGCAATGCATGTACTCAGAGCAGAAAAAGGATTTATTATTGTAGGTCAGGAAACTGATGGCACTGTAACACCCCACGATCTGGATATGGGTTGGATTATTTCCAACAAAAAATCAGATTTTATTGGGAAGCGTGCATTAGAACGTAAATCAATGAATGAACCTCAAAGAAAACAATTAGTAGGTTTACTTACTGCAGACCCTTCAAAAGTAATTCCAGAAGGCGCACATGCTGTTTTAGATCCAAACCAGGAAATGCCTATGGAAATGTTAGGACATATATCTTCATCATATTATTCACCAAATCTCAAACACTCAATCGCATTGGCTCTCCTCAAAGGCGGCCTAAATAGAAAGGGTCAGACCGTTTACATACCCATGCTTGATGGGCAACAACCAATAGAAGCAAAGATTGTCGACCCGGTATTTTTCGATAAAAAAGGAGAAAGATTACGTGGTTGATACAATATCCAGAATAGTTGTTGGTTGTACCGCATTCAATGACAAAAAATTACCTATATTAAAAAAGCCTGAATCATTAAAGGCCCCATTAATTGAGTTATCTGAAATAAAACATTTGGGGAAACTTAATGTTCGTTGTGGTAAAAAAAATAGAGATGCGTTAGGTAAGCTAATCCATTGTAATCTTCCAATACAAATAAACCAAATAAATAGCAAGGCAGGTCGTTTTGCGATTAGTCTTGGACCAGATGAATATTTAATTTTGGCTGAGCCAGGCAGTGAAAACCAACTAGAAAAAACTTTAAATTCTAGTGATATTTCAAAATATATATCAGTTGTAAATGTGTCTGATGCTCTTTGTGCTATTCAAATTTCTGGGCCCAAGGTTCGAGATGTTCTATCTAAAGGGTGCGCTATAGATTTTCATCCTGATAGCTTTTACAAAAATAAGGCCGTACAATGCGACCTAGCACTCGCAAATATTGTTTTAGTATGCTTAGAAGAAAATGAATTTATTTTTATCTGCAGAACTAGCTTTGCGGAGTATATTTTGGATTGGTTCATAGACGCTAGCTATGAATATGGTATATTCGTAAGTGATGGTATCTGATTAATTAGGTTAAAAATCTGAGTCCGGCAAGGTCTCCTTTCTCTTCTCAATAAAACCTCGTAGCTCATCATTTATTGCCATATCAATTTCTGGTTCCTGATAAGTATCAAGCATTTGCTTTGCTCGCGACCTTGCTCTTGATTCTGCCTCTTGTGAACCTTCAGAGGACCACTGCTCATAAGTTGTATAGTCTGCAATTGAAGAACGCCAAAATGCTGTTTCAAAATTTGATTGTGTATGTTCAGAACCAAGAAAATGTTGCCCTGGTCCAACCTGCTTTAGCGAATCAAGTGCCATACCGTTCTTAGAGATATCAATTTCTGAAACAAGACTCCCCATCATCGTTAATTGGTCTGCATCTAAAATCAGTTTGGCAAAATCAGAAACTAAACCACCCTCAAGCCACCCCGCTGAATGCAATGCAAAATTTACACCCCCCATTACAGTAGGTAGGATGGTATGTGCTGATTCGTATGCTGCCTGAGCATCGACTGACTTAGCCGCTGTGAGCGAGCCTCCGGACCTAAATGGCACACCAAGTCTCCGAGCAAGTTTTGCACATCCATATAATACCTTCGCTGGTTCTGGAGTGCCAAACGTTGGCGCACCTGTCTGCATAGATATAGAGCTTGCAAAACTTCCAAAAATTACTGGCACACCTGGATTTATAATTTGTGTTAAGGCTATTCCAGACATGGCTTCTGCTAAGATCTGCGTGAGAGTACCTGCAACAGAAACAGGAGACATGGCTCCAGCTAGAATAAAAGGTGATACAATACAAGCTTGTCCTGCTCGGGCATAGACCTTCAGTGCGCCTAGCATAGTATCATCCCATGTCATAGGAGAATTTGCATTTATCAAAGACACTAATACACAATTATTTTTTACAAATTCATCACCAAATACTAGCCGAGCCATTTCCACACTATCTTCGGCTCTAGATGGTGCCGTAACGGAACCCATAAAAGGCTTATCTGAATACCTAATATGCGCATAAATCATTTCTAGGTGACGCTTTGTTACAGGTAAATCAACTGGTTCGCAAAGGGTACCTCCAGAATGATGGAGTCCCGGCAGCATGTAGACTAATTTTACCATATTTATGAAATCATCTATTTCTGCATATCTTCTCTCTCCATCAAGACCACGTATAAAAGGTGGGCCATAGACGGGAGCAAAAACAATTTTATCTCCACCTATTTCAACAGATTTTAAGGGGTTTCTTGCAAATTGGGTAAATTGAGATGGTGCCGTTGAAGCTAATTTGCGGGCTAATCCCTTTGGAAATCTTACACGTGTGCCATCAACATCACAACCGGCATCTCGGAGTAAATTCAAAACCTCCTGATCATCTCGAAATTCAATACCTATTTCATTTAATACCAAATCAGCATTTACTTCTATTAGCTCTGCTGCTTCATTGTGCAAAACATCAATTGGGGGAATTTTACGCGTAATATAAGCCTGAACCTCTTGCTGGCTATTCCCACGAGCCATTCTCCTTGCCGCACGGCCTCCACTTCGCCTGATACGTTTATCGCTTTCATTTTTCGTCATAAAATCTTCCTATTTTTAGGCTCTTAGTCTAGCATTTTTTGGATCAAATGGACTCTCTTGAATTACCTCTGCCAAATAGTTTTTACCTAAGATATCAATTTCTAAGTTCATTCCGATGTCAGCGTAATCTGGGTCAACCATTGCTAAGGCAATAGAAAATCCAACTCTAAATCCATATCCACCAGATGTAGCACGACCAATTAGCTTCCCGTTATTATAAATAGGATTACCACCTATAGCATCTGCATCCTTCGTATCCTTAACATGAAGAGTCACAAATTGATTTTGGTGTCCTTTTTCCTTGTGTGAAATTAAACCCTCACGACCAATAAAATCATTTTTTTGAAGGTCAATAAATTTACCAAGACCAGTCTCATAAGCAGAATATTCAATGCTCATTTCGGTACCTACCATACGATATGATTTTTCTAGCCGCATCATATCCATTGCCCTGATGCCAAACGGCCTCAAGTTTAAATCTTCCCCTGCAGAAAACAAAATATCGAAAATATGGTTTTGATACTCTATCGGATGATGCAATTCCCAACCCAATTCGCCCACAAAATTTACCCTAGCTGCAATTGTAGGTGCATATCCTATATCGACCTTCTTTGCGGTGAGCCATTTAAATGCATCATTTGACATATTAGTTTCTGTAACCCGCTGTAACAGTGCTCGCGATTTAGGCCCAGAGACCACCAACACACCCATACTATTTGTAAGATCAGTAAATTGAACGGTTCCATCGATTGGCATTCTTTTTTTAAGCCAATCATGGTCCAGTCTCTGAGATGCACCTGCTGAAACCAAATAAAAACTATCATCTTTTTCTTTCATAATTGTAAATTCTGAATGTACCCCTCCCCCTTTGGATAGGGAATGTGCTAAAATTATCCGACCATTATTTTTTGGAAGTTTATTAGCAACCATTTTGTTAAGAAATACCTCAGCACCAGAGCCAGAAATACGACATTTACCAAATGCTGACATATCAAGCACGCCAACGTTTTCTGTCACATGCATAACTTCATTCCCTACATGTTCAAACCATGTAGAACGTCTAAAGGACCAGTCATCTTCTTGGGGAATTCCGTCTGGAGCAAACCAATTAGCACGCTCCCATCCAAACTTCTGACCAAAAACAGCACCTTTTGCTTTGAGTCTTTCATAACATGGAGCAGTCCGAAGCGGCCTACCTGCAGGTCGTTCTTCATCTGGGAAATGCGTTACAAACACATGTGAATAGGCTTCTTCATTTTTAACAGTAAGATAACTTTTAGTTGCATAATCTCCAAATCTTCGTGGCTCAACACCATTCATATCTATAGTAGGTTCCCCCTCTACTATCCATTCTGCTAGCTGAAAACCAGCACCCCCAGCTGCTGTAATACCAAAACTATGCCCTTCGCTTAGCCAGAAATTAGGGATATCCCAAGCAGGTCCTACGATAGGACTTCCATCTGGTGTATATGCAATCGCCCCATTATAAACTTTTTTTACACCAACCTCTCCAAAGGCAGGAACACGCCGAATTGCTGACTCTATATGCGGCGTCAATCTCTCAAGATCTTCCTGGAATAACTCATATTCGCTATTATCACTTGGACCATTAAGATAACAAACTGGCGCTCCGACCTCATACGGACCAAGAATTAGGCCACCATTTTCTTCTCTCATATACCAAGATCCGTCTGACTCTCGAAGCACGCCCATCTCAGGCATTCCCTTAGCCTGTCTCTCCAGTATTGCTGGATGTGGCTCAGTTACTATGTATTGATGTTCTACTGGTATAACAGGGATATCAAGACCAACCATTGCACCTGTTTTACGAGCAAAATTACCAGTTGCGGAAACAATGTGTTCTGCAATTATTTCTCCATTATCTGTCTTTACACGCCATTCACCTGCAACTGTTCTTGAAATAGATAATACTGTCGTATTGCGGTTTATCTCTGCACCCAAATCTCTTGCACCCTTCGCTAATGCCTGGGTAAGATCTGCTGGCTGAATATAACCATCTCCTGGGTTACGGATAGCACCAATCAGTCCATCTTTAACTGCTAACGGCCAAATTTCAATAACCTCCTCTGGTGTAAGCACTTCAACATCGACACCAATTGTACTCGCAACGCCGCGATATTGCATATATTCATCCATTCTATCTTGATTATCAGCAAGTCTAATATTAGAAACTTGTGACAAACCAGGATTTAGGCCAGTTTCTTCTTCTAAATTTTTGTAAAGTTCAAGTGCATATTTATGCAACTGACCGACAGAATATGACATGTTAAATAAAGGTAGCAAACCTGCTGCATGCCATGTTGAACCAGAGGTAAGCTCTTTGCGTTCAACTAATACACAATCGCTCCATCCTTTTTTCGCAAGATGATATAAAGTGCTTACTCCAACAACACCACCACCTATCACAACAACTCGTGCATGTGTTCTCATACTGAAACCCCCCAGATGACCTTTTCTTACATTGAATTTTGACTGGCTCTTCGTTCTTTCTTGAATATAAGAATAATCAATTTGAATTGACAGTAAACCGCTTCAATACGACCTTGAGTAACTTAAATCAGGCAAATAAATAATTGTGAGGTTTTCGTAAGCCTTATTTCAAAAGACAAACAAGTTAAAAAGACTAATCTTATTAGGGGTTAAGACGAGTCGCTTTCCATTTATTATTGGCGTCTCGTTTTAATTGAAACCTATCGTGAAGTCTGTAAGCCCCATCGGCCCAGAATTCAATCTCTACGGGTTTAATAATAAATCCACCCCAATGACTGGGTCGAGGTACTATTTGATTTTCAAACTTTTTTTCATATTCGGTAACCCTTTGAGTTAATTCAGACCGAGTAGCAATAGGTCGTGATTGATAAGACGCCCATGCCCCAACCTGACTTCCCCTAGGCCTCGTTGCAAAATAAGCATTACTCGCTGACTCACTAATTTTATTTACTCCCCCAACTATGCGTACCTGTCGGCGCAATGATTTCCAATGCAAACATGCTGCTGCTTTTTTGGTGGCAAGAAGTTCTTGGCCCTTGCGACCTTCATAGTTGGTAAAAAAAACAAAACCATTTTCTGACCACTGTTTCAGTAAAACAATACGAACTGAAGGCAAACCATATTTATCAACAGATGCTAATGCCATAGCATCTGGGTCATTCAATTCAGATATTTCGGCTTCCTTAAACCAATCATCAAATAGCTTAAACGGGTTTTTGTTTAAGGAATCATTGTGAAGAACACCCTTTTGTGAATTACTCATCTTTAAATCTCTGTTTTTAAGTAATTATTGATATATCTCTCTGACCTCATATATAGTTTTATATAGGTTCGTTTCAACAAATCTAACTTGAATTGCCTTACTATTGCCATAAACACGATGATACTTATATATAATAAGAGAATTGTGAACTACGGAGAAGTTTGTATGATGAAGGCTATTTATTTTTCTTTGGCAATGTTACTTTTTCTAACCTCCGGGTCAGTTTATGCAACAACCTCTTCTGAAACTGTCGTGGGAGAGGTTATTAGTGTAATGGAACGAACCCGTGAAGTTATTAGACAAACCCCCGTCACAGAGCGAATTTGTGAAGATAGAGATGTGCCTGTATATGGAAACAATGAACAACCAGCAAATGAACTTGGTTCTATGATAATTGGAGGAATTATTGGCTCTGCCATTGGAAATAAATTTTCAGACTCCGATGGGGCTGGTGCCGCGGGCACTGTTGCAGGAGCTATCCTTGGAAAAGAGACAGCAAACCAAGCCAACGAAAAAAACAAAGAAATAGTAGGATACAATCGAACTCGGTCGTGTGAAGATATTACAACCGTTACTCAACAAACAATTCAAGAAGTTGTTGGATATCGTCTTACGATTAGTGTTGAAGGCAAAATCATTGATATTAATACAGAAACCAAGTATCTTCCAGGAAGTCAGATTTCAGTTTTTAAAACGATAAGTTATTCTATCCAATAAATTTAATAGAAACTATTTTTTATATATTTATTGTGACGTGGTATATGGTTTTAATGAAGAAAAAGAATTATATAATAATAAAAAATAAAAAATGTAGATTTATTTTTACACTTTTGCGATTTTTGTTCCTTAAAATAGATTTTGGTAAAAGTAATGGATAATAAAAACGGTTTGTTAGCTGGTAAAAAAGGTCTCATTATGGGCGTTGCAAATAATCGCTCAATTGCTTGGGGAATTGCAAAAGCAGTTGCTGACGAAGGAGCAGACCTTGCCTTCACGTATCAAGGAGATGCCCTAAAAAAAAGAGTTGAACCGCTAGCAAATTCAGTTGGCAGTTATATTTCTCTCAACTGTGATGTGACTAGCGATGAATCTATGGATGAAGTATTTTCAAAGTTAAAAAATGAATGGGGAAATCTTGATTTTTTTGTTCATGCCATTGCTTATTCCGATAAAGAAGAACTAACTGGTTTATATCTCGACACTAGTCGTGAAAACTTCAATCGTACAATGGACATTTCTGTTTATTCTTTTACTGCCTTGGCAAAACGTGCTGCAGAAATGATGAATGATGGGGGTTCAATGCTCACTCTCACTTATTATGGCTCTGAACGTGTTATGCCGCATTATAATGTAATGGGTGTTGCTAAAGCAGCACTAGAGGCATCCGTTCGATATCTGGCAGTTGACCTCGGGGGTCGCAACATAAGAGTAAATGGATTGTCTGCAGGCCCAATGAAAACATTGGCAGCGTCAGGAATTGGAGATTTTCGTTACATACTAAAATGGAATGAATATAACTCGCCTTTAAAACGCAATGTGACCTTAGATGACGTTGGGGGTGCTGGCCTATATCTTTTATCGCCTCTTTCCTCAGGAGTTTCTGGGGAAACCCATCATGTAGATTGTGGATACCACGTGGTCGGCATGAAAGCTGTAGATGCACCAGATATTTCTGTTGTAAAATCTAATGACTGACAATAGATTTGGAAAGTTATACTCATTCACAAGTTTTGGAGAAAGCCACGGACCTGCTATTGGATGCGTTGTTGATGGAGTGCCTCCAAGACTGCCTCTTAACGAAAGTGATATTCAACCTTACCTTGACCGAAGAAAACCTGGGCAAAACCGGTTTGTTACGCAAAGGAAAGAAACAGACCAAGTTGAGATAATTTCAGGTGTTTTTGAGGGCAAAACAACTGGGACTCCCATTTGCCTTCTAATTAAAAATGAAGACCAGCGCTCCAAAGATTATGGTGAAATAGCAAAGCAATTTAGGCCAGGACATGCTGATTACACCTATTTTAAAAAATACGGTATTAGAGATTATAGGGGAGGTGGTAGATCGTCTGCACGTGAAACTGCAGTCAGGGTAGCTGCTGGAGCAATTGCGGATATCATATTATCAAAAATATTAGGAAATTCTTTTAAAATCAAAGCAAGTGTTGTACAAATTGGGCCCCATAAAATTGATCCAGAAAAGTTTGATGAAAATCAAATTGATAAAAATCCTTTTTTCTGCGGTGATGCAAATACGGCAAAATTATGGGAAAATTATCTGGATGAAGTTCGAAAGCAAGGCTCCTCCTCGGGCGCTGTTCTTGAAGTTATTGCAAAAGGTGTTCCAGTTGGTATTGGGCAACCTCTGTATAGTAAACTTGATTCTGAAATAGCATCAGCCATGATGTCTATAAACGCCGTTAAAGCTGTAGAAATAGGTGCTGGTTTTTCTTTATCTGAAATACCTGGAAAAGAAGCTGGTGATCAAATGGTAATGTCAGACGATGGTCCTGAATTTTTATCAAATAATGCGGGTGGTATATTAGGCGGTATCTCGTCAGGTGCACCCATCATAGCCCGAATCGCAATAAAACCAACATCATCAATTCTTCTACCTCGTAAATCAGTAGATGAAGAGGGAAACAATGTTGAATTAAAAACAAAAGGAAGACATGACCCTTGTGTTGGTATAAGAGGTGTCCCTGTCGTAGAGGGAATGATGGCCTGTGTATTGCTTGACCTTTTAATGCACCATCATGCACAAACGACTATCTTGCCTGAAACATAATGTCGAAAATTATCTAAACGCAGCTACCATAAATTCTTGATTGCCACTCGACCCCTCTATAGGTGAAGGAACTATACCTCTAATATGCCATCCTTCTATTTTTAAGAAGCTGATTATAGACTCTTGCGCCTTATGTATTTGAACTTGATTACGCACAATACCACCTTTCCCAACAAAAGCTTTACCGACTTCAAATTGAGGCTTAATTAGAGCTAACACGTCTGCTTTTTTTGAAGCAAGAGCTAACGCAGGTGGGAGAGCAAGGCGCAAAGAGATAAAAGAGAGGTCACATACTATTATTGCAGGCGCAATATCAATTATTTCTTTATTGAGTTTTCTCGCGTTGGTTTTTTCAAGATTACGAACATTAGGGTTTTCTCTAATTTTTTGACTAAGCTGACTATGTCCAACATCCACAGCATAAATCAAAGATGCTCCACGCTGCAATAAAACATCACTAAACCCACCAGTACTTGCGCCAAGATCGAGGCAAACTTTATCTTGGACTTTAATTTCATTAAAATAATCTAAAGCGGATGCTAATTTTAACCCACCTCTGCTTGCATAATCTATAATATCTGTATGGAGTGTTATGACAGCGTCTTTTTTTATAAATTGACCTGCCTTTTTGACAGTAATTCCATCCGCTTTAACAATAGAATTAACAATAATATCACGTGCTTTATGTCTGCTTGGCGCCAGACCTCGGGCAACCATTATAGTGTCGATGCGCTGTTTTCCCTGATCACGCAATTGTTACCATGTTTTTTTGATCAGAAATGAGACTTTCTGAAAGCTTTAGAATACCCAAAACATCTAAACCGGCACTTTTTAGTTGAATATCACGTTCAGCGTGATCAATTATCTTATCAGGCAGTGTAGCAACACGCAGTCTAAGTTGTGATTTAAGGTTGCCAGAATTTACAATATATTGAAGGACCTGTGCTGCAAACCCTCCTGGTGCACCCTCTTCCACAATAAGCAGGGACGAATGAGTGGTGCAAAGCTTATTTATCATTTTAGTATCTAACGGCTTAGCAAATCTTGCATCAACAAGAGTAGCCTTTACTCCTCTGTTCTTTTCAAGAATTGTAATAACCTCTTTGCAAGTCTCAAGCATAGTGCCAATGCTTAATATAGCAAGGTTTTCACCATGATTAATAATTCGTGCCTCACCAATCGTAAGGCGTTTAGCCTGCTCCGGAATTGCCACCCCAGTTCCACTACCTCTAGGATATCTTAATGCTATAGGGCCATCGTCGAAAAATGCTGCTGTATTGGTCATATGCACAAGTTCAGCCTCATCAGCAGGGCACATAATAGTCATATTGGGTAAGCAGCATAGATACGCAAGGTCGTAAATACCAGCGTGAGTGGCACCATCTGCTCCAACGAGCCCTGCCCTATCAATCGCAAATCTGACTGGTAAGTTTTGCAAACACACATCATGAATGACTTGATCATACCCTCGTTGGAGAAAGGTTGAATATATAGCGCAAAATGGTCTCATGCCCTCTGCTGCCATACCTGCTGAAAAGGTAACTGCATGCTGCTCTGCAATCCCAACATCAAAAACTTGTTCTGGAAATGAATTCGCCATTTTATCAAGCCCAGTTCCTGAGGGCATTGCTGCTGTTATAGCTACAATTCTCTTGTCTTTTGCAGCAAGGTCTGTAAGTGAGTCTGCAAAAACAGAGGTATAACTAGGCAAATTCCCACCTGGCTTTTTTTGTTCGCCTGTGACGATGTTGAACTGAGGCACAGCGTGGTACTTCTCACTATTTGAACCTGCAAAAGGATGCCCTTTACCTTTTTCAGTTACCACATGAACTAATACAGGACCATTGATATCTCTATCTCTAAGATTCTTAAATATTGGCAATAAATGAGATAAGTCGTGACCATCAATCGGGCCAATATGGAAAAAGCCGAGTTTGGAGAATAAAGATTGGGCACCAGTCATTTCGCGTGCTAAATTCTTAGCTTTCTTTGCAGCTTGTTCGATTTCAGTTGGGAATCTGCTTGCTACCTCTTTTAGAAGAACACGAAGTGAGTGGTAAGGCCTTGAGGTTATAAGCTCCGATAAATAAGCTGAAAGAGCCCCAACTGGCTGCGCAATACTCATGTCATTATCGTTCAAAATCACAATCATATCAGATTTTGACGCTCCTGCGTTATTTAAGGCTTCATAGGCCATTCCAGCAGACATTGCTCCATCTCCAATAATAGAAATCACATGATTTCTCATATTTTTTAAATCACGCGCGATAGCCATTCCAAAACCTGCAGAAATAGAAGTTGAACTATGTCCCGCTCCAAATGGATCAAAAGGTGACTCACTTCTTTTAGTAAAACCCGACAAACCGTCTTTCTTCCGCAACGTCGTAATTCTATTTCTTCTTCCAGTTAATATTTTATGAGGGTACGACTGATGTCCTACATCCCATATCAATCGATCATTTGGAGTATTAAAAACATAATGAAGAGCCACCGTTAGCTCAACAACACCTAATCCAGCCCCCAAATGTCCTCCGGTTTGAGAAACAGCAGAAATCGTTTCATTCCTTAGTTCATCAGCCAGTTGATGTAATTGTGACTCAGGTAACTGACGTAGATCTTCTAAAGTTTGTATTTTATCTAATAAAGGGGTTTGTAAATCAGTCAAAAGGTATTATCTCCCGCTCAACATAAATTTAATATGTCCTTTTTATTATAAGTTTAGCTATTGAATATAACTCCTTAGCATGCTGTTCGTAGTCTTGCAAAGAATCACAAGCTTTTTCAACAAATTCCTTTGCTTTCTTGCTTGCTCCATCTACTCCATAATGCTCAATATAACTTGCTTTACCTCTCGAATTGTCCTGCTGAACTGGCTTTCCAAGCTGCGAAGTACTTCCCTGATAATCGAGCAAGTCATCTTTAATTTGGAACGCAATCCCCAAATTTTCTGAATAATTTGACAAAGCTTTGATCATAACGTTATCAGCGCCACCAACCACACCACCCATAACTACTGATGCTGTTATTAACGACCCAGTTTTCAAGAGTTGCATATTTCTAACACATTCAATATCAAAAGATTTAGCTTCAGCTTCTAAATCAAGCATTTGCCCCCCTGCCATTCCAGAAACACCTGCTGCTACTGATAAATGGCTCACAAGTTTTACCTTCTGCGAGCTCGTTAATTTTAAGTTCTGTTCCGTAAGAATTTCAAAAGCCGCTGTTTGTAATGCGTCTCCAGCTAAAATCGCTATTGCCTCATCGAATTCTTTATGCGTGGATTTTTTCCCACGTCTTAGGTCCGAATCGTCCATAGCAGGAAGATCATCATGAATAAGTGAGTAGGAATGTAAAAGTTCTACAGCAGCTGCCACAGCCAAAGCAGCACTTTCTGAGTTTTTATTGAAATAACAACTAGCCATCCTATTTGATGCACATACCAGACCAGCCCTTACTCGCTTACCACCATTTAAACAAGCATATTCCATAGCAGCCAGAAGTTTTGGTGCTGTTATTTGCTCCTCAGATTTTTGTTTAAACCAACGCTTAACCCAAATATCCACAGCTCTGGCATCAGAAATTAACCAATCTAAAAGTTCAGACATTTTCAATCATTATCAAACGGTTCAATGCTAGGGCTCGAACCATCAGAGGGAAATTGAATCTTCTCAACCTGTAGTCTTGCCGCTTCTAAGCGCTGCTGACATTGATTTTTCAGCTCAATACCCCTGCTATAAGCATTGATAGCTTCGTCAAGGGATGCATCTCCAGACTCTAATTTTCTAACAATACTTTCAAGCTCTGCGAGAGCTTGCTCAAACGTAAGGGAAGTTGTTTGATCTTTCATTTAATCTTTGACCTTTTTTTAATTTAAAAAACTTATTTAGTTTATTCACCCTTTAGTGTACCAGCAACTGATTTTATCATTTCAGATATTCGTTTTCGCACATGTGGCTGAGAAATAGAGTAATAGGTGCGCACTAATTCAAGTGTTTCGCGCTTTGCCATGGGATCATGCTCAATAGCCTGATCTAAAAGTTTTTTGCTATTTATATTTGCTTTTCGAGGTGAAGCTAGTTTTGTTTGGGAGGACATTTCTTCAAAGAAATAACCTATAGAAACATCTAAAATCTGTGATAAATCCCACAACCTAGATGCACTGATACGATTTGTCCCGCTCTCGTATTTCTGCACCTGCTGAGATGTTAAATTTAAGGTAACTCCAAGTTGTTCCTGTGACATGCCAAGCAATGTACGTCGCAAGCGAACACGCTTTCCAACATGCATATCGATTGCATTATGATTTGTCACACGAAAATTTTTTATTTCATTTTTTTCGTTCATTTTATTCTCATTAAATTAGATGGAGAATTAGAATTTTTCAAAATTTAACAATTTTTATATGCCATATTTTAATTATAATATGATCAGAATTACAACTCGGTTCGATTAAATAGAATTATAAAAACTAAATTGTTCAATTATCAACCTAAACAGTTTGTAAAAACAGCATTAAGTTCCTTAAAGTTCCATGCTCAAACGCGGAATGACCAGCGTCATCCACAAGTCTTAACTTACTATTTTTTCCCCAAATTTTATGCAGTTTATATGCATTTGAGGGAGGACAAATTACATCGTGGCGACCTTGAACGATATAACATGGCAGTTGTTGGATATACCGTACATTTTTAGTAATGTAATCGGACGGTAAAAAACAGTTATTCATAAAATAATGCGCTTCTAAGATAGCCATGCTTAAAGCAGATTGGCCTGCGTCACGTGTTTCAGCATGCAAGGTAGCGCATGAGTTTTCATAAGATGCAAAGAATTTTGCTGCTTCGTTACGAATCTTTTGATTATCACTTGTTAACCTATTATGATAGGCAGACAATATATCGTGCTGTTCTTCCACTGGGATATAAGAGATGAACCGATCATAAGCCTCTGGAAAAAATCTTCGCATTTCATATAAATACCAATTAATTTCGGCATTAGTCCCCAAAAACACACCTCTCAATATGAGTGCAGAAACAAAAACTGGGTTTTCTATTGCATAGGCAAGCGCCAAAGTGCTTCCCCAAGAACCACCAAATAATATCCATTTTTCAATTTTGAGCTTTTCACGCAAATAATTTATATCTGATATCAAATGTTGGGTGGTATTTTTTTCTATTGAAGCATAAGGCTTTGAGCGACCAGAACCACGCTGATCAAAAAAAATGACCCTAAATTTTTCAGGATCAAATAATCGTCTATGCGCAGAAGAACAACCTGCTCCAGGCCCTCCATGTAAAAATAATATAACTTTTCCTACTGGATTGCCTACTTGCTCATAGTATATTTCGTGCATGTCCCGTTCAAAATAACCACTATCAAATGGTTCTATAACAGGAAAAAGATGAATTGACGAATCGTAATCCTGGCGCATGTCTTTGAATTGCCTATTAGTAGACTTTTTAAACTAATGATGACTCCAACATATCTTTATGGGATTCTGTGGTAGATTGCAAAGATTGTTTTAACTTAGACAAAGCACGATGTTCAATTTGGCGAACCCTTTCTTTACTTACCCCAAGCAAACTTCCTAGCTCTTCTAGAGTTGTTCCTTCCTCTTTGAGTCGTCTTTTGAGGATTATAAATCGTTCTCTGGTGGATAACTCATTTAGTGCATTATTAAGCCATTGGGTCATCACTATCCTATCGTGAGATGAAATAGCAACTTGCTCTGGGTTAGGCCGGGTATCAACAACAAATTCGATAGCCTCAGTGTCTGCATCATCGCCAAGAAGTGAGTTTAGAGACTGGTCACTCCCAGAAAGGCGCTGCTCCATGACAATGACGTCTTTAACTGTAACCCCGATAGTATCAGCAATTTTTTGTCTTCCTTCATCAGTGAGCGCTCCTCCATCTGCCTCGCCTATCTGTATACGTAATCTTCGTAATTTGAAAAATAATGACTTATGAGAGGCAGTGGTACCTGTTCTCACTATAGACCAGTTGCGGAGAATATGGTCCTGTATAGAAGCTCTTATCCACCAATTAGCGTATGTTGAAAATCTTACGCCTCGTTCTGGATCAAAACGCTCAGCGGCCTGCATTAACCCAATGTTTCCTTCTTGAATGAGGTCAGCGTTTGTAAGGCCATAATGTCTGTACTTTGATACTGCACTTATCACGAGTTTTGCATATGCCATTACCAATGTATGCATAGATTTGTGATCTTTTTTATCTCGCCATTTCCGCGCAAGTTCAAGCTCGTAGTCTTTTTCCAGCAATGGCCTTTGCATTGCCTTTCGAATAAAACGATTGTCTAGTGTTCTAATCGGGTCTGATAGCTCTGACATCATAAACTCCATATGTTACTCTATGAGTACGTATAAACGTCGACGGCAGATCATCTAAAAAATTAAAAATAAAAAGGTATGGGTTTTTTCTGCGAGAAGATAGAATATTTTTAAATTAATAATTCAGAAAATGTAATTAGGCAGCATCCATCAAGTCTTCTAATTTTGTAGCAGCTGATTCTTGATCAATATCCTCTATTGCCGCAAATTCACGAGCCAATCTTTCCAATGCCGATTGATACATTTGTCTTTCTGAATAAGATTGTTCAATCTGAGGGTCTCTTTTACGTAAATCGCGTACAACTTCCGCTATTGACACTGGGTCCCCAGATTTAATTTTTGCTTCATATTCTTGCGCTCGTCGAGACCACATAGTCCTACGAATTTTTGCCTTACTTTTCAGAGTAGTGATAGCATCATCCATATGCTTCCTTGAAGAGAGTGTCCGCAATCCTAATGTACGAGCTTTTTCTAATGGAACTCTGAGGGTCATCCTATCCTGCTCAAATCGGATGACCATCAATTGAACTTCTGTTCCTGCAATTTGGCTTTTTTCTGTTCCCAAAATTTTACCAACACCATGTGTTGGGTAGACGACAAAGTCCCCGTCTTCATAAATAAATTCTTTTATTTTTTTCATTATTCCAAATCAATTCAAATACACTTAATCACAAAGTGCTTTTTTAAACTAGACCTCATTTTAGAGTGTACAAATTAAATGTTTTTTATATTTTTTCTATTCCAAAACAATATCATAACTTTAATGATTTTACAAATTATTGTTTTTCAGAACACCAATTTATCAATTTTGAGAAGCAGGTTTATCAATGAAAAGATTTTGAAATTTGTTAGTTTTATCTAAATTATCTTCAGCGCCCGGCAATGGGTCGCACCGTTCTGTTATATTGGGCCAAATTAAACTTTTTTCCAAATTAAATTTTACCCATTCATTAGCTCCAGGTTCAGTATCCGGAAGAATTGCCTCAGGTGGACATTCAGGCTCACAAACACCACAATCAATACATTCATCAGGATGAATGACCAACATGTTTTCCCCTTCATAGAAACAATCAACCGGACAAACTTCTACGCAATCCGTATATTTACAAGAAATACATTTATCATTTACTATATAAGTCATTTAAGTTTTATGCACTCTTCTATTATCATGTGTATTTAAAATTGAAATACGAAATAAAACAGTTGGAGAATTTAAGCAAGACCAAGTCTTTTTTTTGCCTGTTGCTTTGCTTTTGCAGAATCAATATCCGATACAAACAAAAGCCCAGTGAGCCTTCTCATCAGATTTGATTCCAAAGAGTCAATCTGATCATCCGCCAATACAATTTGCCATAACATCGACAAAATATACATTCTTTCATCATAATCACATTCATCTCTAATCTGCTTTGTTAAGGAATGAAATTCATGTTTTTGACCCGCATTATCATGTAACTTTTGAATGATTTTAGTTGCTTCCTCCTCAGATATATCAAAAAAGCTACAAATAGCGTGTTTGGACTCCTCAATTTCCTTTTCATCTATTTTACCATCTATATTAGCTGCTTCTAATAACAATTCAGAAATAACTTCAACGAGTGTTCCATTTTTCTCAATGGCAAAATCCTCACTTTTTGACGCCAAAGTTTTTACAAATTCAATCATGTAAACCTCCCCTGATTTATTTTAAGAGAAAAAATTTTCTTTCAACCGCGATGTCTGACGTCTATGCTTTTTTGTTGGTCTGCCAAATCCAGTTTTGCGTTTCTCAAAATATATCTCTTTACTTTTTTCATCTTTATTTAGTTTTAATGTAACTGGTGAAATATCTTCATATAAGGAAATAGCCTCAGGAGCTGGACCTCTTCTTTGTCCGAGTTTGACAATTTTAATCACTCTTATGTTCTTTGCCTTTGGAAAGGTAAGGATTGACCCAACAGAAGCTGCACGATGCGGTTTGGTGATAATATCGCCATTTAATCTGAGTTTTCCAGATTGGATCAACCTAGTTGCTTGCGTTCTTGTTTTAAAAAAACGTGCATACCAAAGCCATTTGTCTAATCTTAATGTTGTCTCTTCAACCATTTATTTTTTTAAATTCGCAAGAATGGAAAATGGCGAATCAGGATTGATTTCAGGTGTTTTAGCATTCTTTTTCCATTGGTTTACAGCTATTTTTTTCTTTTTTCTATTTACTAAATTTGGTTGGCCTTTGGTATTTTCTCCACCGATCTGTTTCTGTTTTTTTGATAAAATTTCGTCTTTTCTTGATGAATGAAATCGTCGGTTAAACTTCTTCTGCTTTTTTGTAAAAATCGGTTCAGCCGGTTTTTCAGGGTCTTCTGCTACATGCTCTCTTTTTTTCTCAAATCCAAGATCAATTATCATTGCAGTCATCGTTTGTCTATTGACGCCAGCAAGTGACAACATTTCATCACTTATAGAAAACTCACCTGCTCTTGCCGCTGTTCTGACAAGTGCAGCTACTCGTTCTACCATATCTACCCTCATAACTTTGTCGCCAATACTCCGATAGCCAGCAGATAACCAATAATTATCCGCCACTCCTTCAACAAGGTCTATTGATACTCTCCCTTCAGGTGGTGGACCACAAGCTGGAAACTCATTAGTAAAAATCGAGTGTAACAGCACTCTCAATTTTATAGCCGCTGGCTTAAGTAAATCAGGCATAAAAATTGACTCTGTACCTATTCGAATGCCAGCTCTAGCAAGGAATGGTTTGTCACTATCCGGCATCACCTTTAACTGGTCTTCAATTAGCGTTCGGTTAATAACACCCAAGTTTTCATAAAGCTGAAACATTATACCACGTGCGATCCCACTCATTGAAACTTCAGCAGAATGTGTGCCGGTTTCGATATCCAAGTTAGAAGTGTTTGTTTCTTCTTTCTTAATAATAACTGTTTCATCAATAACTGATGGGGGTAACTCTTTTTCAATTAGCGTTGTTTCAAAATTTTCTGATGACTCAGAAATAATAATTTTTTCCTTGGCCACCTCAGTATTTTTTCTTTCTTTACCTTCATCTTTTTTTTGCACCTGAAATTCATCAATATTTCGAAGTCGTTGCAGACTCCCCAATATATCATTTACCTGTTCTTTTAATACTGCATTAAGTTTGTCTTTTATTCGTTGTTTTTGATCTGTAAACAGCAATTCACTGTCAAACACATCTATTCTAGGAGCATATAATTGTTCTGATTTTATGAGTTTTGCGATTTCAGTATCACGCCATATAATAGTAGCGTTTTGATCTAATTTGAAAGCGCTTGCAGCGGAATTACTTAGAGCTTTGATACGTCTCTCAATTTCTTCCGGTAAAGCCTTCCTTGCAGCAGCAAGAATCATCTCCTTTTCTTCATTTTCTGAAATGCTCGGTTGAAAAGTGAAACCTTTGAGTGTTCCTACTTCCTCTCCCTCAACTATTACTGTTCCGTCTATTTTTACAGATGAGATCAAATTAGTTGCTTCCTTCAGTCGCCTTGATAAATGTGCTGCCCGCTTGTCCACGAAACGTTGTGTTAATCGATTATGTAATTCGTCTGATAACTTATCTTCAATTGTTCTTGTTAAATGTTGCCACTCTTCTGGCTCATCCGTCCAGCTTGTTTTATGTGTAATATATGTCCAAGTTCTAATATGCGCAATCCTCGCCATTAACGTGTCTATATCTCCATCAAGTCTTTCAAGATACGTCAACTGACTTGCGACCCATTTTTTGTCAAGTTTTCCGGCAGTTGCAAGATTTTGATAAATTTTAGCAAGCATAACAGTATGACTATCCGTCATCATGTTACGAAAATCAGGGATTTGGGCAACATCCCATAATAATCTTAACCTTATTTTGTTCGATGCAAGCTCAGCAATTTCTGGAATAGCTGCAAGCGATTGCAAGGTTAAGTGGTCAATAGCATCTGCTTTCCTCAATAAATAAGGTTCTGGTGCTGGCGCTTCAAGAGATTTTAACAAAAGCTTCAGGCTCTCAAATGAAAGTTTTCTATTACGCCAATAAAGCTTTCTGTGAGGCAAAAAAATATGATTTTCAAGAGCGTTTATCAATATATCTTCCAAAGGTCTGCAACCTTCTGTAACACCAAATGTGCCATCTTGAGTATATCTTCCTGCACGACCAACAATTTGAGCCATTTCTGCTGGATATAAATGTCTCATATGCTTACCATCAAATTTTGTCTCAGCTGCGATCGCAACGTGCTCAATATCCATATTCAGGCCCATGCCAATTGCATCTGTTGCAATCAAAAAATCAACCTCTCCGGATTGATACATATCAACTTGTGCATTTCTAGTTCTAGGAGACAACGCACCCATTACCACAGCTGTTCCACCTCGCTGTCTCCTTACAGTTTCTGCTAAATGATATACATCTGGGGCACTAAACGCTACGATAGCAGACCTTCTGCCGAGGCGTGTAACTTTTTTCTGGCCAATATAAGTGAGATTAGAAAGTCGCTTTCTTGTTTCAAAAATTGCATCTGGAAGCATTTTTTTGAGTAAGGGATGCATTGTAAATGCTCCTAATAAGAGTGTCTCATACTTCCCCCTAGCATGCAAAATTCTATCGGTAAAAATATGACCTCGCTCCCTGTCACTTGCGAGTTGCACCTCGTCAATTGCAAGACATTCCACACTTATTTCAAGTGGCATTGCTTCGACCGTACAGCAATAATAACGTGATTGACGCGGCAATATTTTCTCCTCGCCTGTTATTAGTGCCACCTGTGATACACCAACTTTTGTAACAAGCTTATCATAATTTTCTCGAGCTAATAATCTCAGAGGAAATCCAATCATGCCAGACTGGTAGCCAAGCATTCTTTCTAAAGCGTAATGAGTTTTCCCAGTATTTGTTGGACCTAACAATATAGTTATTTTTGGGGTATAAGGCATCACAAGACCTAAATCACAAATTTAGTTTTTGGTTTGTCTAAAAAATGATTACACCTGATAACATATATTTAAGCACACAAAAACAAGTGAAATTTAAAATATTAAAAAAGAATTTAATAAAATAGTAGAATTATATGGTTAAAAATTTTATGTACGTCATAAAATAGTGATCACCAATAATTTGACTATTTATAAATCATTTAAAAATTCAAGCAGCGAAAGCTATATTTTTGAAATTTTTTACAAACAAACAACTCTGTTCAAAAGATACTCGTGGAAGAAATTATGAAATTAATAGAAAAATATTTTAAAGAAATTGAGGATAGAAAATCTCAAGATTTATCTGCTAAACCAATCGAAAATGAAAGATTGGTAAAAGAACTAATTCAAGAGATAAAGTCTATAAACAGTGTGAACAGAACAAAAGCTCTCAATCTAATAATCTATAATGTATTACCAGGAACTACTGGCGCAGCTCGGGAGAAAGCTCTATTCCTTCAGGACATAATTTTTAAAAAATTTGCAATTAAAGAAATCACTGATGATTTCGCTTTTGAACTATTATCTCACATGCGCGGCGGACCCTCCATAACGGTTCTTCTGAACATTGCTCTCGGTGAGGACATCCATCTTGCCAAGAGAGCAACCGAAGTTTTAAAAACTCAAGTATTTTTATATGATTCAGACATAAAAAGGATAGAAGACGCCTTTAACCAAAAAAATCTAATGGCAAAAGAGATGCTTGAAAGCTTTTCGAAGGCAGAATTTTTTACTAAACTTCCAGAACTTGATGAAGAGATCAAAATAATAACGTATGTTGCGGCGGAGGGAGATATCTCAACGGATTTATTATCTCCTGGAAATCAAGCACATTCCAGGGCCGATAGAGAGCTTCATGGTAAATGTATGATTTCAGAGGAAGCTCAAAAAGACATAAGAAAACTTCAAAAAGATCATCCAAATAGAAGCGTAATGTTGGTGGCAGAGAAGGGAACCATGGGGGTTGGTTCATCAAGAATGTCTGGCGTCAACAATGTTGCTCTTTGGACTGGTAAACCATTAAGTCCATTTATACCCTTCGTAAATATGGCTCCAATAGTGGCGGGAACCAATGGTATTTCACCAATATTTCTAACAACGGTCGGCGTTACGGGCGGGATAGGAATAGATTTAAAAAACTGGGTTAATAAACAGGGCCCCGATGGGAAACCTATATTTAATAATGATGATAGTCCAGTCCTAGAACAAAAGTATTCTGTGGAAACAGGCACTCCACTCACGATCAATACAAAATTTATGAAACTATATAACGACGATACAGGCGAAGAACTAGTCGATGTTAGTGCATCATTCTCACCCGAAAAGAAGGATTTTATTAAGGCAGGTGGTTCTTATGCAGTAATTTTTGGAAAAAAACTACAAACCATCGCAAATAATATTCTAAACACAGATTATGAAACTGTTTATGCAAAACCAAAAGAGGTCTTTCATAAGGGAGTTGGCCTAACTGCCGTTGAAAAAATATTTAATGCCAATTCTCTTGAGAAGAAAAAAACGCCAGTTTTACACGCTGGTTCTGATGTAAGAGTAAAAGTCAATATCGTAGGTTCTCAAGATACAACTGGACTTATGACAGCTCAAGAACTAGAAGCGATGGCAGCCACTACCATTTCACCAAGCTTGGATGGAGCATATCAATCCGGATGCCACACTGCTTCTGTTTGGGACGTTAGAGCTCAAGAAAATACTCCTAAACTCATGAGATTTATGAAAGAGTTCGGCTTAGTTACAGGTAGAGACCCAGATAACAAACACTTACCTTTGACTGATGTTATTCACAAAGTGCTTAATGATATCACTGTTGATGATTGGTCAGTTATTATTGGAGGTGACTCGCATACACGGATGTCTAAGGGTGTAGCATTTGGCGCGGACTCCGGAACAGTAGCTCTAGCCTTAGCAACTGGGGAAGTAACAATGCCTATTCCAGAGACAGTTAAAGTAACATTTAAAGGGAAAATGGCAGAGCACATGGATTTTCGTGATGTAGTGCATGCAACTCAGGCACAAATGTTAAAAAAATATGGAGAAAACATTTTTCAGGGAAGGGTCATTGAAGTTCACATTGGCACTCTTCTCTCTGACCAAGCATTTACCTTTACAGATTGGACTGCAGAAATGAAGGCAAAAGCATCTATTTGTATTTCAACCGACAAAACACTCATAGAGTCTCTTAAAATTTCAATTCAGCGGATAAATGGAATGATAAATAAAGGTCTCGAGAATGAAAGCGGAATGCTTAACAAGCTTATCAAAATTGCAGAACAACGAATTCAAGAAATAAAAAATGGAAAAAAACCAGCTTTAAAACCAGACTCGGATGCAGCGTATTTTGAGGAGGTCGTGATAGATCTTAATCAAATCGACGAACCGATGATTGCTGACCCCGATGTAAACAACGAGGATTTATCAAAACGTTATACCCACGATACGATAAGACCAATCTCACATTACATGGCACAAAAAAAAGTAGACCTAGGTTTTGTTGGTTCATGTATGGTTCATAAAGGCGATATAAAAATAGTGGCGCAAATGTTAAAAAATCTAGAAAAAGAAAATGGTAAAGTTGAATTTAATGCGCCATTAGTGGTCGCAGCTCCGACTTACAATATAATCGATGAGTTAAAAGAAGAAGGTGATTGGGATATACTACAAAAATATTCTAGTTTTGAATTTAATGATAATAACCCTAAACAAACCGCTCGTATTGAATATGATAATATATTATATTTAGAACGTCCTGGTTGTAATTTATGTATGGGAAACCAGGAAAAAGCCGCAAAAGGTGATACCGTAATGGCCACATCCACTCGTCTATTTAAAGGACGTGTGGTTGAAGACTCTAAAGAGAAAAAAGGGGAATCTCTTTTAGCCTCCACACCAGTTGTTGTCTTATCAGCTATACTCGGCAGAACACCTACCATTGAGGAATATAAAAGTGCAGTAGAAAATTTAACGCTCACAAAATTTGCTCCACCCGTTGATCAAATGAAAACAACTGATTCAATCCATTTTTAACTTACCGTAGATATGAGTTCATCCAAATTAGCACATGCAACTTTGTCCCTTACAAATGTGACGCTTTTCCGCGCAAATAAATTAATATTTAAGAACTTAAATTTAAATATCTCTTCTGGAGAAGTTTGCATATTAAATGGTCCAAATGGGGCTGGCAAAACAAGTCTTCTTAGAATTATTGCTGGATATCTTCCTATCAGTAATGGTATGATGAGTTTAAATGGACATATTTTTGAACCTTTAAAATCCCATTTACCAATCTGGTACATAGGACACCCTTTTGGTTTTCATCCTAATTTATCTGCCGTAAAGAACCTATCTCAGATTGCTTTTATGCGAAAGTTATCGATGTTTGACGAGGATAGGTTTAATGTTATTGATTTTTTTCAACAACCAATTAGGACTTTGTCAACAGGGCAAATACAACGCCTTGCTCTTAGTCAACTACTTCTGAAGTCAAATAGACAAAAAGAAGCACTATGGTTATTGGACGAGCCTAATAGCACACTGGATTCGTTACATTGTTTAGCGCTAGAAACATTGATCGAAGAGCATATTGAATTTGGAGGACGGGTCATAGTGGCTGCACATCAACCTTTATGTAGGCATCTTTCACCACAAACCATTCAACTAGAGGCTAAGCCGTGATATTGATTTTCTGTCAATATTTTATAAGAGAGTTTGAAATCAGTATATCTCAAGTGACTGATATATTGAGCCAGATAGGATTTTTTATATTGGTCATGATGTTATTTCCACTCACAATAGGACCAGACCCTAATAAGCTGTCAGAATACGGCATAGCACTTGTCTGGATTGCTGCATTTGTATCAGTTGTTCCGGCATATGACCGATTATTCACAGACGATTATTTACACGGGTTTATTGAGAAAGCAGCTCACAATGAACAACCACTTGGATGTTATGCGGCTGCGAAGTGTTTATGTTTTTTCTTGGTTACAACAATACCACTGCTTATTATATTACCCGTGATTTGCACTATGATAGGGCTTAACTTATCTATTTTTTTTGAACTTGCCATTTCACTTTTACTTGGTTTGTTTGGAATGACCTTATTAGGGGGCATTGCCTCTGGATTAGTCTTAGGCGCAAGAAGAGCTGCTATTTTAGCTGCTGTTTTGGTTCTACCACTTAGTCTTCCTATTATAATATTTGGGTGTATGACAGGAATAGCTCTTATTGAAACCACGCCTATAAAACCTTATATTTCTATTATGATTGCAATGGATTTAAGCTTGATTGTGTTAGCGATACCAATTATGCAATTAAGTCTAAAAAATGCTATAGAAAACAACTAAAGGTTTAATAACAAAAATAACTTAAGCTCCCACTCTTATCTATATATAAAGTTTTAAAGATTGTGCTCTGTTAAGGACAGCCATGTTTAATTATTTAGCAAATCCAACTAGGTTTAGAAAAATTGCAATCTTCATTTTACCTTTCCTAGAGGTTATATGTCTTTTGTCTCTTGGATATGGCTTGTACCTCGCTCTTTTAGCTTCTCCACCTGACTATCAACAAGGAGATGCTGTGCGCATTATGTATGTTCACGTTCCTTCTGCATGGCTCGCACTATCTAGTTATCTACTCTTGGGCATATGTTCATTTTTCTTTCTTATATGGCGGCATCCATTGGCAGAGATTGCAGCGCGCTCAATCGCGCCAATCGGCACAGGCTTTGCTGCATTAACCCTAATAACAGGTAGTTTTTGGGGTAAGCCAATTTGGGGTGTATGGTGGGTTTGGGATGGACGATTAACTTCTATGCTGGTGTTATTCTTTTTCTTTATTGGTTATATTTCACTTTCAAATGCATTCGACAGGTCAGAGAGAGGCGCTCGCCCAGCAGCAATTCTTGCACTGGTAGGATGTATAAATTTGCCAATAGTAAAATTTTCAGTTGACTGGTGGCATACGCTGCACCAGCCTGCAAGTATAATGAGATCTGGGGGCATTTCAATTGACACAGCGATGCTCTGGCCATTATTAACCTTATTTTTTTCTTTTCAAATTTTTTTTATTATTATAGTTCTAACTCGCATGTTAACCCTTCTAAATGAGCTAAAACATTTCAAACAAATTTCGCGTAGTTGATAATGAAAATAATTTTTACTGATTACTCTTCATATATTTGGGCGTGCTATGCGATATCTTTTGGTATGATATTGCTATTTTATATTCACGCAAAACTAAGATTATTTCAGTCAAATAAAAAGCTAACAAACATTGACTTATCTTAGACTGTGTGAAGACAGGTCGGCTTGTTTTTTTGAGTTTTTTATAGTCTAGCGCGTCTGCCTGTTCTTTTGCGTTTGGAATTGGCGGAGGCACTGACTACATTATCTATTAACTCACGATGAGGTAGTTTGATAGCTTTACTTAAGAGTGAATAAGGATCAGTTTTATGTGGGAATGCCATTGCACGCACAAAGTGGTCTTGAAAAGCCGGTTCTATCGCTGTTTCTATTTTATCAATTTGTCTAACTATTTTCTCAATTTCCGTTCTTGCCATCAAGCTTAACAACGCCATTCTTGCCCCTGCACCTGCAGAATTTCCAGCACCAATTACATTTTTTAATTCGCAATCAGGTACCATACCTAATATCATTGCATATTTTGGCTCAATATGGGTGCCAAATGCACCTGCCAATATGACTTTATCTACTTTTTCAACTCCCATTTTATCCATTAATAATCGAAATCCAGCGCTTAAAGCAGCCTTTGCTAACTGGATGGCTCTGACATCTGTTTGCGTAATAGCGATCTGCTCCGTGATTTTGTAGCAAAATGTTCGACCAGACTTTTCGATTCTTTTTGTTTTGGACGATAACTCCCCATTTATTACTCCGTCTTCTGAAATAATCCCAGCTAAATACATTTCTGCAATTATTTCAATAATTCCTGAACCACAAATACCTGTTAAACCAGTTTTTTTAACCTCTTCAAGAAAATCAGCAGAATCTGACCATTGGTCTGAGCCAATGACCTTATAAATTGGCTCATAATTGTTGGGGTTTATTCGTACCCGTTCTATTGCTCCTACCGCAGCACGTTGTCCTGAAGAAATCTGTGCACCTTCAAAAGCTGGACCAGTTGGCGAAGATGCTGCCATCAGATGATGGCAATTTCCTAAAATTATTTCAGCATTGGTTCCAATATCAATTAGCAATGTAATTTCTTCTGAATCTTGTGGAGCCTCTGCTAAAACTACCCCAGCGGCATCCGCTCCGACATGACCAGCAATACAAGGTAGCAGATAAACCCGCGTTGCCGCATTAAAACGCAACCCTACTTCCTGAGCTAGACAATTAACAGCAGTATCAAGCGTTAAAGCAAATGGAGCGCCACCGAGTTCAACAGGGTCAATTCCAAGCACTAGATGATGCATAACTGGGTTACCAACCAAAACAATCTCGAAGATGTCTTGTACATTTAGACCTTCTTGTTTTAAAGCTTTTTCTATGAGTTCCTGCAGTCCGTTCTGAACTGCTTTGGTGAGTTCTTCAGCACCTCCTTCATTCATAAAACCATAACTTACTCGGCTCATTAGGTCCTCACCAAAACGAATTTGTGGATTCATCATTCCACTCACTGCTAACACTTCTCCAGAATTCATATCACAAATCTGCGCTGACATCGTGGTAGAACCAATATCGATAGCAACACCTAATATCTGCGTCTTTAATCCTGGCATAACTGACACAATATGATTGCCATTGCGCAAAACGACTGTGACCTGCCAATTTGATTTTCTCAAATTAGATTGCAGTTCAACTAGCACTTGCAAATCTGCAGAAATTTCAGAACTGTTAAAAACACTAACTCGAGACGGCCATTGTTCAATTAAGGCTTCAGCCAACCTACGAAGGTCTCCAGAGGGCTCATGCATATCAGGCTTTCTCACTTCGACAAAACATAAACGAGTTGGAGGATTAATATCAACTAATCTATTATCTGCTTCTTTTCGAATTAATTGCTGATGCATCTGACTTGCTGCTGGAACGTCAATAACCAAATCACCAAGTACATTACACTGGCAAGCGAGCCTTCGGTCTTTTTTAAGATTACGCTTTTCTAAATATTTAGTCTCAGTTGCGTTTGGTTTGGTAAGATTGGTTGCAAATGAGAGAACTCCGTGTTTTGCAAATTTGCCTTCTCCCACTTCTATTTGACATCTTCCACACATTGCTCTGCCACCACATACAGAGTCTATGTCAACCCCTATCTGCCTTGCCGCTTGAAGCAGGTTTACGCTTTCATCTACTAGACCCTGTCTCCCAGATGGCGTAAAAATAATTTTACATTTTTTTCCTTGTTTCAATTCAATCTCTTTTTAGTCTCGAGCACGCCGGCGAGTAGCGCGGCGCTCACGTGTGTTCGGCCCAGAAGCATTAGGCTCTCTAAATTTTTTGATCCATTTTCTACATTCGGGGTCTACACCGTTCATTACATCAGCACCTAATATCGCTGTCATCTCCTCCGAATGAAGAGGATTCATAATAGCAGAGGTCATGCCCACACCAGCTGCCATTGATAAAAAAGCTGCATTCATCCCATGCCTATTCGGCAGTCCAAAGGAGATATTAGATGCACCACATGTTGTATTAACCCTTAATTCAGAGCGTAGCCTTATAATAAGATCAAGCGCTGACCTCCCTGCAAGATTAATAGCTCCAACAGGCATAATAAGCGGATCTACAACGACGTCCTGTCTATCAATACCGTAGTCAGCTGCTCTTTCAACAATTTTTTTAGCAACTTTAAATCGCTCATTTGGGTCCTCTGATATACCGGTTTCATCATTTGAAATAGCCACAACAGCTGCCCCATATTTTTTAACAAGAGGGAGAACCACTTCAAGACGCTCCTCCTCTCCCGTTACTGAATTCACAAGTGCTTTACCCTGATAAACAGCCAGACCAGCCTCCAAGGCCTCAACAATAGAGCTATCTATCGAAAGGGGTATATCTGTAAATGATTGTATAAGCTGTATAGACTCAGCAAGAATTTTAGGTTCATTGGCAAGTGGTATTCCAGCATTAACATCGAGCATGGTAGCTCCGGCCTCAATTTGCGCGATTGCATCTGACTGAACTCTGTCATAATTTCCATTTGCCATTTCTTCTGCAAGCAACTTGCGACCCGTTGGATTAATTCTCTCCCCAATTACACAAAATGGGGCATCAAACCCAATTACAATTTCTTTAGTTGCAGATGATAAAACTGTTCGTGTCATAAAATTTCTTCTTTCTACACTACACCATATTCTGTTTATTTTTCCTTTAAAAAAAGTGGGGTTTCAAAGTTTAATTCTCTATTATTTCAAACCCACCGTTTGTTTTCAGTCTTACATTTCCATTGCTAATAGCTCGGGCATATTTCGCCGTTCTTACAAACCCACCGAATGGATAATAATGGAAATGCTTTATAAGACAGGCCTTATCTGCTGCCATTCCTTCTGCGAGCCCACCGAGCAACAGATGTGGTGACTGAACAGTCATTAATTTAGCCACATTTCCTGCTTGTTTTGCTATGAACCTCATAGATGGGCCAATTCCGGATATTTGGGCAAATCGAAACAATGTCTTAATCGTAGCAGGACCTGGAATACCAATCCGAATAGGTAGTTGATTTCCATCCTCTCTAGCTTTTTTCTCCCAAGCTAAAACCATTTCAGCTTCAAAACAGAATTGGGTTTCAATATACATGTTTAAATTTTCTTTTATTGCAAATTCGTTTTTTTCTTGAAGAGCTCTTTTTATTTCACTATCTGCGATATCTGGTGATCCTTCTGGATGGCCCGCAACACCAATTTTTGTGACACCATTCGCCTGCAATATTCCTGTTTTTAAAATTTGCATACTACAATCAAATTCACCGATAGGTTTATCAACGCCACCGCCTATTACCAAAACTTCCTTGACGGATGCTTGTTTCGCAAAAGTAGAAACGATTTTTTCTAAATGTTTTCTGTCCTTTATTGAGCGAGCTGCAATATGGGGAATAGGTATCATTCCTTCATCATGGAGTCTTTTTGCAACTAAATAGGTGTCTGCTGGGTCTGAACCGGGCAAGAACGTAACATTCACGTGTGTTTCAGGCTCTAATGCATCTGCAAAACTCTCAACCTTACCTGCGCCGTTGGGGGTTACTTCTATAGACCAGTTGGCCGCCGCTGATAATAATGCATCAATAGTTAATGACATCTAACAAGCCCTTACATTTCTATACGTTTTGTGTAAAATATTCTAAATTATGATGTGGCCAACCCACGCCAATCTTCTGCTTATTTTCGACATTTTTTAGATTGTATTGCCATTTTCTAAAATAATACATGAGATGCCTATTGTGGCTTTATGAATCCACCATTTGCTATCAAACTGCGAAGCTCTGTTACACTAATTAGCTGTTCTATTTGATTAGCTAAATTATCAACTTCCTTTTCTAACATATCAGTACAAGAAATGGGGTCTCCACGTCGCCAATCCTCGAGATAATCATCACTCTTATCAGCTCCAGACCTCATGGCTGCTTCATCAATTGCAAGACCAAAACGTTTATGTAATTCGCGTTTTACTTGCCTGCGTTTTTTCCCTCTCCCAGTCTCGGCGATTACCTGAGCAGGAATATCCCGCCAATATATTACTTTAATTTGTGCCATAGATAATAAGTGTGTTGAACATCAGTCTGTTATGATATAACAAAAAATACGCTAACTAACCTTTACTACATTCATTTTTTTACTCATGAATATTTTAGCTGTATCAACGGCAACAGCAGCATCGCGGCAGTAGGCATCTGCGCCTATGGAATGAGAAAATGCCTCGTTTAACGGCGCACCTCCTACAAGCACAATATAATCATCTCGAATGCCTTTTTCTACCATTGTGTCAATTACAACTTTCATGTAGGGCATCGTTGTAGTAAGTAACGCAGACATACCCAAAATATCAGGCTTATGTTCTTCTAGTGCCTCCAGGTAATTTTCAACTGGATTATTGATTCCTATATCAATAACCTCAAAGCCAGCACCTTCCCACATCATTGACACTAAATTTTTTCCAATATCATGAATGTCGCCTTTTACAGTTCCAATGACTGCTTTTCCTACTCTAGGCGCACCTGTTTCTGCCAAAAGCGGCCTCAAAACAACCATTCCAGCCTTCATAGCGTTTGCGGCCATAAGAACTTCAGGAACAAATAATATACCATCTCTGAAATCTATTCCAACAATGGTCATTCCCTCAACAAGAGCTTTTGTTAAAACACCATATGGTGTCCAATTTCGACTTAATAAAATCCTTACACCCTCAACGACCTCATCTTGCATTCCGTCATATAAATCATCATGCATCTGCTCTACGAGCTCTTCATCGTCCAGATCAGCGAGAATAATTTCATCATTATCTGTCATTTAAAACCTCCAATAAAGCGACCAATTTTTATTCTAGAGCATGTCATTTAAAAATTGCTCATCAAACAACAAAATAGTTGTTCACAGATAAAATCTCTCCAAGTAGCCTCAAAAGACAGATCTGAAGTAGAAACATGGTTTATTAAATATGACAATGCGAAAATTCATGAAATAATTTCAATCAAATACGTCTTTTTTTATGATTTATACGACAATTTGAAAAATGAAACTCGAAGGACAGGAATCTAAGTATACAAATACGTGTTCAAGCTTAAATATTCTACTCAGTGTTCTCAGAAAATTTTGTCATTACAGGGACCGAAATTATAGCAAAGAAAAGCGAAATCCCTGTGAGACCGAAAGCTTTAAAACTTACCCAAGCATCTGTTGATAATGTTCGCCATGCAATTTCATTAGCTATTGCCGTAACAATAAACATAGAAACCCAAACTAATGCTAAATACTTCCAGCCTTTTGTTGTTAGTGAGATCTGCTTACCAAGCAAAACCTTCATTGGTTGTTTTCCAAGCATCTGAGCGGCAAGAATAACCAGCGCGAACAATCCACTAATTACGGTGGGTTTTATTTTTATAAAGAACTCGTCTTCAAAAATTAACGTTAATCCTCCAAAAAAAGCAACTGCAACACATCCGAATGCTGCTATGATGGGAATACGCCTATCTAAATGCCAGATTACTCCAAGCGATATAATAGTTGCTGCAATCAACACGGACGTCCCCCAAAAAATTCCGGCGAAGTAATTCGTTAAGAAAAAGAAAAATAAAGGAGCAAATTCAATTAAAGGCCTGCTTGATTTAGAGTGCTGATTGGATGTATTTTTTTCTGAAATTTCTGCCATCAGGCAACCTTTCTTTGAGTCTTTGCGCAACAAAACTTTGCTGTTTTACGAATTAAATCAGAATTATGAGGCTGCAACCTCGCCAGTTCTCCTAGTTGTTGGCGCCAATATTTTGCCCCTCTCTCTCCACTAAACAAACCTAGCATATGGCGAGTAACTTGATGTAAATTACCTCCATTTTCAATAACCATATCAGCATAATCAGCCATTTTCATAGCCAAAGAGTGCTTCTCAAGAAGTGGCTCACCTGTTAAATGAGAGTGAATCTCTGATAAAATGAAGGGGGTTTTGTAAGCTGCTCTTCCAAGCATTACTCCATGGAAATCGTGCTGTTTGGAAATTATGTCATCTTTATTTTCCAAACCTCCATTAAGGATTATTACTTTTTCAGGATTTTGTAACGCAAGCCTATGTACCCGCTCATAATTTAAAGGAGGAATATTGCGATTTTCCTTTGGACTTAATCCCGTAAGCAAGGCCTTTCTTGCATGAATGTAAAAAACTGAAATACCAGAACTACTGATTTTTTGAATAAATTTATCTAACCCCAAGTTAATGTCCATGTCATCAACGCCAATCCGGCACTTTACTGATATAGGCTTATCAGTTGCCTCTTTCATAGCCATTAAACATTCTCGAACAATGTCTGGTTCTTCCATCAAACAAGCTCCAAACCGTCCGGATTGCACCCTATTTGAGGGGCAACCAACATTTAAATTAAATTCACAAAATCCATACTTATTTGCCAATTTAATTGCCCTAAATAATTTTTTGGGATCGGAACCTCCAACCTGAAGAACAAGAGGATGCTCAGCTTCGCTATGTGAAAGAAACCTGCTTGGATTTTCTGCATGACAAATTGCGTCTGCAGTAACCATTTCAGTAAACAAAAGTGCAGACGGCGCAAGCAACCTATGAAAAAAACGACAATGACGGTCTGTCCAGTCCATCATTGGAGCTACGCATAATTTTCTATTTATACCATCATTGAATCTAGCAGTAAAAACCATTATAAATCATTGAAACAAGTTGTAAAAAACTGAAAAACAACTCTAATTAGTTGTATAATATCATCTTATACACTCAAATTATTTCATAACAAAGCTAAGATTAAACAAATAAATAAAATTAAGCTAAACGGAAAGAATAAAAAATTATTGTTTGAATTAAATAGTTTATGGACTATGGAATGAGTGTTCTTAATAAAACTATGTTTTGGGGGCTTTTTTTTGGGAGCATGGCATCTGCATTAGGTGGAATTGGTTTCACTGTCACAAGATTGGCCTTACCCGAGACAGATCCTTTTACCCTAAGCTTTTTGCGCTGGTTTATAATGTTGCTGGGGCTTTCTCTTTTTTCAATTAAAATCCTCAAAAAGGTGCGTTTTGCTCAAAAAGACCTCTTAAAAGTATGTATTTTAGGAATTGCCTATTTTTCAGGCTTCCCAATCTGTCTCACTTTTGGTTTAGAGTTTACCACATCAGGGAGAGCAGGAATTTTATTTGCATCAATGCCTATATGGACAATTATTATCGCTACCTCATTTAAAATCGAGAATTTTTCAATAACAAAATTCATTGCGATCTTTCTTGCGTTTAGTGGAGTGGTTTTATCTTTATCTTCAAATCTCGCTGACAACACTACCCAGAAATTGTTGGGGGACATGATAATTACAATAGGTGTAATTTCAGCTTCTGTTTTTACTGTTTTTGCTAAAGGCCTAATCAAAAATTATGGTAATCAACCTATTATGATTTACTCTCTTATATTTGGTGTTTTATTTATGTTTGTTATTGCAATTCTATTTGGCACTCCCTTTTCGGGTTCAATAAATTTCAGCCTATCCGGATGGTTTTATGTATTTATTCTGGGGATTCCCTCAGGGGCATTAATGATTTATTTATGGGGGTTAGCTCTCAAAATGATATCTCCAACACAAGCCGCTGTTTGCAGTGGATTTAATCCTCTAACAGCAATTTTAGCAGGAGCGCTTTTTCTTGGCGAAAGTATAACCCCATTATTTGTAATTGGATTTTTACTTGTTATCTCTGCAGTAGTTTTACTTCAGATAACGAACAAAAAAGAATAAAAAAGATATAAATTATAGACTATCTAAAGGTATAAAATAAATAAATATCTCACAGAAATAAGAAAATTCTCACAAGAATATCGAAATAACTTTATACAAAAACTGGACAAAGAATATGGAAATTGAACATTTAACTTTTTCAAACGCCCCGGAAAGAGTGGGCCCTTTCAGTCATGCTGTCAAAGCGGGTGATTTTCTGTTTGTAACAGGGCAAATGCCAACACAAAAGAATGATAAAACAAAATTAGTTTTTGGCGGTATAGAGATACAAACCAAACAGGTTATGGAAAATTTAAAAAATGTGCTTAATGAAGCAAACTCAAATTTCGATAAAGTTATTTTTGCCAGAGTTTATTTGGTAAATTTTCAAGATTTTGACAAAATGAATGCTGTTTATGAAAGCTATTTCTCAAAAAATAAGTTGCCAGCAAGAACATGTATCGGGGTAACTGGATTAGCTGTTGGAGCTTCTGTTGAAATCGATCTAATTGCGGCTACATAATAATCAGAGAAATCACCTACTCGAAATCTGCAATATTTACTCATGTAAACATAATTATTTTTCCCATTTGATTTTATAAATAACCTCATTTCTTCTCATAAAAGAGGGAGTAAAGGGTCCATTGTAGGTTGCGCGAATAGCTGGTTCAAAAAAAATTATTTTATCTGATAATAATCTTTGGGATAATATTCTTACATGTTTTAGGAAGTTATTTTCAGAGGCACTGCCTGAATATGTAATTGCAGCAAAATAACCACCATCTATGGACTTTATTTTTACGTTTGGATTCACTGGGACAGGCACTGTTTCAGCTGTAAACCGTTTGGGTAAAAAAAATTGCATTACGTTTTTATTATTTTGTTTAAGGCGTGTAACGGGAGCCGTCATTTCAATTTTAATTGAACTAGATGAATTTTTTTTTGAAGAATTTATATTTGCGCCTGAAATATAGTTAAATAAGGCTCCAAATCCTCCATTATCACCAGTATATTCCACTTCTGCAACAAGCATTGGCTCATAATAACGTATTTCATAAATTTGGTTTTTTTCTACCAAGTCGAATGCTACTTCTTCACTTGCCACAGAAGTTCTCCCAACTAACAAAAACAAAAATAAAAATACATATATAACATTCACTATTTTTTTCATTGGCCTTTTTCTTCCTTCTAAACTCTATTAAAACTATATAGTTAGGGATATCTGATTAATGGCAATAAGACGGTGTAACACCCGTATAGGGTCCTGATTTCTTTTCTGACTCGGCATAAAACCCTTTTTTGTCATATCTATTGCACCTCCCGCAATAACCATTTTCGATAAGATATCGAGCTATGTCACCCTTTTCAGAAATAGCACATCTTCCGACCAATCTTTCATAAGACATTTCACCACTGAGCTCGCACACAACACGCTTCCCCATTAAAATTTCATTAAGTAAGTCATGGGCCTCGCGACCTTTTTTAGTATTCAATTCATCGCAGGTTAGTCCCTGAAAACGTATAGCTATTTGGCCAACCTCAATCGTGTCTCCATCTCTTATTTTGGTTACGTTGCCTTCTAATATTGTTCCAGCAAACAAACACCTTGATAACGTAAAAAAAACAACAATAAAAAATAAATGTTTCACTATAATAAATCTGACTGGAAGTTTTTTCACCTTATTACTTCAATATTTTTTAATTAAAAAAATATTTTTTTTATAAATATTCCATAAATATAAAACTATTTGATTGGAAATTAATTAGGCCCTGTATTATTTCCCCTCTAATACTTCAACTCTCAAAGCGGAGACTGCATTTGCGTGAGCATCAAAACCTTCATATTTTGCAAATATTTCTGTCTTCGGGGCAACTTCTTCAAATCCTAATGGCGTAACTTTACCAATAGAAATGGTTTTCATGAAATCCATCACACCTAATGGTGAATGAGTTTTAGCTGCACCAGAGGTTGGCAAAACACAATTTGGACCAAGCAAATAATTAGCTAATGAGCCCGCACTATACGTCCCAAGCATAATTTCAGAGGCATTTAAAATAAATGGTAAATAACCGTCTGCTTCCTCTGACAGGATTTGCAAATGTTCGGGAGCAAAGTCATTAACAAAATTTATTGCTTGTGATTTGCTTTGAGCAATAACTATTCCTCCTTGACTTCCCGATAAAACAGTTGAGGCATAGTTTGCTCTTTCCTCTGAAAGTTTAGAAAGATAATATGGTATTTTTTCAATGATTTTTTCTGCTATTTGTTCTGACCACGTCACAATAAAACCTGATGAATCACTTCCGTGTTCGCATTCTATTAGAATGTCAAGGGCTGCAAGTGCTGGGTCAATAGTATCATCTACTAAAATCATCACCTCACTTGGTCCAGCAGGTAATCGAGAGCTTATTTGAGATGATAAGATTTGTTTAGCAGCAACGAACCATGGACTTCCGGGGCCTTCAATTTTCAGGCATTTAGGAATTGTCTCGGTCCCATACGCTGCTGCTGCTACAGCCTGAGCGCCGCCAGCTTTGGCAACCAATTCAACGCCTGCTAGCTTTGCCGCAACCAAAGTAGCTGGATCGATTAAACCATCTCTTCCAGGTGGCGTTAAAATAATCGGTTCAGATACCCCAGCAACCATTGCAGGTATTGAGGTCATCAGTGTTACAGATGGAAAAGAACCTTTTCCACGTGGAGAGTATAAAGCGACAGGGCTTATTGGAACTGTTTTTTCACCAACATAAACTCCAGGTCTAATCTCTACCTGCCATTCTTTTTTTGGTTTTTGATATTCATGAAAACTTCGAATATTATCAGCAGCATATTCAAGTGTTTCAATAATTTCTGGAGCCAGCTGATCAAAAGCATTGTTAAAATCTGTTTTGGTTGCCAGAATTGTTTTCTCAGTTAGAGCCTCTGCTTTGTCAAATTGAATGCCAAATCTAGCTAAAGCTTTATCTCCTTCCAATCGAACTGAGTCTATTATCTTAGGGACATGCTGCAGAAAATAATCCAGTTTATCTTCTGTTCTTTTAAGAAGAGAAGAATACCCTTCATCTGAAATATCAGAAAGACGAAAAACACTAAATGAGTGGGAATTTTGCATATTAATGGTCCCGTTTATAAAATGCTACTGAAACGCTTGTTAAAATAATTATGTAAATAACGCTTCCTTAATGAAAGAACACTCTATAATCTTTTTAAATAACACTGAAGAATAAAACTACCTTAATTCACGTTCATTCTGAAATAATGTTAAAAATATTTCTCGCGCGTCTATCCTGAACAGTTATAACCCAGCAGTCCGGATCTCTATCAATTTCTCTCTGAATTTGTTTTGCTATAATATCCGCTCGTTGCGGAGCTCCTTGATTAAGACACTCCCATATTTCATTTTCATCAAAATCGAACCTTCTATGAAAAAGGTGAACACAATCCAAATCCGTTTCCAATTCCAAAAATATTGCTCCAGCATCTGGATCACCTTTCTTAGATATATAAGCTGGAATAGCTAGGTTATTGGCTTGTCTCAACGCTGCATCTATAACGATATTAGTTTTTAGCCTCATACCCTCCCCTTTTTTAATTTTTTAAACCCAATTATAAAATTCCATTTTGAAGGATATATCTTTTGTTATTCTGGAAAAAATCTTGATTAAAAGTCGGTACACCTGCCGTTTTGCTCCCAATCACCATATCTTGTTGGCTCTGGGCCTTTTGGACCTCCAGTCTCACTAACATGGTTATTTGCAAAATTTTTACCTTTGTTTTTTTTAGATTTTTTATTTTTTAAACTACTGGCAGACTTGGTTCTTGAATTCTCAATGTTACTTTTACGAATGTTCATTTTTCTGTTATCTCTAATTTTCAAAAGACTTTTGGTTACTTTAAAGGAAAATGTAACTATTATCTTTCTTTGACAATAGACTTTTTATTCAAAAAATGGTTAGCATATTCCTTAATTACAAGGGAAATAAATCATTCAAACATCTATCAGATTTTATATCCCTACCTAATTTTATCTTATTAGTTATTCCAAAAAATATAATCTGATGGCCATCAAAACAAACATTTACTCTAGAAAAATATGTTATGACATTCTACATTCAGTCTTTAACGAAGGCAGCCTTGCACATGATTTCTTTAACAGTGAGAGTTTGTGGGGTAAACTAGAGAACAGAGACCGTGCTTTTGCAAAGCTTCTAGTGATGAGTTGTATTCGCCAACATGGACAATTAAATATTTGTATTAATCACTTCTTAAAAAAATCACCCAAACCTCAAATAAGAACCATCATAATGCTAGGTGTAGCACAACTTCTTATCCTTAGAACAGAGCCTCACGCAGCCATTCATACAAGTGTCTCTTTGGTAAGACACTTAATTGGTGAGTCTTACACTGGACTCACAAATGGTGTTTTAAGAACAATTGCGCGTTCTGGTGAAAAAATCTTCGCGGCAACCGGTCCAGCTGATAATTTACCCGTTTTTTTTAGGAAAAATTGGTCTGATAATTGGGGTGAGACTTCTGTTCAAGAAATTATGCAGTTGGCTCAAAATCAGCCCCCTCTTGATATTACATTAAAAAATATGTCTGAGAATTCAAAGATTGAATGGAGCAAAAAATTATCTGCAAAATTAATTTCATCAAATAGCATTCGACTCAAACCCGTTGCGGATGTTACCAAATTGTCAGGCTACCAAGAGGGGGAATGGTGGGTACAAGATTGTGCAGCAGCACTTCCAGCAAAATTGATGGGAGATGTTAGAGGGAGGCATATAATTGACTTATGCGCTGCTCCAGGAGGCAAAACTGCACAGCTCATTTCATCTGGTGCACTCGTAATTGCAATTGACAAAAGTAGAAAAAGAATAAAACGTCTAACAGATAATCTAGATAGGCTTAGACTTAATGCTAAGGTTATTTGCTCCGATGGTCGTAATTATAAACCAGAATTCCTTGTAGATGGGGTGCTTCTGGATGCGCCTTGTTCTGCTTCAGGAACAATTCGCCGTAGACCAGATGTACTTATTGGCAAAACTCCCCAGCAAATATTAGAACTTCAATCACTTCAGATTGAACTTTGCTTGGCGGCCTCAAAATGGATAAAATCAGGGGGAACGCTCGTCTATGCAACCTGTTCTTTGCAAAGAGAAGAAGGGGAAGAAGTGATTAAAGCTATAATTTCGAATCCAAAAGCTGGACTGAGCCTTGACCCAATAGATAAAGATGAGGTTGGTATATTTTATCCTTTTAATAGGAAGCAAACTACATCCGAGTATTTAAGAATATTGCCTAACCAGCTAGTAAATACAAATACTGACTTACTTGGGAATGATGGATTTTTCATCGCTCGATTTAAGGTGAAATAACAACTAGAAAAGAATTGAAATTTAGCATAATTTTCAAGTAGAGAATGTGACTGTATTGATCCGTTAATTTAGAAAAAACATATGCAGAACAAAAAAATTGAACAATCATTTGTAAATCAGAGTTCAGAAAACGCTAAACAAACTGCAAATTATCTAAAGCAACTTTATAGACGCTCTAGTCTATTTCGTTGGCGATTAAAACCCACATTTCAAACCGATATAAATCGTTTTATACCGCCCTCTGACCCTTGGCGTGGCTCTGCAACAATTGGGAGAGATGTGCTGCATTCAGCCATGCCTGTAAAAAGAGACCAACCCGAATATTTTACATTTGAATGGCTTCGCCATGTTCGAGATTATGGCGGCGATAAAGCAAGAATTTATGTACGAAATGAAATATCTTTATGGCTCTCAGAAAATACCAACTGGGACGCAAAAATATGGCACCCGAAATTTTTAAGTGAACGAATAAGTAATTTAATTTTTTCATATAAATGGTTTGCAAGTTCAGCATCTGCATCCTTCCAAAATAGGCTTCTTTATCAACTAGCCATAGAATTTCAATGCCTTGCACTTGACTGGCAAAATCAACCAAATATTGATGACCAAATTTCAGCTTTGAGAGGACTTTTGGTTACATTATCTGCCTTTAATGCAAAAACCTCAGAAATGGTTTCTTTGATTGATATTTTCGAAAAAAAACTCACTGAAATCTTGAATGAGGACGGTGGTCATATCTCACGGAGACCAGAAACTCACTTTAAAATTTTAACCCAATTGTTCGAATGTCGCACAGCGATTGCACAATCTGGTATGGGTCAAATAAAGTCACTAGACCAAACGATCACCAGGATGGGTGCGATTGCCAAAATGTGGCGAACTGGTAACGGTAATTTTGCTCATTTTCACGGTGGTGGTATTACTGATTCTAAACACATAGATGATGTCGTCAAAAGATGTGGCGCAACAGGAAAAGTAACTCGTCACGCAAAACAGACTGGCTTTTTAAGACTTTCTTCAGGAAGAACCACTCTAATTATGGATTGCTCAGCTCCTATCAGACCCATACCTGAAAATTCTGCCAGTCTTGGTAGTTTTGAAGTTCATCTTGCTGGCACACCCTTTATTGTTAATGTTGGCCAATTATCAGAGGATAGACTACTAAATGAGGCATTTAGTCAGACAGCTGCACATACCGCTCTTACACTGGATAATCTAAATAATTTTTGTTGGAAAAATAAAAAATATAATCCAGTAAAAGTCCTGCAGATAGGCCCTGCTACTGGCGGAATGCTGGTAAAATTATCTCATGATGGCTATGGGGATTCGCATGGTATCATTCATGATAGACAAATTTATTTAACAACTGGGGGAGGCAATTTACGCGGATCTGACACACTTAGATATACAGGAGCACCCGGAGAAATACCAAAAACATGTATTGTCCGCTTTCATCTTCACCCAAGAATAAGAGCTGCAACGGTAAGTAATGGAACAGTAGTTTTAAAAATTAGCTCGCAAAAAGCAGGGTGGATTTTTAAATGCAACGGGGCCAATCCTAGTCTAGAACCGTCCGTCTATTTTGAGGGCAAACAAAGATTAAGCAGCCAACAGGTTGTCCTACGAATGCATGCTCACGATATTCGGCATGTTTCAGAAAAAACTTTGAAATGGTCTTTTAAAAGACAATAGATTTTATTTTTTTATTTATTTTCAACAATTATCTCTCAAATAGAAGGTCTCAAAAAAAAATCAAAAATTTTAATGATAAACTAATTGCTAATAATTAAGGGCTTTGTCATAAGAGGATTATTTTTGAAAATTTTAGAGTGCAAAAAATATGTCTTCTTCTATTCTCCAAATACGACGTGCGTTAATTTCTGTATCAGATAAGTCTGGGCTTATTACTTTAGCTGATGCATTATCAAATGCTGGGATTGAAATTTTATCTACAGGGGGCACATCAAGGGAGCTAAGAAAAGCTGGTTTTGATGTCCGGGATGTATCTGATGAAACTGGTTTCCCAGAGATTATGGATGGGCGTGTTAAAACACTTCATCCTAATATCCACGGTGGTATATTGGCAAAACGTGATTCAAAAACTCATATGAATGCACTAGAAGAGCATGATATTAGGCCTATCGATTTACTAGTAGTAAACTTGTATCCGTTTGAACAAGTTACCACTGGAAATCCCAAAATTGAAACTGCCATTGAAAACATTGATATCGGCGGTCCTGCTATGATAAGAGCAGCAGCAAAAAACCATGATTTTGTTACCGTAATTACTGCACCAGAGCAATATCCCCTGCTTATGGAGGAACTATTAACTCTTTCTGGAACTTCTCTTGCTTTTCGACGTAAATTAGCTGCACAAGCGTTTTCTAGAACTTCTTCTTATGATTACGCGGTTACTAAGTGGATGACATCTAACCTCGACATGGGTGAACATGAAAAACCGGAACCCGATTTGAATATTCGCGCTCCTGCTATCCAATCTCTTCGTTATGGAGAAAATCCCCACCAATCAGCAGCAATATACGCATCTGACCAATCAACCGCATCTGTTTTGACAGCCAAACAAATACAAGGCAAACCATTATCCTACAATAATGTAAATGATACAGATGCTGCACTAAAACTTGTGAGTGAATTCTCTGAACCAACAGTTGCAATTATAAAACATGCAAATCCTTGTGGCGTTGCTAGTGCTAACTCGTTGAGCAAAGCATGGGAGCTAGCATACAAATGTGACACAGTAAGTGCTTTTGGTGGTATCATTGCAACTAATAGAATCATTGATGAAGATACAGCAAATCTAATTACCTCTATTTTTAGCGAAGTCATTATTGGTCCAGATGCAACAAAAGATGCGTGCAAGATATTATCTAACAAGCCAAATATACGATTATTATTAACAGGTGGCATGCCAAACCCTGCACTTTCGTCACAACAGATCAAAACTATCCTCGGTGGTTTCTTGGTGCAATCTAGAGATACCGCGATGATTAAAAAGAATGACCTTAATATTGTTACGAAGCGAAAACCAACTGAAAAAGAGATACAAGATATGCTATTTGCCTGGAAAGTGGCTAAGCATGTGAAATCTAATGCTATAATTTATGCTAAAAATAAAAGCACAGCTGCGATTGGCGCAGGTCAAATGAGCAGGCTTGACTCGAGCAGAATTGCAATACAAAAGGCAAAAGATATGGCCCAAGTTCATGGTTTGAAGAATCCCAGAACAATTGGTTCAGTTATCGCCTCAGACGCATTTTTTCCATTCCCAGATGGTCTCTTATCAGCTATTGAAGCAGGAGCAACAGCTGTTATTCAACCTGGTGGTTCAATAAGAGATAATGATGTCATAAAAGCAGCTGATGATGCTGACATTTCAATGGCATTTACTGGTATAAGACATTTTAACCACTAAACTTATTTTAGCTACGCATGAAATGTTTGCACTGATATGAAAACAAGTGGTTAGTTATAATTTTTAGCTAATTCAAGGGCTTTTTGCATTAATTTTGGTAGGTGCAACTCGTCTTCAGTCACCCACCTATGATTTTCAAACATTTCTTTTTCTTGCCCTTGAAAATTCTGAAATTTATATTTTATAAATATTTTATCAGTTTCCTCTGTGTCCGCCAAAAATACTTGAACTTCTGTTCTGAAATGTGAAAAAACATGTTTAATCTTTGGCTTTAGTGCAGTCCAATTTAGATTACAAGGTCGCCAATTCTCATTGTAATTTTGTTCCTTATCGTCCCATCCTTGACTAGGAAATGCCAACAAGCCGCCAAGAAGACCATGGGTATCCCGGCGATAAACTAAAAATTTATCATTGTTTTTTTCCTTTTTCCTAATTACGAATATCTGTCCCTTTCTTATAATTTTGTTATTTTTTATAGGTTTGATTGGAAGAAGCGCTGGATTAGCTTTTTTCGCAGATTGGCATCCTGTAGAAAGAGGGCAGCGGCCGCAAGTTGGAGAGGAAGGAGTACAGATCTCATTCCCCAAATCCATAAGTGCCTGGGGAAAATCTGATCGACACTTCTCTGGAATCATCTTTTCGTAAAAAGACGGTAATTCTGACTTTAATGCAGGCAAGTTTGTTTTAATGTAAAAATATCGAGCAACAATTCTTTCAATATTTCCATCTATAACCACAGAAGGTGCGTCAAATGCGAAAGCTGTTATTGCACCTGCTGTATAAGGACCAATGCCAGGAAGTTTTGTTAATTCTGCAATAGACTGAGGGAACACTCCCCCTGCGTTACTTATTATCTGAGCAGATTTGTGCATATTTCTTGCTCTAGCATAGTAACCAAGACCTGCCCAAGCAGAGGTTACATCATCAACGGGAGCATCCGCTAGTAACTGAATTGTTGGCCAGCGCTCAAGAAATAACTCAAAATATGGTATCACGGTTTTAACTCCCGTCTGTTGAAGCATGAATTCAGATAAAAAAACATGATAGGCAGGAGTTAGAAGGGGCCAGTAAGACCGCCAAGGCAAAGTTCTCCCCGTTTTATGATACCAAGAAAGCAGGTTAACTACATCGCTTTTAGTCTGTTTTATATTTTCCAAAAAATCTTCCCAATGGCCATGATGTTTTTTATAAATAAATTGCATTGTGAAAATGCATTAATTTTACTATTAATACTAGTCGAAGTAAGCTTATAAATAGACTTAATTTACGAGAAACAGGCTAGGTATCGTGTCTAAAATTAAAGTAGCTCCAAATAAGCGCAGAGGGATGAAGAGGTTATCCTCACTTATTGAACCAATTATTTCACATGCAACGGAGAATCACGGAGCACTGTACACAAAAATTTGTTTCTTTTGGCCAGACATAGCCTCTGATATGATAACTTGGAGTTATCCAAAGTCCTTAACTTTTGCCAAATCAACCCGTCATAACGGCACATTAACTGTCTGGGTCTCCTCCGGTCGTGGGCCAGAAACACAAACAAGAAGCCAAGAGTTAATTAATTCAATAAATATGGTTTGTGGTTTTAAGGCGGTCGCGAAAATCATTCCTCAGCAAACTTTTGAACTCCTAAAAAAAACAGCTAAACCTCACAGAAATTTTCCCAAGAGTTCGTCAAGGTTATTACCCAAAGATATAAATAAAACACTACTAAATAAACTAGAAAAACAAACAAATGACTTTACTAGCCCTGAATTGAGAGCAACACTTATACGATTGGGTGCGGTAATCAATTCAAAAAATCATATGGTAGAAAATGATTATTAAGTTTTGATTTTTTTTTTCTAACCAAATCTTTAAGATTTCTTTACTTGCAAGCAATAATTTTAATTTTATATAAATCTTCGGAGCAATATATATTGGACGAATAATCATGAACTATCAAAAGAAAATCCCGCATACTAACCTTACTCGTTTTAAGTCAACTTATAATCTAAATAGACGTGGTGTAATTAGTTACTTGAGCGCTGCAGCGACTATTACAGGATTATCCTCATTTTTTTCTTTGCCAACTTTAGCTGAAATCAATAATTCGCTAGATCATATTTCTAAACCCAGAATTATTGGGAAAACAAACGCATCCATTCACATCACTGAATATTATTCAATGACATGCAGCCATTGTAGAGATTTTCACAACAAAACATTTCCAGATGTAAAAACAAAATTAATTGACCCGGGTAAAATCAAATTCGAGTTATCGCCGTTTCCTCTTGATGGACTTGCACTGAGAGCTCACGCGCTTGCAAGAGCACTCCCAGAAAATAAGTATTTTGGAATGGTTACTTTATTGATGTCTAAGCAAGATGAATGGAAGAGTGCAAAAGACCCGCTTCAATCATTATATCGTTATGCGCAACTTGCAGGTATCTCTGCTAACGAATTTAACGGATTAATGCAGAATAGGCCCTTGTTAGAGAAAATTGTTGAAATAAGGCAAAAGAGCTCTGTTAAATGGCAGATTAGTGCAACACCGTCTTTTGTCATTAACAATAAAAAAGTCATAAGTGGTAATCTAAGTTTTAATGAATTTATAGCTGAACTTGCTGAATATGGTATTTGACTTTGAAATTATTTCTATTTTTCGAAACCAAAAGGTAAAAATAGGATTATTGTGTCAAAAAATAATTTTTCAAATTATAAAGATGAAGTTTTAAGCCAATGATGTTTCGCCACTTAAGACTTGCAGGATTTAAATCCTTTGCAGATACTGCTGAACTTGATATCGAGCCAGGTTTAACCGGTATTGTTGGTCCAAATGGATGCGGTAAATCAAACATAGTAGAAGCACTTCAATGGGTAATGGGTGAAACGTCAGCAAAACAGATGCGAAGCAATGAAATGGATGATGTTATATTTTCAGGCACCTCGAGTAAAGCTGCTCGAAACCTAGCCGAAATATCATTGATTTTAGATAATGAACAAAAAAAAGCACCTTCTGAGTACAACGACAGAGATGAAATTGAAATCGCAAGAAAAATCGTTAGGGGCAAAGGCACAAATTACCGAATAAATAATAGGCCTGCACGTGCCCGTGACGTTCAACTTTTATTTGCAGACTCCGCTACAGGAGCACGTTCGGCTGGCATTGTGAGTCAAGGAAGAATTGGTGCAATTATCGGTGCTAAACCAGATGAAAGACGAACCTTACTAGAAGAAGCAGCTAGTATAAAAGGATTGCATCAACGTAAACATGAAGCAGAGCTTCGCCTTAATAATGCAGAACTAAACATAACAAGAATCGTTGAATTAACGGCTCAGCTGGAAGAACAGAGGATATCATTACAAAAACAGGCAAGACAGGCAGCAAGATTTAGGTCTGTTGCTGAAAGAATTAGAAAAGCTGAAGCAAGTTTACTTCATGTGTTATGGATATCTGCAAATAGCGAATTGCACCGTGCAGAAAATGCGTTGAAGCAAGCTCAAGTTTCCGTCTCCAAAGCGCAACTAAACGTAAATTCAAGTAGCAAAAAAAGACTTGAGATAGCCCAACAACTCCCAGAGTTGCGTAGTTCAGAAGCCTCACTTGCTGCTAAAACACAACTATTGAGTGCTAATTTATCGCAGATAGAGAGAGACGAAACCAGAATAGAAGATGAAATATTGCGTCTTCAAGCGCAATGCGCACAGATTGACAAAGACTCTCAGCGTGAAGAGGCCTTGCAAAAGGATGCGCTTGAGGCAAAAAATAAATTAATTGAAGAAATCAAAAAACTTGAAAAAACTGAAAAAGAAAATGCACCGATGCTTATTAAAGCAAAGGAAAAACTTGAGGAGGCGAGATTAAAAAACCAGCTTGCAGACGAAAAATCAGCTGAAGCCTATGCTATCTTGCAAAACCTGGAACAACACCAATCAGAGCTAAAAAATCAAATTTTTCAAAAACAAACTATTATTACTCAATCTTCAGAGAAATTAAACGAAATCAAATTGAATGAGCTTGAAACGCTGGCATCAGAGCAAAAGAAAAAATTTAATAAATTAGACACGGAGATCACAAAAACGAGTCAACAGATCGAACAACAATCAAAAAACCTTGAAAACTCAAAAATACAAAGAGATAATGCTTTTGAGTTGTCTCAAGCAGCTTTAAACCAATTGAGAAGATTAGAAACGGAAAGAGACGCACTTGGTGATCTTATAAAATCAGATATATCATCTGGACAGTCCCCTATCTCAGATAGTATTTCGGTAATAGGTGATATGGAATCTGCTTTGGCTGCATACCTAACAGAAGACTTATATTTACCCTTAGGAAGCGGTAAAGATGGATATTGGCAGGCTAAAATGCCTCCACTTCAGTCTCTTAATCCTCCCAGCATTGGAACTCCTCTAAAGGATTTTATTAAGGGACCAGATACCATTATGAGAGCCATTCAAGGCGTTAGCATTATATCAGATGACGCTATGAAAAGCGATATTTGTACCAAGTTGGAATTAGGCCAAGCTGTTGTAACAAAATCAGGTAAACTAGCGCGCTGGGATGGTTTAGTTCGTCTCATAAAGGATACAGGCGCAACAAGAATACGCCAAAACCAGAGGATAAAAGAACTTGATATACTTATTTTAGATGCACAAAGTGATGAGAATAAAAAGAATATAAAGCTAGAACAATTAGAAAGTTTGGTCTCTTCAGCGAACTTAAAATTTGAGCAATTACAAGGAGTAAGACAACGTCTTAGTCAAGAAATTATCAAAGCTCAAAGAGATGTTGATACCTCTGAAATATCTTTTAAGACTGCAAGTGACCGTTACTTATCCTTGAAGCAATTAATTAAAGAGGCAGAGAATGAGCTAAATGACCTTAAATCAAAAATGTCCAAAATAGATGACATTAGCAAACTTAAAAAAACAGCAGATAGCGCCACTGAGAATGCCTCTAAATCACGAGCATATTATGATCAATGTGTTCAACAAGAGGCTGAACTCAGACAAACGCTTCAGTCCATTTTATCCAGAAAAGAGTTTGTTTTAACACAGGAGGATGAATGGAAGGGCAGGCTCGATGGAACTAAAACAAGAATGCAAGAGATGAAGGTAAGAGCTCAAAAATCCTTAGAAGAATTATCTATACTTAAGGCTAAACCTTACCAACTAAAAGAAGAACGTGGAAAGCTGGCAACTCTATTGGCCACTACCAAGCAAAAACATGACCAATCAGTGATATTAGTAAAAGAAACAGATATAATTTTACAGCAAGCTGACAATCAACAACGCTCAGATGAAAAACACCTAGCAGAGATGCGGGAGGCACAAATTAGACAGGAATCGGTTGAAACACAGGCAAAAAAAATTATTGATTCTCTTAAAAATCAGATCTCAGAAAAACTATCTATCTCGCCCAACAAGTTATTTGACATCACATCTATTTCGGAAAAACAAAACTTACCTGAAGTACAACAACTTGAAGCTAGAATAAATAAACTCTTAAGAGAGCGGGATCACTTGGGCCCTGTAAATCTGCGCGCTGAAATAGAAATGGAGGAGATCCAAGAAAAGTTAGCCAAATTTGAAGTTGATAAGAATGACCTTGAGCAAGCTATCGCAAAGCTTCGAAGAGCCATATCAGAATTGAATAAAGAAGCACGCCATAGACTGTTGGATAGTTTAACTAAAGTAAATGCAGAATTGAGTGAGTTGTTTAAAACATTGTTTGGTGGAGGAAAAGCAGAATTAAAACTGATTAATTCAGATGACCCTTTGACGGCTGGTCTTGAAATTTTTGCAAGCCCTCCTGGCAAAAAACTGCAATCTTTATCTCTTTTATCAGGTGGAGAGCAGGCGTTAACAGGGCTTGCCATAATTTTTTCTGTCTTTCTAACAAATCCGTCTCCTATTTGCATTTTGGATGAAGTTGACGCACCTCTAGATGACTCAAATGTTTCTCGCTTTTGTGAGCTGCTTCGACATATAGTAACTCGAACTCAGACAAAGTTTTTAATTGTAACTCACCATCGTATGACTATGTCACAAATGGACCGCCTATATGGGGTAACCATGGCGGAGCCTGGCGTCAGTAAACTCGTTTCGGTAGATTTGCAGACCGCAGAAACGCTTCGCGAAGATGAATGATTGATACTATAAATGAGTAACATTACAAACAATTAATCAATATGAAAAAAAAGCTTACTGTTTTGTTCTCAACAATGGGTTTATCTTGACAATTTTGAGGGTGGAACATATTTTCCGATAGGCTATCTGCTACCCAAACAATCTTGTTGCAATGACTTCATAAAGTTACAAAATATGGTTTATAGATGAAAAATTTAGGGAATAAGAATAAATCAAACAATTTTGATTCTCTTTCCGAGCGCATAGCAAATTTTGAAGCTATAATTACCGCGGAAAAGAAAAAACAAAGCCCAGCCCAAATGCCGGTCGCTAGCATAGCTTTAGCTGGACGTGTAGCTACTGAATTAGTGGCCGGTATTGCGGTCGGTACTTTTTTGGGTTGGTTGATTGATAGATGGCTTGAAACAACACCCCTTTTTATGCTAATTTTGTTTTTTTTTGGTGCTGCTGGGGGTTTAATGAATATTTGGCGCCTTCTCACCGGGAGAGGAATGAGTGCAGGATATTTTAATGAAAATAAAAAAAATAAAGACAATAGTTCAAAACAAAGCCGTACAAAAAAATATTTTAGAAATTTATAAAGTTAAGTTAAAGGTAAATTAGGAGCTAATAGTGCACTCACCTGTCGAACAATTCACCATTAAAGTTCTATATTCACTTACTTTTTTGGGCTACGATATTTCTTTTACTAACTCAAGTCTATTTATGGTGCTCGCCGTTTTAGTAAGCTCCGGATTTTTATATTTTGCAATGCGACCGGCCTCTTTAATTCCCGGTAAGGTCCAATGCCTCGCAGAGATGATGTATGAATTTGTTGCCAATATTCTTGATTCTAATGTGGGCAAAGAGGGAAAACCTTATTTTCCATTCATATTTACTCTATTTTTATTTATATTATTTTCAAATCTCCTTGGTTTAATCCCCTACAGTTATACAGTTACTAGTCAAATTGTTGTAACCTTTGCTATGGCATTCACAATTTTTATCGGGGTAACTTTAATAGGTCTATTTAAGCATGGCTTGCACTTCTTTTCGTTTTTTGTGCCTGAGGGTGCGCCAAAGGTACTACTTCCACTTATTATTTTAATTGAGGTGATTTCTTACCTCATAAGACCAGTTAGTTTGTCTGTAAGATTGTTTGCAAATATGCTTGCTGGACATACTATGTTGAAAGTTTTTGCTGGTTTAGCAGTTATGATGACAGGAGCTGGCGGATTTCTTTTAGTAAGCTCTCCTTTGCCATTATTAGTTATTGTAGCCCTTACCGGATTAGAGCTTCTCGTGGCAATGTTACAAGCATATGTATTTACGATTTTGACTTGTATGTATTTAAATGACGCGTTACACCTACACTAGGTTTTATTATTAATAGTGACTAACTAAAATTTAACTCAATAAAGAAAAGGAAAAAAAAATGGAAGCAGAAGCAGCTAAACTAATCGGAGCTGGAATCGCAGTTATTGCACTTGCTGGTGTAGGCGTAGGAATTGGAAATATATTTGCGTCTTTGATAAGTTCTATTGCTAGAAATCCCGCTGCACGAGATGAAGTTTTCGGCATTGGTATTCTTGGATTTGCATTAACAGAGGCTATCGCACTTTTCGCGCTCGTGATTGCGTTATTGCTGTTATTTGTTTTTTAAGTTTAACCTAAACCCAATCCGGACATATATTTAATAATTTTAGAAAAGGCTGCGAATTTAGAAGCAAAAGCAGAAATAGGTAAGAGTCAGATAATGAATAAAAATCATCAAGTTTATTTTGGTTTTGTGTTGTTCAGCCTTTATGCTCAAAAGGCTCTTGCCGCTGGTGATATGTCTGATAGCTCAGGCGGTCTGCCACAACTAGATATTTCAACTTGGCCTACCCAACTATTTTGGCTGTTAATAACTTTTTCTATTGGTTATATAATTATATCAACCTTAGTTGCTCCTTCGATATCGACAGTTCTAGAAAATCGATCAGATAAAATCTCTAGTGATGTTCAAAAAGCAAAAAATGCTCAAGAAAATGCTAAAAAAGCATTTAGCTCTTTTGAAGCCTCTTTAAATGAAGCAAGAACACAGGCCTCTAATACTTTAGCAAACGCAGTAAATGAAGCCAAATCCGATACAGCAAAACGTGAAGCAGCATTAGACAAAAAACTTGCTGCAAATGCAAAAAAAGCAGAAGACAGTCTTGCAGAAGTTAGAAAAGAAACACTTTCTTCTCTTGAGGAATTAGCAACAGAAATTTCACAGAAAATCATATCTGATCTGACACCAGTAAAAGTTACAAAATCTGTTGTTAAAAAACACGTGAGCTTACATGCGAAATTGCAAAACTAATGGAGCAATATAATGGCTTTTGATGAATCAGCTTGGGTTGCGTTAGGATTTATTATTTTTATTGCTATTGTATGGCGTAAAGTAGGATCCGCTTTATCTGACTTGCTTGATAATAGAGTTAATAAAATTAAAAATAGGTTAGCAGAAGCAGAAACACTCCGTATTGAAGCAGAAAAAGAGTTAAAAAAATTTCAAGTTATGCAAAATGAAGCAGTGGAAGATGCGAAAAGAATAATAGCTGATGCTCACGAGGCTGCAGAACGAATTCGCAACGCGGCTGCTGAAAAAGCAAAAGAATCGATCAAGCGAAGAGAGAATCAAGCGAAAGCTAAGATAGCTGCTTCCGAAGCAGCTGTTCTTGCAGAACTCAAAATGAGAGCAACTAGTATTGCTATTTCAGCTAGTAAGGAAATATTAGTTTCTGAACTGAATGATGAGTTAAATTCGTCTATTATAGATGAATCTATTTCACAAATTAAAGCTGCGCAATAACTAGTGAAATCTATTTTAAAAGAATACGTCTAGTACAAAAAATTATATTAGCGACTAGGGTTTTATTACTTCAGGTGATAACGAGAGTATGACCCGTCCTAACTTCGGTTTTTTGATTTTAGGATTAATTACTGGGTAAATAATTTCTTGACCCTCAGGGAAAGCCATCCTATAGCTTACACTTTCAAAACTTTTAACCGCATCTTCAGAGTCCAATATAGCTATAAGTAATGGTAATTCTAATGTAACCGCTTCTTTATTTTGGTGCATATCTCTAACTAATTTCAGCCCTATCTTTATTCGCATGTTTACAACGTCATCTCTCTCATTACACAGAGTAGACACGCCATTAAATCGTGCTTGTGCTGTGGCACCATTATCAAGAGTTCGTAATGTAATTCTACTACCTTCTTCAATAGCAGTAATACGGTTATCACATTCCAGATAAGACGATCTTATCGTTTCACACCCTACTAAAAATAATGATATCATAATTATGAAGATAGACTTTTTTTGCATTATATAACCTTTATTTTACATTTTTAGACTGTCTTCAATTGACCTTTATGAAGTTATCGCGCAAATAAGTCATTATGAGAAGTGAAAAAAAAACAATTTTACTTGCAACGCCTCGTGGTTTTTGTGCTGGAGTAGAGCGAGCCATTGAAATAGTTGAGAAAGCATTGCAAAGATTTGGTGCTCCTGTGTTTGTCCGGCACGAAATTGTGCATAATAAATATGTAGTAAATAGTCTAGCAAAAAAAGGGGCCGTTTTTGTCGAAGAACTAGATGAGGTGCCAGAAGGTGCCCCTGTAATTTTTTCAGCGCATGGTGTCGCAAAATCTGTAAGGCAGCAGGCTGACGTTGAGAATATGATTGCAATTGATGCTACCTGTCCTTTAGTTACTAAAGTTCATAATGAAACAATAAGGCACTATCAAAAAGGAAAGCATACTATCCTAATTGGACACTATGGACATCCTGAAGTAGCAGGAACGATGGGTCAAGTGCCCGACGGTGAAATAACACTTATTGAAACCGCAGAAGACGCACTAAATTTTGAGCCAGAAAATCCTGATAATCTTGCATTTGCAACTCAAACTACACTTTCTGTTGATGATACATCAGAAATCATCTCAATTCTGCAACATAGATTCCCAAAAATAACCGGACCAAGTGGCGAAGATATCTGTTATGCCACAACAAACAGACAGAATGCCGTAAAGAAACTAGCTGAAAAATCTGAATATTTTATAATTATTGGTGCAAATAACTCTTCCAACTCTAAAAGACTCGTAGAAGTAGCATTAAAATTTGGCGCCAAAAAAGCAGTTTTAATACCTGATGCAAACTCACTCGATTTAAATGAACTTCGCGATGTTTCTGTAATTTCTATTTCCTCTGGCGCATCAGTTCCTGAAATATTGGTCAATGAGTTAATTCAGAAACTGGATGATGAATTTGAAATATCTATACAAACAGAAAATTCAATTAAAGAAAATGTGACCTTCAATCTACCTTCCATATTGAAGAGAAGATAGTTTTTTATGGCTGTTTATACCCCCGTTTCTGATATAGAGGTCACAGAATTTCTTCAAAATTATGAGATTGGAGATTTAATTAGCCTTACTGAAATTAAAGAGGGCGTTGAAAACTCGAACTTTCTGCTTAGAACAAGTATCGATAGATATATTCTTACCCTTTATGAGAAGAGGATGAATGCCGAAGACTTACCCTTTTTCATGAAATTATTAAGTGAGTTATCTCAAAATGAAATAAGCTGTCCAAGACCAATTCCAGATATAAATGGAAACATAATTAATATTTGTTCTGGTAAATATGCTACTATCGTATCTTTTCTTAATGGTAAAACTGCCCAATTCACAAATCTAAACAGATGCTCACAAATTGGTACTATGCTAGCAAAACTGCATATAGCAACGTTTAAATTAAGCTTATATAGGAAAAATCCTCTAGGACCTAAAAACTGGCTATCAATACTCCTTGAAACCAATGATGACGACTCAAATTTATCTAAAGGCCTTAATAAAGAGGCTAGCCTTTATATTGAGAATATTATTACGAGGTGGCCTAAAACTCTTCCAGCGGGAATAATTCATGGTGATTTGTTTCCAAATAACGCAATGTTTATAAATAATAATCTATCGGGAATAATTGATTTTTATTTTGCATGTACTGATTTTTATGCCTACGATATCGCGATTTGCTTAAATAGTTGGTGCTTTGAAAATGATGGCAGTTTTAATTCAGAGAAAGCAAAAACACTAATAGCTAGCTACCAGAAAATACGCCAATTAAATAATAAGGAAAAAAATGCGTTACCCACTTTAACGCAGGGTGCTGCAATACGTTTTTTTGTAACTCGCTATTATGATTGGCATCATACACCTAAGGGCGCTCTTGTTAAAAAACACGATCCACTTGAATATTGGAATAAGATTATCTATTTGCGGTCTAATAGCAATCTAGATTTATATGGACTCTGATAATGGAAACAAAAACAAAATTGTATACCGACGGAGCATGTTTAGGAAACCCTGGCGCCGGTGGATGGGCTAGCATTTTATATTTTAAACGTCATAAGAAGATTTTATGTGGAAACGAAGCAGATACAACTAACAACCGAATGGAGCTAACTGCGGTCATTAAGGGATTATCGGCTCTCACGAGACCCGTTAATGTTACTATTATTACGGACAGCAAATACGTGATGAATGGAATTGATAAGTGGATTGCTAACTGGAAAAAAAATAATTGGAAAACATCCAATAAAAAAGTAGTTAAAAATAAAGATCTTTGGCTACAACTTGACTCACTTTGCGAAATTCATCAGGTAGATTGGCAATGGATAAAAGGCCATTCTGGTCATAGTGAAAACGAAGAATGCGACCACCTTGCTCAAGAGGAAGCTAGAAAAATACAATCGGCGGCTTCAACCTAACCGGAAACAGCAGAAAGCAGTGATTCTGCATCAGAGACTTCGTATGCTTTTGGTTCCTCTTTGAAAAAATGTGTTATCAAACCATTATCAACAACGAAAGCACTTCTTGATGCTCTTATACCCAAAACTGCCCCCATATCGGTTTTTAGACCAAGTAACTCTGTGAAAATTGCCCTACTATCTGCAAATAAATCGATCAGGCCGTCAGCCTCATTTTGTTCTGCCCAAGCAAACATCACATGTGCATCATTTACTGCTAAACATGCTATAGCGTGAATTCCAACTGATAAAAACTTATCGTGGTGTTTGATATAACCTGGTAGATGTTTTTCAGAACAAGTCGGTGTAAACGCTCCAGGAACCGAAAAAACAATTATTTTCCGACCACTGAAATAGTTTTCAGTATTTATTATATCTAATCCTTCTGACGTCTTAGTTGTGATTTCAAGTTTTGGTATTTTACTTCCAATTGTTAATGTCATTTACCAGTGTTCCTTTGATTATCCTTGTTATTTAGTTTGTGATAAACTCGCCTTTTTTATAGAAGATAGTAATTTCTCAGTTGTTAATATTTCTGGCAATATTATTGGTGTTTCTAGCTGAGGTGAAAATATAATGTCAAATGGAATCCCAAACCGTCCATTGCTCGCTAGAAATTTTGCTATTTCATCATTAGGACTAGTCCAATCTGCTTGTAATAAGATAAATTTTTCCTTGGTGAATGCATCTGAAATTTCTCTACTTTCTAATACAGAAATTTTATTAACTTTACAGGTGATACACCAATCTGCAGTTACATCAACAAAAACTGGCCTACCTGTTGTAATTGCATCTTCCATTACTTCTACAGACCATGTTTTATATCTGCTTGATTCAGCATTTTGTACTTCAGCACGTACTCCTAGTAAATTACTTAAAACCCATAAAATCCAGATTAATGTTCCTATTAAAAGAATAGCAGATAATTGTTTTACTCGAACCATCCAATAGCCTGGTTTTGGTAAAAATGATGAAAGTGGTGGTGCTATAGCAAAGATAAGCCACGGCAACGAAAGCCCTAATCCCATAATTAAAAGAACACTAAATAATACAAAGTTGCTGCCAGATAATGCGAAGGCCACTGCAGTTCCAACAAATGGGGCAGAGCAAGGAGTGGCAAGGGTAGTTGCTAGCATTCCTGAAAAAAAATCATATCGATAGCCTGCATTATTTGAAATAACAGAAGATAATTTCGCTGCAGTTCTGGGAATTGGCAAATAAAACCAATCAAGTAAACTTGCAATGAATATCAACAAAATAACCGAAATTATGACTAAAAAAATAGGATTCTGAAACTGAATTCCCCAGCCTATCTGATAACCAACATTTCTTAAAAAGATTAAACCCGAAGAGAGTAAAGTAAAACTGAATAAAATACCAAATGCTGTTGCTAAAAAATGCTTTCTTACCTCTGAATAAGGCTTACCAGCAGTTCCAAGGAAATTAGCTACCTTCAAAGATAATATAGGTAAAACACATGGCATGAAGTTAAGAATTATTCCTCCCAAAAAACTAATTAACAAGATCGTTATAAATCCGTTCAAATGCAATGGTAGCAACGAATTTTGTTTGTCCTCGGTATCGCTTATTAATAATTTTTCTTCCTTAAACTGCATGCCTGCGAGAATGGTTAAAGTAACTTCCTGTCCCATCAGTTTTTTTGGATCCTGAGATCCTTTTACATTAATCTGAGCTAAAATTCTGTCATTTAACTTTTTAATTATTTTCGGTTTGGAAAAACTATATCCGGCAAGATTGGTTTCAACAAAAATGTCTTTTAAATTTTTACTTGATATAGAAATATCAATAAGCAATGACCTATCATGAGGTATTAAACTAGTCGAAATTATTTCTATATTAGGGCCTGTGGTTTTTGAGGGAACCTTTGCTTTAGCATATGCTATTTCTTGAGCATATATGCTATGTGATGAAATTCCTTTGGGTAGAGATAAGCTAATATCTCCGGATAATGGTAAACATATATCTGAACAAATTAGTGCGTCAAGAAAGCCCTTAAACAGGAAATCATCCGTTTTATCAATATGTTTTATTGTTAACGGTAGAATTACACTGTCAGAATAACCAAAAGTTTCAATGTCAAATAATGTAAAGCGTTCTGGAACTGGCCAGTAACGTTTTATTTCATGTTTGCTTTCGTAAGCTTCTAAAATGGGGGGTAGACCCGCATCGCCCGGACTACGCCAATATACCTTCCAATCAGGCTTGAGTTGAAATTCTAACGCTGCAGGGATTTGCTCTAAATTGCCAGTGGCTTGGGTACTACTTATTAATCGTACTTTAGCATATTCGCTTTCCAACCAAGGACCGTTAGCCGCCTGCAAAGAGGCCATACTTCCAAAAAAAGTGCAAAACAGAATTATAATATATTGTTTCATTTTACATTTACATAAGCCTAATTTTTTTTTTGTCAGCCTTTTTTTGGTTTATTTTTAACATTTTTTATTTAATTAGACTTTTTTTAGAAAAAGGATTGCTGGATCATACAAGTAAGTTAATATACAAGGCATGAAAAGAGAAAAAAAAGCCCTTTTATTCACAGAACTTGTTGGGCATTTTCTTGTGGCGACACCGCAAATGAATGACCCTCAGTTTCACCAAGCTGTAATATTCATGTGCAAACATGACAAACAAACAGCAATGGGATTGATATTAAATAAACCTAAACTCAATTTTACTTTTTCTAAGCTCACGGAACAATTAAGTTTTATCAAGCCACGTTTTGAACAAAATAGGATAATTTATTCTGGTGGACCAGTCGAAGATAGGCGCGGTTACATTCTACATTCTGAAGAACATTTAATGCCAGACTCTATCAAAATAACCAACGAGATTGCGTTATCCATGCAATTAGACATGCTATCTGAAATTGCCGATGGGATTGGTCCAACAAATTTTAAAATTATGCTAGGATATACTGGATGGGCTGCAGGTCAATTAGAAGAGGAGTTACGTCAAAATATGTGGATACATGTACCCGCATCTCCAGAAATGGTTTTCAACGATAATGCTAGTTCTATTTGGGAAGAGGCACTAGGTTATTGTGGATTTAATGCCAGTAATCTCTCCCCTCAATCTGGTTGGGTATAAAATATATATTTTTCATACGTTTATACGGTATTTGCAAATGGACACCTTTATTATTTAATTTCTTTTATTTATGAAAATTAATTCTTTAATTGCCTCTACTTTCCCATCAATATCAATTTTTGATTCCTGTCTATCCATGAGGTCAGAAAGATGTTGGGGTAATTCTGGTCTAACTCCAATCGCATTTTCCACAGCGTCTGGAAACTTTGCTGGATGTGCACAAGCTAATGAAATTATGGGAATATTTTTTGATACCACTTCATCATCTCTCGCTGCTTTAGCGGCTTCAAGGCCAACTGCACTGTGAGGGTCGAAAATCATTCCATAATGGTCATATAAGAATTTTATTCTTCGCGTTGTTTTAGCATCATCCACACGATAGGCTGCAAATATCTCCTTAGCCACCTTAAGTTGCCCTAGTGAGACATCAAAAAAACCTGTTGACGCAAACTCCTTCATCTTTAAGGCACATAATTCAGCATCCCGTTCAAGCAATTCAAACAGTAGCCTTTCAAAATTTGAAGATACTTGAATATCCATAGACGGGCTCAAGCTCTGATGTACTTTTTCTCTGACCATTTTTCCATTCTCAAAAAAACGGGGTAATATATCATTTCTATTGGAAGCTACTATCAACCTATCAATTGGTAGTCCCATCTGTTTTGCCGCCCAACCTGCAAAAATATTCCCAAAATTGCCTGTTGGGACACTAAAAGCTACTTTTTGGTCTGGAGCTCCAAGCTTCACCGCAGCCGTAAAATAATAAACAATTTGAGGAATGAGTCTTGCCCAATTGATTGAATTTATTGCAGATAAATTCACTTCATCTCTAAAGTAGTGATCGTTAAAACATCCTTTTACAATATCCTGACATGTATCAAAATCACCACTAACACATATAGCATGGGCTCCCAAACCAGCAAGGGAGGTCATTTGCTTCTGCTGGATAGGCGATACCCTGCCATAAGGAAATAGAATAAATATATCGATTGAATCAAGATTTTGGAAGGCTTGTAACGCTGCAGAACCAGTGTCACCACTTGTTGCACCCAGAATTACTGAACGCTTTCCTGATTTTGAAAGAGCCTTGTGGAAGGTCCGTGCAAGAAATTGCATCGCGTAATCTTTAAATGCAATTGTAGGGCCATGAAATAACTCTAATGCATATAAACCGTCCTCAATAAATTTCAGAGGTGCAACCTCTGGATGCGTGAAATTCTCGTAAGTGGCTTTAGTAAGGTCTGCAACCTCTCTATAAATAATATCATCACCTGTGAATTTTGATATAATGAGGGCTGCTATTTCATGATAAGAAAGTCCTTGCATGTTTGCGATTTCAGAAGAATTAAATGTTGGCCAACTTTTTGGCAAATATAAACCACCGTCTCTTGCAAGACCATTTAGAAGCACACCTTCAAATGTAGTGTTATGATCTTCTCCACGAGTACTTAAATATTCCATTTTAATAAGTTCCGTTCTCTAATCGGACAGAGATTTTGAAGGAAACTGTAGTCTGTTATTTTGATAATGAAAGGCAAAATAAACTACAATTAAAACAAGTGCTAGTCCAAACCAGGTTAACGCATAATTAAAATGAGAATTTCTTAAGTTAATATTTACTTCCGCTGCTATAGGCAGTGTTATAACCTCGCCAGTTCTAATAATATCAAGATAAAATTCTTTGTTAATTTCTTCTCGCTTGAGAAATCTACCAATTTCATCCGGCTTAAGTGTAAACCAAAAACCGTTTTCCGGCTCGTTTTCTGGCACGAAATAACCTTTTTTTCCTGGGAGCCTCAGTATACCTTCAAGATAAATTTCATCTTCAATAAGAGAAAATGGGCGCGTGCTTGGCAGTCTATAGGCCTCAGAAACCCATCCACGGTTAATTAAAATAGTTTCTTCTTGGGTTTGAAATGGCGTAACAACATGAAAACCAGCATTGCCCTCATAGGTTCTACCAGTCAAATAAATCTCTGACTGATGTAGAAACTTACCGGTAACTCCAACTCGTTGATATTCAAAGTTATCGATTGGTTCAAAAATCTGACTAATTGCTATTGCTGGTCCTTTGCTTCGTTGCTCAAATTTAGATATGAGCTCTGTTTTTTCAGCTAACCGTGATAATTGCCAACTACCAAGAGCAATTAGCAGAGCAACTAATGGAACCGAAAAAAGTGTGGGCCAAAAAAGTGGTCTGAATATCATCATTTCCTCTTTAACAAAAAAACAGAAGGGCCTTTATATATAAGACCCTTCATATTCTTTAATTTTTTATAAGAATAATTATCCACCCCACCAATAGATGGCTACAAACAAGAACAACCAAACAACATCAACAAAATGCCAATACCATGCAGCAGCCTCAAAGCCAAAATGGGTTTCTGCGGTGAATTGACCTCTCATACCACGTATCAAACAAACGAATAGAAATATTGTACCCACAATTACATGAAATCCATGAAATCCTGTTGCCATAAAGAATACAGAGGGGTAGATGCCATCACTAAAACCAAAATGTGCATGCTGATATTCGAAAGCTTGTAATGCAGTAAATAGCACTCCTAACATTACAGTGATAGATAGACCCGTGATGAAGTCTTTTCGGTCATTATGCTGCAGAGCGTGATGCGCCCAAGTAACAGTGCACCCTGAAAGCAAAAGAATAAGTGTATTCATTAATGGTAAATCGAAAGGGTCAAATGTATGAATACCCTCTGGTGGCCAAATACCTCCAACGGGAAATAAAGCACGGTCAAAAAAAGCCCAAAAGAACGCCACAAAAAACATAATTTCAGAGACAATAAACAATAACATTCCATATCGCATACTAATCTGAACTATCGGTGTGTGATGGCCTTGATACTCAGCTTCTCTGACTATATCTCTCCACCATAAAAACATTGTAAGTATAACTAGGCCAAGTCCAACCGCTAGCATCTCTAATCCAAATGGCTTTTCATGCATGAACATTGCTGCGCCAATGGTCACTACGAAACCAGCTGCAGCTCCAACAGCCGGCCATGGGCTAGGTTCTACTAAGTGGTATGGATGCTGTTTTGTCCCACTCATTTGACTCTCCATGATAAATACATAATTTCCCCCAAAAAATGCGATTAAACAATTAACTCTGTAATGACTTAAAAAATGTATAAGACAACACAACTTCTTCTACATCTGTAGTATTTTTATCTGAAGCTATTTCTGGATCAAGATAAAACACAACTGGCATATCTACTGACTCTCCTGGTGCTAATGGTTGTTCAGTAAAACAAAAGCATTCCATTTTCATAAAATAAGGCCCCACCTTTTGTGGCGTGACATTAAAGGTTGAGGTCCCAATCGTCAAATCATCTGACAAATTTGTAGCTCTAAAAATAGCTTTTACCTGCTCACCAGGTAAGAGGTTTACAGTTTCAGTAATTGGATTAAAAGACCAGTTAAGTTCTGGATTAACATGAGCGTTGAAAATTATTTTGACGTCATGTCCGTTAATAATTCTTTCTGACTCTTGTTTTGCAATTTGAGTGGTGCCGCCATATCCAGTAACTCGACAAAATAATTCATACAGCGGGACAGATGCATAAGATAAGCCCAACATACTGATAACAATAACAGAGAGAAACCACAAACTTTTTATATTTCGTTTTCGCAAATTTATTTGGTTGTGATAATTTGGGTTTTTCCCTACTAACATTAATTTAATCCTATTCGCACAACCGTAATAAGATAAAAAAGCAATACTAAACCAAAAATTAGGCCAAGAATAGTATAATTCTGGCGTTTTCTTGCTTGCTTTAATTCTGCAGATGTCTTTGGCTCATTTCTATTCATCAATAATTATCCTAAAATTGCATGATCACAAATTAATGCCAAAAATAAAGTGAACAAATAAATAATTGAATATTTAAATAATAGAATTGCACGCTTATCACTCGGTTTTTTTAGAAGCTGGAACGCTAGAAACAAAAATATTATGCCCGCAAGCCCCGCTGTAGCTCCATACAATAACTTTACCATACCAATTATAGATGGTAAAAAGCTCACAAAAACCATTATTAAGCTATATATTAGGATTTGCCGTCTAGTTTCTTTATTACCATATATTACTGGAAGCATAGGGATTTTTGCTCTTTTATAATCATCGTTTTTTACAATTGCCAAAGCCCAAAAATGTGGTGGGGTCCAAAAAAAGATTAAACAAAACAATATGATTGGTTCAATTCCAACAGTTGACGTTACTGCTGCCCAACCAATAATGGGAGGAAGCGCGCCAGCCGCACCACCGATTACAATATTTTGTGCAGTGAAGCGCTTAAGACAGACCGTATAAATTAATCCATAAAAAATAATAGTGAACGCAAGCAACCCACCAGCAAGAAAATTTGCAGATAGACTCAAAATCAAAACAGATATAATGGAAATCGTGACACCGAAAGCCAACGCCTCTTCTGGCTTAACCTCACCAGATGGTATTGGTCTTCCGCTAGTTCTTTTCATTATGGCGTCAATATCACTATCATACCATTGGTTGATTGCACCGGAGGCACCAGCTCCTGCAGCAATGGCTAGCAATGAGATGAAAGCAAGAATTGGGTGCAAATCACCAGGTGCAAGGTAAGTGCCCGTAAAACCAGTGAAAATAACGAGGCTCATGACTCGTGGTTTCATAAGTTGAAAAAAACCAGAGACCTTTGTGGGAACAAAACTTACAGTTTCGATATCAAGATTAGGTGCTTTATCCATAATAAATTAGGTCTTATTTAATCTTTGGTAACGTTTCATAAGTATGGTAAGGCGGAGGTGACGGTACCTGCCATTCCAAAGTTGTTGCACCTTCTCCCCAGGGGTTACTCTCTGCCTTACGACGAGACATAAAAGCTTCTATTATAACAAACAGGAAAATAATAGCTCCGGCAGCGGAGACAAATGAACCTATGGACGCTACCATATTCCATCCTGCAAAAGCATCTGGATAATCTACATATCTTCGAGGCATACCCGCTAAGCCAAGAAAGTGCATTGGAAAGAAAGTTAAATTTACACCAAAAAAAGTTACCCAAAAGTGAAGTTTTGCTAATCCATTATGATAAGTATATCCCGTCATTTTTGAAAACCAATAATAGAAACCCGCAAATAAGCCAAATACTGCACCCAAAGAAAGAACATAGTGAAAATGAGCAATAACGTAATAGGTATTATGGAGCACAACATCCAATCCAGCATTTGATAAAACGACGCCAGTCACACCCCCTACTGTAAATAAAAAGATAAAACCAACAGCCCAAAGCATTGGAACATCAAATCTTATAGAACCTCCCCACATGGTCGCTATCCAACTAAAAATCTTTACTCCTGTAGGCACTGCTATAACCATAGTAGCCGCTGTAAAATATGCTTTAGTATCAACATCAAGACCGACGGTGTACATATGGTGTGCCCATACAATGAACCCAACAAACCCAATAGCCACCATGGCATAAGCCATCCCTAAATATCCAAATACAGGCTTGTTTGAAAATGTGGAAATAATGTGACTCACAATTCCAAATGCCGGAAGGATCATGATATATACCTCAGGATGGCCAAAAAACCAAAAAAGGTGAAGAAACAAAATTGGATCGCCTCCTCCCTCTGGTATAAAAAAGGTTGTGCCAAAATTTCTATCTGTGAGAAGCATGGTTATAGCTCCTGCCAATACCGGAACTGCAAGCAATAATAAGAAGGCTGTTATGAGCATTGCCCAGGCAAATAGAGGCATTTTGTGTAAAGTCATTCCTGGCGTTCTCATATTAAAGATAGTTGTTATAAAATTAGCAGCTCCCAAAATTGATGATACACCAGCTAAATGAAGTGAAAAAATGGCTAGATCCATAGACATACCAGGTGTGCCTGCGGATGATGAAAGAGGAGGATAAATTGTCCAGCCAACCCCTGCTCCACCATCAACTACAGCGGACAATAGCAATAAAATAAAAGCTGGTGGCAATAACCAAAATGAAATATTATTCATTCTTGGAAACGCCATATCTGGTGCGCCTATCATTATTGGCACAAACCAATTACCAAAGCCGCCAATGAGCCCAGGCATTACCACAAAGAAAACCATTATAAGGCCATGAGCAGTTGTAAAGACATTCCACATATGTCCATCCGACATATATTGGATGCCTGGTTGCATAAGCTCCATCCTCATAAAAACAGAGAATCCACCCCCAATAAACGCCGCTATAATCGCAAATATAATATACATGGTTCCGATATCTTTGTGATTTGTTGAGTAAAGCCAACGCCTCACAAATCCGGTCGGTGCGCCATGTTCATTTTCAGCAATAGTTGATTGAGCACTCATTATAAAAGTCTCCCTAAATTCTCATTTTTTTACAGAAGCAAGTTGAATGTAATTTGGTCCATCAGATAAAGCGAAGTCTTTCTTTGCTTCCAACAACCATTTCTCATACTTATCACGCGCCAAAGCTTTGACGACAATCGGCATAAACGAATGATTTACGCCACATATTTGGTTGCATTGCCCATAATATGTTTTTTCTCCAGGGGGCACATCTATCCATACTTCATTAGAACGCCCAACAAAGGCATATGTTTGGACAGCCAAAGAAGGTACAAAGAATGAATGCATAACGTCATTGCCAGTTACAAGAAATTTAATTTTTGTGTTATCTGGCAAAATAAGTGGATTATCTACAGATAACAATCGTGGTTGGCCAGGCTGCAATTCATCATCCTTAAGCATATAGCTATCAAAGGAAATCTGCTCATCCATGTACTCATAGTTCCAGTACCATTGGTTTGCTGTAACTTTAATGACCATTTCAGCATTTTTTGTCTCATCCATGTAATATAGCAGCCGAAATGAAGGAACTGCGATTACAACTAAAATCAACACTGGGACAACAGTCCATAGGATTTCTATAACAGTGTTGTGTGTTGTTTTTGAAGGTTTTGGATTAGATTCTCTCCTAAACCTCCACCCAACAAACACTAACAGTCCAAGCACAAAAACTGATATAAGCGTTATGATTACTAAAAGTAAGTTATGCAAATCTGTTGCCTTTTGCGCTATCGAACCAGCTGGCTCTTGAAGTCCAATTTGCCATGGCTCAGGTTGAGCTGCGCCAGCAACAGACAAACCAAAAACAACAAACGTAAAAGAGCTTAGCAAAAGGCAGCGCATAAATTTTGCACTCATTATTAAATCCCCCAGGATAGTCTGCAAACAAAACTAAAATTTAAAATTAGTTTAACTTCAATACTCAAAATATCGTATTAGTTCTATATGTTTTTTTACTCTTTGGGAAGAGTACTGCGACTGCCTGTCGCGCAACTTTCTGCAGAATGATAATGAATTAGGTATTGCTCGATATTATCTGTGAAATTAGAAGACACAGGCACTTGAAGTTAGCAGAGATTCAACCCATAATAACTATAACAATCTTTATTTTTAGTTTATATTCATCGGTATGATAAAATAAGTCAAAAGGATATACTAATGGACCCACTCGCGCAGACGGACCTTTTGTTTTTTAAAGATGGTAATTTCGATAGGGGATTCGCTGAGTCAATTTTAAAAGATGCATTATATGGTGCGGATGACGGCGATTTGTTTTTAGAAACTGATTATCTTGAGTTTCTATCTTTTGATGATGGGAGACTGAAATCAGCAAGCTATAACCAATCCTGTGGCTTTGGATTGAGGGCTATAATTGGCGAGGCCGACGCATTTGCCCATTCAGGAGATATGTCAACAGCAGCTTTAGAAAGAGCCGGCCAAACAGTTAAGGCCGTCACAAGTGGGTATTCTGGAGAATTAGCATTATCACCGTCTAATGCAGCTAATTTACCACTGTATTCAGATGCAAATCCACTTGATGTGACACCCTTCGATGCAAAGGTGAAACTATTGCAGTCTGTTGATAAATATGCGCGAGACAAAGATAGTAGAGTAAAACAAGTTTCAGCATCGATTGCTGGTTCGTGGCAAGCTGTACAAATATTGAGACCTGATGGATACCGAGCAGCAGATATTAGACCATTGGTCAGGTTGAATGTGTCAGTTATGGTTGAGGCAAATGGCAGAATGGAAACTGGCTCTAGTGGTTCTGGTGGCCGTTTTATGTTTGATAAATATCTAAACGCAAGCAATTGGCAACAAGAAGTAGATGAAGCATTGCGCCTCGCTCTAATTGGCCTTGAATCCATCCCTGCACCTGCTGGTGAAATGGAAATCGTTCTGGGTCCAGGGTGGCCTGGAGTTATGTTACATGAAGCTGTTGGACACGGTCTAGAAGGTGATTTTAATCGCAAGGGCACCTCTATTTTTTCTGGCAAAGTTGGGGAACAAGTTGCTGCTAAGGGTGTTACTGTTATAGACGACGGCACAATATCGGACAGGCGTGGTTCTATAACAATTGACGATGAAGGCACAAAATCTGCACGTAACATCTTAATCGAAGACGGCATCCTAAAAGGGTATTTGCAGGATAGACAAAATGCAAGGCTGATGAATGTTGCTCCTACTGGTAATGGAAGACGTGAGTCATATGCATCCCTTCCAATGCCCAGAATGACTAATACTTTTATGCAATCTGGTGATTTAGAACCTGGAGAGATACTTTCTACCGTTGATAAAGGGCTATATGCCGTAAATTTTGGGGGTGGTCAGGTAGATATTACATCTGGAAAGTTTGTATTTTCTGCGTCTGAGGCTTATTTGATAGAAAACGGGAAAATTACAGCGCCTGTCAAAGGCGCCACCTTGATAGGAAATGGCCCAGATGCGATGTCAAAGATATCTATGATCGGCAATGATATGGAACTGGATGCAGGTGTTGGAACTTGTGGGAAAAACGGCCAATCTGTCCCGGTGGGAGTTGGACAACCTACTTTGAAAATTGGGGGCATCACTGTTGGGGGGACACAAGCAGCCTAATAAATGTATTACCACTAAATATTCAAAAAATTTTTATGGTTATACAAATTAAACAGGTTAAACTTTCAGTTTGTTTTCATATCGAAGATTTATTGCTCTTAAAACCCTTTAATTTTCTTTAATACTTATAATATTCAAAAACCTTTTGAATATCTTCAGCCCATTTTTCATGAAATAATTTACGCACTATATCTGCTTGCGTTAGACCAGTATCTACTATAGTTCTTAATGGTTTAAGAAATATTGTTTCATCTTTATCCTCCTTATTAAATCTTGCACGGTTTTTTAAACCTGTTTCTGCAATTTCAATAATTTGTGATGCTAATTCATGAAGTGATTGTGAGCCTAACTGTCCTTTCAATCCGTCTTTCGCAGCTGATATTCGAGCATTAACAACATCTTGATGTGTAAACTTATTTGCTATCGCTTCTGCTTTTTCTAGAGCTTCTTGATCATATAATAATCCAACCCAAAGAGCTGGTAATGCACAAATGATGGACCAAGGCCCCCCGTCTGCTCCACGCATTTCCAGATACCCCTTTAGTCGAACGTCTGGGAAGACAGTTGTAATATGATCTTCAAAATCTGACATGGAAGCAGTATGGCCAAAAAAATCATCTCTATGTTTTGAACTCATAAAGCGTCTAAAGGATTTACCTGCAACATTTAAATATTCCCCGTTTCTATAAATAAAATACATTGGTACATCTAAAACATAGTCAACCCACTGTTCATAACCAAAATTTGGTTCAAAAACGCATGTTGGTACTCCACATCTATCTGGATCAGTATCTGTCCATACCAATGCTCTGTTAGACTGAAGACTTGTTAAGGCACCATCTTTAAAAGGTGAATTTGCAAATAAAGCAGTAGCAACTGGCTGTAATGCTAGCGAGGTTTTGAATTTACGTCTCATATCTTGTTCATCACAATAATCCAGATTTGTCTGGATGGTGCAGGTGCGAAGCATCATATCCAAACCCAAATTACCTACCTTCGGCATATAATCCCTCATTATCCTATATCTGCCTTTAGGCATCCAATTTACCTCTGCCCTGGATGCAGTTGGATGAAATCCCAATCCTAGCATCCCCAAACCTAGTTTGGCCGTAACATCAAGCATCTGTTTCAAATGTCTATTTGTTTCAATACAACTGTGGTGTATTGTCTTAACTACATTCCCAGATAGCTCAAACTGTCCGCCTGGCTCTAAAGAAATTGACGCACCATCTTTAGTTTTTAGAGCTATATATTTTTCGTTTTCTTTAATAGGCTTCATATCATAAGTTTTGCTCAAATAACGCAAAATAGCCTCAATACCTGCATCTCCCTCATAAGCAACTGGTTTTTGCCCATCTAATGAAAAAATAAATTTTTCATGCTCAGTTCCTATTCGCCAATCCTTTGGATCTTTCTCCTTGCTTGAAAACCATTCAACAAGGGATGTATATGATGCGGATATATTATTTTCAGTCATATTTGATGACCATTTCTTTTAATTCTTCTTTTCATTATACCAATCACCAAAATTAGACTGATAGATACTTAGCGCAGCTATTGCTGCGGTATCACTTCTTAAAATTCTTGGTCCGAGTGAAATATGTTCTGTGCATGAATGAAGATTTAACTGCTCTCTCTCTTTACTACTAAATCCCCCCTCAGGCCCTATTATTATGGCTGCTTTACCAACTTTTGCACTATTTAACTCAGTCATCGCTCTTGCTTGCTTTGGTTCGGATTTAGACTCATCGCATACAATTAGCATTCTATCTTCTGGCCAATTACCAAGAACAGTTTGAAGATCCATAAATTCTTCAATTTCAGGCAAATCAAGGCGTTCTGTCTGCTCTACTGCCTCGATCATATTGGATCGAAGTTTTTCATATTTTAATTGTTTTACTTGACCGAATTCAGATTGCACTGGCCAAATTTTTGAAACACCTAATTCTGTTATTTTTTGAACCATAAAATCCATTCTCATTCGCTTTATTGGTACAAAAAGTAACCATAAATCTGTTGACGAAGTCTGAGCAATTATTTTTTTCTTACAATAAACTGAAAACTTTCGCTTGCCTGAAGCTTCGATAACACTCAAAAAACCGCCATCCCTTCCATTAAATAAAAGTAACTCAGAACCATCTTTTTTCCTCAAGACAGAGTAAAGATAGTGTTCCTGAGCCGCGTTAAGCTCAATGAATTTATGTTCCATTAAGTCACACTCTACAAAAAGTCGTGTTAGATTTATTCTAGAATTAAGATACATTTTAGCGTAATTAACCAAAAAATGATTTAAATTTCATTGCATTATATACCATTAAAAAAAAGTTTCTGAAAAAGTACAAAAGTGTATAAACCTTTTATTTTATTATTAAATGCATTGCGCGTCATATTTAATAATACTTAATAATATCAATTTCATTTTAAGTCGTATATTTGTTATTGAAGTTAGTTTTGCATTTTGAAAATAGAGCGTTGAAATGGCTTCACCAAACCACACAAACACAGATATCGCCACTGATGGATGGTTGTCAAGGGTACCAAAGTCGTTTCAACCTTATTGCATAATAGCGCGCTTAGATAGGCCTATCGGCTGGTGGTTATTATTATTACCAAGTTGGTGGGCAATTTTGATCCATCATAATAATCTTTTTGAAACATTGAGATTGATGGGGTTATTCATGATCGGCGCAATATTAATGCGCGCAGCGGGATGCATTATTAACGACCTATGGGACCGTGATATCGATATAAAAGTTTCACGAACATCTTTGCGACCGCTTGCAGTTGGAACAATGTCTACGAGGTCCGCTCTTATATACCTTACGTTTATATTGTCATTCTCATTAATTATCTTGCTTCAATTACCATTAAGAGCCTGGATTATGGGAATTTTATCATTTCCATTGATTATATGTTACCCCCTTGCAAAACGTATCACTAGATGGCCACAAATTGTTCTAGGTTTTGTGTTTTCGTGGGGCATTCTTCTTGGTTCCGTAAGCGCTTCTAATAATTGGCCAGATGAAAGTATATTTTGGATTTATGCGGGTACAGTTTGCTGGATAATTGGTTATGATACAATCTACGCAATTCAGGATAAAAATGATGATAAAAAACTAAACATAGGCTCTGCTGCACTTTCCTTTGGGCCCAATCTAATTTTAGGTATTACGACGCTATATGGAACTGCAATTTTCCTGTGGTCAATCGGCCTCTGGCTAAAATTTGAGATTGACCTCTGGATTTTAGGTATTATTGGCGCAATTATGCATTTGGTCTGGCAAATAAAAAATTTAAAAATGGTAGAAGAAAATACTGCTCTAAAAATATTCAAATCCAATAGGGATTGCGGCCTCATAATTACATTTGGTTTGCTTATACAGATAATTTTCAACGATATTTTTTCTTAAATCACTACTGCCAATTTAAACCCAAAAATTGGTCGCACCCAAGCATAATGTTCAAATTCTGAACGCATGCGCCTGCTGCACCTTTTCCAAGATTATCTAGTCTCGATATTAATAAAAATTGTTCTGTTTTTGGATTGTTAAAGCAATAAATTTCAAGTCCGTCTTGCCCGGCTAATCCATCTGCTGACAACCTTGACGAATTTTTTGACATAAGTTCAAATTCTCGTTCGCAAACCTTTATCAATGGATGACTAGAATATGCCTTCTTATATAATTCAAAAATATCTTTAATCGAAACATCTTTTGACAAGTGGGATTTTGGAATTGCTAATCGAACCAACATCCCCTGCTCAAAAAGACCAACAGATGGCATAAATAATGGAGAAGTCTGCAGGCCAGTTTGCATGATCATTTCTGGGATATGTTTATGGTCAAGTTCCAAACCATAGTCAAAATGTTTCGGCAGATTACCATTCCTGATAGATTTAATCATGTTTTTGCCACCCCCTGAATAGCCTGAGACCGCAGGGGCAATGAGGCACAAGTCTGGTGAAATAAGTCCGCTATCAACCAAAGGTCGCGATAGTGCAATAAACCCTGAAGCATAGCAACCAGGATTGCTGACAAATCTTGCTTTAGCTATTTTTTTGATTTGCTCTTGGCATAATTCTGGAAAACCATACACCCAGCCTGGTGCGGTTCGATGAGCTGACGAAGCATCAATTATTCGAACATCAGTCTCTTTCACGAGCTCTACCGCTCGAATAGCTGCCAAATCTGGTAAACAAAGTATTGTTAAATCTGCTTCTTGCATAGCCTGCAGCCGTTTTTCCTCCAATTTTTTCTCTTTGTCTGGAAGAAAAATTAAACTAATATCCGATCTTTGAGACAAACGAGATACTACTTGAAGGCCTGTGGTTCCAGAACTTCCATCTATAAAAACTGATTTTTTTTTCATAACTTTTAGTATAACCATAAATTTTCTTGCCAGCAAGCAGTTGCACAAGACCTATTTGCGCGCTATTTGATATATATGGATGAAACAACAAAAAATATCATTATTGATTTATTAAAAACAGCGCGCTCTAAAGGAGCTGATGCTGCTGAAGCTACATTAGTAAGAAACAAAGGTGTAGGTGTTGAAGTCCGTCTTGGAAAATTTGAATCTGTAGAACATGCTGAAGATTTTCAGCTTGGGCTTCGAGTATTTACTGGTCAACAGTCTGCAAGCATTTCAACAGGAAAAGTTGATCCAAATGGGATGCGGGAACTGTGTCAGAGAGCTATTGCAATGGCACGAATTGCCCCAGCTGACCCGTATGCGCGCCTTGCTTCTAAAGAGGAGCAAGTAACAGAACTACCAAATTTAGAGCTTTATGATGACAGCGAATTCAATACTAACGCATTAACTGAAATGGCTTTAAAATGTGAAGCAGCGGCTCTTGAAGTTAGCGGAGTTACAAATTCTGAAGGGGCCTCTGCCGGACAATCCAAGGCAGAAATAGCAATTGCAACTAGTACAGGATTTATAGGTGAATATGAACGCTCTTCCTTTAGTGTTTCAGCTTCGGTGATAGCTGAAAAGGACGGAAGAATGGAAACAGATTATGATTTTAGCTCCACCGTTTATGCCGAGGATTTAACTGATCCTAAAGAAATTGGCATATCCGCAGGAAATCGTACAATTAGCAGACTTGGAGCAAGAAATGCTTCAACAGGCCAATTTCCAGTAATATTTGACAGCCGAGTTTCCAAAAGTCTTACAAGTCATTTTGCAAGCGCAGTAAATGGAGCTAGTATTGCAAGAGGCACTAGTTTTCTAAAAGATAAAATGAATCAAAAAATCGCCAATGCATCTATTTCTGTAATAGATGATCCATTGCGAAATCGCGGACTTGGTTCTCGAAGGTTTGATGGTGAAACGCTGCCAGTAAAACAGCTACAACTCATAAAAGATGGAGTCTTACAAAACTGGCTATTAGATCTAGCTAGTGCCTCACAATTAGAAATGTTACCAACCGGAAATGCTGTTAGGTCATTATCGACACCGCCATCACCAGGAACTTCTAATTGCCTAATTGAAAATGGGACTATTTCTCCTGAGACACTCATTGCAGATATTAAAAAGGGCTTCCTAGTTACAGAACTTATTGGAAGTTCTGTGAGCCTCACAACCGGGGATTACAGCAGAGGTGCATCGGGTTACTGGATTGAAAATGGAGAAATTGCTTATCCTGTTACTGAAGCAACAATTGCAGGTAACCTTAAAGATATGTTCTTTGAAATGACCCCTGCTAATGATATTGACCTGCGTTTTTCGACTACCGCCCCCAGTATTAGAATTGACGGCATGATGGTAGCTGGTGGTTAAATGAGTAAAAAAAAAGTCTCCTTAGACTACCCTTACGAAGCATCAAATTTTAAAAGGTCGGGCCTTGCTGATTGGTTAGAATTATACCTGCACGACCATGGGTTTTTAAGACTGGCTTTTCAAAATCTGTATCAGATAGATAATTATATGTGGCGAAGTAATCAGCCCTCTCCTAAGCAAATTGAACATGCTCACAATAAATTTGGTATAAAAACAATACTGAATTTAAGGGGGCCCCGCGTATCTGGCGGGTGGCAATTAGAGGCAGAGGTCTGTGATAAATTGAATATACATCTTATCAATTTCAGAGTGCGCTCTAGAGCAGCTCCTGAAAAAGAAATGCTTTTAAAGGTTCCTTCTTTATTTTCTTCGATTCAGAAACCATCATTGCTTCATTGTAAGTCAGGTGCAGATAGAGCTGGTTTGATGTCAGCTTTATATGTTTTAGTCGTAATGAAAAAACCCGCAATTGAAGCGCTCAAGCAACTCTCATTTAAATATTTGCATATAAAACACGCTAAAACTGGGATTCTTGACGCTTTTCTCACATCTTATATACCATTTGAAAAACAGGGAATGGAATTCATTAAGTGGGTGGAAGAGATTTATGACCCAGAAAAACTATCAAGAGAATTTCAAGCACAACCTATAGCAAGCCGTTTTGTTGATTCTATTTTAAAGAGAGAATAATGATCATGAAAATTGCTGAAGTGAAATCATTTTTGAATACGTGCCTGCTTGAGCTAACAAACTCTCGTGCGTACCTGTCTCTATAATCTTCCCAGCTTTCAATACATAAATTCTATCTGCGGATTTAATCGTTGAAAGACGGTGAGCAATTATAAGACTTGTTCGACCTTTAATTGATTGCTTTAGTCCAACTTGAACTTTTTGTTCAGATTGAGCATCAAGTGATGAGGTAGCCTCATCCATAAGTAAAATAGGAGCGTCTTTTAAAATGGCTCTTGCGATTGCTATCCGTTGCCTCTGTCCACCTGAAAGTAAGTTTCCATGAGGCCCAACTAACGCGCTATAACCGCCCTCGAGCTCACAAATAAAATCATCTGCTGCTGCTTTTTTTGCGGCATCCATAATTTCTGTCTCCGTGGCATTTTGACTGCCAAAGCGAATGTTTTCCATAACTGTATTATCAAACAAGATTGAATCTTGGCTTATTAGCGCAATATGTGCGCGTAAACTTTTTATGTTGAGCTTTCTGATGTCCTCATTATTAACGAGAATTCTACCTCTATTTATATCAAAAAATCTTGGTATAAGATTGATTAAAGTGGATTTTCCAGCACCACTTTCACCAACCAAAGCAACTGTTTCTCCTTCATTTATTTTAAAACTTATATCTTTTAAAATAGGTTTATCCTTAAATGAAAATGAGACATTTGAAAACTCAATTTCAGCTTTATTAGTTTTTAATATAACTGCATTTTCAGATGACCTGATGTTAGGTTTCGTAGATATTAATTCTAGCACTCTTTTTCCAGCAGATAACCCTTCTTGAGTCACAGCATTTAATGTTCCAATGGCTCTTACAGGCTGAACTAGCATTAACAATGCCGTGATAAAACCAACCACATCACCAACAAACATTTCTCCATTACTAATACGCCAACTTGTAACACCAACCACTCCTGCAACTGCGATTCCTCCTAATGCCTCTAATAAGGGATCTATGCGGGCCCTTCCTGACAATAAAGATAAATAAGCAATTTTTAATTTATCAAATATTTTAGAGGCACGCACTGTCTGTTTATCTTCAAGCTCAAACGCCTTTATCATTCTGCTACCACCGATAATTTCTGATATGATTGAAGTGACATGTTCCATTGTAACCTGCAATTGTTGCGCATGATGACGCTGCTTGCGGCCAATCAAAAAAATCGGTTGAAAAGCGATTGGATAAATTGCCAATACTAGAATAGAAAGCCAGAAATCAAACCAAAACATCATTCCAATCATTACTAGTATAGTTAATGAATCTCTTATAAGATTATTAGATAACCTTACAACAGCCTCCTTTACCAAATTCACATCATTCATTATACGAGAAATATAAACGCCTGACGGATGCTTTGTAATTACCCCTAAATCTGCATGTAATAAATGGCTCATCATCTTATCTTGCATTGAAGTTGCAATAGATTGTGCAAATCGATTAACCGTGATTATTTGAAGATACATCGCTGATGCTTTGATCAGTGCAGTTAAAATAATAATTATTGGAACGATAGTAATAAAATTATGCTTAATAAAAGTTTCCTCTCCAGCCAGATGATTGAAAACCTGTTGCATTATCGCAGGATAAATGGCACTTGATGCAGCAACTATTGTCATTAAAAAGATTGCTATTATAAATAGTCTGGTGAAAGGTTTTGCAAATCTGGACCAGATTTCTCGATAAACTACAGATGTTTTGCTTTCTGATTTTGCCATTTGTACCCTTTAATGAAACAAAATTTAAACTAAATTTGTTTTTGACACACTATCGTATTATTTTTATCTACAACTATAAACTTATTAACACATTCTAAGCAGATAATTCACTTTTTATGAAAACTCTATAAAATGACAACAAATTGCGAATTTTCTGAATACGTGATAAAAAAATGTGCGAAATTGGAACATCGAATGGTTTTGACCACCATGACACAATTAGCTTTGTTGCCCAAAATATGCTCAAAAAACTAAGCCATTTTCTCATAGGAAGAACGTTATTCTCATTGCTTCTAGCGGGCATTATTTTTTTTCTCGGCGTAACAGTTAGATGGAAACACGAAAATAAGCAGATATATAAGTTAGTTAAAAGGCGCAAAAAACCATATATAATTATTTCCTGGCACGAGCATATTATTGGTATGACTTGGAACCTGCCAAGGCCAATCACAACGTTAAATTCACCTCACTCTGATGGAAGAATTCTAGGAAAAGCAATCAAATTAGTCGGATTGAATGTTGTTTGGGGGTCATCTAACAAACAAGCATTAAGTGGTTTTCGTGAGCTCGCTAAAGAACTCAAAAAGGGATGTAATGTAGGAATAACACCTGATGGGCCAAGAGGTCCAGCAAGAACACTTGCTTTGGGGCCAATTGCTTTAGCTCATCAAACTGGAATTGAAATTATTCCAGTTGTATTTGCTGCAGATAGACAATGGCTTCTTAATAGCTGGGATAAGACAAGAATTCCAAAACCATTTAGTAGCTCTTTGGTTTTATGGGGAGAGCCAATCAGACTTCCTACACTTAAAAGAAAAAAAAATGGGATACCAGATAATCAAAGACAAATTTCTAGGGAAATTTTTGAGACCTGGCGTCTTCAAATTGAAAATGAGCTGAATACTCTAACTGAAAAATGTGACGCTCTAATTACTAAATCTGTGGGCGTAAAGAAGAAAAAAAATAAGAGGTCATAAATGTATATTAACCCTTTCTTATATCAATTATGCTGGGGGTTCCTTTTTCCTTTTGTTCGATTTTTTTTATATTTTCGCTTAGGTCAAAAGAAAGAAAATAAGTTTCGTTTAAATGAAAGATTTGGTCGAGGATATAAATTACCTCGTCCTAAAGGAAAATTAATTTGGTTGCATGCTGTTTCTCTTGGCGAGTCTAACGCAGCCCTTAATTTAGTTGAGCATTTAAAAAATTTACGCCCAAATTGGCATTTTTTGATAACTACAAATACAATTACTTCTGCTGAAAATATTGAAAAAAATCACTCCAAAATGTCGGTTATTCATGCATTTCAGCCATTAGATCACTCAACTTGGGTGTCTAATTTTTTGAATTACTGGAAACCTAATTGTGCCTTATTTTTAGAGTCTGATTTCTGGTTTAATTTAATTACTCAAACGAAGAAAAAACAAATCCCTATAATATTTGCTTCGAGCCAAATCTCAAATTCTGCAAAGTCAAAATGGGGGAAAAATCCGTTGCTTGCAAAACAGCTTTTTTCGAGCCCTTCATTAATATTAGCTATTGATAATGAACAAATAAAACGCTTCGAACAGTTAGCGAACATAGAGAAGTGTAACGATGGGCCAAAGTTTTTGAATATTGGTTCACTTAAAAATAGTCCCCTCATGAACTTGCCAAAATCTCCTTATGAGTTGGCCCTAAGAAACTATGCAAAGGTAACTAAACGTAAAATAATACTTGCTGCATCAACTCATGAAAATGAAGAAGTACTTATTGCAAATGCAGTTTCAAAAATAGCTAGTTCTGAAAAATTTCTTTTAATATTTGCCCCAAGACATCTCAATAGAGCTGAAGAAATTATAAATCGATTAGGTTCAATGCCAAGACGTTCAAAAGGAGAACTACCGATTTCTAAACATCGTTATTTTCTAAGTGATAGCATGGGAGAAATGAGGTGCTTGTACAATGTTGCAGACATTATTGTTCTTGGTGGCAGCTTTTTTAAGTCTGGAGGGCATAACCCTATTGAGCCTGCACTTGCAGGAAAAGCGATAATATGTGGTAGATCTATTTTTAAAAATAAGTCTGACTATTCTTTGTTAATTAAAACAGGGATGATACATCAAGTTAAATCAAATAAAACTCTCAGAAGAACATTAGAAGATATCCTTAAACCTAATAACGGAATGGAAAAAGCTTTAGTGGAGGGTCAAAAAATTGCTCAGGAAGCTTGCATGCGTCCTGCAAAAGCGGCACATTATATTATATCAACTATAGAGCAAAAACCCTAGATGCCAATCAAAACACCTCATTTTTGGTCTGAACTAAGCTGGCAGTCGGTTATCTTATTTCCGGTTAGCTATATCTGGCGTTTTGGCCACTATGCACAACAAAAAATGTTGAACACAAAAGAAACAGAAATTCCAGTTATTTGTGTTGGTAATCTTACTGTTGGTGGAAGTGGTAAAACACCTGTCGTAATTACTTTATGCAGATTTCTATCAGGCATTGGAAAATCAACTTCAATTTTAACGCGTGGATTTGGCGGGAAGGAAAAAGGGCCAATTTTTGTTAGTACAAATCTTCATGAATCATTGGATGTTGGTGATGAACCTCTAATGATGGCTCACTCTCTGGATGTTTGTGTAAGCAGGAACAGACCTTTAGGGGCCAACCATATATTAGAAAAAAAAAAATATGACTGCATAGTAATGGATGATGGCCTTCAGAATCCAACATTAAAAAAAGATTTAAATATTGCTGTATTCGATGGGAAGTTTGGAATTGGAAATGGTTTTTTATTACCAGCAGGACCAATGCGACAGAAATTGGAAGTTGGTTTACAAAATATAGATTTGGTAATTTTTAATGGCAAAGATGAAACAGGTTTGGAACAAAAGATTCCATCCCATATTCCTGTTTTTACAGGAGAACTCCAGCCCGACGAAGAAATAGTTGAGAAAATGAAAAATAGACGTGTCTACGGTTTTGCAGGAATTGGCAACCCATCACGGTTTTTCAAAACATTAAATAATATTGGAACTGACCTTGTTGGAGAGGCACACTTTGCAGACCACCATCCGTACACCGATGCAGATTTAACCCAATTATACGAGGAGGCGATGCAATCTGGGGCTGAACTTGTTACAACACAAAAAGATTGGATGAGATTGCCTACTGATTGGCGTGACAGAGTTCTAACTGTGCCAGTTAGAATTCATTTCTCTGCAGATGATACCATAAAAATAGTATCATTTCTTGAAACTATATTTGAAAATGTCATATCATCGTAATCCCAAGTTAAAACAATTTCTAATTCGCTATATAATTTGGCCTATTGAAGCTATATTGTTATTTTTCGTACTACTTATTTTACGAATTGTACCTATTGATATTGCAAGCTCATCTACAGGCTGGTTGAGTTCAAAAATAGGCCCTTTGACAAGCTGGCATAAAAGAGCAAAAGCAAATCTATCACTTGCAATACCAGAACTTTCAGAAAACGAGCATAATGAAATTTTATCAGCTATGTGGTGGAATCTAGGACGTAATATTGGAGAATTTTCTCATACTCTTAGTTTAATGAATTCGTCAAAACGAGTTCAAATAGAAGGGCTAGAAAAAATTGCTGGATGTGAAGAGGGGAGCATAATTATTGGTGCCCATCTGGCAAATTGGGAAGTAATTCCAACTATATTAAAGAGACTAAATAGAAAATCAGGAATAGTTTATCGACCTCTGAACAACCCACTCGCTAATTTTTTAATCCAAAAACGTCAGAAATATTTAAATGCAAACTTCTTTCAAAAGGGTCGAAAAGCGGCATCAGGAATGTTATCTACTGTCCAAGAAAATGGCGTTATAGCATTACTAATCGACCAGCAACTTCGCGAAGGCCGCATGGTTCCATTTTTTGGCATGCCTGCTAAAACACCTATTGCACACATAAAAATTGCGGCCAAACTACAGATTAAACTCTTTCCTGTCGAGACTATCAGAACTAACGGTGCTTATTATAAAATTATTGTTCACGAACCTGTCACGGTGAAAAAAGCTGCTACAGATGAAGAAATTCTCGCTGTAGCAAAACATATAAATGAGCTAGTTGAAGACTGGATAAAAAAACATCCCGATCAATGGCTATGGCCTCACAGACGCTGGGGAAGTATTAATGTATAAGATATCTCGATCTGAAACCCTTGCATTGCTATAATAATTTGGGCTGTAATTCTATTTTATTTTCTTTATTATTTTCTTTTTGTCTAGAAGTTTCATGTTTTGCCGAGCTATTGTCATCTTTATTATCAACTGTATTTAATGTGGCTGGGTCAAGTTGTGCTTGTCTTTTAGAATCGTAAAACTGAAGAGTTATATATGCACCTGTTTCGGCATCCTGCGATTGTTTGACGGAATTTCCTTTCCTATCAGTCACTAATACAAAACCTTTTTCAAGCACCCTCTTAAAAGAAAAAGCATCCAATAATTGCCCATATCTCAAAACCGTCTGTTCTGAATTCAAAAGAATTTTTTCAATTTGTGCTTTCATCCGCTCATTTGATTCTATTATACTTGATTGAATGTTGGTGAGTTTTTGCTCAGGTGTTGGCATTTTCTCAAACAAACGTGTTAAATAATTCTGTTTTGAACTAATTATATTTTGCAATGTTTTTTCAATTCGCCCATTTATAATATCAATTCTTTGACTGTAATTATTAATTTGATCTGAAGGATGTATAAGTCCTCGAATTGCGCCAGTGAGCTGACTCTCTTTGAAGAGAAATTTTCTGTCTATGGCTTGGCTTATTCTAAAATTTAGCTCATTTATGCGTGTTATTAGCTCTGTTAAAACGGGGGTTGCAATTTCTGCTGCTGCAGTGGGGGTTGGAGCCCTTATATCAGCAGCATAATCAATTAATGTTGTATCTGTCTCATGCCCAACAGCAGAAATAATAGGTATTTTGCTTTCGGAGACCGCTCTTACAACAACTTCCTCATTAAAACACCAAAGATCTTCAAGTGAGCCACCACCTCGAGCTACAATGATAACGTTCGGCTTTGGGATATTCTCAGATAGTGACAACTGATTAAACGCAGTGATCGCATTTGCAATATGCTTCTCTGCTCCCAAGCCTTGAACAGGAACAGGCGCAATTAAAACATGAATACCAAATCTTTCTGATAATCTATGCAAAATATCTCTTATTACAGCACCAGTTGGCGACGTTACTACCCCAATCACAGATGGCAAATATGGTATTTTTTGTTTTCGATCCTCTGAGAATAAACCCTCAGCTTGAAGTTGCTTTTTTAATACCTCTAATTGTTTAAGTAATACCCCTTCACCAGCATATTCTATTTGGATTACATTTAATTGATAGCGTGACTGTCCAGAAAATGTTGTTAATTTTCCTGTACAGATAACGTCAAGACCTTCCTCTGGTTCAATATTAATATGACTAAGCTGTCCTTTCCAAATAACACAGGCTAAAGTAACGTTTAGATCTTTTAAGCTAAAATAAATATGTCCAGAACCCGGACAAGCTGGCTTTGAAATTTCACCGCGAACTCTAACAAAATCAAAATTAGACTCAATCGCCTGTTTTACCGCGTTTGATAAATCTGCGACTGTATATATTGGTTGGTTCGAAAGTGCTTCTTTTTCAGACAAAATATAGTTTCTCATTTAAATATTATTGTTCTAATGCTCTATTTATGGCACAGATACCTCAATTTAGACAACGGCCGACTTCTGCTAAAAATATATAAGCATTCTTAACGTAAAGAGATTTAATTAATGTAATTTATGGATAAGCGAAGATGAACGTCTTAATTGTTGGAGGAGGTGGAAGGGAACATGCACTTGCAAAAGCCATTTCAACTTCAATAAAATGTACACAACTATATGCCGCTCCTGGAAACCCAGGTATATCTAAATTTGCTACTTGTATTGAATTCTCATCTGATAATAACGAAGCAATCATTCAGGAATGTAAAAGATTTGATATTGAGCTTGTCGTTATCGGTCCTGAAGTACCTCTGGTTGCAGGACTCGCGGATGCTTTACGGGCAAGTAATATCTTAACATTTGGACCTAGTGCTGCTGCGGCAGAACTAGAGGGGTCTAAATATTTTGCACGTGATTTCTGCAAGCGATATAATATACCGCAACCTAAATTTAGTCGTTTTACGGATAACCAAAAAGCCAAAAAATATGTGGATGAAATGGGCTCAGAATGCGTGGTTAAAGCAGATGGCCTTGCTGCAGGAAAAGGTGTTGTTGTTTGTAAAACAAAAAAACAAGCCTTCGATACGATTGATATGATGCTTTCAGGTGGTTTTGGAGCAGCTAGTAATACAATCATAGTAGAAGAATGTATTTCTGGCGCTGAACTATCCGCTTTTGCGCTCGTTAACTCTGAAGAAGTAATTTGGCTCGCAAGTGCAAGGGATCACAAAAGGGCATTTAATGGAGATGAAGGACCCAATACAGGTGGAATGGGTGCAGTGAGTCCATCACCAGATGAAACAAACGAATTACGTGAATATATAATTGAGAAAATCTTAAATCCAGTTGCAAAAGGAATGGTATTAGATGGTAAGCCCTATACCGGGATATTATATGCAGGACTGATGCTGACAGATGCAGGTCCGAAAGTCATAGAATTTAATTGCAGATTTGGTGATCCTGAAGCTCAAGTGATCTTGCCTAGACTAGAGAGTGATTTGCTAGACCTAATTCTTCTGCATTGTAATCAAACCCAAAAGGATGCAGTTATTAAGTTTAGCAATGACGTAGCAATTACCGTTGTTATGGCCAATAAAGGATACCCTGGCAGCTATGAGCCTAATTCAATAATTAAGGATATAGACCTTATATCATTAAATACAGATTGTTTTATATATCACTCAGGGACTGGAATGAATCAGAAAGGCGAAATAATTGCGAAAGGTGGACGTGTATTAAGCATAACTGCTACAGCGAAGAGTTATCAAAAAGCACGCTTGAAAGCTTATGAAACTGTATCAAAAATTAATTGGAAAAACGGTTTTTACAGAACAGACATTGCTGATTTCTAGCGCTTTCCTAAAAAAAACTTTTTAAGTAAGCTTGCAGATTGTGTTTCCATTATACCACCATAAATTTCTGGTTTATGATTACAAGTTGGATTGCTAAACACACGGCTGCCATTATCCACAGCACCTCCTTTTTTATCCTCTACTGCATAATATAGCCTACGAATTCTTGCATTTGAAATAGCCCCTGCACACATTGCACACGGCTCAAGCGTTACCCATAAATCACATTTTTCTAGATATTTTTGACCTAGGTGTCTCATAGCTTTCTTTAAAACAAGGCATTCAGCATGTGCGGTGGCATCTAACTCCGATTCAACTAAATTATGTGCAGTAGCAATAACATCGCCATCTGTATTGACAATCACTGCTCCAACAGGGACCTCACCAATTTTGAATGCTCTTTCTGCGTATTGCAGCGCTAATTTCATGTGATCTTTGTAACTCATATGAAGGCAATGACAAAACTAAATGAAAAAAGCAATACCTTGTTTTCTTCAGACTATTTTTTCCTTCTTTTTTATGCTCTACTTCTCTTATTATGCCCCCATTCAAAACTTCATTTAAATTAGATAAGATTACACAATCTGAGCGGATTGCGAAGCGGATTGCGCGAGCTGGACTTTGTTCACGAAGAGATGCAGAAAACTGGATTCGTGAGGGTAGAGTTATGATAAATAACATAACTCTTGAGTCTCCAGCCTATATAGTTGGGCCTAACGATAAGATTCTTGTAGATAAGAAACCACTCCCAAAACAAGAAGAAACACGTTTGTGGCGATATTACAAACCACGTGGACTTATTGTCTCTAATCGTGACGATAAAAATAGGGAGACAATTTTTGATAGATTAAAAAACAAACTGCCGCGTGTAATGAGTATTGGTAGGCTTGACCTCGACTCAGAAGGCATAATTTTATTGACGAATGATGGGGAACTTGCACGTTACTTAGAATTACCTAGCACAGGATGGACGCGAAAATACCGAGTGCGTGTTTATGGCAGAGTTGACCAAAATCAACTGGAAAAATTAAAGGGAGGAATCACAATAGAAGGCATTCGTTATGGCAGTCTTCTTGCAAAGCTTGATAAACAAATGACAAGTAATGCTTGGCTTACAATTGCTATTAAAGAGGGAAAAAACCGTGAAATTCGCCGTGTAATGGAATTTCTTGGATATTCCGTTAGTAGATTAATTAGAACTTCTTATGGTCCTTTTCAGCTTGGTGCCATGAAAGAAGATGATTTGCAAGAAGTAAAACAAACCATTTTACGTGAGCAACTTGGACAATCTAATACAAATTTCCCAAAACAAGCCTCGTTTGAACTCTCGCGGGGGCAACTAAACAAAACAAAACAAACACATACACTCTTTTCGAAGAAATCAGGAAACAATAATGCAAATAATAGGCGGAATAAGGCGAGGCGCAAAGCTCGTTGAATGCAAAAGCCTCTCAGTTCGTCCAACTAGTCAACGTGTAAGGGAGGCTATTTTTAATTTATTAGCTGGTGGCCGCTTCAAACCGATGGTAAAAAATGCAACTGTCTTAGATTTATTTGCTGGAACCGGTGCGCTTGGGTTAGAAGCTATTTCCAGAGGCGCAAATGAGGCCTACTTTGTTGAACGTGACCAACAGGCACTTAATACATTACGCGCTAATATTCAAAAGCTGGACTTTCTAGATTCTACTACTGTTCTAGCGGGGTCTGTAGAGAATATTACAAGATGGGCATATCCACCTGCTGATGTGGTATTTTGTGACGCGCCATATACAAATAATATTACATCACAGGCCATTCAAAATATAGCGAGAATAGGTGCTATACGACAGGGTGCACTTGTAATAATAGAAATGCCTAAAAAAGATGAGATGACTTTATCTCATGAATTTAGATTTGCTGATAAACGCATATATGGTATTTCTTCTATCCATTTATTCAATTGGAATCCTTTTTAACGTCTACCAAAAAGACTTTCGATTTCTGACAATGATATCTTGATATAAGTTGGCCTGCCATGATTACATTGGCCTGAATTAGGGGTAATTTCCATATCTCTTAACAGCTGGTTCATTTCAGCTACATTTAATATTCTTCCTGAACGTACTGAGCCATGGCAAGCAATTGTGGCTAGAACAAATGATATTTTATCCTCAAGACTAGTGGAACTTGACAAGTTAATCAGCTCCTCAGCAATATCTTTTACCAGCTCTTGTGCATTTACCTCTCCTAAAAGTGCTGGTGTTTCTCTCACGATAACAGAGTCGTTGCCAAAAGACTCTATGATTAGACCAAGCTGATTTAAAGTTTCCAAATGGTTGTTTATAGCCTCTAATTGCTCAGGAATGAGGGATATAATTTCAGGTAATAATAACAATTGCGTCTTTATTCTATTAGATGTTAAAGCTAATTTCATTCTTTCCATTACAAGACGTTCATGAGCTGCATGTTGGTCGATAATAACAATACCTTCCTGTGTTTCAGATATGATATAATTTTTATGATATTGTGCTCTTGCTGCACCTAATAGGGCTCCTCTTAATTCTATTTGGTTTTGAGTTTTGAATTCGTTATCATCCGCAACCTCTTTCGCAAGTGGTGGAGCGTTAAAAAACATATCACCGGGAACCACCCGATCAAAATCCGAATTCTGCTGCTTTAATATGCTTTTTCTTTCTGTAAGGTTTATGCTCTCAAAAGATGTCAAATTTGGTTTTTCCGATTTCCCTCTGTGTTTACTAACTGATAACCGGTTAAATACATTTTGACTTAATTCTGTTGTAGTCTGTATTCCCTCATTGCGCAGAGCTGATTGAATAGACCCTACGATTAGACTCCGTATGGAACTAGGGTCTGAGAAACGAACTTCACTTTTAGCTGGATGCACATTTACATCTACATCCTCATGAGCAACGGCAATAAACAAAGCAAGAAACGGGTATCTGCCTCTGGGAAGAGTATCTGCATATGCAGCACGAATAGCTCCAATCAACTGTTTATCTTTTACAGGACGTTGATTTACAAAAATATTCATATATTGAGTGGTTGGTCTATTCATTGTTGGTAGGCCCATCAAACCTGAAAGACCAAATGTATCATTCTGTGCATCGAGCATAACTGCTTCTTTAGCAAAAATATAACCCATTACATCTGATAATCTCTCTCGAATTCCTATATTATCATCAGTTCTAGCAGGAAAATTTAATATAGTTTTATCGTTTTCATAAACTTTAAAAGTTACCCCTGGTTTCGTCATGGCAAGTTGCTTTATCACTTCAAAGCACTTGCCTGCCTCAGTACGTTGGGTTTTCAAAAATTTACGTCTTGCTGGAATTTTATTAAATATATCTCGGAAAGTAACTGTCGTGCCGACTGCATGTGCAACTGGATTAGCTGGATAAATAGTTCCATGCTTAATATGGATTTTCCAACCATGTTCCATTTTTTCAGTCCTTGAAGAAATTTCAAAATCTGAAACAGCTGCAATCGAAGGAAGTGCTTCACCTCTAAACCCAAAACTTTTTATCTGGAAAAGGTTTGCATTTGGTAATTTTGAAGTCGCGTGCCTTTTAACCGCCAGACATAGCTCATCTTCAATCATTCCATAGCCATTATCTGCCACAGAAATGCTATTTAATCCACCTTGTCTAAGATTAATAGAAATCTTCGTCGCTTCTGCATCCAGCGAGTTTTCAATTAATTCCTTCAAAGCACTCGCTGGTCGTTCAATAACTTCCCCAGCAGCAATCTGGTCTACAAGATGGCTCGGTAGTAGTCTTATTCTACTCATCTCAGTTTTTTCTATAATTATTAAAAAATTAATTTATTGAACTTGAATCTCATCTCCCAGAACACCGTCATAAGCAGGGGTTGCACCTGAATTAATTGCTCTTTGTTGCATAATATTGGTCCTTATTCGTCTGTCTTCTGTAATTTGGTCCAATATTGGCCCTACATCTGGAATGCCACCAAAAATAACATTAATAGGTAATCTACGTTCAAAAATAATACCCGTTGTTTCTTGATCAATAATGGTTCTAATATCAGGTTCAATTGAACTTAATTCAAAAAATTCATCATAACCTGATGCTACCTTGCTTCGTCTTTCAAAAAGCTTATTCATAATATTCAAAGAAGATTTTTCATCCACTCCTAAATTAACTGATTCCGCGTCTGGACGAGATGTAAAATCAGGAGGAAGCGACAGGGGCGGTCTCACAACCACTTGAAATTCATCTGGTGTCGACTTTTCAGTTCCTATAGCACGGCGATAATCAGAACATGCAGTGGTTCCACAAACTATGATGAGAAAAAACACCATCAATAATGAACTAAACTTCTGCATTATCCCTCTCCTTACGTTGACGATGAATTTATAATTGCATAAATCCATATTACAATTCCAGTACATATAGCAACATCTGCTATATTAAATGCTGGCCAGTGATAACCCCCGATATGAAAATCTAAAAAATCAACTACTTTACCATATAAAATTCTATCGACCACATTTCCAACTGCACCTCCTGAAATAATGGCCGAGGCTAACTGCTGTAAATACCCCTGAAACTTTAATTGGCTTATCAAATAAGTAATGACAAGCAATGCAAGTATCGGAATAATAAATCGAACAACCTCCGGTTGAGAGGACATTAATCCAAAACTAATGCCATTATTCCAAACAGGAGTTAAATTAAAAAAGGTCGTTACGATAATTTGTTTTGGCTGCTCAAACAGTAATAATAACATCCATTTCTTAAGGATAAAATCCATAAAAATAATAAGAAAAGCTATAAAAAAAAAGCGTCGATAATTGGACTTTCTTAAATCATCCATTTATTTTCTAAACCCTATTTATATGCATGAAATTAACAGACACAACAATTCGATTAAACTAAACTTTTTCAAGTACTACCTCTTCACATCTATTACATAATCCATGATTAACTTTAACTTCAGGAAGAACTTTCCAACATCTTGCACACTTTTCACCTGCTGCAAGATGTATCTCTACCCTAGTTTTTAAGGCCCTATCACTGACTATTTTAGCTTCTGATGTAATAAATAATGCCGGTAAGTCTATCCCTAAGAGAAGTTTTTTTTCTTCCTCTTTCAGGCTCAAATTTACTGATGCTTGCAGACTTCCACCTATTTTCGACTCGGACCTAGCATTTTCTATTGCTGTAGTTACTTCGGACCTAATAGAACGGACATTCATCCATTTTCTAATTAAATCAGAATTCTCCCATTCTGATGGTATATTTTGGTATTCCCTAAGATGAATGGAGTCATCTGTGTTTTTTGTATAAGCTAACCAAGCTTCATCTGCAGTAAAACATAGGATAGGAGCTATCCAGGCAACCAAACATTTAAAACACATATCCATCATTGTGAGAGCTGCTCTTCTGGACACATTATTTAGCTTATCACAATACAACATGTCTTTACGTATATCAAAGTAGAATGCTGATAGATCACCATTACAAAAATCATGGAGTTCAGTAAAAATAGAATGAAAATCATATATATTTACTTTTTCAGTAATCTTTTTATCTAACTCAAATAAACGTGCAGCGACCCATTTTTCAAGCTCTGGCATTTCATCAAAAGAGACTGGTTCCAGAGCATCAAAACCATCCAAAGCACCTAGCAAATAACGAAGTGTGTTGCGGATTCTTCTGTAATGGTCTGATTGGCGTTTGAGTATTTCTGTGCCTATTCGGAGGTCGTCATAATAATCAGAGCTCACCACCCACAATCGTAAAATATCTGCGCCGCTTTGCTGAATAATTTTTTGCGGTTGAATGACGTTGCCAAGTGATTTAGACATCTTTCTGCCTTGCTCATCTAAAACAAACCCATGGGTCAAAACACCTTTATAAGGCGCTTTGGCGCGTGTTCCACTTGACTCAAGTAAGGATGAATGAAACCAGCCCCGATGCTGGTCAGAACCTTCAAGATATAAATCAGCGGGAGAGTGCAAGTCTTCACGCTGCTCCAATACAAAAGCATGCGTTGAACCAGAATCAAACCATACATCCGCGATATCATTAACTTTTTCATAAGAATCTGGATCGTAATTTTCTCCCAAGAACCGTGAAGGAGGCGATGTAAACCAAGCATCACATCCCTCTTCTTTAAAAATTGCTATAATCCTATCTACAACTGACTGGTCTTGAAGAGGTTTTCCTGATTTTTTCTCAACAAAGACAGGAATTGGCACCCCCCAAGCGCGCTGCCTGCTAAGGCACCAATCAGGCCTATTTTCAATCATGGAGATCAATCGCCTCTGACCTGAGGAAGGGTAAAAGGACGTTTCCTTTAATGCTGAAAGCGCATAGTTTCGGAGACCGTCACTTTCCATAGAGATAAACCACTGCGCCGTATTTCGATATATTACGGGGGCATGTGATCTCCAACTATGGGGATAAGAATGTGTTAAGTTACCAATTCCAATTAAACCCTTATGCTCGGATATAATTTCAGCAATTTTCAAATTGTCTCTTAATACATGAAACCCAGAAAAAACAGGAAGATGCTCCATTAATGTACCGTCTTCATTTACGGTATGTGGAACCTCTATTCCGTACTTAAGGTGCGCTAACTGGTAATCTTCCGGCCCATGACCTGGTGCAATATGAACAAATCCTGTCCCCTGCTCGGTTGTGACATAATCAGCATTTAATAGTGGGACTGGGTAATCATAACCTGCATCAGCCATTGGGTGTTTTGCGATAGAGCCTTTTAGTTCATAACCCTTCAGTTTAGCTTTAACATCATATTTAATTATACCGCATTGAGAGCAGATATCTTCTAGTAATATCTCACTGACAATAATTATTTGATTTTCTTGCGCGATTGAGTTTTCTGAAACTTGATTAATGATTATCGCAACATAGTCAATTTCATTATTATAGGCTAGTGCTCTATTCCCTGGAATTGTCCAGGGTGTTGTTGTCCAAATAACAATAAAATTATCAATAAGTGCTTTCAACGGACATTCAACAAGCTTAAATTTTGCAAAAATAGTAGTAGAGGTATGATCACTATATTCAAGCTCGGCTTCAGCCAATGCAGTTTTTTCAACTGGGGACCACATTACAGGTTTAGACCCTCTATATAATGAGCCTTGCATAAGAAATTTCCCTATTTCTGCTGCAATAATCGCTTCTGACTCAAATTTCATTGTATAATACGGATTCTGCCAGTCACCCAATACCCCTAATCTCTGAAATTCCTCTGACTGCACATTCATCCAGTGTGCAGCAAATACTCGACATTCCTCACGGAACTCTTCGATTGGAACCTCATCTTTATCTTTTCCCTTTTTTCGATATTGCTCTTCAATTTTCCATTCTATTGGCAGACCATGGCAGTCCCATCCAGGCACATAATTGGCATCCTTACCCATCATAGATTGAGAACGATTGATGACATCCTTTAGAATTTTATTCAATGCATGGCCAATGTGTAGATTACCATTTGCATAGGGAGGACCATCATGGAGAATGAACTTTTCTCTACCTTTTCTTGCTTGCCTAAGTCTTTTATAAAGATCTAGTTGCTTCCAGCGAGCAATAATTTCGGGTTCCTTTTGCGGAAGGCCACCTCTCATTGGAAAAGTAGTCGTCGGCAAAAATACTGTATCTTTATAATTTTTAGAGGCCCCTCGGTTATCTGACATCAGAATTTTCCATAAATTATATCCTATTTTTATTTTAAATATTCTTTGTAAGTATCTCTTTGGCAGCATCTACGTCTTTTGATATTTGCAATTTAAGGGAGGTTAATGAGTCAAATTTTTTCTCACCACGCATATAATAATGCAAATTAACACACATTCTTGTTTCATATACATTATCATCAAACTCGAACAAATGTACTTCAGCCATTACTTTCCTATCTCCAATAGTAGGTCTTATACCAATATTGGCCACTCCTTTTAAAATTGGTAAATCGATACAACTTAAACTTTTGGCACTATCATTAAATGGTATATCTTTTTTTGCAATAAACGCCGTAATTGCATATACGCCGTAAGCAGGCACCTGAAAATCTTCTAGACTAAAGTTAGCAGTAGGAAAATTAAGTTGGCGTCCACGTTTATCCCCATGTTCTATTGTGCCACAAATTGTGGGAGACCTGCCCAGCATTTCTCTTGCATCATCTATACGGCCTGCTTGCAAAGCTGCACGCACACGGCTAGATGATACTATTGCAGATTTATTGTCAACTATAAGTGGTACATCAGTTATTCTTATATTGTAATTTTTTCCTAAGCACGAAAGTAGTGCCATATCTCCTGCTCTACCTCGGCCAAATGCAAAATCGGTTCCAGCGACAAGATGAGAAACTCCCAATGGATATAATACATTCGATACAAATTGCTCTGGTGAGAGTTGGCGAAGTTCATCATTAAAGCTGACATGAACTATAATCTCAATTCCATGTGAGAATAAGATTCGATTTTTCTCAATAATATCACAAAGTAAGAAACCAGGCTCGTTCCTACGGAAATATCTTCTTGGATGTGGGTCAAAGGTAATAACACCTAGTTTAGTCCCATTATTTTTTGCCAATTCTTTTGCAGTAGATATTAACTTCTGATGTCCAAGATGAACACCATCAAAATTTCCAATTACAGCCGTCAAAGGGGGAGTGTTAAGAGGTGAATCCCCAACTGACCAATAAACAATTTCAGTCTTCATAATATTTCCAAAAAGATTTGGCGAGAATATAACGCATTTTTTGATCTAAATTCAATTGAAAGGATTAACAAAATTATATTATTATAAAAGGCGTTATTAAGTTTTGTTTCATCAAGAAAGTTTTGAAAAATGAACTTCATTTTTCTTTAAACGAAGCCAAAATAATATTACTTGGTATCAACTCATTATATAGATACAATAAATATGGATTTTTCTATGGATAACGTCTTATTATCACAGGTATTTTCACAACCAGAATTTTCAATTTTTATAAGCTATTTTTCAGGATTTTTGGCTGGAATTGGTACTTTAATTATAGGATTTTGGCTTTCTTCAAAAGCTGAGCGAACTATTAAACTTATGCTTAGCCGTATACCTCGTTTAAGCCCTATGCTTATACCAATTAGTGGAAGTGTAACCAGATATGCTGGAATGACTATTACACTTGTGGTTTCACTCGGACAATTTGGTATTCAAACAACTTCAATTATTGCCGTATTAGGTGCTGCAGGTCTTGCGATAGGTCTTGCCTTACAAGGCACATTATCCAACGTTGCGGCTGGCGTAATGCTGCTGATTTTGCGACCATTTGAAACAGGCGATTGGGTAGAAGTAGCAGGATCTTCCGGAATGGTGAAAGAGGTAGGATTATTTACAACAAAAATCGATACATTCGATAATATTTTTATATCAATTCCTAATTCAACTATATGGTCATCAACCATTACGAATCATTCTAAACATAAAAAAAGACGTTTGGATATAGAAATTGGTGTAAGTTATAGCAGTGATCTAGATGTAGTCGAAAATGTAATGCTTAAACTTGCAGAGGATCCTCGCGTGCATGCAGATCCTAATCCCCAATTCCATGTGTTATCTTATGAAGATAGTGCAATTCAGGTTCGCTTAAGAATTTATGTAGACTATGCAGATATGTTTTCACTCAATTGGGATTTGAACAAGAGAATTAAAAAAATTTTTGAGGATAATAATATTGAAATTCCATTCGCGCAGCTTGTATTGCATAAAGCGCCTTGATTGTTAACTTCAAACTTTTATTTTTAGAAAATGGTTCCTAAATCAGTTGAAATAAGCAGACAAACTTTATCTGAGGGCATACTTCAAAAACTAGCCTCAGAGAGGTCAGGGCAGCCTGTAGAACTTCTTACCGAAGAAGAACTACTTGAATCACGCAGGTCTTTTATTAAAGACTCAAATTCAAAAAATAATATATGGGTTTTTGGGTATGGAAGCTTAATTTGGAATCCATCTTTTAACTTCGATTTGAGGAAACGAGCACATTTATTTGGATATCATCGCAGATTTTGTTTACGCACCACTATAACTCGTGGAAGCCCAGAAAAACCTGGACTTGTTCTAGGTCTTGACCGGGGTGGTTCCACCAAAGGTATTTTGTTTAGGATACCGGCGTCAATTGCGGCGAGAGAGTGTGATGTAATTTGGAAACGTGAGATGCTAAGTGGAGCCTATTTGCCAAGTTGGGTAAAAGTAAAAGCGCACAATGGCAAGGCTATTACAGCACTTACATTCGTTATAAAACGCAACCACCCAAGCTTCGCACCTCCGATGCCAGATAAAGATAGCGTTAAAATAATCGCTGAGGCGAAAGGTATTATAGGTTCGAATTCTGAATATCTCTTTAACACAGAAGAAGCGTTAAACGCTGAGGGTATTAAAGATAATAAATTAAAAAAAATTGCGGCTATGGTGAAGCAATATCAAAAATCATAAAATTTTTATCTCGGCGAGGCCATAATAGGAAATTATGTCAGCTCGGCCAAATTCCTCCTAATGCACGGGTTAACTCTTTTGCTGTTCGCAATGTTACCCGTCCAAAATTTGGAAGCTTTTGTTCTTCAATTCTAACTGAGGGGCCACTAACAGAGAGAGCCCCAATTACTTTTGAATTTGAGTCGAAAAGGGGTGATGCAATACACCTAAGACCGTCCGAGTTTTCTTCGTCATCAATAGAAAATCCAAGTTGCTTAGCCTTTGCTATCTCGCGAAGGAATACACCCTCTTCCATAATACTTTTTCTAGTAAATTGGGTAAATCCTGTTTGATTTATAATTTGGCTAACGCTATTTTGCTTCAAATGAGCTAGGCATATTTTTCCAACAGCTGAGCAAGTCCATGGTGCTTTTGCTCCTGGTTTTGATAATGCCCTCATCAATTGTGGGCATTCCACCTGCGATACATACATAAGGTTATTACCGTCTTTATCTATTAGGGCTAAATTAGACGTCTCGCCTGTTTCTTGCATCATCATTCGCAAATAAGGTCGAGCCATATGACTAATATCACGAGAACGCATATAAGTGGAGCCCACATTAAAAGCCTGCACTCCAACGAGCCATCTGCCATCCTCAAATCGAACATATCGATCAAGCTGTAACGTTGTAAGCAAACGATGCGCGGTAGATGGCGCTAATTTAACTCGTCTAGCCAATTCTGATAAGTTCAAGCCGTTAGGCTCTTCCGCTAATTTTGACAGTAAACTCAAGGCACGCGAAACTGATTGTGTATGACCACTTCTTTTTTCTAATAATCCATCTGGCACTTTATGTATCCTAACATTAATGTACCAGCCCCAACTGTAACATGGGGGGTTTACACATAAAAGGCAAGGATAAAGTTCTAAAAATTTTACTTAGACAAGATACAAGAGCTGATTTAGCAGTTTTTTTTTAAAAATAAGCTAATATTTTTAAAATATATTTTGGGTTGCTAGAAATTACCTTTGACCTCACCGAACATGCTCGCTATTTTTATGTAAATTGAGATTAGGCATATCAAAACAGTTTTATTTTTTTGGGGATATGGTGAAATTGGTAAACACGCTGGATTCAAAATCCAGTGCCGAAAGGCTTCTCGGTTCAAGTCCGAGTATCCCTACCATACCTCATATTAAAAATTTTTATTCTGATATTTTTTTAAAACCAGCTACACTGCTGGAATGACATTATTTCTATTCTCTAAACTATAATATGCGAAAAAATTATCATAAGTATCTGGCTAAAAACATTTTTATTTAAAAAATAATCTACGTTTAAAAATAACTTTAAATACTTACGTTTTCGATTAACCTTTCGGGAGAATTTTCAAATGCTTAAATGGATACCTTTTTCAAATAAGCTAAAGCACCTTGCATTTTTCATTCACCAAAAGGCTGGTAGTCGGAAAGCGCGAATGGGTCTTTATTTTTTTTCTGCTTTAGAATCTATAATAATACCTATTCCAACAGACCCACTAATGGCCGCTTGTGTATATGCAACACCAAAACGATGGTGGCAAATTGCTTTTTTGACTGCTAGCTACTCCGTACTTGGGGGACTGATTGGTTGGGGCATTGGATGGTTTTTTGGAGATTTTATTAGTTTTTTATTAAAAAATAACATGATCCCATTTTTATCATCAAAAAAATTTGATGATGTTACAGACGCTTTTATAAAACATGGCTTGCTTATTGTTCTGCTTGGTGCATTCACACCTTTACCTTTTAAAATTGTGACTGTTACTGCTGGCTTATTTAAATTTGGTTTAATTCAATTTTTAGTTGCAGCACTAATTGGAAGAACTGTTCGCTTTTTGCTGGTGGCTGGTTTGGTTAAACATCATAATAGCCCAAAATTTTTAATTTTTTTTAGTTGTTCAATTGGATTATTAATTTCACTGAGTTATGTTATTATCGGTTATTGATAATATGAAATAAATTAAATAAGGTTATTTAATTGGAAATCTCTTTCAGACAGGCATTGTTATTCTCAGGACTAATTTCCTTTTCTGTTCTTGCAAGCGCAATCTCATTTGAGTTTTTTTATGAGCTTGCACCTTGTAAGTTATGTATTTGGCAGCGCTGGCCACATGTGATTATCATTGCAATAACGCTATTAGGTTTAAGCATACTTAACAAAACCTGGGTACTTTTATTAATTTCCTTATCAGCAATAGTTACAGGCATTATTGGATTTTACCATACAGGCATAGAACAGGGTTGGTGGTCAGGTCCTTTAGGATGTAGCAACCAGTTTGGGTCTGAAACTGATATATCAAACCTCACAACTTTACTACTGGAAACTTCGGTAGTTAAATGTGATGAAATTGTTTGGTCACTTTTCAATATTTCTATGGCTGGTTGGAATAGCTTAGTGAGTTTTTTTATTGCAATTTTTTCATTTTTTAGCTGGGTTCACATAATAAATAAGAAAAAATGATATAACATTAATTGAAGAAATTAGCTTATAAAGAGTATGATAATAAATTTGAGGATAATTAATTAGTTTAAATTATTTATTGGTTTTTTTCATCTAGTTCCAACTCAACATCCCAATAAAGATAATCTGTCCATGTATGGTGTAAATGGTTTGGCGGGAACTTTCTTCCGTTTTCCTGCAACTGAAAAGCATTAGGCCTGTGAGGTGGTTTAAAAGGTTTAATCCCCAATTTATTTGGCATTTTGTTTGCTTTATAAAAGTTACATTTAGTGCATGCAGCAACGACATTTTCCCAATTTGTTTTTCCACCCTTAGAACGGGGAACCACATGGTCAAATGTAAGTTCGGTTGCTGAAAATGCTTTGTTACAATATTGACAAGTGAATTTATCTCTTAAGAAAACGTTAAATCGCGTAAAAGCCGGATTACGAACCTGATGCACATATTCTTTCAAAGCAATAACAGAAGGAAGTTCAATTTTAAAACTAGGTGAAGAAATAATACGTTCATATTTCTGGACAATATCAACACGTTCAAGGAAAACAGCCTTTACAACATCTTGCCATCCCCACAAGGAAAGAGGAAAATAACTTAAAGGACGATAATCCGCATTCAACACTAATGCTGGAGGGAAGTCCCCTGTGCTAGTAAACTGGTTCGGGGCAATTGAATTCATTTCTTGGTATTTCTCATTATTTGTTAACAAGACAGCATTTTATTATTTTTTTAAATAATTGAATCATATCGGCATATAGGTGTCTACCCTAAAATATGTGACAAGTAGGTCGCAGATAACTAAATATCTAAAAAACTTAAATGAATGTCTCACTCTATTGGAAGATGTGTATCAATAAATTTTCTGGCAGCATCTAAACCTACTTGGTCAATAGAATGACCAACTCCTTTTTCTAAAACTACCTCTACATCATAACCTTTTTCTTCAAAATGTGATTGAGCTTCAATTAAGGCCGTTGCTGGAACAATATGGTCTAAATCACCATGTATCATTAGTATAGGGGGACTCGAGTGCGATGCCTGTTTTAAGTTTTGTTCTGTTAAAAGAGCGCCAGAAAAACTAATTAATCCCGCTAAATCAAATGATGGTCCAGTTGTCAACGTCATCATACCACCTTGAGAAAATCCTCCTAAAATTACTCGCGAACTAGGAAGAGAGAAGTGATCAAGTGCTCCCTGTATAAGTTCGTTTACATCGTCGAATGCCATTATTGCCCCTTTCTCACCCTCTTCAATATCAAACCACTCACGCCCAAGAGGTGATGCTGAACAAATTGATGGGGCATTTGGCGCATAGAAACCACAACCTGCTCTAATTTGGCTTAGAATTGGCGCGAGACCAAACATATCTGAAGCATCTGCACCCCAGCCATGTAGTAATATTATAAGCGATGTTACCTTACTTCCGTTTTTTGGTGACTGAAAAATACCCTCAAATCTACCTATTTTTTTTATTTCTGCCATAAAAAATTCCTGCTAAATTGAAATTATTATGCTTTCTGCAATTTTCATTGAGTTTATTACAGATTATAGTTACATCTTTGCAGTATTCTGCAAATAATAAAATAATGAATAAAAATTCTACTATATTAGACAACACATTAACCCTTTTGGAAAAAATTGAACCTGTTATTTCAAATGAGTTAAAACAGGAAATTATTAGGAAGAAAGGATGGCGAACAAGATTTGCGCCTAGCCCGACTGGTTTTTTACATATTGGACATGCCTTTGCTGCCTTAATAGGATGGCAGATAGCCAACCAAAACCCTGATAAATTTTTATTGCGAATTGACGATTTAGATTTTACTCGTTGTTCACAGGAATATGTCAATCAGCTTATATCAGATTTAAAATGGCTAAATATAAATTGGACAGCAAATGAGTTGTATCAAAGTCAGCGTCTTTCTCACTATTCGAGAGCATTACAATATTTAGTTGATAAAGACCTCATTTATCCTTGTTACTTATCTCGTTTGGAATTAACTGAGTTCTTATCTCCACCTATCGAGGGAATATCTAAACAGCCTAACACTCGCCAATCTTTAAGTAGTCAGGTAATTGCCAAAAGACAACAAAAAGGCATTAAGCCCGTGCTAAGGTTAGATATGAAGAAGGCCATACAAAAGGTAGGAGCCATAAGTTGGTTAAATATTGATGGGACTTCATTGAAAGCGGAGCCCGAAAAGTTTGGAGATATTATTTTAGGTAGGCGTGATATAACAGCAAGCTACCATTTGAGTGTTGTTTTAGATGATGCCCAGAGTAATATTGAAGTTGTAACCAGAGGAGAAGATTTACGACATAGTACTGATATACATTGCCTTCTTCAAAATTTACTTGACCTTCCATCACCTATTTATTTTCATCACCCACTTATCTTTGGTGATGATGGGAATAAATTATCTAAGAGACATAAATCACCTTCATTGGTTGACTTACGAAACTATAAAAAAACCCTCAAAAAAATTCTTGATAGTAAAATGCTCAATGATAATTAAAATTTTACTTAAATGAAAATAAGTATTCATTTCTTTTCTTGACATTAAAATTTTATTGCTACATACACTCGTTATACGAAATTTTTCGTATATTTCCTCCCTAAACTTGGTCGTGACTTGTCTCGACCTTCTTTTATCAATATTGGTAATTAAAATGTGGCTCACACAACATTAAATTTTCACTGCAAATAAACCGCTTATCACCTTTTATTTTTCAGTGTTGGTCTACCAAAGACCAAAGCAGCCGATATCAAGACAATAACCAGAGATGATATTGAAACCATAAACGTCCAACCAAATTTACTATGTACCATACCAGAAAACATAGAGGCTAAAGCGACAAAACTAAATATACAAAAATCAGCAATTCCTTGAACCCTACCCCTTTCTTCTAGACTTGCACTATCAGCGATGACCGAACTACCCCCCACAAATAAAAAATTCCACCCCACACCTAAAAATATCAAAGTTGTCAAATAAAAATAAAAGTTTGTCCCCAATAGTGCAATAATACATGCAAGCACGAAGAAAAATATTCCAGTCCATAATATTTTTTGAACGCCAAACTTAGCTATGAGCAACCCGGAAAACAATGAAGGCGCAAACATCGCAACAACATGCCATTGAATGACGCGAGCATTTGCTTGATGTGATAACTCGCTTACTTCAACAATTTGGAGTGGGGTTGCTGTCATAAGAAATGTCATAAGGCAATATCCTAAAGCAGCTGCTGTTAATCCTGACAAAAAAGAGGGTATTTGAAAAAACTTTGTTATGGGTCTTCCTTTATGCTTTCGGTCCTTCAAAGGAGGCAAATCAAGACCCAAAATGATGGGAATAGCAATCATCTGAACTAGTCCTGTTACAACAAAACAGCCAGCATATAGATTGTTTGGTAAAAGACTTACTGTTCTGTAAGCTATTTCTGGACCAATAATAGCTGAGGCTAGCCCCCCTAGTAATACTAAAGAAACAGCCTTTGCTTTCTCTGACCCTTCAACAGAATCCGCTGCTGCGTAGCGATAAAACTGAGCAACACCTTGACCTAAACCGAGCAAAAAAGAAAAAAATACCAATAATTCAAAACTTTCTATCAGAATAGAGCCCGCCTGACCAAAAGCACCAATAGTAACCATAAATACTCCGATTAAGAAAATTAGTTTCCTTCCAAATTGAGCCATCATTAATGAAGCAGGGATCGTTGCTAACATCACAGCAACAAATTGTATTGAAATAGGCAACGTAATAAGCAAGGGAGTTGGGGCTAAAAGTGAGCCAACTAATGCAGTGTTAGTTAAATTCACATTCATAACCGTCATCATAAGACCTTGTGAAATTCCCAAACGCCAAACATTTCCAGTCAAACTTTTAAAAATTTTCAAAGAATCCTTTTTGTCTAAGCTTGCTGATTTTCTATATCTGTTTCACCGTTATCTATAAACGGAACAGAGATGTTATCAATAAGCCGAGTTGTTCCTACATACAGTGCAATCAATAATCTGGAGTCTTTATTGAACTGGGTTAGGCGTTCAAGATTATCTGGGTCTCTAAGGCTCAAATAATCGATTTGATTAATTCCAATACTTTCTAGCTCTGAAATCCCATTTTTAATAACTTTAGAAACGTCAAATCCTAACTGGATCTTTTTCCTTGTAAGCTTCAATACTCGATAAATATTCGAAGCAAGTTTACGTTCATTCTCAGACAAATAAGCATTTCGTGAAGACATTGCTAGTCCATCCTTTTCTCTAAAGATTTTTCCAGCAACAATCTGAATAGGTAGGTCTAAGTCAAGAATTAACTGTTTCACAACTAATAGCTGTTGGTAGTCTTTTTCACCAAATATAGCTATATCTGGTTGTACCTGGTTAAAAAGTTTTAAAACTATTGTAGAAACGCCATCGAAAAAATGTGGTCTGGTTTCTGTTTCAAGATTAAGCGCAACACCGTTTGGAACTATTTCAGTTTTATGTTTTTTATGATACATATAGTTAGGTTGATAAACCAAATCACATGCATTTGATGAAGATAATTTTTCTAAATCTGCATTTACATCCCGTGGATACCTGCGAAAATCCTCATTCTCAGAAAACTGCTTTGGATTAACGTAAATAGAAGTCACAACCTTATCACAATGTTCTTTTGCAATTGATAGAAGAGACAAATGCCCATTATGCAGACTACCCATTGTTGGGACGAGCCCAACTATATATCCATTTCGTTTCCAACCAGAAATTTGAACTCTTAAATCGGAGAGTTCATTTACAAACTTTATCATTTTTTGTCTGGCCAAAAGCAATGTGATTTGTCAGGAAATTTCTGTGAAATAACGTCTGCTGAATAAGCTTGAGCTGCTTTTTGAATTATATCTTGAACGTTCGCATATTTCTTAACAAATTTTGGTGTAAAATCAGCATACAGTCCAATTAAATCATCTGTAACTAAAATCTGTCCATGACAACTTACGGAAGCGCCTATGCCAATCAATGGTATGCGTGCGTTGATTGAAAGTTGCCGAGCAACAGGCTCAATTATACCCTCTAATACAACTCCAAACGCACCAGCCGTTGTTACAGCTTCTAAATCTTTTTGTAATTGGTCCGCCTCAATTTCATCTCTGCCTGTTATTCGAAATTCGGAGGTATTGCTAAATTTTTGTGGGAGCAATCCTATATGCCCTAATACTGGGATGCCAGCAGAGGTGATTGATTTTATTTGAGGTTCGATAGCCATACCACCTTCTAATTTAACCCCACACGCTCCCGTTTTCTTGATAATTTCTTTTGCTGACTTAACGGCGAGTTCTTCGCTATGCTCATAGGTACCATATGGCAAATCAACCACAACCATAGCGTTACTAGTATGTGAAACAACTGCCTTTCCGTGACGAACCATCATTTCAATATTTGCGCCCTGAGTACCCTGCATCCCATACAAAACCATGGCTACTGAATCTCCTACTAACAACAGATCACAATACGGGTCTAGAGCTGCGGCAACTGGGGCCGTATATGCCGTCAAACCTACAATTTTTCTTTTCATTGAAATAGATTGAAAATCAGCTAGCGTCAGTCTTCCTCCGGTCATTTTCTCTCCTTTTTATTCCTATCTTTAAATATTAATGCGCGCTGAAATCTGAAATTAAATTTAACAAAACGACGAATTGATTTTCATATATTTCTAGACGCCTTCTAGCACCTTTGGCTGAAAACTATCTTTACTTACTTTAGCCCAATACCGAGCTATCCTAGGATCATCACATTTGGATTCTGAAAATACAACACCCTGTTCTGCATCTGGATAAATTTGAGAAGCTAACATAATTTCAGTCTGACTGACACGGTGCACAAGATGCCTTCTTGTTAATTCGTTGGGATTTTGAAGTCCTGCTGCACCAATTAATTTTGCTAGTGCTTGGCGAGATGTTTTCTGAAACTGCGAAATGGCCAAGGCTTTTGTTTCAACATCTATCGCACGGCTTCGGTTTGGGTCCATTGTCGCAATTCCTGTTGGACAATTCCCATTGTGGCAGGTTCTAGCTTGGATACAACCTGTAGCAAACATAAATGGACGAGCCATATTTACCCAATCTGCACCCAAAGCACAAATTCTAGCTATATCAAATGCTGATACTATCTTACCTGACGCCCCAATTTTTATTTGATCCCGCAAACTAGCTGCCCGTAATGCATTATCTACATAAACAACCGCATCCCTCAGCGGGCTTCCAACTCTATCACTGAACTCCGCTGGGGCAGCCCCAGTACCCCCTTCTGCCCCATCTACGGTTATAAAATCTGGCGTAATACCTGTTTCCACCATTGCTTTTACAATAGCCAGAAATTCCCAAGGGTGTCCAATAGCTAGCTTAAAACCTATAGGTTTGCCGCCGCTTAGGCTTCTCAACTCCTCTATGAACCTAAGTAAACTCTCTGGTGTGTAAAATGCGCTATGCTTTGGGGGTGATATACAGTTAACACCCGCCTGCACCCCTCTTATTGCCGCTATTTCAGCAGTTACTTTTGGTGCTAGCAAAACACCTCCAGAGCCTGGCTTTGCTCCTTGGCTAAGTTTAATTTCTATCATTTTCACTTGATTCAAAGAGGCTTTCTCTGAGAATTTTTGAGAATCAAATTCACCATTGTGATTGCGACACCCGAAATATCCTGTGCCAATCTGCCAAATTAAATCACCATTGTGTTTTCGGTGATATGGAGTAATTCCACCTTCACCCGTATTGTGAGCAAAACCGCCTATAAAAGCACCTTTATTGAAACTCTCTATTACCTGAGCTGAAACGGCTCCAAAACTAGTCCCAGAAATATTAATAATAGATATTTTATATCCGCTTTTTTCACCACCTACATGTATCCTAAAATCGTTGTTTTCTATTGTCATTGGAGTTAATGAATGATTTATCCAAACGTGTTCAATATCATATACACCTTGAAGTGTTCCAAATGGAAGTGTTCCATCTTTTGCTTTACTTCGCTCGCTCACCATAGAGTGTTGTTGTCGCGAATAAGGTACTTCTTCATCCTCTGCTTCTATAAAATACTGACGAATTTGGGGACGAATCTCTTGAAGTAAAAAACGCAGTCTTCCTATTATAGGATAGTTTCTCAAGACAGGAGATTTTTTCTGATAGAAGTCAAAGATTCCAAGAAAGAAAAAAGGTATTAACAATATATTTGCCCAAACTAATAGAGCGTATTCTGGATTTAACCAAAAAAGTGTTACGCATAGAGGTAACGCGCAAATTACAAATAAAAACGGAATTAATCTCATTATCTACCCACCAAAAACTTTCCTTTCTTTCCCTAAACTTTAAATCTTTTTAAAATGATTTGTCTGTTTAATTTCATATGAAACCCATATTTTTTTTTGAGACGAAAAATCAATCGTAAACTGCTAAAATTGTCTCCCCCGAAATACATGTTTGATTCACAACTCTTAAAGTCGAGAAGTTATCAGAAACTAACAAATCTAATTTTCCACCAAACGGAAGAAATCCAAAATTCTGTCCCTTGGATAAGGTATCCTGGACTTCAACACTACATTCTGGATACAAAAAAGACATTGACGAACTAAAAATCATGATTATCTCACCTGAATTATTATTTTCAAACGAGTCTAAAATTAAGGCCTTAATTAAAATTGAACGTCGGTTTGTGACTTCTATTTTTTGTTTTTGAATTATCTTAAGAGATGCTGGTGCGTGCAAACTAGCTGCTGATAAAAGTCCAGACCTAATCCCAATATTTTTATATGGCAGGTAAAACGGAACCAACTCATAAGGCAAATTATTTGTCTCAGCATGAGTTATAGTGCCATTTAGTGGCGCTACGATAGCATTTTGATCTAAAGATATTGTAGATAGTTGAATACGAAAAAGATAAATTGCGACCAAAGCAAAGCAAATAGAAAAAATAAAAGGAACACCAAATACCGTTCCTATTATAAATCCTGATAGCGCAATGATAGCTATGAAAGGCCACCCAGAAGCATGAGGCTTGATGATTTTTACTCTATTTATTATACCCATTGAAGTTTTACTTTTTCATAAAATTAACTCATTAAGCAAAAACTCAAAAAACTAGATCTATTTTGCAAAAATATCATAAAAGGTATTTATTAAGTTTTACTATATATTTTTTAAGAGTTTATGTTTTAAAGTGCTAAATTATAGCATATTTTGAAGAAATTTTAATTAACAGCTTTTTATTTTTTATTGTATTACTAACAACATGACACACAAATGGGTATAGAATAAGGTCTCTTATTGATTTTTTTATCAAAATAAGTCAGATTATCGGAACATTATAATTTATTATGGACATTATTACGTAAAAACGCAGAATTACTTGCAGTACGTTTATAGGAGCAGGTTTATGTTCAATAAATACGGATTACTTTTGGTGACATCAATCTCATTGTCTTGTCAAGTTGCTTTTGCTGGAGGCGATGGATCGGAATTTGACACGCTCGCAGCTGAATTAGCTGAATCAAGCTCTGACACTAATTCATCTAATGCAAAGGATGCTTTAAATAAAAAAGTCACCCAAAGCTCAGGCGGTGAGAATAAATCTAATGATGCTGGTGAAGGTTCAGGAGTTATAACAAAATCTGACGCAATGACAACTAGTGATGCATTTAAACAAAAGAGTGAGACTGCATCCTCTGAAAGTGTAAAATCCAGCCGAGGAACTGGTTTTGATGCTATCGAAGACGAACAGCTTGTTATTGATACTTCTAATATTCAAGACGGTGATGGTATTGGAAACACACAAATACAATGGCAAATTTCTGAAAACGGAGATGGATGGAGTATTGTTCCGGGTGCAATAACACCCACATTCACTCCAAGAGACCAACATGTAAACAAATATTTGCGCGTTCAAGTATCTTATGTGGATGGGCAGGGAAATTCGGAAGTTATAGTTAGTCCAAGCTCTTCTGCTGTTAAAAATGTTAATGATAATCCCGTCGGAGCTCCTGTAATAGTTGGAGAGGCACGTGAAAACAAAACACTAAGTGTTGATTTAAGCCGAATCACAGACGAGGACGGATTAGGTGCAATAAACATTGATTGGGAGCGTTCAACAACGAAAGCAAATTGGCAAAGACTACCAGATAAAGCAAATTCCGCTGTAAGCCTCAATCAAACCGATGTTGGATACAGTTACAGAGCGGTAATAAACTATATCGACGGCTTTGGAACATCTGAAACACTATATACAGAACCAACTGAATTAATTGCAAACGTAGACAATCCACTAACCGGAGAAATTGTAATTCGTGGTCAAGCGATCGAAAATAATGAGTTAGTAGCCAGTTTGAGTAGTCTCGCAGATTATGATGGTATAGCAAGCACTGCATTCAGATGGGAGGCTTCTACAGACGGCCGAACTTGGGACTCAATAAACCTACCAGCTAATTCACCTACAATTTTGCTAGGGCAGGCGCTCGTTGGAATGAAAATAAGAATTAGTGCAAATATCGTAGATAATTTTGGAGTGGAGACAAAAGTAATAAGTGCTGTAACTGAGCCAGTTCGGAACGTAAACGATAAACCAGTTGGTACACTATTAATTAGAAGTGTTGGAAGCTGACATTCAGAATCGAACATATAATAAAAATTTCGAAAAATATAATTTTTTATCTAATAAACTATTGTCTTCGGAAGCACCTATTCTTATGATTATACCATGTATAGTATGAGTTACATAATTACTGATACAACCTGTAGTTTTTTCTCTGGAACTTCTCAGAGCCGTATTAATACTTTTTGTTTTCTCAAAAAACTTTTAAAATATAGGGAGACTTTTTGTGCAAAATTCATATAGAAATACGATTAAGATAAGCAATATAATCCCGTTTTCTCCTCGCAAAGCAAGCCAGAAAAATGTTTCAGTTACAACGATTGCTGCTATAATAGCGGTATCTGTGCTTCATAGTGACGATGAAAATCCAGAAGATAAATTAATGGCATTAATAGAAGCAAGCGGTGAAGTAGAAATTTTAGACGCTCTTGACGCCACTGATGATATAGAAGTTGCTGATCAGGAACTAAACAGACTTTGGTTAAATCCTTTAAATGATAATATAAAATAAAGAAAATAGCCTACTTGAATATAAAATTAATTATTTCAAATTTGCCCAAAAATAAGTTTACAAAATTAAAAAATTTTATCACATGAGTTATGGGTATCTTATTTCAATATTTTATCCACAAATGACCAAGCTGTTGGCATAGCAAAGCTTGCAATAATAATTTTCAAACAATCAGCATAAATAAATGGAATAAAACCTTTGAGAATAGCAGCTTCAAAGCCAATATAAATTGAGAGCCAACTTATACCACTCAGAAAAATTATAAAGACACCTGCTATCATGCTGATTGCAGACGTTTTCCATGTTTTTCCCCACCCTCTGTTCGCCAATAAACCGAGAAAGGTTGCTGAAATTAAAAATCCTATAATATAACCGCCCGTTGGCCCAACAATATAAGCTATTCCCCCGCCTCCAGCAAATACTGGAAAACCCATTAATCCCTGAATTATATATAGAGAAATTGTTACGGCAGCCAAATAAGGACCATAAGTCATTCCAATTAAGAGTACAACTAGGGTCTGCATTGTCATTGGCACTGGGTAAAAAGGTAGTTGAACTTTCGCAGAAATTATAAGCAAAAACGAGCCTATTATTGCAAGGACAAAATATGCTAATAATCTTCTTTTTAAACTAACTTCTCCAGGCGAATGGCTAGCTATAACTGCTGGAAATAAAGGCGTAGAGTCACCCAAAATCTGCATGTTTTGTTCCCTTTCTTATAAAAAAAATGTCAAGCACCTCTCATATAATTTTAGAAAGTGTCTCAAGTAAGGTCAATTTATTTTGTCGTAGACTTGTTACATCTTTTTTTTAACCCTTGTTTGCTTCAATAAAGAGCTTTGCGACTGAACCCGCGTTAATAATTGTGGCAGCCACTTTTATCACCAGTTTAAGAAATGTAAACTGGGATGATGTAAGTGAAACATTACCAGTACTCGTTATTATACTTGTCATGCCACTCACATTTTCTATTGCAGCAGGAATAGCTTTTGGATTTTTTGCTTTTGTAGGGATTAAAAGTTTAGCTTGAGAATTCGGAGACTTAACACCAGGAATAAAGGTTATTTAAACTTTTAGTTTGATATAGTTAATTTTAAGTCTAACTCAAAACGGTATTTAATGTGACTCAGACATACCACTTGATGAAAAAATTTCACCAAACTTTCAATTTTTGCTATTTTAAACACCAAAAATTGGTGCTATTTTTTCAACAAATTAAGAATTCACCTCTGAATGGTCAAATTTAATTATGGAACAAACTTTAGAAAATCCAAAACCACCAATATTTTCCTTTGCGAATGGTGAATTGAACCCATTTCAGAATGGTGTGATTCGTCACCTAGAGCGCGTTACGGGTCAGCCAAAGATAAAACGTTTATATCTTGACTACTTAGATGATAATCGTCCAGATGAGTTGTTCTGGAGCGATGCTTTAGACAGGCTTAGCATTACAATAAATTTAAAGAAACCTACTTCACAAACTATTCCTAAAAGTGGCCCATTATTGATTATATCAAACCATCCTTTTGGGGTGGTAGACGGAATTGCATTATGTGCTTTAGTATCGCAGGTTCGACAAGATTATAAATTAATTACACATCGTATACTTCGACAAGCACCAGCGGTAATGGACAAAATCTTGCCCATAGATTTTGATGAAACAGAACAGGCATTGCAAACAAATTTGGAAACGAGACGGCTTGCTGTAAAAGAACTTCAGAATGGAGGGGTTGTAATTATATTTCCATCTGGAGCTATTTCTAGAGCAAAACGATTTGTAGATAAAGCGGTTGACCCAATTTGGAAAAAGTTTGTAGCAAAACTAGCTACACAATCAGGAACACAAGTTCTTCCATTCTTTATTGAAGGGCAGAATACACCTATTTTTCAGTTTGCAATTCAATGCAGTCAAACATTGGGGTATTCTCTTATGTTTCGGGAGATATGCAAACGTATGTATAGACCTGTTAACATTCAGATGCGTCCTATAATCACAGAAAAGATGATAGCTGATATTAACGATAGAAATAAGCTTATAGAAAAATTACGTGATATAACTTATTTTGGAGTTGATAAACCACCAATTAACGCGAATAAATTATCAAAGTAAATGTAAGATAAAATTATCAGATAAGTTCCACGATTTGCTTCCGATAAGATTATTTGAACTGAATTTTCTGATACAGAATTAGACGTCCCAATTAGATTCCCCTGGACCATTTCAATGTTTTTCAAGGAATATAAAAGCCCAGTTGAATATTCAAAACTAACTTTACCTAGAGGCCATATTGATATTCGTTCTCCAACGGGTAAAGAAATACGAAAATCATTTGGTCCAGTTAATACAACATCTTCAGAGCCGAGTAACAAAATCGGCCTCTTTTGAGATTGTTTTTGTATAACATGCAGTACTGCTAGTGAATGATCTAGTCTGCCATCAAGAAATCCGAGACAAACATATCCTACTGCATCAATATGCATTAATGCTTTTTCAAAGTCAGTTGTTTCTTGTTCAGCAACGAAGTTGGAAGGAATTTTATTTAATTTCGCATACTGCTTTGCGCTAGGACTTGCTGAGTCCATATCACCAATAAAATAATTTGGTACTATAGAATAATCTATACAACTATCGAGTCCGCCGTCCACAGCAACTATTGGTAGGCCCTTAATATGATTAGGGATATTCCATACTACTGGACCTCCTCCAATTAAAACTACTATCTTATTAGTCTTAAACATAAATTTTTTCACAATATTTATTCGTTAAATTTATACTCTTAATATCAACCCAATTCTGCATAAAATAAAAAAGGAATAATTTAAACATTAACCTACTATCGCTTTTGTTACTTATTCTTTCTAAGGAATTTAATATTATGAGTAAAAGTTTATGCGAATTTAAAATAAATATAGTAGAAAATTTACTAAAAAATTATGTATACAAGATTAAATTAAATTACCAAAATTATTTAAATTCTAGATCTCTTGTTTCGACAAGGACGCAAATAAATTCTATGTTGCAAATTATTCTTTACACACCCCAGATACCACCAAACACTGGAAATATTATTCGTCTATGCGCAAATAGCGGCGCTAGGTTGCATTTAATAGAGCCAATAGGCTTCTCCGTTGATGAAAAATCATGCCGAAGAGCAGGTTTAGACTATCAATCACTCGCTGATGTCATAATTCATAGAAATTGGTTTTCATGTAAAGAAATGCTCTCAGATAGGAGCATATGGGCAATCACAAAATTCGGAAATAAACGCTATGATCAAGTAAAATTTTCAAATAACGACGCCTTATTGTTTGGATCAGAAATTAGTGGTCTTCCAAAAAATATCAAAGATGAATTTGCTCGATCCCATCAATTATATTTGCCCATGCAGAATGAAAGTCGTTCGTTAAACCTGTCGAATGCGGTGGCTATATGCCTTTATGAAGCATGGAGACAAAATAACTTCATCGATACTGATTACAATTTTGAAAACTTATAAACAAAATTGCTAGTAAAGTTGATAATCACAATGCTAATGTGAAAACGAAAATTGGAAAACTAATAATGTTGCTCAACTCAGAAAACCGACGAAAAAGTGGTGTCTTAAGTGATATATGTGTTCTCGACCTTTCACGCGTACGCTCAGGCCCAACGTGCGTGCGACAATTAAGCGACTGGGGGGCTAGGGTCATAAAGATCGAAGCTCCAGAGGATGCCTCAGAAATGGGAGGGCCAAGAAACGGACCAGATTTTCAAAATCTTCATAGAGGAAAAGAAGGACTTTCCCTAAATCTAAAATCAAAAGAAGGATATGATATTTTTAAAAATTTGCTGAATAAAGCTGATGTCGTCGTAGAAAATTTTAGACCTGATGTAAAATATAAACTAGGCATAGATTATGAAACACTCTCTACTGTGAACCCAGCGATTATTCTTGCCTCAATATCTGGATTTGGCCAGGAAGGTCCCTATAAAAATAGACCAGGTTTTGATCAAGTCGCACAAGGGATGTCTGGTTTAATGTCCATAACAGGAGAGCCTGGAGGTGGCCCAATGCGTGTTGGGATACCACTTGCAGACTTATCTGCTGGATTATTTGCAGCCCAAGGCATTTTACTAGCCTTATATGAACGAATGAGTTCTGGGAAAGGACAGTGGGTTCAAACATCTTTATTGCAATCACAAATTTTTATGCTCGATTTTCAGGCAGCAAGATATGTTATGAATGGAGAAATACCAAGACAGGCTGGAAATAATCATCCAACTTCTATCCCCACAGGAGTATTTAAAACCAAAGATGGTTTTATGAATATCGCAACGTCTGGTGAAACAATTTGGAAAAAATTAGCTATGGCATTTGGCCACGAAGAATGGATCTACGACCCGCTATTTTCAACTGCTAAAGCAAGATCTGAAAATAGAGACAAACTTGGGAAAAATATAAATGAATGCACCATTCATAAAACTACTTCAGACTGGATATCACTATTAAATAAACATGGTGTTCCATGTGGCCCGATATATTCAATCGACGAAATGTTTTCTGACAAACAAGTAAATTTCCTTGATGTAAGCCAACCAGTAATTAATACAGACTTAGAAAAAATACGGGTATTAACGCAACCTGTATCCCTCTCGCGAACAGATAGTCAACTTAGCAGAGCAGCTCCTAAAATAGGAGAACATACCAATCAAATTTTAGCTGAGTTAGGTTACGAGGATAGTGATATTAAATTTTTGCGTGACAATAAATTTATTTGATCATTAAAGATAAGGTAAAAGAATGGAAGATAAAATTCTACAGCATCGCAACGGTCCTATTGCACACATCATTTTTAATCAACCTGAAAAGAGAAATGCTGTTTCTCTCGAAATGTGGGAAACTGTAGACAAGGCTCTACAAACGCTAAAACTAGATGAAAGCATAAGAGCTTTAATCCTATCTGGAGCAGGTGGCAAATCTTTTGTTGCGGGTGCCGATATATCTAGATTCGATAGTGAAAGAGCAAGCAAAGAAGGTGTGACAGAATATAATGATATGACAAAAAAAGTTTATGACGGCGTAGCCAATTTTCCTAGACCAACAATAGCTCAGATAAATGGCTTTTGCATTGGCGGCGGTGTTGGACTAGCAGCAAGTTGTGATATGCGGTTTTGCGGTAATTCATCTCAGTTTGCCATTCCAGCTGCGAAGTTAGGGCTTGGGTATGAATATGAGGGAATTAATAGGCTTGTTCAACTCATTGGTCCTGCTTTCACTAAAGAAATTTTTTATACTGCCAGGCGCTTTTCTGCAGAGGAAATGATATCAATGGGTTTTATAAATAAAATTCTTGATGACACAGATGTAGCATCTTACTGCCTTGAGGTTGCAAATATGATAGCATCAAACGCTCCGTTAACAATTGAGGCAACAAAATTTATAACAAACCAATGTGTTTTAGAGGAATCTGAAAAAGATCTTGTTGCATGTAATGATAAAGTAATGAATTGCTTTGAAAGCTCTGATTATATCGAAGGAAGAACAGCATTTATGGAGAAACGTACTCCTATTTTTAAAGGAAAATAATAGTAAAACCAAAAAAGTATCCCTTATTAAAGGGCCAAAATCACAAACAAGAATAAAACTGTCATAATTTGATGGTTTTCTGTTGAAGACGAGGAACTAATGAAATTCTTTAACGAACTTATTGAAACAATAATGAATAAATCACGCGCGGGATTTGGTCTTTCAAATAGGACATCTGTTTCGGTGAGTAATAATCCAAAAGAGATGATAACTTCTGTAATGACAGCCGTAGGTGAGGTATCATCGATTGCCTATGCAGATCAGTTCCTGCGATTATTTGATGGGATGGATTTAGCTAAAAAACAAGAGCTTTTTCTTACTATTGCCTCTGAACTTGATATTAATTTATCAATGCTTAGCTCAGCTTTAGAAAATTACTCTAAATCCCCTGATGAGGAGAACTTTACCCATATAACAAACGCGGTAGAGCCTGGTTGGACTAAGTTAATTCGGCGGTTAAATGCAACAGCACATGGAACAGTCCGTCTAGTAAAAATGAGAGCTGACTTGCTATCAATTATCAGCACTGATTCTTCTCTTGCACGACTTGATGTAAGCTTCAAAGCACTTTTACGAAACTGGTTTAGCCCAAGCTTTCTGGTGTTACGGCCAATTGACTGGAGCACACCAGCAAATATTCTTGAAAAAATCATAGCTTATGAGGCGGTACACGAGATTACTTCCTGGGATGATTTGCGCTCTAGATTAGCGCCAGATGACCGAAGATGTTTCGCTTTTTTTCATCCTTCAATGGAAGATGAACCCCTCATTTTTGTTGAGGTTGCGTTGACTAGTGAAATCCCTGGACAAATAAATGCTGTTTTAGAGGCAGATAGAATGATGTTAGACCCTACCAATGCGTCATGTGCTATTTTTTATTCTATTTCAAACTGTCAGAGAGGTCTTGCGGGAATTTCGTTTGGTAATTTTTTGATCAAACAAGTAGCGCAATCATTACAAAGTGAATACCCTAATTTGAGAAACTTTCTTACACTCTCACCTCTACCATATTTTTCAAGTTGGCTAGAAAAAGTAGAGCCACATACATTCTCAAATTTTGCCTTGATTGACTGGTCAGGAGCATCAGAGCAAAATGAGAAGGAACTAATTGAAGCAGCAGGAAGATACTTTCTTGATTCTACTAGAAAAGATAAACAGCCTAATGATCCAGTGGCTAGATTTCATCTAGGAAATGGTGCTCTCTTAGACCGGATTAACCTTTCCGGAAATTTGTCAAACAAAGGCCTATCTGAGTCATTTGGAATGATGGTAAATTATCGGTATGACCTTCCAAATGTTGAAAAAAATCATGAAGCTTACGCCAAGGAACAAAAGATTGCGATATCACAAGAGGTAAAAAAACTTTTTAATACTCCCTAAGGTTTAAAATGGTTCGTGTTGTAATTAATGGATTGGAAAGAATTGGCCTTTTTATATTTGGGTTTTTTTGCCATTAACTCGACTTTGCATTCTTATCTTATTTTAGCGCTCAGCGATTTCGAACGCGTAACTATGGATGTTGGTTTTTATTATTTGTCCAATGCAGCTAGCAGACTAACGGGGATATTTCTATCAGGTGCAAGCTATCAGTTTGGGGGTTTATAACTGCATGTATTGCTTGCACTTCCATACTACGTTTATTAAGCTAGTTGTTTAAATTCTCACTAGAAAATTCGGAAGAAGAAAGGTGATTTACCAAGATGGCTTCAGACTTAGAACTTGCAAAATCCTTGATCCCAGATATTCAATTAGCCGGAAAAGCCATAATGAAAATTTATCATCACCAGACAGAATTTAAGGTCAAGCAAGATGGCTCACCTGTTACAAAGGCTGATTTAATAGCAGAGAGAATATTATTGTCAGCCTTAAAGCGCTTAAAAAATGATGTGCCTATAGTCTCTGAAGAAAATACACAAAGTCACGCTATGAAAACACCAGAAAGTTTTTTTTTAGTTGACCCTCTTGATGGAACCAAAGAATTTTTAAAAGCAGATGGCTCTGGAAGTTTTACAGTTAATATTGGACTAGTTAGAAATGGGCATCCCGAAATGGGTATTATTTTAGCTCCAGCTTTAAATCAATTATTTGTTGGGGCACGAAATGAAGGCGCTTTTGAATTGATAGGTAAAAGTTTTCACCCGCTCCTACCACGTAAATTAGAATCAGGAGGCTGTATTGCCGTCGCTAGTACTTCCCATCGAGATACTGAAACAGATAATTGGCTTTCTGCACATGGGGTAAAAAAAACTATTAGAGCAGGCTCGTCTCTCAAATTCTGTCTTGTTGCCTCAGGAAAAGCAGACTTTTATCCCCGCTTTGGACCAACAATGGAGTGGGATACAGCTGCCGGAGATGCTATTTTACGAGCTGCCGGAGGAATGACCTATACTAGTGATAATCATGTCTTTAAATATGGGAAGGAATCCTATAAGAATGATTCATTTATCGCAAAGGCACAACCGTAGATAATCTATTTAATATTAACAAATATAAGTTTTAGAAAACCCTCTTCTATTATAGTTCTTAGTTAAACCATATTTCTGACTGAATTAGACCTCTATTCTGGATGAATATTTAATTATCTTATGAAAATGGTGTGTCTGAAATGAAACAATCTACATTATGGTTATACGCAAATATGATGTGTGCACTTATTCTATTAGGTGCTTCAATTTTATGAATATTAATTTTATTTGCAAAATTAATATTCATAGAAGTGTTTTATGGTATTTACTTGAGCGTTGGTGGATATCCATCTGCCCTTAAATTTGTATTTGTTGCATCTTCAAGTAATTTTACTATTTGAGTCGATTGAGCTTCGCCTCCTCAGGCTTTTTTCCTCTTACCACAAGATGAAAATCACCGTTAACCGGCAATTCTGGCATACCTGCATTATATTTTTTCGCGAATTCTGAAAATCTTAGAATATCCTCTTTGCTAATGGTTGAAATCTCTTTCCAACCAGCTCTCTAGGTCAATTGAGGTAGGGTATTTTCTTCAACCTCATAAGAAATTTGATGAGGAGAAGTGACGAATTCTTATCATATACTGTTAATGAGAATCCGGTATTGATTAGATTTATAGCTAATTTACTTCCTAGATTTCCTAATCCTATAAACCCATAATTCATCTGATTTTCCAAAATTGAGTTGGCTAACTTTTAACTATAAAAAAACTCACACAAAGGGTAAGTCTACTAATTCTGCTTCTTTCATACCCTGTTCAGTCTCAATTAAGACTGACTCTCCCGCATGCACCTTTTTAGACACTAGAGCATAACCAATAGTTTTTTCTAATTGAAAAGACCATGTGCGATTAGTCAGACTTCCGACCAGCTCTCCCTGATGATATATTGCCATCCATTCAAATATAGGCGAATTGCTGACATCCTTATTTTTGAATATCGCTCCTAATTGGTGTCTTTTCGGTCCTTGCTCATGAATTTTCTTTAGAGCAGGTAACCCTACTATATCCCCGTCAAGATGTAGGTCCACAAAATCACCTAATCTGACTTCGAATGGATTCGTTGAATGATCTGTATCTCCGCCAAATGATAAAAGCCCGCTCTCAACTCTCTCACTCAAATTAGGACAGCCTGGACCAATATCATATTTTTGGCCAACTTCCTTTATAAGATTATATAATTTTTTTCCTAGATTTTTATTAAGCAAATAAAATTCAAAACCACCCTGTTTAGAGTACCCGGAACGGGCCACGAGAACAGGGATTCCATCAATTTTAAAAGGTTTAAACCAAAAATATTTAAGGTCTCTTACCCAACTACCACATATTTCCGCGACTAAATCCTCTGCCTTTGGTCCTTGAATAGCTAAAGGGGCTGCGTCTGGCTCACTAATTTCAACGTCAAGTTGGCGTTCATTATTAATAGCGCGCGCCCATGACCATACATCACTATCTGCGATAGAAAACCAAAAGCAATCTTCATCTATTTTCAATAAAACGGGGTCATTGATGAGAATACCTGAATGATTACATAATGGGATATATTTTCCTTGCCCTATTTGCATTTTCGAGATATCACGGGGACACAATATTTGCGCTAGATTCTCAGCATTTCTGCCCTTCAATTGGACTTGTCGCTGTACAGCTACGTCCCAGATAGAAACTCCATTTTTCAGACGCCAGTATTCTGCTTCAGGATCTCCAAACCCAGTTGGCAAAAACATTGAATTGTAGAGAGTAAAGGAGACAACACCATCTTCAACAGTTGATTGATAAAATGGGGAGCGGAGGGTACGAGCTGATGGAGAAATCGTAATCATAAAACCTCACTAATCTACTATCAAAAAATTTATTTCACACTTTAACATTTGACAGATTTAATCTAGCAAAAATGCTTAAAGCATCTAGCTTCCGACTATATTTTAGATAAAAGGTCGCAAATTAGATAATTGGCTTCCACCATGAGAAATTCGAGTAATTATTTGAATGATTTCTTATATTACATCTATAAAATCACAATCAATTTTTCTTGCTTACCCGCCTCTTTGGTCCTTTATAGGCAGGGATGTCAAAAGGATTTGAATTTTCGAATGTGGCAGGACAACCATCTAAGATTTGGTCATATAATACTGCGCGTCCCCGTATAGATGGATCTTTTTGCACTTCAAAAAAAATGCCGTAGCAATGAGAATTACAATAGAATATTGAACCAGTCTCATTTTTTAACTGTTTAGTTGTACCATCCGTTAACAATATTTGCTCTTTTTCTAGAATGCCTGTCATTACATAGCATATATCAAGTTTGTGGTCAGTTTGTGAATATTCTTGGACTGTGAATTTTAATGGTATTCCTACATATTTATTTCCAAATTTGTCTTGCCTGTGTATCCATTTATCCTTTGAAAATTTTTGTGGTTCACCTGTAAGACAATTGGCTACTTCCCAGCTTTCTTCATTCTTAACATTATAAAAATAATTACCATTTTCATCCATCATGCCTCGACAATCGTCTAACTCATCTTCAACATCATTTGCTTTATCAAACCAACCCAGCGCATGAATTGGATATCCATCCATAGCATACCCAATGGGGCGTTTCATCTTCTCTATATATATTTCACCTAACTCTTCAATTAGACATATAGGAGAAATGTGATAATGATAATCATCTCCTCTTCCAGCATGACCTCCACAATTGTCTAGTTCTCCTTGATAAAGTGTATTTGGTCTTTTGCCTGTTTTAGGATTTACTGGCCCTTGTGTAAAAGGGTCAAAAATTGGCACCCCATTCACAGCAACACCTATTGCACCAGTATCTGTTAATGTAGGCTGATTTGCTTTTTTTGGCGTTCTTGTGATTTTATATTCATATTGATGCACTCGAGGAAATTGCTGATTTGTAGCAATAATTCCTTCCATCTTACTATGGGTCTCATCAGGTAGCCCATGAGAAGTAAAGGAGGCTGATTTCGAAGTGCATGCAAGTTTCGATACTTCGTCTGTGTAACACGCCTCATCACACATGCATGTTGATATCTCGTGAGCATGAGAATTATTTGACAACATTAAGATAGCTAAGAACAATATAATCCGCATACTTAACCTCCTCTACTCACCTATATAGTTAAAAAAAATACCATAATTGTTTTTATAGTAGAAATAACTTATCTATTTAAATAACAACTAAGCATTTTATTTTTGTACCATTTCGAAAGATCTAAATTTATGAATAACTTTAATTGGAAGGACCCTTTCTTATTATCCGAACAGCTAAATGAAGAAGAAAAATTAGTTCAACAATCTGCAGCTCAGTTCGCATTAAAAGAACTATCTTCACGACTTCAAGCTGCCCTTAATAGTGGTGGGATTGGTAGGAAAGGATATCAACTAATTGGACAGGCTGGATTATTCGGTGTGACCTTGCCACATGAATTTGGAGGATCTAACGCTTCCCACACGTCATACGGGCTAATTGCCCGAGAGATTGAGCGAATTGATTCTGGGTTTAGATCAATTCTTTCAGTTCAATCCTCCTTGGTAATGTATCCAATCTTCAAATTTGGTTCAAACTTGCAGAAACAAACCTATCTTAAAAAATTAGGGTCAGGCGAGCTAATTGGTTGTTTTGGTTTGACAGAACCTGAGGCAGGTTCCGACCCCGCTGGAATGAGGACTACAGCTATTAAAACAGCTGATGGATACCGTATAAACGGCTCTAAAACTTGGATATCTAACGCGTCGATTGCTGATATATTTATTATCTGGGCCAAATCAGAGGAGGATAATGGCAAAATTCGAGGATTCATAATCGAGCGTGGGACAAAAGGACTCCAAACAAACAAAATTGATGGGAAATTGTCCATGCAGTCAGTTGATACAGGGTCCATTTATCTAAATAATGTTGATGTAAAGAAAACTTCAATCTTACCTAACGTAGTTGGCCTTAAAGGTCCTTTTTCATGCTTAAACCTAGCGCGATACGGAATATGCTGGGGGGTTATGGGAGCAGCGGAAGATTGCTGGTTCAGAAGTTATGAATATGGAATGCAGAGGCATCAGTTTTCACGCCCACTTGCAGCAACTCAACTTTATCAGAAAAAACTTGTCGATATGCAAATAGAAATAACCCTAGGACTTCAAGCATGCTTAAGGCTAGGTCAATTAATGGATAGTCAAAATGCAACGCCTGAAATGATATCTTTATTAAAACGAAATAATTGTGAAAAAGCGCTGACAATTGCCCGTGCATCTCGTGATATGCATGGTGCTAATGGTATTCATCAGGATTATCAAGTAATGCGACATCTTGCAAATCTTGAGACAGTCAATACTTATGAGGGCACGTCAGACATTCATACACTTATCTTGGGGAGGGCACAGACTGGTATCCAAGCTTTTAACTAGTCTTAACGGATAGGTTACTTAATGATTTTACCTCTTGCCTTAATTATTCTCATTCATAATTTCCTCAAACGACTGAAAAAAAGCTTTTGCCAATTTACGAGCTGTACTTGTAATAAGTCTACTTCCGAGCTGAGCTATCTTACCTCCAGTCTCGGCCTTAGCGAGATATTTTAGAATCGTTTTTTCACCATCATCAAGCAACTCAACTTCTGCTCCTCCTTTTGCGAAACCAGCTACACCGCCTTCACCAGCACCATTAAGAGTCAATCTAGCCGGCGCATTTACTGTATCCAGTTCAACAGAACCGCTAAATTTTGCCTTAATAGGACCAATCTTCAGAAGAACTTTGGCACTATACTTATTCTCTTCTGTCATTGTTAATTCTTCACATCCAGGTATGCATAATTTTAAAATCGTTGGGTCTATTAGTTTTGCAAATACCTCTCTACGATTTCCAGGGATTATGATCTCATCACTTAATTCCATATTATCTTTTCCTTAAAAAGGTCTTTTAAAACATTTAAAAATTTTGGTTTTTTTGTGAAACACGCCAGCGCTTGAAAACATTATAATATTTGACATGCATTTACGAAGTCTATTCGAGGTGCTCTCGGACGCATTTCCTCATAATCCCCGTAACCAAGATTAATAAGCATATTTGACCTCCAGCTAGTACCCGAATAGAATGCCTCATCCGCAAGATTTTTATTAAAACCGTTCATAGGTCCACAATCTAACCCAAGTAAACGGGCTGCAATTAAAATGTAACCAGCCTGCAACCATGATAACTCTCTGGCAAATTTATCGCGTTCTAATTCTGGCTGTGCCGCTATTTTAGATACATCTGCATGCGGTGATAATAAAGAAATGTGCTTATAGTAATCAACATCATAAGCTATAATTATAGTTACAGGCGCTGAGGCAATTTTAGGTCGATTACCCTCACTCGCTGTTTCAATTAATTTTTCCTTGGCTTTTTGAGATTTAACAAAAGTAAGGCGCATCGGACAATAATTATTTGCAGTAGGCCCAAATTTTGCAAGTTCGTAAATTTCATGTAATATTGTGTCATCAACACCTTTGCTAGAAAAACTACGGTGAGTCCTAGCTTCCACAAAAAGCTGTTTTTTTAATTCAGCCAAGTCCATTTTAATATCCCTCTGATTTCGTAATATTGAATTCTCTTCTTAATTTGGCCTCATGCTGGTCTAGTTCTGAGACCTCACCCAATTGATATTTTTGCCCTTGAATAATACCACAAGGTGAAAAAAGATTATATTCTTTTCCTCCTAAACTGACCGTGATAAAATCTGTCTGAGAATGAATAGGTAAAACATCTTATCTATTCGATATAGTGAGACTTCAATTTGATGTCCCTAATTTGTTTTAAACCGAGCATATAGCGCTTGCAAGATACTCTGATATGTAGTTATCCCAGTTGCAATGTCCCATGCTGAAACACCTACCCTGCCTGGTTTTGATTCAGTTCCTGTAATGGAAGAGAATCCTGTCTCTGCTTGAATGAGTAAATCATAAGCTTCTACATTTACAAATTTTCCTGTTGAACCATAACCACCAATATCACATCCAATTAAAGGAGGATTTAAACTTCGCATCTTCTGAAAATAAGCAACTAATCTGTCAAAAACACCCAGCATGAGATTTTGTATAAAAACATCAGCACGCTTAACCGTAGTTACCAAGATTTTTTTATCTTCCGGTTTTCGTTAAAATCAATGTTTTAGCTTAACTTATATATTTCGTAATGCCACCACAGATTTCCACAGTTGTTCCCGTCATATATGAATTTCTCTCCGACACCATGAAAGCTGCTAAATCGCCAACTTCACTAGGTTCTGCCCATCTTCCAAGCATTGTCTGAGAAGCAAACCCTTTGCGTAATTCTTCTGAAGTAGTATTTCTGACTTTAGCCATTGCCTCACTTCTAGGCCCCCAAGATTCTGTGTTTATCATGCCAGGGCAAATATTATTCACCGTAATATTACTGGAGCCTAATTCGTTCGCCATTAATTTGTTAAAACCTATGAGGCCAGCATTTGGAATAGTAGTAGATAATGCCCCCGGCAAAAGTTGTGTACCAGAAAATCCTGTTACGTTGAGTATCCTTGCCCAATCATTGTTTTTTAAATGTTCAGCGGCATGTTTTGTTGTATATACTGCTGCCATAAGATTCACGTTTATTGCCCTAGCCCATGTATCTTCACCCATAGTTGCTAGTGTACCTGGTATCATACCGCCAACGTTATTGACTAAAATTTGCAAACTTCCAAGCTCTTTTATAGCCTCTTCAATAAATAGCTGACAGCCCTCCTCCGAGGATAAATCCGCAATAACACCAACAGCTTTAACTCCTTTAGCTTTTAGTTCTGAGACTGTCTGATCGAGTCTTTCTTTGTTCCTTGCACAGATTGCGACGTTAGAACCCTCATTAGCCAATGCATGAGCAACAGCTTCTCCAATGCCTTGGCTAGCGCCAGTTATAGCAGCGTTTTTATTTTTTAGACCTAAATCCATCTCAAAGTCTCCAAACAATTTCGTTAATTGAATATATTTTCAAGAAAAAAATATTTTAATCAAACAAAAATTATGTTTTCTTGGGAAAATGTGAATTCATAACATTCGTATAAATTGTAATCATATTTATGATATCATTAAAATTGAACTTTAATTATATCTCTAACCATTAAAATAGGGGTAAATATGCCAAGAATTGATTACGTAGATGAAGAAACAATTTCGGATGAGGCTAGAGCTTTAATTGAAAGCGCTGACGAAACTGGGGCTCCCGACCCAAGATGTGTACGAATTTATGTTAAAAATAAAGATGCTGGCCTTGAATGGGTTAAATATTGGAACAGTTTGCTTTATGGGGGCGTACTTCCTCACGCCCTAAAGGAATTATGTAGAATCTATATTTCGATTGATCATGAATGTGGATATTGCTCTACGGTTAGGTCTACTAAGGGTGCTGCAGAGGGTGTTACTGAAGAAAAAGTTGCAGCTTTAATGCATTTCGAAGCCTCAGACCTTTTTTCAGAAAAAGAAAAAATAGCCCTTACCTATGCCAAAAAATTTAAAACTAGCGTGACCGAAATTGACAATGATGACGTTTACAGCTCTTTAAAAAAGACATTTACAGACGAAGAAATTATTGAACTTGGGATGCTTTGTGCACAGACTGACGGTGTTGGAAAATTTGCAAAGTCTTTAAATATTATAAGCTGGGAAGACGCATGTATAATCAACCCTAATATTATAAAAAAAGAATATGCTGATACTTAAAACAATAGTTTTTAATTTATTTGAGGGAACAAATTAATGCCAACCGTATTGATAACTGGTGCGAATCGTGGTCTTGGACTAGAATTTACTAAAATTTATGCCGAGAACAAATGGAAGGTTATTGCATGTTGCCGCACGCCAGAAAAAGCATCTGTATTGAAACAAATTAAAACAGAGTTTGATTCACAAATAATCATTTTCAAAATGGATATTTGCAATCAAAAAGACATTGATGATTTTTGCAATAAAAATAGAACCACCACAATTGATTTGCTAATTAATAACGCTGGCGTACAATTCGAAAATTATGGCTCTGCGGCATATGAAAGTATGGGAGAGGACCCAAACCCTGCTAATTATGATTATGAAATGTGGGCAGAAACTATGAAAATAAACTTATTCGCCCCAACGAAATTGACAGGTCATTTAACACCAATGTTAGAGCGAAGTGATAACGCCAAAGTCATTATGCTATCCTCTGGTATCGCAAGTCTTGAGAATACTTGGCAAGCAGGTAGATATGCCTATAAAACAAGCAAAGCCGCTCTGAACATGGTTGTGCGTACCTTGGGTGAATGGCTTCAAACAAAGAAAATTGCTACATTCGCCGTGTCACCAGGGTGGACAAGAACTGATATGGGGGGACCAAACGCTCCCCACCATTCCAGGACAGCCGTTGTTGGATTGTATAAAGTGATATTGGAGGCAGATTTCGCAAATACTGGAAGCTTTTACAATTTTGATGGAAAAAAAATACCCTGGTAGCGATAGTGCTTTTTAAGATGATTTTCGTTGCCATCCGGCAATCTCATTATGTTCGAAACCTAATTCTAGTTCATTTTCCGCTCATTTTCCATTTACCTATACTTGTGTTTGAAAGGCTAAAATCAGCTTTAACGGGATTAGTAAGGTTCAAGGCTGTAAGAATATCTTTATTTATTAAGTCCATCCTAAAACCAGAATTGAATTTTTCGGGTAGAATGATTTGATGAAATTTATTTATAGTACTATTGTTTTTCCTCCTTAAAATTACAATTTTGATTGAAAAAATATTTTGATTTAATAATTTCAATCCGTTTTTTTATCCCACGCCATAAGGCTTATCTGGCTAAATAACCCTGCTTTTACATACGGGTCGTTATCAATAAAATTTTGGACTGCCTCCCTATCAGAGGCATCTACAATTATCAGTGTTCCTATAGGACTTACCCCATCGTCACATACCAACGGGCCTGCATGAACGATTTTCATACCATGTTCGTACACATACTTTACATGTGCAGGATTATTTTTAGTTCTAATGGCTGATTTATCATGACAATCAATAGCTGAATAGACAAAAAGCATTGTATTTTCCCTCCGAAAAAATTAAGCCTAATGGCGCTCATTTAGACGCCCAATTTTATCCATAAAAATTAACTCCACAATATATTTTTGCTGTCTCACTTTATATTTTTTAGTTGGCTCAGAAACTCTCTGTTTCTAATGAGAAAACTTTTTGAAAAAAATCAAGGACAAGATTCTAATGCCCAAAACATTATAGAAAACATAGTTTAACTTTTTTTTCCTATCGCCAGCCAAGCTCATCTCTAGCCTTATCAAGGCTGTCAAAAATCAGATGACCTAGGGCAACACATTTTTCTGAAGGAATTTTTATATCTGGGATCTGGATAACAGGTATGCCTGCAGCATGTGCTGCCATTACACCAACATCTGAGTCCTCAAACGCAAGGCAGTTTTTTGCTAATACGTTAACGCAAGAGGCTGCCTTTAGATAAATATCTGCAGCAGGTTTCGCGTTTCTTACTTGGTCACCTCCAATAATAGATCCGATAAATGAACGTAATTTAGCACGCGTCAAAAGTGTTTCGGCAGATTCAGTATACGAAGATGTGGCAACAGCAATTTTAATGTTTTGAGAATTAATAAACTCGAGAAATTCTAATGCACCTTCCTTAGCAGGAACTTCATCATTTAAGAGTTTCTGAAAATGCTCCCACCAAGTCTGATTAAACAGTGTAATATTTGCATCCTTAGGCAGGATAGAAGCTAGTAGCTTATCTCTTAAAACAGAACCATGCCCAGTTAGTTGGGCATAATCCTCATCTGAGCAAGAAAAATTAATTTTTTTACAGCTATAAAAAAAGGCTTGCTTCGCTACTTTTTCTGTGTCTAGGAGAAGCCCATCCATATCTAATAAAAAGGCTTCCGGAAGGGGAAACGGCTTATTAGTTATATTAATTTGCATTTGTTATTCTCTTTTTAATTAGTTCTTTTTGCCGATATATTATGTATCATAGAAACATTAATATTATTCAGTAAATTTTCAAACTTAAGGGAGATAGATAATAAAATGATTAAAACGCCCGTCTTTGATGGTCATAATGACCTATTACTAGCGCTTTGGCGTTCTAATGATTTAGACGGAAACGATTTTATATTTGGAAGGCAAAAAGGACATATTGATCTTCCTAGGTGCAAAAAAGGCGGTCTTAAAGGAGGATTTTTTGCGATCTTTGTTCCTGCAACAAATGTAGCACCAGAAGCCTTTTGGGAACGTCACCCAGACCTAGTAAAAAGCAAAAAAGGGGCTACAGAAAAAATGCCCTCCAACAACTTACTAAATACAGAACAAATTTCACAAACATATGCTTACGAAGCTACAATCGAGATGATAAATATAGCGCATAATATAGCTGAACAAAATCCAGACAAACTAGAAATATGTACAGATTATGCATCATTGCGGAGTTGCATCGATAAAGAAAAAATTGCGCTACTTTTGCATATTGAAGGTGCAGAGGCAATCAGCTCAGACTTAAGTCAGATAGAGATATTATACAACATTGGATTGAGGTCTATTGGTCTGGTATGGTCACGTAAGAATATTTTTGCGGAAGGGGTAAATTTTAGTTTTCCTTCAACTCCTGACCAAGGTGATGGTTTAACGGATGCTGGCAAAGAGCTAATTCGTTTTTGCAATAGAAAAAAAATACTCGTTGACCTCTCTCACTTAAATGAGAAGGGGTTTTGGGAAATTGCAAAAATTTCTGATAAGCCTCTTGTCGCTACCCATTCTAATGTTCATTCTCTTTGTCCATCTCCACGAAATTTAACACAATCTCAACTAGCAGCGATCGCGGAAACCAATGGTGTTGTAGGTTTAAATTTTGGGATTGGTTTTCTACATCCTGAAGGTAAACAAGACAAAAACCTGAATCTTGATAACATGTGCAAACACTTAGATGCGCTTCTTGAAATCCTCGGAGAGGATGGGGTTGCACTTGGCTCTGATTTTGATGGTATTCAAATCTCAAACCATATTTCAGATTGCTCAGGCCTGCCAAAACTTATTGCTTCAATGAAAAAGAATGGATATGACAAAAACTTAATCCAAAAAATATGCTTTGAAAATTGGCTTAATTTATTGAAGAAGACAATTGGTTAAAAATTTTCAAATATAACATACTTTCTTCTAATTGATTTAAATTGAATTTAAAAATTATCCTTCATGAAGCCGTCATTTTAGGAACAACATGTAAAAATGTGTTTAGTTCTTGATTATCTGCCTCAACCGCACGCCTTAGGTGAAATTCAATATCTGGTATAGCTGACTTTACCCTCGCCCATGATGGAATAAAGGGTGTTTCCATAGGTGCATAACTAAAATCACTTCCTGCCCGCATAATATTTTCAGCAAATAACTCTACGGCTCTTTCTTCAGAATCTATGTCATAGCTCAACCCATTAACCTCAGCATCCGTTTGGTAATGACGAACCATATCAAGAGCAATTCGAAAGTAGGATGCTTTTAGAGTTCGAAATGTATCAGGTCCGAAACAATACCCTTGAGTAGCCAACTTTCTTATAATTACTTTTACTATATCAATTGACATGCGTGATAAACCAAAATCACGGTCATCTTCAGAAAGTTCTTGATGTTTATGTTCATAAGTATCTGCTATATCAATCTGGCATATCCTGTTACTGGCTTGATTTCTCTGCATCTCTGATAATATTCCAACTTCCAATCCCCAGTCTGACGATATCCGAAGTTCAGGAATAAGAGACCTTCTAAATGAAAACTCTCCCGCGAGAGGATATCTAAAACTCTTCATAAAATTGAGATAATCGCTGTGACCAAGCACTTGTTCCATTGCCAAAAGCAAAGGTGACACTAGCAGTCGGCAAGCTCTTCCGTTCATTTTATTATCAGATATTCTTGCATAATATCCTTTACAAAATTCAAATTGATAATTTGGATTTGATATTGGATAGAAAAGTCTTGCCAGTAACATTCTATCATAGGTCAAAATATCGCAATCATGTAACGCCACTGCGTCGGCTTTAGCTCTCGCATTAACATAACCTATACAGTACCATACATTTTGGCCTTTTCCTGGCTCCATTGGGGCAAGACCTTTTTCTTCAAGCATTTGTGAAATAGCCTTCATGCGAGGACCATCATTCCATAAAAGTGAGAATGGCTGGTTCAACTCTTTGAAGAAAGAATATGCATATTCGTATTGATCGCGATCTGCTTTATCTAATCCGATTATAATATGATTAAGATATTTTACCTTTGAAATATTTCTTACAATTTCTTTAAGCGCAGAGCCCTCTAATTCAGAATACAAACTTGGCAATATTAGTTCCATTGGCCGATACCCCGCAAATAACGAAAGGTCATCTTCCATCTGCTTAAGTGTTTTAGTGCCAAAGTTATGTAAGGTAGCCACACTACCATTCTGTGCAAAATCACCCATAACGTAATGTCTCCTCTATGTAATTTAAATTTAATGCTTTTCTAACTGCCTCTAACCATCCGAGGGGAGCAATATTTCCTGCAATGATAGTACGCTCAAGTGGCATGGATATCGAAAGAAGGGGTTTGTGCGGGCGAGGTATAATGCAAGCTATATCGCAGTTTTCTAGCATATATGAATCATTTTCACTGTCGCCAACTCCTACTAAAAATGGTTCAAACCCAAAACTCTTTTGTTTGATGCGGATTAAATTGCAATAATCGGCTTTATTGTGCTTTCCACTCAAGGTCATCAGTCTGCCACCCTGTTGAGCCGTTAAATTTTTAGCACTTAATATATATTTTAAATGCTGAAGTTGTATTTGATTACCTAAAAATTTAAAATTGAGGGAATATTCTCGAGCTAACGCATTTTCAAGTTTCTGCCCAGTAAATCCAAACACATCCGCTTGTTGTTTCACATTCATTTCGTGCACAAATAAACATTGATTTTTCAATTCTTCAGTTACAGATTCACACCATATTTCCCATATATTCTCCGAATTAATAGCCGCTTGGGATAAAGTAAAAGGCTTAGACGATTTTTCTGATGTGATTTCTTGGGTGTTATGAAACCCTGCACCATTTTCATATATGAACGGGACATTTCTTCCCAACTCTGCACAAAACATTTCCATTTCTATTTTAGTTTTACTAGAGGCAGGTACTATCAACGTCCCTGAATCCAATAAACTTAGTATGTCGGAATGAATTTGTTTAAAGCTGAAAGTTGAATGACTCAACAGGCTTCCATCAAGATCAGTGATTATAATATTCTTCAATTTTTTACCTATCTGATCCCATGGATTAGAATAATAGAAAAAACATCAAAGAAAAGTGCTTATTTTTACGCAATGTGATGCATTTACTGCATCGGTGCTTATCAAAAATAAAGGTGATTGAGGCAAAAACTCGTTCTAAGATGAACCTAGCCATGTTAGGGGCAATGGGACGAATTCATGAATGGGAATTGCATTGCAGGGGGGCCTCAATAATGGTATTAGCAAAGAAGAAATAAGGGCCATTATACATTGTGTTGGTATTTATGGAGGTGTGTCATTGTCTCTAGAGTGTTGTAGGGCTGCTAAGAAGGTATTTGCTGAGAGAAATATAGAATAATACCAATGATACGTAATTAGGTTAGTAATACTAAAAATATAGGCACTTAAAATAGGTAAATTTAATGCTTGCAAAAAATAACTGAATTTAAATTAGGTCTGGAAAAATATTTGAAATCAAATTGCGTAAAATTCACGTGCAGTCTTTTTAAAAATTAATTCATGCGAAGATTTGGGAATTAGGGTTTTAAAAGTCCTCATCAAGGTGTTGTAGTCTGAATATAGACTGTCAACAGGAAAATTAGATCCAAACATGCATCGTTCTGCACCAAATTGATCTAAACATGTTTCGATTATGGGCCGAAAGTCCTCTATAGTCCAATTATGCTTAAACATTCCAAGTCCTGAAATTTTGCATGTTACATTAGATAGTGAAGAGAGTGACTTTAGTGCTTTTTTCCAGTAATTGATCCCTTCTATTGTTCTGTCATGTGGACTTCCAGCATGGCAAAGTGCAACCTTCAACTCTGGCACCTTCTCAAAGAGTAAAGAAGCTTGTTTCATTACCTCTGGAATAAGCTGCAAATCAAATGAATACCCTAGCTTAGATAGTGTTTTTAGGTTTTGCAGTACAATTGGAGATGCAATATTATCTAAAAGACTAGAACCTGCTTCGTTACCAGGTGCTCTACTTAAAATTTGTCTCACTCCAGCTACAGATGGTAAATTTTCAAACTTTTCCATTTCTGCTCGCATTTTAGATTTAGTTAAGTCACAAAATACGACTTGTTTCATATTCCAATCAGGATGATTATTTATAATATCATCAATCCAATTCGCTTCCTTTACAGGTTCTTTGGCGCCAACTTGAATGTGTATCGAAGCATAAAATCCATGAGGCTTACAATCTTTTTTAAAATCTTGAATTAAATAATTTTTCTGAATTGGTGTTGGGTCACCAAAAAAGCGCTTCTTTGATTTATCCTCTAACCATGGGTATGAAACAGCTGACAAATCCCACAAATGATGGTGTGCATCAATCATCTAAAACTGTTTTCCTGCATACGCTTTAATATATCAACGCCTTGCATTTTCCAAAAATGTAAGAAATCAATAAAAACCCAGTTTTCTGTCAGTTTTTCTCCTTCACGCCTGTAGAAGTCAATTACTCGCATATCTGCGGACTTGGCACTTCCTGGCATTCCCATAAATCCACCTGTGGGAGTAAGTGTAAGATTTGGCCAGCCAAAAAATGCGCCAAAAGCTCCCTCTGCTATCCTGCAAACATGCCCGTTGAATTTTCTATCTATAAAACCTGCGCGAAATGGCCCCGAGTGCTGCTCAGCATAGCGCTCAATAGTATATGTAGCTCCAATACCAGAGGGACCCCACCAAATCATATCTTCATTCCAACTGCGACGAAGCTCATCAACGAGAAGTTCATCACTACCACCACCCCAGTTTTTACTATCCTCAATCATAAATTCAATTGCGTTAAGCGTCTTAGTACCTTCTTCATCTGGTAAGGACTGAAAAACCAATCCATTATGTGTCATGGGACCAGGTTGAACAAGATGTGCCCCCGTTTGTGGCGGAAAGGGATTAAATCCTGCCTGCATCATAAAATGGGGAATATCAAAAAACATTGCTGTTTCAATAATTTTATCATCTACAATGTGATTGAACTCACCATATCGAAGCATAACAATTTTTCGTGTCGGAGGAATTTCAAGCCAGGGCGAATCAAACAAGCCCAAAAAATGCCCCATTGATGCAACCCATATACCTTTATAGCCCTCTATATTATTTTCGCCTGCGAAAAAGATATCCATTCTTCGTTGTAAATTACTTAGAGCTTTTTTTAATGGTCTCCAGAATTGGTCTGAGACTGCCTTGGGACCAAATTGTTCGTTAAAAGGATGATACCCTCGCCAAAAAATTTCCGGATGCATAACTTCAAATAACAAATCCTCAACTGCGTTTTCCGGAGTCGAGTCGAGCCTTTGATAATAATCCAGTACAGTTTTTTTTGCTCTTTGTTTTTGGCTCATATCGTTTTTAACTCTGTATTTTCTTGACATGGTAAGATAAGAAAAATTTAACTTGCCAAGTAAAGAATTACTTGTCTAGAATTTTTGCAAACGTATGCAAAATTACCTTAACGATTATGTTATTTATTTTTTCAGGCAGGCCCTGATGGACATTTCAAAACTATACAGGAGAATAATACATTATGTTTTTCAAAACAATTTTAACAGCAGGAGCCATAGGGCTCCTTTCAACTGCGTCATATGCTGGATGTGGTATCGATTCCGGATCTGTGCGAATTGGTGGAAATGATTTTCCAGCCTATCAAGCCGTAGCAGAAGCTGCATCCCAATGCTCAGGGGGTGGAGTTACTGTATCTGTGGATTTAAATAAAGACCATAAGGACCGGCAAGTTGCTTCACTCACGGCAAACCCGGCAGAATTTACATCATCTCTGGCAAATAATAGCGCATTGAGTGCATTAATGAACGATGGTCTTGTTCGTCCACTCAACAACCTAATAGCTAAACATGCATCTGGCCTTCAAGATATGCAATTCGTTACAGTAGACGGCGAAGTTATGGCTATTGCGTACATGGCTAATGCTCAACATTTATTTTATCGTTCTGATATTTTAGACGCTGCGGGTGTTGCCCCACCAAAAACATATGAAGAAGTATTAGCTGCTGCCAAAACTATTAAAGATAAAGGTTTAATGGAGTATCCGATTGCTGGAACTTATGCAGGCTGGAATTTAGGTCTAGAATTTATTAATATGTATTTAGGACATGGGGGTGAATTTTTTGAGAGTGGTTCAGCAAAACCTGCTGTGAACAACTCTAAAGGTGTTGCAACTCTCAATATGATGAAATCCCTTACAGAATATATGAATCCTGATTTTTTAACTTATGACTCAAATGCTGTTCAGGCAGACTGGGAAGCCGGAAAAGTAGCTCTTACCAATTTATGGGGATCACGAGCCGGACCAGTGACTGATGGAGAGGGTTCAACACCAGAAATAGAAAGTAACACAAAATTTACTAGTGCACCTACTGTAGCAGGTGGTTCCAGACCAGCAACAACTTTATGGTGGGATGGCTTCACTGTTGCCACAAACATATCAGATGAAGATGCAGAGGCCACCTTCAAAGCGATGATGAATGGTATATCTATGCAAATGGCTGTCGCTAATGCCGAAAAAGCCAACTGGTTAATAAAAGGAGCTCAACCAAATCCGGCTGGTGTTGGTGTTTTAGCTTCAGCTAGCGGCGGAGCACTTCCATATCCAATGCTACCCTATTTTGGAGCAATGCATTCAGCAATTGGAGCCGAAATTGTTGATTTCTTGCAGGGTAATGAAACTGCAGAAAAAGCTCTAGAGGATGTTGAGGCAGCCTACATTGCCGCTGCAACTGAAAAAGGCTTTCTTTGATCAATACTTAAAACGCACAGGGGGATTTTATCCCTCTGTGTCCATTAAAAAAGCAATTCTTTTCGAAAACTTATCAGTAACCTTCGGGCAATAAAAAATGCCTCATCATACGTTTTTTAAGTTTATTTGGCCTTCAGCACTTGCGATGCTAATTTTTATCGCATTACCCATAGTCTCAATAAGCATTCAATCTTTTTTCATTGAGCATGAAAAAGTTCTTGTAGTAGTTGAAAATTGCACTCCGTTTGGTTGCAAAAAGGAAACTAGAGTTGATATTGAAGCTTCAAAAGTTTTAGAAGAGGAAAAACCACTCGGCAGATTTAACTGGTTTGGTACTTACACAAATCGAAACCACCTTGCTTTCAGTGAATTAAACCAAGCTTGGAAAGAATCCCAAAATTTTAATGATTTCCTTGGTGAAGTATTTAACCTTCCATTTTACAAAGCCCTAAGTTTCACACTTTCGTATACCTTTATTGTAACACCACTAGTAATAATTATTGGCTTTTTCATTGCTTTAGCAGTTAACAGACTACCCTCTTTTTTTAAAGGGCCAACAATTTTTATCTGCTTATTACCCATGATCATTACACCTCTTATAGGCTCTCTTGTATTGTTTTGGATGATAGACGCAGAGGGAATAATTGGAAGTTTATTACAAATTATTTTTGATGACCAAAACCTATCCCTCAAAGCATCGCCTACGCTTACTTGGGTGATGCTTTTTGTTTATGGAGTTTGGCATCATGCTCCTTTTGCGTTTGTTGTGTTTTACGCTGGTTTACAAACAATTCCTCGAGATGCTTTGGAAAGCGCGATGATCGATGGTGCAAATAGATGGGAACAAACACGTTATGTCATTATACCGCACTTGATGCCTCTAGCTGTTTTTATTTCGCTTATTCAACTGATGGATAATTTTCGAGTATTTGAGCCAATTGTAGGATTTAACGCCCAGGCAAGTGCGACTTCTTTGTCATGGCTAATTTATAATGATTTTAGAAGTGGAGATGGTGATATGCTGTTTGGCTCTGCAGCTGCTACTTCTATTCTTACTATTATCGGCATCAGTATACTTATGACACCAGTAATTGTGAGGACCTGGAGCGCAAATAAGCCGGTAATTGGAGCACGATGAATGAATAAAAAAAATAACTGGCTAAATATATTAAGCTTATCTTTCATAATTATATGGTTAATTCTCGCTTCTGTTCCTTTTTTGTGGACACTTTGGGGTAGTTTCAAAGTAGAGGCTGATTTTTTCTCAAAGCAAGATTGGCGTAATGCTATTTTTGGTGTTCGAACGCTAGTCGAGACTGGGGGGATATTTACTTTAAATGGATACAAAGGAGCTTGGATTCAGGAAGAATTCTGGAGAGCTGCCTTAAATACTGGGATTGTGACTGTTAGCGTAGTAACAATCTCTCTTACGCTTGGCACTCTAGGGGGCTATGCTTTAGCCAGGTCTGGTTTTAGATATGCTTTCTGGATACTTATAGCAGCTCTTATATTTAGAGCGATGCCTCATATTACGCTAGTTTCAGGTTATCTTCTGCCATTTTTCGAACTTGGCTTATGGGGCCATCTATCAACAACTATTGTCGTTCTAGTTGCTATAAATCAGCCCTTCACGCTCTGGATGCTTCACTCATTTTTTTCAACAATCCCAAAAGATCTTGACGAGAGCGCGATGGTTGACGGTTGCACGAGATTTCAAGCTTTTAGACATGTAATTATTCCAGTTATGTGGCCAGGGGTTATAACGACTGGACTATTTAGCTTTCTTTTAGCTTATAACGATTTTGCAATAACAGCTTTATTGCTAACAGAAACAAACCAAACGATGGTCCCAAAAATAGCTGGATTTTTAGGATCTGCCCAAGAACAAGGAAACGTTATGTTTGCTGTTGCGGCAGTGGTTTCAGCAACAGTTCCATTATTTATGCTAGTTATGTTTTTTCAACGTCAGATTGTAAGTGGTTTAACAGCTGGTGCAGTAAAGGGATAAATTAATTCATGGCGAGTATCACACTTAAAAACTTAAGTAAAAAATGGGGTTCATTTATTGCAGTAGATAACATTAACCTCGAAATTTTCGATAAAGAATTCTTGGTATTATTAGGACCATCTGGGTGCGGTAAAACCACTACAATGCGAATGATTGCAGGGCTTGAACAAGAAACTACCGGCGAAATTTATATTAATGATATTAAAGTGAATGAAATGGAACCGAAAGACAGAGACGTTGCGATGGTCTTTCAATCTTATGGCTTATATCCCAATATGAATGTCTTTGAAAATATTAGATTTCCCCTAAAAATCAGAAAGACTGACCCTAATACACACTCCAAACGTGTAGAACGTGCGGCTGAAATGGTAGAATTAACCGAGTATTTACATCGTAAACCGTCAGAACTTTCTGGAGGTCAGAGACAACGGGTTGCTTTAGCGAGAGCAATTGTCAGAGAACCAAATGTATTCTTAATGGATGAACCTCTTTCAAATCTCGACGCAAAACTTAGGGTTTCAACAAGAGCACAGATTAAACATCTTCATCATGAGATGCAGGTAACAACATTATATGTAACACATGACCAAATAGAGGCGATGACATTAGCAGACCGAGTTGTTGTCTTAAATAAAGGCATCGTCCAGCAAATTGGAACTCCTTTCGAAATTTACAATAAACCGCAAAATTTATTTGTTGCTGGATTTATTGGAAACCCGGCTATGAATTTAATTCCAGGAAAAATTAAAAATAATACATTTGAATCAGGGTCAATACGTCTGGACGGATTTAAGATAGATGATGGCGATGTTACAGTGGGATTTAGAGCAGAAGATGCTATTATTCAAACTACGAAAACAACGCCTAAAAATAGCAACAAATTCTCTTCTGCTATCTATTCTATTGAATTGCTCGGCGATTCTACCATGATATCATTTCAAATATCGCGCACTTTGATATCTGTAAAGGCCGGTAAAGATTACTCAGCAAAAATTGGTGACATTGTTACTATTTATATAGCTAATAGTGCCTGCCATCTTTTTAATACTAATACTGGAATGCTTATTAAGGAGATAACTTAATGGTAGGTAAAAGACCAGAACAAGCTCTTTTAAGTCGTGATACCGATCTATCAAAGACGGATGCAACACGTTCAATTATAGAAGCTATGGTTGATGGACTAAATGACCACCGAATAGACGATATAGGCCAATTCTTTGCATCCAATTTTAGATGGATGGGTAATTATGGGTGTGGAACAAAAAAAGGGTTGGAGGAATTCCAAAATAATTGGCAAAGGCCTTTTCAGGAAGCATTCTCAGATAAGGTATGTATCGACGAAGCACGCTTATATATGGGCGAATGGGCAGCAGCTTTTGGTAGGCAAGAAGCAGTCCATAGTGGTGAATTTATGGGCATCAAGCCTACGGGTAAGAAAGTAGAGATTCGTTATATGGATTTCTGGAAAGTTGTAGATGGAAAGATCATAGATAATTGGGTGATGGTTGATTATCCGTCTGTATTATCACAGCTTGGCGTCGATTGTTTTTCAGGGCATGGATGGGAAGCATTTGATGAGGGTGTGAAAAGCCCCCCGTCGAAAGAAAGTAGTCCAAATGTCAATAAATAATTCTTCTTCGGTAAAAATAACGGCACCTCTCTTTTCCGCACTTTATAATTTTGAGCCAAGAGAAACAAAAAAATTATTATCTGAAATAATTCATCCTTCAGCTTTTTGCCATTATTTTCATCCCATAGGAGATTTGGAAGGGTCTCTTATTTATGAAAGAATCTACGCACCCCTTTTTTATTCCTTTCCAGATTTTGAGAGACGAGAAACAATCCGTATTTCTGGCAAAGATACTCATGGAGAATATTGGATAGGAAATGCAGGATATTTTTTAGGTACGTTTGTAAACCCATTTTTAACTATACCACCAACTGGCCACCTGGCCTACATTAGATTTCACGAATTTTATAAATGCACTGATGGAAAAGTTTCTGAAATTCAAGCGATTTGGGATATCCCTAGCTTGATGATGCAGGCTAATGTCTGGCCAATGGGGCCTTCCCTAGGGCGTGAATGGCTTGTGCCCTCACCTGCCACTCAGGATGGCATAAAGTGTAATGAATCAAATGAGCTGGAAGGAGAGAAAAATAAATTAATTGTATTGGAAATGCTCTCAGCTATGAGCAAGCATCCCAAATATGGGGATGAAAAGATTATGGAACTTGAAAAATTCTGGAACCCAAAATTTAATTGGTATGGGCCCTCTGGCATTGGGAGTAGTAGGGGTGTTTTAAGTTTTCGAAAGTTTCACCAAATCCCGTTTTTAAGGGCAATGCCAGATAGAGGCCAATATCCAGAAGAGACAACACATCACTTTTTTTCGGAGGAAAACTATGTGGCAGTAACAGGTTGGCCGAATATGTCACAAACACTTACTGGAGATGGCTGGTTAGGTATAGCGCCCACAAACCATAAAATTACTCTTCGTTCACTTGATTTCTGGAGATTAGAAAAAAATAAAATTCGGGAAAATTGGGTTATGATTGATTTACTTGATATATGGGCACAAATTGATGTGAACGTTATATCAAGAATGCAAGAGCTCGCTTTTCCCAGAACCAACCTTGGTCAAGTAAAGTTAAGTGAGGTTCAGTAATGTCAAAAGATTCGACCATAAAAACAATCGTATTTGCAAATGACCATGCCCACCAAAAAATTACATCCCAAGATGTAGCAAAACTCGCTGGAGTGAGCCAATCAGCTGTTAGTAGAGTGTTCACAAAAGGGGCTTCTGCATCAGCAAAAACAGTTGAAAAAGTCCAAAATGCCGCAAAAGAATTAGGTTATAGACCAAACAGAATAGCGCGGTCTCTCCTTACTGGTCGTTCCCATATGATTGGTTTGGTTGTTGCCTATTTAGATAATTATTTTTACCCAGAAGTGCTCGAGCGTCTGTCAAACGCATTACAAAAAGAGGGCTATCATGTTCTTATTTTTATGGCAGCGCAAACTGCAAGTAATGTAGACAATGTAGTTGAGGAAATATTGGAGTATCAAATAGATGCAATTGTAACAGCGTCTGTCGCGCTATCTTCTGCATTGACTGAAAAATGTGAAAACGCTGGTATTCCGGTAGTGCAATTCAATCGTATTCAACATAATCCCTCATTTGCTTCAGTAACAACAGACAATTATCTTGGTGGAGGTCTGATAGCTGAACATTTAATTAAACAGGGGTATCGTTCCTTCGGTTATATTGCGGGATGGGAAGGTGCCTCCACTCAACGCGATAGAGAAGCAGGCTTTTCAAAAAAACTTGAGGAATATGGTTTTAACATTAGTGCTAGAGCTGTTGGAAATTTCAGAAGTGAGCAGGCACGAGATGCAGCTTTAAATATTATAAATAGTTCAAAAAAACCAGAGGCTATTTTCGTTGCAAATGACGCAATGGCTCTAATTGTAATGGATGTTTTAAGATTCGAGTACGGATTAAAAATACCTGATGATATTGGAATTGTCGGTTATGATAATGTTCCACCCTCCCGGTTAGCAAGCTACGATCTGACTACAGTTTCTCAACCTATAGAGCAAATGGTTCAACAAACAGTTTTCCTTCTCATGTGCTATATGGAAAATAAACCTCTAAAAAGAGGTGATATTAAACTAGCTGGTGAACTCATAATTCGCTCCTCTACCAAGAAAAATTGTGGGGGTGATAAATGAAAGGGTTTGATAGTAGATTTGATAATTTTCCAAATTATATTCTGGGAATCACACACGAGATCTGGGAAGAAAAAAAGGTGGATACATTAAATCATTATTATTCAGATGATATTCCTGTGCGCTCTCCTAGCTCTCTTGTTATAGGTAATAAGGCAGTTATAAAGGCCACTCTTGATACTTTATCAGAATTTCCTGACAGACAACTTCTAGGAGAAGACGTCATTTGGTCAGGCTCTCCAGAAAGAGGCATGTTATCTTCTCATCGAATATTTTCGACAGCAACTCATCTTGGTAAAGGTAGCTTTGGAGAACCTACTGGTAAAAAAATTCACTATCGGGTGATTGCAGACTGTCATGCAAAAAACAATCAAATTGATGACGAATGGTTAGTGCGTGATGTTGGAGGTATTGTTAAACAACTCGGACATAATAGTGCTGATTTTGCACATAAACAAATTCAACAAGAAGGAGGTATAGAAAATTGTATTAAACCTTTTTCTGCCTCTATGGATTTAAAAGGACCGTACGCAGGAACAGGAAATAATAATGAGTGGGGCGATTTATTTTCTGAGATTCTAAGATCTATTATGAACGGTAAAACCGACATAATTCAGCATCATTATGATAGGGCTGGAAAAGGATATTACCCTGAAGGTATGATGGCTGTTGGTTTTACTGAAATCGAAGCTTTTTGGAAATCTCTTCGCAATGCCCTGCCATCTGCAACATTTACAATTCATCATAAGATTGGAAGAGAAGATCCGTTTTTGCCCCCAAGGGCTGCTTTACGATGGTCCTTAGTTGGAAAGCATGAAGGTAAGGGGCGGTTTGGCCACCCATCAAATGCAAATATTTATATTATGGGAATAAGCCATGCAGAATTTGGTCCTTGGGGACTTCGAAACGAATATACTTTATTTGATGATGTTTCTATCTGGAAACAAATTCATCTTCATTTGGGGAGAGATTAATGACGAAACCAATTCACATTGTTCGATATGGTGAACTCGTACCATGCAAAACAGCGTTTATAGATGCTCATACACCTGGTTCGGATAAAAAAGAAAATTTTACTATCATCGGAGGAGGAGTTTCGGAAGCAGCTGACCAACATGTTCATATAAAAAAAACACCAGGGTTTAATATAGGAGCAGCAGGCCAACCTCCTAAATGCCGTAACTCATTACATACTCATAGAACAGCAGAGGTTTTCTTTGTTTTATCAGGAAAGTGGAGATTTTTTTGGGGAAGATGGGGAAAAACAGGAGAAGTAATACTCGAACCAGGTGATATTTTTAATATTCCAACCGGAATGTTTAGAGGATTTGAAAATATTGGTACAGACTACTCTATGATAATGGCAATACTTGGAGGTGACGATGCGGGAGGTGGCGTAGTTTGGGCTCCACAAGTTATTGAAGAAGCGAAGGAACACGGTCTAATTCTTGGAGAAAATGGTGTGTTATATGATACAAAAAAATCAGAGTCCCTCCCAGATGGTATTAATCCGAAAGAGGTAATGGATGAGGCCTCTTTAAATTTAATGGGAGAGCCAAGCGTAACAGACATTGTTCCCAGATGGGTATCAAGATACCAAGATATGCTTGCCCTTTCCAGAGAAGGCGAAGTGCCTGTAATTGGGGTAAATGGACTTATATTTGACAAACCAGGATTTGAGGTGAGTTTCCTTTCTTCTTATACCCCAATAAAAGAGATGGGATCAAATAGGTACGATGTATTAATGCCTATTAAAGGGCATTGGAAACTATCCTACGGTAGCCACGAAGAAATACTTAACTCAGGTGATACAGCATTAATCGAACCAAAATGTGACTATACGTTAGAACCATCCATGTCAGGAGAAGCAAGTTTATATCGTGTAAGAAATACAGACGATGCAGCTGGTCCTACTTGGTTTGAGAGGAATCAATAGATGACCCATATTCGCACAACACATGTTGGTTCACTTCCTAGATCTCAGGAGGTAACAGACTTTCTATTTAGTAAAGAGAAAAACCAAGCTTATAACGCTACGCACTTTGATGAGGTGATGAAGAAACATGTTGATTTGATTGTCTCTCGTCAAAAAGATTGTGGTATTGACATTGTTAGTGATGGAGAGACATCAAAAATTTCGTATGCCACATATGTTAAAGATCGTTATACTGGATTTTCTGGTGATAGTCCTAGAAATGCGCCTGCAGATTTAATAATGTTCCCCACCTTCTTACAAAGATTAGCTGATAGCGGTGGCACGCCAGAATATACGCGTCCAATGTGTACAGGAGAAGTTAAACCGTTAAGCAACTCAGAACTGAAAAAAGATATTTCAAACTTGAAATCAGCAATTAAAAAATATGGCAACATTCATGGTTTTATGAATGCTGCTTCTCCTGGTGTAATATCCCTATTTTTACAAAATGATTTCTACCCAAACAGGGAGACTTATCTTCATGCACTTGCAGATGCTTTGAAGGCTGAATATCAGTTAATTGTTGAATCCGGACTTGATTTGCAAATCGACTGTCCAGACCTTGCACTATCACGACATATGCTTTTCAACGATTTGTCAGATAAAGAGTTCATCAAAATTGCAAATAGTCATGTCGAAGCGCTTAATTATGCACTTGAAGGAATTAATCCCAAAAATGTTAGAGTTCACATTTGTTGGGGTAATTATGAAGGGCCGCATATCTGCGACATATCCATGGATAGTATGTTTTCAACTTTTATGTCTGTAAATGCAAATTATTTACTATTCGAGACATCAAATCCACGTCATGCTCATGAATGGACAATTTTTGAAAATAGAAAAAATGAAATACCAGAGGATAAAATTCTTATACCTGGCGTGATTGATTCCACAACAAATTTTGTGGAACACCCCGAACTTGTCGCTCAGCGTTTAAAACGTTTTACCAATATTGTTGGAGTTGAACGTGTAATTGCTGGCTCAGACTGTGGATTTGGAACTTTTGCCGGATTTGGAGCCGTAGACCCGGAAATTGCTTTTGCAAAATTAGAAACTCTTGTGAAAGGTGCTGCAATCGCGTCTGAACAAAATTAATAAATACTATTCTTTTTTATTTTAAAAAGCAGACTAAAAAATAGAGTAATTTAAATGACAGAATCACTTTTTAAACTCCTTGAAACTATAGATACACCAACTGTATGTAATGCAATCGAAGTTGCACAAGGAAAACGTGGCTTTAATGATTTTACTAAAGGCACAATGATTTCATCTAGTCCAAATGAAAAACCAATATGTGGGTATGCTAGAACAGCAAAGATTACTGCACTTAGCCCTCCAACAGAGTCTTTTGAGGTAATTAAAAAACGCCGACTTTCTTATTATGAGCATATGGCTACAGCAAACAGCCCTTCTGTTGCAGTTATAGAAGATATTGATTTTCCAAACTGTGTTGGTGCTTTTTGGGGAGAGGTAAACACTAATATACATAAAGGATTTGGAATGTATGGAGCATTTACAAATGGTGTAATGCGTGATTTAGGTGACTTGCCTGATGGATTTCCCGTTCTTGCAGGTTCTGTTGGGCCAAGTCATGCATACGTGCATGTGAAGGAGATTGCCTGTTCTGTTACAATATTCTCATTAAAAATAAATGATGGTGATTTAATACATGCCGATAGACATGGTGCCGTGGTTATTCCAAAGGATATAATAACTATCCTTGAAAGCTCAATCAATAAATTATTAGATACTGAACAGTTAATTTTGAAACCGGCCAAACAAAATGATTTTGATTTTGAAAAATTTAAGGAAGCTTGGGAAGCCTTCGAGGCTGCAAGGACCTAGGAAAAGTAGAAAACTTAATTACCAATTATAGTTAAAAGTAACATTAGCACTGCTGTCTTTTGCTAAGGGTAATTGGCTAGGGTCTTGAGCTAGATTTGAGTACAAATTTAAAATAGCTTCAATCGTAAATGAATCATTCAATCTTGTAGAATAAGAAAAACGAGTTGTTCCAGATGAATATGACAAATCTTGTGTCAAAAATAGACTAAATTCACTATCATCAATATCATTAAGAAGAAGCGATCCTCCTACAGTTAGGTCTCGTTGGAAAATCGTGTGACTATTATTTCCTCTACTATCTGCAGATATTTCGCCAAAAAGAACGAGATCATATTGGCTGCCCAAAACCCCATATCTATTTTTTTCTATACCTAACACTCCAGCATTATAATTCTCTAGAACTCCATTCACGTTACGCTGACCAGAGCGATTAACTATTTCAGTTTTAAATGCTAAATCACCTAACAAATATTGCAGGTCAACTGCTATCTGACGGATGGGAGCATATTCTGGCAAGAGGCGTGTATCGGAGTCAGGTATAAAAAATGGTTCACGTGATATACCATCAAAATAACTAACACCATAATCTAAGTCTTCATAATAACCTTCGTATCTGAAAGCAAAGCTATTGTCATTTCTAGATGCGTTATTGGCAAAACTTGCTACATCATTACTTACCAATGTTTGAAGTCTTTGTCTTGACGATACCCCTGGGTAGGCATTTTCTACAAACAGGGGAAACAAGTAAAAAGAGGCATAACCGCCATAAATTTCAGACGACAGCTTGAAAGCTGGTGCCCCCAGTTTTTCAGAACTAGCTAATCCAGAAGTATAATCGTAACTATTCACAATGTCACTTGGATTATAGCTTTCTGTTTTACCCCAAAACTCTGTAATTGAACCGATTCGAACGTCGTAATTTTGATGTCTAAAAGATATATGAGCTTCACTTAAATCTACTCTACCAGCACCATTATTTCCAACTCTTAAGCGAGGCTTAACGAGTGTTTCCACGGACCCTTGCTCAATAAAAAAAGAAGGTTCAATCTGTTGTGTCATGAAGATGTTATTTTGACCTGAATAAGAAGGGTCCTCAATGAATCCAGTTACCTTTAACTCAGAATTTCCATATTGCTCAAAGTAATCGAACGCATGACCCATATTAGGAGCAGAAATATGCAACACAATAAAAATATAGAACAAATAATTATGCATTAGTTATTTCGCTGACTTATAAATTCGTATTATCTCGAAGAACGCTCAAGTGCCTGAGGTGTAAAATCACGTTCTGATATGTCGACGCGGAATTTATATTCGTTCCATGAGAGAGTTGTAGACTTTCCAGTCTGAATATTTTCCATTTCCATCTCATGTGCTCTCCAATATTGTTCCAAGTAAAGTTTGAAATCGGTAAATGTAAGTATTTTTTCTAAATCACCTCTGCGATTATAAAATTCAATTCTATGGACTCGATATTGATCTAAATCCGTGTAAGACACTCTCTTCGAATAGCCAGAACGAGGGTTTTTTGGTCTACTTTCAACTTTGGCACAAGTGAGTTCAGCGTCTGTTGGGCAGGGTAAGTCTAATAGCCATATGTGTTCGTTATCCATGACCTCCTCCGAACCCAGATCTTCATAGGAAAATTCAGACGACACAAACTTACCAGTTCTATTTGATGAAGAAATCCGTTTAACGCGCTTTATTGCAGGAAGAAAAATCCATTGAGAATCGTCTTCAGGTTCTATTTTTGAGTGCGTTAATAAAGAGGTGCCCTTAACGTCCCTTGGCTCTAGGAAAACAATAATACCTTTATCTCCTTCTCTTGGGTCAGGATTTTCTAAGGTAGTTGTCTTAAATTTTCGTAAACTCTCTTTTCCTGCCTTGTTCTTTAAAATCATCTGGCCTTCTACAGTAAAATTTATAAAGCCATCGTCCCTTTTCGAGGTCTCTTCCGCTATTTCCAAACCTTTCTCATTCGAAGCAAAAACTGGCTTGATCGATAACATAATCGGAAGCAATAAAAGGCATCCAACGGCCGATAGTAACTTAACATTTTTAAACAAAGAATCTTTTCTCATTTTTTCGACCCAAATTAATAATGGTGGTAGGAACAGAAAATCTATAAATAGTGCTGCTGTAAGCGTTACTGCGGTTAGTCTTGCCAAATCTCGGTTCACAGCAAAACCAGACTGACCAAGAATTATAAAACCAACCACCAGCGCGAATGAAGTTATTGTGAGCGCCATACCTACTTTCTGAAAAGCATGACGAACTGCATTTTCTGCAGAAGCTCCTCTTTTCCTTGCGTCTGCATATTTTAAAATGAAATGGACAGTATCATCTACGACTATTCCTAATGTCATTGCCACAACTATTGACACTGCGAGAGTTACGGAACCCACACTATAGCCCCACAAACCAAAGGCCATCGCTGCAGGCACTAAATTGGGTATTAAAGAGATAAGTCCTAGTTTTATATTTCTCAACACGAGTAAAATAACCCCTGATATAAAAATCAAAGCTAAAGTGGTTCCCTGAAGCATCGCAGGAACATCTTTAGCAGATATCATAGTATAAACATGTGTTTGTCCTGTAACAGGACTCTGAAGCTCAGGCGCATTCTTTTTAAACCAATTTTGGACCCTTGAATCCAACTCTTGAAGCTCGGCTGTTGTTGTCCTTGGAACGTAAGCGGTAATTCTAACCGCGGATCTATCCACGTTTATCTGGTCTGTTAAATCCATTCCATAACCAAGTGATAATTCATAAAGGAATAGATATTGAGACGCCTCCTCATCAGTATCTGGGAGTTTATAAAAGCTGCTATCATCACCGTTCATGTTTTGGTTAAGCTGTTTTATAATATCGGTTATTGAACGGACATTGCTAATTTCAGGTTGGTTTCTTAAAAAAGAAGTGAATGACTCAACTTTTTCCAAATATTCGATGGAGTTTATTCCACTTTCGATGCCCGTCTCAACGGGATACTCCATTACGTTCAATCCGCCAATGTTGTCTTCGTAAAAATCGTTAGCCTGCCTTATTTCGAAACGCTCATCAAAATATCTTATAAAATCATCTTCGAGTTTTATCTGTGTAATGCCCGCCATAAAGCAGATAATAACAATGGGTATAAAAATAAGAAGATTTTTTTGATACCGTATTACCCATTCACATAATGCCATAATTAAACTATCTGTGAATGCTGACGCCTTCGCTTGCCTAATAGGCATCCAACATATCAATGCTGGAAGCAAAAACATAGTGAAAACCCAGATGCCGACCATGCCAGCAGCAACCATGTTTCCTAGCTGTCTAAAAGGGGGTGAAATAGAAAAGTTAAGCGACAAAAAGCCAATTGCTGTGGTAAATACAGCTACAGAAATCGCTAAGCCATGATCGGAAATTGCCTTTTTAGCCCATATTTTCCTGTCTGTTGTTTCAACCATTGTTTGTCTCACTGAAGAAAGAATATGAACTGTGCTGGCGACTGCTAATGTAATTATCATCAATGGAGCGACAGCAGTGGCAGAATTCAACGGTATAAAGCTCCAGCCAAGAGCTCCTAAAGATACTAAAGCGGATAAAACGGATATAAGAAGTATAGAGAATACACCCAAAGCTGTTTTCAATAAGAGCCCCACGATAACCAACATCGCTACTAACATTGCTGGTGTGAGGCTTTGTCCATCTTTTTGACTGGCTTCCGCAAATGCCTCTCCAATTGGAACAGACCCCGTCAATTGAAAATTAACGTTAGGGTAATTTTCACGATATTTCTTTATCAACGGATTTGCTTCAGCCATAATAGCTGGAATTTCGCTGGCTAAATCCAAGCCAGGCAGTCTGAATATTATACTTATTGCAGAGATAGAAGCATCGTCATTTATTAGTGAACGTTGTATTTCAATACGGGACTGAGCAATCTTTTTTGCCTTTAAAGCCTCTTCTTCAGTTACTGAGTACGGGTCAGGTATCAGGTCCTCGACAACCAGCATATCACCTTCGGAGTAAGTATTTTGAAAACGGGTTATTGAATTTACTAGTCTTACATATGGCAAATTCCAAGCATCTTCAGTTAAAGCATCAATTATTTGAAGATTCTCTGGGGTAAAAATCACTCCGTCATTAGGAATAAAAAGAATATTTAAGTTATCATCTTTTGCAAACTCCTGTTCAAACAAATCTAACGTTTGCTTATCAGGATTGTCAGGCCCCATAAAAACCCTACCGTCAGTATCAAGTCTCAGATTTGGGATCCCAGCATAAACAATAAAAGCAATAACAAACGTTAAAGGTACTAACCAATTACGTTTACCAACAACAAAATCCGCAAATTTATCAAAAAACTTATTTTTTTCATACACTTAATTGGACCCCATTTTTATCAAATAGTAGCTTTATAAAAAAAACAAAGTATTATCTACTATTTTTATCAAAACATTTTGTTTAAATCTTTAGAACGCTCAATTCTAATAGTTTGTACTAATATACAATATAAAATTCTTTTTCAAAAAATGTATATTAATTCATATTTTTTTAAATATTTCTTGAAATGTATATTTTTTAAACATTTTTACGACTGTTTATAAAATCAAAAAACAAACAACAATATTTTGATTTTCGTTATGTGCCATTTTCGTTTAATTTAAACATATTTTTTGATTACTTTACCAAGCTATTGAGCTTGCAAAAATTTCTAACCTTTTTTATATACGATAATCTTATAGCAAAAAATGAACTCTTTATTTTGAACAATCTTCATAAATTTTTTTATAATCTAGATAAGCTAGATCAAAAAAAACTGGCTTGGTCTCTTTTTATTATTTGTCCTGGTTTTTTTGCTTCAAATATGGTTATGGCTCGAGCAATGGCTGACGTTATGCCACCAATGACGATGGCTTTAACAAGATGGCTTTTCGTCTCGATGATAATATTTGCTTTTTGCTGGCCTTGGATTAAGACAAATACGCAGATTATTTTTTCCGAATGGAAACATCTAATTGTTCTTGGTGGGTTTGGGATGGGACTTTGTGGAGGACCAGTATATCTTGCTGGAGAATACACCTCTGCAACAAATATTGGCCTAATTTATGCGTCCTCCCCATTACTAATTTTATTAATTTCAGTATTTTTCCTAAAGGAGAAAATATCGTTTGTTCAAATAGTTGGTTTTTTAATGGGAGTTCTCGGAGTTCTATTGATTTTAGTAAGGGGAAATTTAACCACCATTTTTTTCATAGAGTTTAATAAAGGCGATTTGTGGATTTGTTCCGCAACTTTGTCTTTTGCGCTATATTCTCTCGGACTTAAATATTTTAAGACTAGAATTCCTAGTATAGTCCGTATTGGCTTAATGTCGGCGGCGGGAGTGCTTTGGCATTTACCCTTCACAATAATGGAATTTATTTTATGGAAAAGAGAGTTTGTACTTAGCGTGCAAATGTTTCAAGGTCTCTTTATTCTGATTTTTATATCAAGCTTTGCAGCTTATGTAAGTTATTCAAAAATTATTGCAATCCTTGGGGCGGCTAAAGCTGGAATGGTGCTTTATCTTTCTCCAATCTATGTTGCTATATTTGCTATATTTTTGCTTGGAGAAAACCTTGCTTGGTTTCACATAATTGGTTGTTTATTAATTATACCAGGAGTGTGGCTTACATCTTTAAAATCATATTCAAAACGTTAATTATATTTAATCGCCAAAACTTGTATCAAGTTACTTGGTCTAAAGGTCTTTTACCTGAGAAATATGCGTTCAAATTTTCAAGCGCCCGCAACCCCATCGCATCTCTGGTTTTTTCAGTTGCACTTCCTATGTGCGGCAACATAAAAACATTTTTCAGCGCTGAAAGTTTAGGGTTTCCTCCCGGCTCTTTTACAAAACAATCTAACCCAGCACCACTAATTTTACCTGAAATTAGGGCGTCAATTAACGCCTGCTCATCTATTAATTTACCTCTTGCTGCATTAACAATTATGGCATTATTGGGCATTAATTGAATTGTTTTTTTATTGATAATCTCTTGTGTCTCTAAAGTGGCAGGGCAATGCAAAGATAAAAAATCAGATATTCTTAAAAGTTCTTCCTTCGAGTTATGATAGACTGCCCCTTTTTCCTGCTCTTTTGGTAATCTTTTTCGATTATGATAGTGTATTTGCATGTTAAGCCCACGAGCATTTCTAGCCATGGCCTGTCCGACTCTTCCCATTCCAATGATGCCTAGCCGCTGACCGGTAACTTGTTTTCCTACCATAAAGCTAGGAGACCAAGAATTCCATTTACCTTCTTTAATGATGTTTTGAGCTTCAACTGCTCTTCTTGCAGCTCCCAAAAGGAGCAACATTGATATTTCGGCTGTCGCATCGGATAAAACATCCGGAGTGTTGGTAACTACTATACCAATAGACTTAAGTGCATCTAAATCGCAATGATCTGTTCCAACCGAATGGTTAGCGATTATTTTAAGTCTTTTATTAAAATTCTTAGCTACATCAGAGCTTATGATTTCAGAGTGACAAATTAAAAAAGCATCAACTTTAGAACTTAATTCAACCATCTCATTTTTAGAAGCTGGCCTATCTATTTTAGGCAAATAAACTTCAAAGTTTTCTCTTGCTCTGTCGAGAGTTAATTGTGAGAGAAACCTACTTATCCATAGCCGCGGTTTTTTTAACATTTTGCCTTTATTTTTTTCTTGTTTCGTCGAAAACATCATACAAGGCAAAAATTGTGACGAACAGACTTATAATCCAAAACGGCAACCCTCCCCAAAAACCGGCAAAACCAGTTGATATACTGTGAGCGAGACCGAATATAAATAGTAAAAACAATCCATTGGCAATTAACGCTATAACTATTCGGCTAGTTTTCGACATTTTTCAATAATCCTCTTCACTAAATTTAATTCACTTAAGATGTTTTTTGTCCAGATACTTCGCCAGTTAAATATTTTTGTAACCAGTTAGCAGTCCTTATTAAACGGTCATCTTCTTCAAATTTACCTACCAACTGTACCCCAATTGGTAATCTGTTCTCACCGCTTAGAAGGGGGATATTAAAACATGGTAATCCGCAAAGTGTCCATATAGTGCAACAGATCGGGTTTCCGGTGCTATTTTCTTTTAATAATGGTGGCTCTGATAAAGCAGATGGCGTTATAATAGCATCATAATCTAAAAATAAAGATTCAAAGAAATTTTGGGCTTCTTTTCTAATTTCTAATGCCAAATTAAAATCAGAAGCGCTAATTGATTTTGCTCTTTCCAACGCTTCTAAAATCAGTCTATTCATTTTGCCTGGATTTTCTTGGTTAATTGGAGCTAAATTTTCTAACAATTGATATTCGTGAATTGTTTTATGGGCTGCAATCAATTTTTTGGTAGCTTCTTTGGCGTCAACAGTTTCTATTTTATCTCCCAAAAGTTCCCTGATTTGAAGAAAACCATCTTTAACAGCATTATCTGAGTTATCTAAATATTCGAGACCCAACCAAACAAACTTTGGTTCTATAGGGGGCGGTTCGGTAATTATCTTAGTTAAACTAGGTCTCGGGACAGGTCTACTACTAGGGTCCCTACTGTCATAGTCTGATAAAACATCATTTACAATAGCCAGGTCTTCTAGACAATTAGCAAATATTCCCATTTGGTCTAATGTTTTTGATGTCTCTAAAACACCTGTCCGAGGAATTATACCACTACTTGGCTTTATAGCATATAAGCCACAATAGGAAGCCGGCCTTATTACCGACCCATTTGTTTGACTACCAATGGCAATTGGAACATGACCCGCAGCGACTGCCGATGCAGAACCAGAAGACGAACCTCCCGGACTATAGGCTTTATTTATTGGGTTTTTTGTAACTGAAGGGTTCATAAAAGCAAACTCTGTTGTAACCGTTTTACCAACCACTATAGCCCCTGCCATCTCCAATAGTTCAATAATACGTGCTGGCGATTCTGGTTTTCTATCGGTAAATATACTACTTCCAAAACTTGTGGGAAGATTTACTGTATCAACTATGTCCTTAATACCAACAGGAACACCGTGGAGGGGGCCAATAGCTTTCCCAGATTTTCTCATCTTATCTAGCATGTTTGCTCTGTCTGAAGCTCCATCTCTATCCAAACATACCCATGCTCGGAGCTCATTATCGTCCATGTCAATATTTTCAAAACATTTTTCCAACACGGAAATTGCTGTGAGAGACCCTTCACTTATGCCCTTAACAATTTCATGAGCTTTAAAAAACATCACACCACTCAAAAATGCTTAGTCTATGTAAGGTCCAAAAAGATAGTCAGGCAACCAAAGTGCAATACCTGGAAATTGATATAAAAGTACCATACTAGAAATTACTATCACGAGATATGGGAATATGCCCTTAAAAATTTCCACCAATTCAATTTGATCTTTAAGCACACCCTTCAAATAATATGCCGACATAGCCATAGGAGGAGTAAGAAAGGATGTTTGAAGGTTGAGTGCGACAAGCATCGCGAAAAAATAGGGGTTTACCCCGAATGCATCTAACATTGGGAGAAAAATTGGAACAAAAATAATTAATATCTCAGACCACTCTAATGGCCAGCCGAGGACGAATATAATCATTTGTACCATAACCAGAAATTGCCATGGCTGAAGGTTCATTCCAAGTACCCAGTGTTCGATTACATCATGACCACCTAGGTAGGAAAATACTGATGCAAAAGTCCATGAGCCTACAAACAACCAACATACCATTGCTGTAGCCTTTGCTGTGAGAAAGACAGAATCCTTTACCTTTTCCCACGTTAAAGATCTATATAAAATCGCCAAAACCAACCCGCCTAGAGCGCCCATAGCTGCAGCTTCTGCTGGCGTTGCCAAGCCCCCTAGAATTGAGCCTAGGACAGCTGCTATCAGTGCCGTTAAAGGAACGAATGAAACTAAAAGGTCAAAATATATTTTTGATACTGATGGAACGTCCTCATCGCGAGGTTTTGGAGCCAATTTTGGTTGAACAGACACTCTCAAAATAACATAAACGATATATAAACCAGCTAACAAAAGGCCTGGAAACATGGCAGCGGCATACAATCTTAATGGAGACAACTCAGCAATTGCAGAGTATACAATTAACATAATTGAAGGCGGTATTAATATGCCCAAAGTTCCGCCTGCACAAATAACTCCAGACGCAAATTGCTTATTATAACCAGCACTCGCCATAGCTGGAAATGCCAAAAGTCCCATTA
>CACNQE010000003.1 GCA_902622515.1 uncultured SAR116 cluster alpha proteobacterium
TTTTTTCTCCTCTTTTGTCAGCCCCATTGGCCAAACTTCTAGAGAAACAAACGACACGATAAGAATTTGTTTAATATTTTTTTAAATTTATTAATTTTTTTTTACTTTTTTTTTAATAATCGCTATTAAATGAGGTAAAATAAATTAAGAAATTATATTTTTTTGGAAATATTATGAATTGTCCTAACTGGATATATGAAATTTGCATTGCAAGAGTTGCTAGCGAGTATTTATCCTCGGAACTAGATATTGTGGCATTTGCTAAAAAGTACAGCGAGGGTCTTGCTGTTTTATATAACCCTATACCCATTGAGGCTTTTTCTGAACCCACAGAACAAATAATCATCTTCCTTGCAGAGATTGAGGCTGGCGAAAATGCTGTCGAATTACTAGAAAACTTTACATATTTTAGATTATATTTCGAGGCATTAAATGTACCCCGAAAGCTAAAAACTGTTTTTGGAAATATTGAAGACCCTGTAAAGCAACCTCTTGAGCCGAAAGAAAACACACTTAAAGCTTTGAGGGCCTATATATTTGGTTTGAGGTCAAATACCGTCCCCACTAGGCCTGCAGGATGGTTGCTAGAAAAAGACGAAAACATTCCCAAACTTGCAGAGCTGGTTGCAAAACCTGTGACTATTTTAGATATACTTTAAATTTAATAAAAACTATTACGCCGCTTAATTATGATTTTAGGCTCGCTTTCCAAGATTCCATCATATTTGTTATTGTTGTTTCAGTAGATTTTAACTGCGCTACCAAAGTGTCCATGGCAGCATATTGAGCAACATATCTTGCTCTAATGGTTTCCATTTTGGAGGAAATATCAGCAAGTTGTTGTTCATATTCAACAACATCCTCATCTAACGAATTAATTTTTTTCTCAATATCCCCTCCACTAGCCAACATTTCCGTTGCAAAAATTTGAAGAGTTTCGGACAGAGACCTGCCAACATATATGTTTGCAGAACTTGCTCCAGTTTCTGTGGAAAGAAACAGGCCAGCCAAGATACCTCCTGAAGAGTAATAGGTCGAACCTGAATTTATCAATTCAATATCCGTATCTATTGTACCGGCACTTGTACTACTATCAATTGCAAACGAATATTTGCCTGGTGTATAATCAGAGCCAAGCATTGAACCTGAAACCAATGAAGAGTCTGACACAACTCTACTAGTCGTAATTGCTGCAAAGTATGTTGGATTTTCAGAAAAGTAACTCTTGAATTTATCTTCATCTATTGACAAAGAACCATCTAATTCAGTCAAAACACCAAAATTGGTTAAATAAATTGACTCGTCTGTATACCCCTCAATAGCCTGCGTAGTTAGGCTTGTTAACTGTTTTAATAAATAAGATGCTAAAGGATCTCCCGCTAACGCTCCGGGGTCTGATGTTGAACTCCCGCGGTCTGTCAACGCTTTTAAGGTGGAAATTGACGAATTCATTTGGTCCACAAATACCTGCAATGCCAATAAGGCATTCGAGCTATCCCAATTACCTGAAATAATTTCAGCTGAGGATGTAGTGCTATTTAAGGTTAAAGTTACTCCATCGATTAAATCAGTGATCGTATTTGAAGTTCTGGTTACCGATACACCATCGATAGAGAGGCTAGCATCGGATGCCGAGACGCTCTCAACAGTATCCAGATAACCAACATTTGCTAACGCTACATCTCCATCTGATGCATCATATGTTAATGTGAGTGCATTAGATCCAGCAGAAACCGTAAAATTCATATCACTGTAACCAGTAGCTGAAGTTATAGCCGATACCACTGCTGCTAAGTCCGCTGGTGTTGATGAAAAACTAACTGATAAGTCATTTGTCCCATCATGAAAAAATAATGTTTTTCCTGACAATGCACTTATATCTGAGGCTGTAAACCCAGCCACAGATTGTATTTCAGCTGTTGACCCCGTAACTCCTTGCGTAGTCTGTGAAACAGAGAGACCACTCGCTGGATTAAATGCACTTGTGCCAGAGGTATCATAATTAGTTAAATAGTATAAATTACTATCATCTGGTCCCCCTGTAGATAAAACGCTGACACTTGATAAATCAACATTTCCGTCTGAGGAGTCATAGGTGAGAGTTAATGCATTTGTGCCCGCCGTTACTGCAAAATTCATGTCACTATAACCAGAAGTAGAGGTTATAGCTGAGACAACGGCAGCTAAATTTGAGGGTGCAGAACTAAATTCAACCGATAATGAATTTGTCCCATCATGCAAAAAAAGCGTTTTCCCAGATAATGCACTTATATCTGATGAAGTAAATCCCGCAACGGATTGAACTTCTGCTGTTGAACCCTCAACTCCAGCAGTTGTCTGCGAAACAGTCTTACTACTACCCGAGGAAATACGCATTGCGTTCTGAGCGCCCTCTTCAGATTTTAAAACTAAAGCAAAATTAGAGTCGGATTGTTTTAAAATGGAAGCAGTAACACCTATATTAGCGGCGTTTATTGCATCTTTTACCTCGGCTAAGGTATCGGAACCATTGTCAATTGCAACACTGCCTCCCGTGACTTCACTATTAACTGTGAAACTTCCACTAGACCAACTTCCAAATTCAAACGTAAGTGTTCCAGAACCTACATTAGCAGACTCGGATGTGAATCCATCAAATACGAGTGTATGAGCTTGTGCAATTTGACTCACTTCAAAACTACTCGAAAATTGGTCTACTTTTGCATCATCTCTTATCGTAGCAGTTACTGATGAACCTGCTTGAGTTAGTGACATACCAGTTACACCATTCATAGCACTCATCGTACTTTTGAAATCGGTTAAATTCTGCCTAACAGAACCAAAACTTGAGATAGAAACGCTTGCTTCTTCTTTTTGACTATTAACAAGCGCTTCCTGTGGTTCTTGCTCTGCCGCAACCAATGCATCAATTATTTGAGTTGTATTAAGCCCACTTCCTACATTAAGGGCACTTAAATAATCAGTAGCCAATTTTTCCTCTTAATCTAAGAAAATTAATTTAAAAATATTTTACACAATAGATAACGGCAGAAAATTGCAATTTTTATGCCTAACTAGAAATAAGCTTATTTAAAATTATTTTCAAAATTTTACAATTTGCAACGAAAGTAATTAAGAGTATGCTTTTTCCTGAAATGGATACTAAACATTTTCTTTTTGATTGAGCCATGTTAGTGAAGCCGGCAAACCATACAAATCGCTCTGTAGCGTTTTCCACTCTTCAAGCTATTTTCATAGTAATGATTACTGGTATTAGCTTTGGGATTTTGATGTCAATTGTTTCAAACGCTTTTGTCATTGGTGTCGACTGGCTTTTTAATACTAGACACTATTTTAATTTCCTAGATTTTTCTTTTTTTGGTAAACAACTCTCCCCAACGCCTTTAATAACACTTTTATGCGCAGTATTTGTAATATTATTTATTCGAAAAATCTTTTCTATTAGCAGATGGCATGGACCTGCAGACTCTATCTATGCTGCGCACCGAACAGATAATGAATTAGACGTAAAAGCTGGATTTGGTTCAACCATTGCTGCTTTTATTTCAGCGGGAAGCGGTGCTTCAGTAGGACAGTATGGACCATTAGTGCACTTTGGAGCAACGGTAGGAAGCTACGTTAGAACATTAACTAATGGGAAAATTAGCACTGACGTATTTATTGGATGTGGTGTTGCAGGAGCTATTGCAGCTGGTTTTAATGCCCCAATTGCTGGAACTATTTTTGCCTGTGAAACGATTTTAAGACACTTTTCTTTGCGTGCAGTAGCACCGGTAGCGATAACCAGCATCACTTCTGCAGGCATAAGCCAGATATTTTTTGGCAATGTGAATACCTTTTCGATGTCTGGAATTAATCCTGACCTAATGTTTTTGCTACCACTTGCTCTACTCACTGGTCCGATCTTTGGGATTTTATCAATAATTTATATGGTTACTCTCAGAAAAACTTCGGAAGTAGCAAGAGACTTAAAATGGTCACCTATGAAACTATTAATCACCGCAGCACTGATTACTGGTATTACCGGTATGTTTTTACCAGAAATACTTGGGTTGGGAATTGAGCATATAGAAAGTATTCTTAATGATGGTTTCCATGTGCACTATTTGTTTTTCCTTCTAGTTGGCAAATTAATTATTACTGGTGTTTGTATTGGATTTGGAATGTTTGGAGGAATTTTTTCGCCCGCTTTGTTTATTGGTGCTGCTGGAGGAGCGTTATTTACAAAAGTAGCTACCCTGATAGGCGGTGCTACTGTCGCCACAGCTATTGGACCGGGATTAATAATATGCGGGATGGCGGCATTATCTAGTACAGTGGTGGGCACACCTATTGCTGGTGTCTTAATTATGTTAGAGCTAACAATGAGCTATGAATTAGCTCTAGCTGCAATGCTAAGTGTAGTAACAAGTTCGTTAGTAGCACATTTGTTATTCGGCCACTCATTTTTCGACAGACAGCTATTAGATAGAGGGATTGATATTTCACAAGGTCGAAGTCAAATTGAAATGATGGAATTGTCAGTGAAGCAATTAGCAACAAGCGATTATGTAAGCCTTTCACAGGATACTATTGCAGAAGATGCTATTAAAGCCATGACCAAATCAGAGGCAAGTGAGGCCTATATTGTAACAAAAGAACAAAAATTTTTTGGTAAGGTTAGCCTGCATGGACTACTTAAAATCAAAAAAAATAATCCTGTAACAGACGCACTAATTCAAAAACCAATTATTATAAAGCATGATGCTTCTCTTCAACAAAGCATAGAGATAGCTAGTAAGTTTGTTGGGGAATCCATCCCAGTCGTAAATAAAGAAACTAAAGAAATGCTTGGTGTCGTAAGTGAAGCCGATCTTTTTCAAGCGTATCTTTTAACACAAAATAAAATCATAGATTTAGAAAAAAAGTAAAATCATTTAGTTGAAGCTTAATTAAGCTATAATATCGATTTGATCTTTGAAACGCGGAGTATCTTCATGAATGTTTGAAGTTCTTGCTTCACGAGTAGCAGCCATATTGTGATTATAAGCCGGAGAAAACGAAGAACGGGCCAGAAAAAACTCTTCTGCACTAATTGAAGATGGGGCCATTCTTGGATGCGATATCGTAACTTGTGGTCTGTTTTCCTCGTACCTGTGAGATTTTTTCACTTCATCTAAAGGCTCCACCCCATAAATAGTCTGTTGAAGAGTTGGCATAGTGTTTGCACGTACATGACCAAGCGGTTGTACCACTGCATCTGGTTTAATTTGAGCGGTTGGTCCAACTAATTGTGTAGATAAAGGATAAAACATAATAAAGTATAACTGATTTTTAAACAAAAATCAAAGTGTCGGAGCTAGAAAATCTAATGAATTACAATAAAATGTTAGACGCATACTCAAATTCAGAGAAAAAAGCTGTAATTGAAGCTGAGGACTCACACTCTATGGTCCTGCTTTTATTCGATGAACTTATTAAGTCCATGCGTATGTTTTGTGAAAATATTAATCCAAAAGAGGCAGATTTGGAGATAAGAGCTGAAAAAATGAGCCGCTCCCTCACTATAATTTATGCGTTACAATCTAGTTTAGATTTTGAACAGGGAGGAGAGATTGCTGAGAATCTTTTCCGACTATACGAATATGCAAGAGAGCAAATATTAATAGACCATAAAAGTGGAGAGGCTGTTGGAGTCAAAGTAGCTATTTCCTCTTTAGAAGAGATACGTGAAGCGTGGGTAGAAATTAGGTCTATTTTATAATGAAATTAGGAGACCAACTAGAACAGTTTAAAAGCTTATCGAAACAACTTTTAAAGGCACTCAAACAGAACAATTATTCTAAAGCAGAAAGTATATCCTCTAAACAACAGATGCTTATTGAGAAGACAGTAAATAATAATCCGAAAACACCTAGTTTGGAACTAGAGAATCAATGGATATCGGAAATAAAATCTTATAGAGATATTCGCATTTCATTAGAGTTACAGCTTAAAAAGTTGAATACTAAAACTAAAAAAAACCTTAATCGCCTAAAAGGTTATACAAACAGGATGTAAAAACTAATCTATTTCAATATCTATAGACAAATCAGATTTGGGCAATGGCTTTTCTATCATAAGCTTTTTCATCTTCTCTATCAAAGTGGTTCTGCGTAATTTTAGATTCGATGCTGCTTGGCTCACCATACCTTCTGTTTTTTCTAAAGCTGCTTCGATTAACACTACCTCCACATCTCTCAAGTGTCTTCTAAGGTCAATAGTGTCAAAATAGTGGAACCATTGTTTATAATGAGATGGATGAGGAACTGGCTTTTCCATCTCTGGCGGAAGTTGTAACTCTTCCTCTGTTGCTAAATCTGCCGTTGCATCCCATAATAGCTCCTGCTCATCTGCTCTGTCAGGAACTTTAAGTCTTAGTAAATTTTCCCGGACGTTTTTGCTATTAATCTTACTATCGGGAAAAAGGACACTTGCCCGTTCAATAACATTGCGCAATTCTCTGACATTTCCAGGCCAAGAATACTTAGACAGTTCCAGAAAACCTGTTTCATCAAAATTTGGCTTAGCTAAACTTTGAGTTTGTGCTGAGATGGCCTCAACAAGGTCTGGAATATCTACAGCACGTGAAGCGAGCGGTGGCACTTGCACTGGAAACACATTGATACGATAAAACAAATCGGACCTAAACAAACCTTCATCAATTTTCGATTCAATATTTTGGTGTGTTGCACAAACAAGGCGAAAGTCTACTTTTATTTCGTCATTCCCTCCAACTCTCTGAATTGTCCTTTGCTCAAGTGCCCGTAATAACTTTGATTGTAAAGGCATCGGCATATCACCAATTTCGTCTAGGAATAATGTACCACCCTCTGCCTGTTCAAAGCGTCCTGCCCTTGTTTTTTCTGCACCAGTAAAAGAGCCTTTTTCATGACCAAATAACTCTGATTCCAATAGTTCAGAAGGTATGGCAGCGCAATTTACGGAAATAAGCTTTCCTTTTCTTTCAGATAATTCGTGGATAGCTCTGGATATAACCTCTTTGCCTGTACCTGTCTCTCCTTGAACTAAAACAGCTGTTGGCGTTTTGGCGACCGCATAGATAAGTTTTTTTAGTTCTTCAATTACTGCAGACTTACCTACAATTATGTCGTCAATATTTCCCATGAAAATGCCTAACCATTTTAAGTGTCATTATTTTGTTCACAAATTATAGAAAAAAGCAAGTCCTGTGTCAGAATTTTGAACTACATTCAAGAAATGTTATGCTTATTTTTTATTTTATATTTCAACACACTAGGAGTTTTTTTTAGTAAATTTTCTTTTTGGCAAGCTTTTTGCCTTTATCCTTTCGAACAATTTTTTACGTGAAGGAAAAATAAATGAGCGATGTTCACCTTATTACAGAAATGTTCTCTTCTGTGGACCGCCTTTCAGAGATTTTGCAGGACCGTCAAATACCGTTTATTTGCAGTGATAATATAACAGCTGACGTTGATATATCATCTAGTAAATGCCAGACTCTCATCATAAGCGATCAATACTATAAAAAAGTTGGTAATGATGCACTAATTTCATTCGCGAAAACTTTGAGAGCTAGCCACATATGTGCGGTAAGTGAAAACCAACCAGAATTTGGAATTACATCTGAACTCGGCGGTAAGATGATTTTCCTTCGCTTGCCTAACCAAAAAAGTGAAAATATTAGCGAAGATTATGGATTGCAAATGCTTGCAACATTAGTATCCAACTCAGGCGTTGTTGCGGCAAGTGACGAAAGTAGTCAAAAATTATTCAAATTGGCAAAGCGAGTCGCTAATACAGATGTAACTGTTTTTATAAACGGCCCAACTGGAACTGGCAAAGAAGTATTATCTAAGTTCATACACAATAATTCAAAACGAAATGAAGCGGGATTTGTTGCCGTAAATTGCGCAGCTATTCCAGAAAATATGCTAGAGGCTATCTTATTTGGCTACGAAAAAGGTTCGTTCACTGGAGCTTCTACTACCAATAAAGGTATTTTTAGAGCTGCGGACAGTGGAACATTATTACTGGATGAAATCTCAGAGATGCCAATTTCCTTGCAGGCAAAATTATTGCGAGCCCTACAAGAAAAATCTGTTACGCCAATTGGCTCTCAAACATCAATTCCCGTTGACGTCAGAGTCATAGCTACAACAAATAGGAATATGGTTGAAGAAATCAAAAATGGAAATTTCCGAGAAGATTTATATTACCGACTAAATGTTTTTCCTCTTTCCACATTAAGTCTGGCAGAGAGAACATCTGACATTATCGCTATTTCAACAGTGTTGATCAAAAAACACTGTAATGAAATTGAGAGTATACCATTTTTAGCAACATCTGCTCTCAACCTATTGGTAAATTATACCTGGCCAGGCAATGTTAGAGAGCTGGAAAATGTAATTCAGCGCGCATTGGTATTATCGGATGGAAAAACCATTAGTGCAGAGGATATCATTATCGATGACACTCTATATCAAGGAGGCGGTCAAGCACACATTCAAAACATGATGGAAAAACAAGCTATAGCAGGATAAGGGGTTTAAAATGACGAGTATAAATTCATCAGTTGTAAAACTTGATAGCCTTCATGAGAAGGTACTAGAAAAAGCAGCAGAAACACTTGACACATCAGGCCAAAATGTTGAGTTTTCTGATAGAATGAAAAATGCTTTGACAGAAGTCGCAGATGCACAAAAACAGGCAGCTGACAGCATGAAGGCCTTTGATCTTGGGCTTGAGACAGACTTGAGTAAAGTTATGGTTGACCAGCAAGTATCCTCCCTTGGATTTCAACTTACTCTGAACGTAAGAAATAAAATGTTGAGTGCCTACAAAGACATATTAAATATGCCAGTTTAAAGCTACTGGATGAATTTTTAAAAAACAATAGGATCTATTAAACTGGGAAAAGAAAAATGGCTGAATCTACAACAATGGATAATATGAACTCAACCGCAGTAATAGAGCAGCGAAACGGTATTTTATCAAATGTGCGCAGACTAACATCTGATCCTAGTTTTAAAAAGTCCCTTCCATCAATTATTGCCGTGTCTGTTTTAGTATTAGGTCTTATAATTTATATGTTATTACAACAACCAAGCTTAACACCGTTATATGCCTCACTACCTGAAGCTGAAAAAGCGCGGGTTGTAGAGGCGTTAAAAAATGCGGGATATGACGTAAGCATTGATCCATCTACAGGAGATGTATTGGTTCCAACTGGTGATTATCACAAATCACGTATGACACTGGCAGCACAGGGACTTCCCGCATCCGTGCCCGATGGTTATTCGGCTATAGGTGATATACCTATAGGTTCTAGTAGGTCAGTTGAAAATATTAGATTGAAGCAAAGTCAAGAGATAGAGCTTGCACGCTCAGTTGGTGAAATACAAGGGGTGATTGCAGCTCGTGTTCATTTGGCAATTCCTGAAAAATCTGTTTTTGCGAGAACATCTATGGCGCCTACAGCATCAGTTTTTGTTCAAATGACCGAAGGAAGGACATTAAGCAAACAACAAGTGAATGCAATTATTCACTTGGTTTCTTCTTCTGTTCCTAGCCTAGCAAAATCTGATGTAACAGTCGTAGATCAATATGGTGGACTGCTATCAAACCCAAATGATGACCCAGCAAGCGCACTATCTGATGCACAATTAGAACATCGAATTAAAGTTGAGGCTATTTATCGTAGCAGAATAATATCCCTAGTCTCACCTCTTGTTGGAGCTGGCAATGTAACAGCTCAAGTGAATCTTGATATAGACTTTACAAAAAGTGAAATCACCGAAGAAAGAGTTGACCCAGAAGGAAATGCCCTTCGCAGTGAGCAAAAAAGCTTGGATCTAACCGCTGAAGAAACAGCCAGGGGTGTTCCTGGAGCAACAACTAATAGAGCTCCTACCCAGGCAGAAATTGCTACTCAGCAAAATGCAGGAAACGAACCTGGTGAGTTCAAGACTCGTTCTTCTAACGAAGTTCGAAATTATGAAGTAAGCCGTAAAGTTGAGACAACATTACGACCGTCAAATAAGATCAATCGCATTCAAGCATCTGTTTTAGTGCGAGAAAAGGAGAATGTAAACCCAGAAACAGGGCTTTTAGAAGCAGTCTCACTAACGCCAGAACAAATTGCAAACATCGAACAGTTGGTAACAAATGCAATCGGCATTGATAAAGAAAGAGGCGATCAGTTAACAGTTGAAAGTGCTGCTTTCGTCTCGGATATAGAGGGTATATCCAAGGCTTGGTACGAGATTGATTTCTTTACCAACCTTATTCAACAGGCAATGACTGTTCTTGTAATGGGTGTTATTGTTCTTGGTGTTATTCGTCCGCTTATCAACCGTATCATGATACCGACAGCATCTGGAAAACCTGGAGAAGCAATGGTTGGGTTAGAAGATGATCCCGATTTAGATACCGTTGAAATCGAAGAAGGTGAGAGTCTTGAAGATATAAAAGCTAAGTTAAAGCCTAAAAAAGCAGCAATCTCACCTGAGATGTTAGATACTGCAAACTCTTATGATGATAAGGTAGCTATTATTAGAATGATTGTTGGAGAAGAATCTGGACGAGTTGCTAATGTGTTTAAGTCTATGATGAATGTTGATAAAGAACCTTCATAATTGATAAACACGTAGCTTAGAAGATATTTTTGCTAGAATGTGAGAAAAAGATGGCTGAGTCAGAAAATAAATCAGATGGAAATGAACAAACTGTATATGATTCATTGAACGGCATACAAAAGTCTGCAATCTTGATGATGCTTCTTGGGGAAGAAGAAGCATCAGAAATTATAAAGAATCTTGGTCCTAAAGAAGTACAAGCCCTTGGTGCTGCTATGTATTCAGTTCAAGGATTAGGCCAAGACACTGTAAATCAGGTGCTCGACGAGTTTTTATCTATTATAAAACAACAAACGAGCTTAGGCCTTGGAGCTGGCAATTATATTAAAAATGTTCTCAATAAAGCTATCGGGGAAGAGCGCGCTCAATCCGTTTTAAGCAGGATTGCACCATCTAACTCAGAACGACCCATAGAAATTTTAGATTGGATGGACGCTCCCTCAATAGCTGATTTAATTTCAGATGAGCACCCTCAAATCATTGCTTTAATAATTTCTTATTTAGATGCTTCACTTGGTGCAGATGTTCTTAACCTCTTAGCTGAAGAAATGCAGGCTGATGTTATAGCCAGAATTGCTAACCTTGATACAGTAGGGCCTGATGCACTAAATGAGCTTGAAGATGTAATGCAAAAGAAATTCAAAGCTAACACATCGCTCCGCGCTACGCAGGTTGGAGGTATAAAAGCAGCAGCAGCAATAATGAATTTTACTAATCAAGAGCAAGAAAGTAAAATTATGAAAGTCCTTGGCAAGGACGACAAACATCTAGTTGTTGCTATTCAAGAAAGTATGTTTGTATTTGAGAATCTTCTTAAATCAGATGACAAATCTCTTCAAATGCTCCTTCGAAATGTAGAAACTGACGACCTGATCCTTGCTCTCAAAGGAGCAGACGAGATACTTAGAGAAAAACTATTTTCTTGCATGTCATCACGTGCGGCAGCAAATATAGTGGATGAGATGGAAGCTCTCGGCCCCGTTCGCCTAAGTGAGGTGCAAGATGCTCAGAAACGAATAATTAACGTCGCGAGACGGATGTCGGATGAAGGCTCTATAGTATTAGCCGGCCGTGGCGGTGAGGACTACGTCTAATTAAAGAAAGATAATGTTAAATATTTAATTGGAATACCAAAATGGCAAGCGAACAAATTACCTACGCAGATGAACAAGCTGAGCTACCCAATGCGTTGGAAGATTCCGAAATCGCGAGGATAATGAAACTTGTGAGTGGATCAGGTTATAAAAAATCTGAAAACGCACCCACTAGAATAAAACAGGAGTTTAAACCACGGTCTCTTGTTGAAATTGCTATGGAAGCGCAAAAAAAACTAGATAACGAAGACAAAAAATCAAAAAATGAGTCATTACAAACCAAAGGTGCAAAACAAACTATAGATACAGATACAGATAAAAATGGGGATGAGCCAGTCAAAGCTTTGTCTGCTGAAATTGAGGAAAAAGATTCTGAACAAATAGAGTCTCCCTCTTCCCTTCCTGGTAATAATGACATTGAACTAGCTGATGAGCAAATTGGTCTTAACGCAGCTACTCCGGGTGACAACGACACTACAATCTCATCAAAAAGTGCTGAAAGCAGTATAACTGAGCCAATTGCTGATTATAGTGAAGGTGCCCAAAGTGAAGAAAGTAGCATACCTGACAATATTGAAACCCACACTTCCCAAAGCACTGATGAATTAACTGTTCAATATAACAAAGGTTATAAGGATGGTATAGAAGCTGGAAAAGATGAAAGGGAAATAGAATTACAAGAAAAGTTTTCTTCACAATTAAGCATACTTGATGCACTTATATCAAATTTCGCGAAAAATAATTATGCCGATACAGAGCTATTAGAAAAAGATATTCGAACAACTATCTTATCACTGGCAAGTGAGCGCGCAGGATTCGCCATAAAAGAAATGCCTGAACATTTCCTTAAAAGAATAGACACGCTTATTTCTCGCGTTGGTACGAGCAGTAAAAATCCTATTATAAAGTTAAATAAGGCAGACTTGAATCATGTGGAAATGGTTAAAGAAAAATCGGAGGCCCTCTCGAAATTTACTTTTTCTGAGGACGAGACACTAAACCACGGCGACGTAGCTATATCCTTAGGTGGAATCGAAATAGAAGATATAATAGAGAAGCGTATTTCTCTTACACCTATAGAAACCAATGAGGGAAAAAATACTATTCCAGAAATAGTTACCAAACCAAAAGCGGAAATATCTAATTCTTCAGACACTTTAGTTGGTCAAAATGAACAAGACGATAAATTAAATGATACCGAGAATAAATCAACACAGCAAATTAAATCTGATGACAGGTCAGAAGTGGTTGAACATGAAGATGAAGTCAAGGGTAAGAAAAAGAATGAGAGTGAGAGTGACATAACTGCTGAAAATTCCTCTGAAAAAATCCAGGACAAATCATCATGATATCTCTTCAGGAGAAACTTTCTAAAAGTATCCATTCATTAAATTTGGATCAGCCTATTTCTGTTTCCGGAAGAGTTAATCGATATGATGGACAAATGGTAGAGTGTGATGGTTTTCCAGCAACAATCGGATCTCTATGTGAAATTGATACAGAAACTAATGGAACTGCAATAGCAGAAATTATTGGATTTCATGGCGGACAAAATCTATTGAGCCTTCATGATTTTGGTGCTCGAATAAGCGTTGGTGCAATAGTGCGCGTTATAAATGATGGGTATATGATACCAGTTGGCGAGGGTTTGTTAGGGCGCGTTACAGATGCGCTTGGATCACCACTGGATGAAAAGCCCATTCCAACATTAAATGACAAATGGCCTTTGTTGGGAAAGGAATTAAACCCTCTTGCTAAAAATCCTGTGGACACCCCTTTGGATGTTGGAGTACGTGCAATAAATAGTCTTCTTACTGTAGGTCGGGGTCAGCGTTTAGGTATTATCGCTGGTTCTGGTGTGGGCAAATCAATCTTGCTCGGAATGATGAGTAAATATACCGAAGCAGATATTGTAGTCGTTGGAATGATAGGTGAGCGTGGACGAGAAGTTGGAAGTTTTGTAAATACCATTTTTTCAGAGGAGTCAAAAGAAAGAACAGCTATAGTAGCTGTACCAGCAGATAGGTCTCCTTTGCTGCGAATAAGAGGAGCTGAGAGAGCAACTGCAATTGCAGAATATTTTCGTGATAAAGGGAAAAATGTCCTCTTAATTATGGACTCGCTTACAAGGGTTGCGCATGCTCGAAGAGAAATTGGACTTGCTCTTGGTGAACAACCAACTTCAAAAGGCTACCCACCCTCTGTTGTTTCCATGATACCTCGTTTGATAGAAAGAACAGGGAGTGGCGTCAAAAATCAAGGAACTATAACAGCCATTTACACTGTTCTAGCTGATGGAGATGATTCTAATGACCCTGTTGTGGATACAGCGCGTGCTATTCTTGATGGCCATATACTGTTATCAAGGAAACAAACACAAATGGGAGTATACCCCGCTATTGATGTGCCTATGTCGGTTAGCCGCGTGATGAGCGAAATCACTGACGAAAATTTACAAAAAAGCGCTCAGAAATTCAGGAAGCTAGTATCATTATATATGGAGAACCGTGATTTGATTTTAATGGGTGGGTATACATCTGGGCAAGATCCAGAATTAGATGAAGCAGTGGCTCTTTGGCCAAAATTAATGGGACATATACAACAGGCTGAAACTGAAAGAGCTGATTTTACGGCAAGTAAAGAGGCCCTATTGAGCCTTATCAAATGACAAACTCTTTTTGTAGATATGGTGTGAATTTCGGATGAAAAAGAAATCAATATATGAGCGATTTACACTAAAACAACAGATTGGTATATCGAGGCAAGCAGAAGCAATGCGCATTCTTAACTCTGAACTCAAAAAATCACAAGAATTAGTTCAACAGTTGACCAAAATTGCCAATCAAACCGAAATAAAAATAGGGGAAACAAACGCTATTTCCTTACGCTCCTCCTCTTGGTATGGAACAAGAGTGCAGGAACAGCTTGAAACATCAAAGAACCGAAATAAATTCTTACAAAAAGAAGTAGATGACTCAAAAAAAATGCTTGCCAAGGCAGTCCACAAAAAAAATAAATCAGAAGAGTCATGGCATCAATACGAAGCGAGTGAACGAGCGAATAAAGAAGAAAAGTTAGATCGAGAAGTCGCAGACCGTAAGAGACTGCCTAGAAAATTTGGTAGATAAAACCCTTATATTAATAAATTAGTCTTTTAGGCTTTAAAAAAGTTGGCATTTTATTTGCAACGCATTTGAAAATTTTAATTCATTGCGGATAAATAGTATGACACATGTTACCGGTGGAACAAACTCCAGCGTTCAATCTTCTCAAACCACAAGACAAGCAGAAAAACAAGATAATCAATCTGATGCTTTATTTGAAAACATATTCTCCATAGTGAGCGAACTTGACCCAGATTCTATTGATTTTATAAGTAGTGAATTAAAATTAAAATTAAATTCTGGGGAGAAAAATATCTGGCAGTCGATAGAAGCAAATTTAAATGACTCGGACGCTCATACAGGAAACCCTGAAGAAAAGAACAACAGCAATCTTGCAACCGCAATAGGAAAATTAAGGTTACTTTTGAATGAGAAAAATTTACAAGAAAACATGGTTGAAGATGGATTAGAAGAAAAGATCTCTCCATTGAATAAAAATAATGCCTCTGAAATAAATTTTAACGAAATAAAAATAGAAAAAATACCAGCCGCACATCCATTTTCACGCCAGACTTTGGCTTACGCAAACGCCAAACTAACTTCTCTGCCTACAAATAAACTAAGCAATTTTTACGACAACCCCGCAAGTAGTGATGACCTCACCAAAGTAATTAAGTTAATCGAACAAGCAATAGCATCAAAAGAATCAAGTAATAACCCTTCAGATATAAAAACAGAAAAAAGTTTTGTAAATACTTCCAAACTCAAAAATACCAGTGCATTGGACAAAGCTATGGAGGTATTAGACGAACAAAAAGTGGTTAAAAAAACTTATGCTGGTCTGGAAAATTTAGAAAGCCTGAAAAACAAAGAGACAATATCAGTCTCTAAGGATAGTTCTAATAATAAAGATTTTTTAAATACACAGGTTTATAAAATCCCCAATTTGAAACCGCCCTTGATTAACTCTTTTAATAGCAAAAGTCATTCAAAAGAAAACACAACAGGAACTTTGACGAGGCAAGTGGAATTGAGTCAGCAACTTACTTCCAATGCAACAAGCCAATCAAATATACAAAATAACAGTTTAGATATGCATTCTGGTGGAAATTCAGGACAAGATTCTAACGAATATCAATCTCAAAATCAGATACTTAGAGCCAACTCTCCTTTGTCTACTATTCAAAAGCTTAATATGGCCGATAAAGCTTGGAAAGAAGTCCTCGTACGTCAAATAGAAACGCAATTAAAAGATGGCAATAAAACTCTAGATATATCTCTAAATCCTAAACAATTAGGTAGAATGACCGTTTCCATTAATTTATCAGGAGATGATGCATCTATACAGATTTCTACAGAGACCTCTGCCGCTGCCAACATATTATTAGAATCAGAGGGAAAACTGGCACAGATGATGCAGGATTTCGGCTTGCGATTGAGTTTGCTTCAAGCAAGCTTTTCAAGCAAGCATGAAAAGGAGACAAAACAAGGAAGTGATAATGAAAAGTTATCAAAAACCACTAAAGAATCGTTGGAAGATAAAACTGGACTGAATAAAACAAATTTGGGAAAAATAGATAATTCAATTTTAAATATAATTGCATGATATTATACTAACCTAAAGGAACAAAAAATGGCTGATGAAGAAGTAGAAGAAAAAAAATCTAAAGGTGGTCTGCTCAAAATCATTTTGTTTGTGGTAGGTGGTATTGTTCTTATTGCAGTAGGGCTCGGTGTTGGCTATTTCGTATTTGGTAGCAGCCAACCTGACCCATCAGAGGAAATTGAGGCTATCATTGAAAGAAAAATGGAGGAAGCAGCGGCAGCAGAAGCATCAGAAGATAACTCATCTCCGAAGAAAGTTTCAAAAGAAACACCAGAGCAAGAAAATTTTGTGACCATTTATTATGAATTCCCAGGGACATTTACAACAAACTTGAGGGGCTCTCGAAAAATGCTTCAAGTAGGGATAGGTGTTTCAACACAATATGATGATAAAGTGATGATAAATGTTGAGTCACATGAGTTAGCGTTGCGCTCTACAATATTGGGTGTATTGAGTGAATTTGCCGAAGAAGACATTGAAGGAACAAATGGAAAGGCTGCACTTGCTTCTGCACTTAAAGAGGGGATAAATAATAAATTAATTTTATTAGAAAACTTTGGCGGCATTCAGGAAGTTCTATTTACGTCTTTCGTACTAAATTAAGATTTAAATCTAACAGGAGTATTTATCGTGGCATCTACCCGAAAATTAAGCACAGAGGAAGTAAATGCGCTGATTGAAGGTCTAGATGGAGAGGACGAAGGCTCAACAATTTCTGACGGAATAGACGATAGTAATATAAGACCATTTAAATTTGGATCCGATGACTTATCCTTGATGGGCGATTATTATGCACTTCGCATGATTAATGAACGCTTTGCAAGATTTGCTAGAAGCGTTTTTCTCCCAATGCTTAGGCTTCAACCTCGTATCTCTTCTTTTCCCCCAGAGGTAAAATCCTTCGATGAATATGCTGCTAATATTGATGGTTTTATGAGCATGAATATCAGTAGGATGGAAGAATTACGAGGCAATATGATGATGGTAATTGATCCCTCGTTTATTTCTATTCTAACAAACGCATATTATGGTGGTAAAATTGAGCCTTTAAAAAGCAGACGGTCAGAATTTACAACCACTGAAGATAGATTAATTGAACTAATAACAAAAGGTCTTAATAAGGTTTTACAAGATGCTTGGAATGATTTAACACCAACAACAATTACTTATCAAAGTAGAGAAATCAATCCACAATTTGCATCATTCGTTGATGGCACGGATTTGGTGATTATATGCTCTTTTGTTATTCAATTACCCAATACCGATGCTGCCAGTTTTGATATCATATATCCTTTGCAAATACTAAAACCAATCGCATCACAACTTCGTTCGCGTGTACAATCTGATATTTCTTATGACGATGACAGTTGGCGAGAGGAAATGGAAAAAGCAGTACTGGAAATACCACTTAGAATAAAGGCAAAGTTAAGTGAGCCAAAACTGTCAATGAAAGCACTAATTAATTTGAAACAAGGTGATGTTTTTCCAATTCAAATTGGCGAGGGTGTTGAAATACTCATGGATGAAGAGTTATTATTTAGAGGGGAAATTGGAGAAGTTAGCGGTCAAGCAGCAATTAATTTAACCTCTAGAATTAGAAAAATATAATAAGAATAAAACTGGTATAATAGGCCATTGTAAAAAAAACAGAAAGGACAATAAGATGTCTGAGGAAACAGAAAACCAGAGTGAAGAGAATGTCGGCTATGATAATTTGCGGATTTTGGAAAATATAGAAGTTAATCTTACAGTGGAAGTTGGCAGTGCTGAGTTAAAGATTAGAGATTTATTAAGATTAAATGAAGGTTCTGTTATTGAGCTCGACAGATTAGCTGGCGACCCGTTAGATATTTTAGCAAATGGAACTATGATTGCTAAGGGAGAGGTCGTGATGGTTGGCGAACGTTTTGGAATTCGATTCTCTGAAATAGTTTCTCCTGAAAAAAGAGTTGAAAATCTCTAGAAATATCAATTTGTTTCGTTGTCATAAGTATGTCAATATTATGACATAACAATTAGAATGTTAAAAAATATTCTTTATAAACATTATTTTGATCAAAAATTACAATATGTTACCAATTAATATCGTTTTAGAGAACATTATGGCATGAGTTTTGCCTTTGTAAATCACTTTATTAGATTGAAGGATTTACACAGATATGGTTGCCATAAATCCATTTAGTTACGAACAAGTCACCATAATATTCATATTTCTATCAATTCTGTTAGGCATTCTTCTTTTTGTGCGTAAAAATAGGGGTCGATTTAGTATCACGTTACAAAATGAGAAAGCAATTTTTGTAATGGAAGATACTGCCATCAGTCCATCTGAACGTTTAAGATTGATAAAGGTAGGAGATGAAATCTTTTTAATGGCTTCTAGCAAAGGGGTTTCTGCCCAGCTCGTAAAGCTTGATACAGAGAATAGTATTTCAAAGCAAACCAAATTAGATAATCAACAAACCACAAATATCAATCAATCTCCGCTAAGTGAAAGCAAAGTTAAACAGCACGATAAGTTAGAGCTAACAGCAAAAAGTGCAAATGTCAGTCTGACCCAAACAAAATCAATATTCGATGCAATAAAGCAAGCTCGCACTAAAAACCCATTATTAGGATTAAATAAATGAATAAAAAATTGAGATTTAACATAATGGGGAAAATTCTAAAACATAGTCTACGGCTTAAAAACGTATTCTTTCTGGGCTGCTTTTTTTCTTTAAGCGTATTAAGTTTTGACAATGCATTCGCGCAATCAGCACTGGAGACAAGTCTATCTGGCTTGCCTGTGTTAAATGTAATGAATGGTGATGGAGAAGCTGGAACTACCTATTCACTATCCTTACAAATACTAGCATTAATGACTGCATTGACAGTCCTTCCCTCTCTAGTCTTAGGAATGACTTCATTTACCAGAGTGATTATTGTTTTATCTATTTTAAGGCAAGCAATGGGGACGCAACAAACACCCCCTAATCAAGTCCTTATCGCAATTGCACTATTTTTAACTTTTTTTATTATGGCGCCAACATTTGAGACTTTATATGATAAAGCTATCTCACCCTATCTCGAAGGAGAGATGACTGCAGATGTTGCCCTATCAGATGGCACTAATGTAATGAAAAGATTCTTAGTACAAAATACAAGAATAACCGACCTAAATATGTTTTCAGATATGGTTGGTATTTCAAATTATGAGTCACCAGAGGCTGTTCCTTTATCTGTGTTACTGCCAGCTTTTATCACTTCAGAATTAAAAACTGCTTTTCAGATAGGGTTCCTACTATTTCTACCATTCTTAGTAATTGATATGGTAATCGCTTCTATTTTGATGTCTCTTGGAATGATGATGCTCAGCCCAATGCTGGTAGCTATGCCATTCAAATTACTTTTATTCGTATTAGTTGATGGCTGGTCAATGACAGTTGGCTCACTCGTAGCTACTTATTCTATTGGAGGATAAATTGAATAGCGCAAATTTATTTGATCAGAATGTAGAATTTTTAAGAATAGCCTTTTGGCAAATCATTTTAGCAGCTGGGCCATTACTGGCTATTGGTCTCGCTGTTGGTCTCACTATAGGCATTATACAAGCAGCCACTTCAATAAACGAAATGACCTTAAGTTTTGTTCCAAAACTAGTTATCGTAATGATATCTTTTGGCTTTCTTTCGAATTTTATTTTAACCCAGCTCACCGATTATTTTGGTTTTATTTTTGACCAAATTGCTAATATTAGCTAATTTGATATGCTTCCCATTACTGCTCAAACTATTACCACATTTCCAGGACTGGAGTTACAAGGCCTGATTACCATGGCCTTACAATTTTTTGTAGCAATGTTGAGAATTGGCGCATTTTTAATTTCGTCCCCTCTTCTTGGTGCAAGATGGGTTCCCCTACAAGTGAGATTGACCATGGGTGTAATGCTTACGATGGTTATTTGGCAATATACAACTCCTGTGAGTATAGAAGTGTTAACTTCTTATAAATCAATAATAATTATATTCTCAGAAATTGCTATTGGGCTTTCTGCTGGCCTAATTCTAACTATCTGGTTTGCCGCTATTTTGTTGGCTGGGGAAAAAGTAGCAGCATCGTCGGGATTAAGTTTTGCGGCGCAAATAGACCCCGCCACTGGTGGTCAAACACCAGTTGTTAGTCAGATTTTTTATCTTTTTTTATTAGTTTTATTTACAAGTACCGATGGACATCTAATTGCCATAAGCACGTTGCTAGACTCATATAGAATTTTACCAATTGGCATTATTCCTTCGTTTGAAATCTTCATATCATCTGGCATTCAAGCAGCAGGTACCATGTTTTATGCAGCTTCAATCATAATGCTACCATTTTCAGTAGTCTTATTATTGACTAATGTAAGTATAGGTATAATTACACGTTCTGCACCATCCTTGAATTTATTCTCAATTGGTTTTTCAATAACTCTTATTGGGGTTTTCTTCGTTTTATATTTTTCTACAACATCATTGGCAAACTCTATCAGTGATCTGACAAATGCAAGCCTGCTCAACCTCAGAGAAATAATAGGAGGATTGGTTAATGGCTGAAGAATCACAAGATGGTCAGGATAAAACCGAAGAACCCTCCCAACGAAAAATAGATAAAGCTAAAGAAGATGGTCAGGTATTACAATCAAAAGAGATGTTCGTATTCACCTCCATCGCTATGGGTCTTATAATTTTTTTATTTATTCCAGAGGTAGCACTACCAGGAATGAGTGAGTGGGGAAAATTCTTTCAGATTGAAAGCAAAGAGCAATTATACAATCTTCCTTACTCACGCTTATACCAAGTCTTTGAGATTATAATAATTATCGCTTTATTCGTGGGAATTCCATTGATGGTGGTGAGTCTTCTGACACAAATGGCTGTTGGAGGAATAAATTTTGCTCCAAAAGCAGCAACCTTTAAGGGTAACAAAATTAACCCCATAAAGGGTTTAAAAAGAATATTCTCCATTAAAGGGTTGGTCGAACTTGGAAAATCTATTCTTAAGGTTGTGCTATTAGTTGGCCTTTCAACACTTGTGATTTACATAATGCTTCCACAGTTGCTAATGATCTCACATGGCACACTCAATAGCGCATTGGAAATCATGTATTATGCATTTCCATTTCTTATTGGAACCCTCTTAGCTGCATTAGCAATTATCGCAGCCATTGATTATTTCTGGCAAAGACACGTTCATATTGAACAATTAAAAATGACTAAGCAAGAAGTGAAAGATGAGCATAAGCAAACTGACGGCTCTCCAGAGGTGAAAGCAAAGATCCGACGCATGCAAATGGAAAAATCAAGAGAATCCAGCAAACAAAGAGAAGCACTTGAGAATGTTTCCAATGCAACAGCAGTTATCACGAACCCTACTCATTTTGCCGTGGCCTTAAAATATAATCCTGGTGAAATTGGTGCTCCAACCATTATCGCGATGGGTCAAGGAGCCATCGCAAGACAGATAATGGAGCGAGCAAATGAGCACAAAATTACTATCTTCCGTAGTCCACTACTCGCGAGAGCTCTTTATTTTACAGGGGAGATTGGCAATGAGATTTCTGATAAACTTTACAATGCTGTCGCTATTGCCCTAGCTTACATATACAGAATTGAGCAAGGGCAAACTGCAGAGGAGCCTGATATTACAATACCTGATGAATTAACTTTTGACGAATTTGGTAATATAGAAAAATAAATGATAAAAATAATAAATTAATAGGTTTAGGTAAAGATAAGAAAATGGCACGTAACCCGAAAAGTATTGGTGAGATGATTTCAACTGTTACTTTCTTTGGTGTAGGTCTAGCTTGTATACTGCAAGCCTTAGCCTTTAATGAAGAGGGATTGACAATCAGAAGCTACATAAGTGTGTTTGCAGGACTTTTATGTGTTATGGGAGGTCTTCGTTTTGTAATAGCAGATATAATTTATAGAGTTAAAAAAAGAAAACGCAAATGAATACCACTAAAAATAATGAAGTTAAATCTCAACTAAGTGCCCAACACGTAAATTGTTTTCGGTGTGAGTATTTATTCATAACGCATGAAAAAAACAAACGGTATGGGTGCAAAAAATTTGGGTTTAAGGGACCTTATTTTCCCTCAATTACAGTATTTTCAACAACTGGCACGAAATGTGCTTATTTCACATTGAAAAAGCGACTTAAAAATGGCAAGTCGTATTAAATTAAATCCAGGGGTAGAGAATGAGCACGGATTATAATGCAGTTCAAGAAAGCATCAAAATTGCCCTTGATGCAGCTGATGCGGCTACAGATGTCACAGCCGAATATAATAAGATTAGACGAGACCATAAAAAGTTGGAGAATTCAATGAATCAATCTCAGCGATTTATTTCTATAATTTTTGCTAGTTCTGTTGCAGCAGCAATAGCTGCCCTGGTTTTTGCAGGATTAATCTATTTTAGAACCTTGGCTGAGCTTACTACAATGACAACAACAAGCAGAGAGGCACTGATTGTTTTTGCTGAAAATGTTGATAATATGAACGGTTCATTGGAGAGGCTTGAAGCTTCTCTTGAAACCCAAACCGAGCTTGTTTCCTTGAATAAAACTCTAATTAACGAGCTGGGCTCATTAAAACAAGTAATTGCTGACTCGAATATTTCTATGGCCTCAAAATTAGATTCTACAGCCAATGCCCTAACAACAAGTAACGGCTCTCTTGCAGAATCACTGACTAAAGCAATTGCAAATGAATTGAATAGTCAAAATCGGAAAATGTTAGGACAATTGCAGAAAATTGAGAACCTGACTATTGATTCTATGTCCCAATTATCTGCTCGCGTCGCTAGTGACCAAACGTTATCTAAAGTGGCAGGAAGCCAACAAGTATTAGCAAAGCGATTAGATGGTCTTGCAACTCAAAACCAAGAAATACTTAAACAAATGGAAACGCGTGACAACAAGATTAGTTTTCCTTGATACAACCAACTGATTTGGTAATTCGGTGCAATTGGATCATTATCAATGACATATGCAGAAGAAAACTTACAGGTACAAGAAACTGTAAATGAGAGTACTCTCTCTCCAAATGTTGAAGCAGATAGTAATAAGGATGTCGCCCAGCACTTCATTTGCATCAAAGAAGTTCGTCCTGTTTCTCGTGCAAAAGCGCTTCGACTAAAAACTGGAGATGTAATCGTTGGTATAGAAGGCAAGACCTTTTTGGGTAGTGTCGAAGAGTTACTAGATATATTTGATGAAATCAACGAAGAAGAAGGCGCTTTATTAACCATTTGGAGAGCAGGCGTCAGTTTTAACCTAATTATCTTTGGGCCTCTTGGGTGTGTGTTTGAGTTTACCTCAGATGAGGTAACACAAGCTGTTCATTCAGCAATTCCTGATATAAAAATGGATGATATTAAAGAATATACAACATTTGAATTGCTTCGGAATATTGATGGTGAATGTAATATCTTTGATACTAAGGTATCACAATTGGGTATTTACCTTCCTCCAGTTTGGCTTATCCAACAACGTCTATGGGAACCATTATTTGCTACAATGGCAGTTTATATAGTTACACTAATAGTTCACTGGGCATTATTTTTGATAGCCGGAGTGTTGTTGGCTATTTACTTTCGTCGTGCTCAATTAATCTTACTTCGTAGTTTTAGTTTATATAAAGGAAAGATAATCTGGATGATTATTGCTGAAAAAACTATGCTAGATGCACAAAAAATTGCTCGTTCATTCGATCCAAATATAACCTTCAAACCAGATCTTGTTGGTCCACCTGCACCTATTGCATTAGATCCTGGAAAGAAAAAGAAAAAGAAAAAACGAAAGTCATCTATTCCAAGTCAATAGGCAAAAACAAATATTAAAAAATTATCTGTTGGTGGGCCCGGCAGGACTCGAACCTGCAACAACACGGTTATGAGCCGTGGGTTCTAACCAATTGAACTACAGGCCCTGAACAGATAACCATTATTGCTCTAGGAAACTTCTTAATTTTCTAGAGCGCGAAGGATGTTTGAGCTTTCTAAGAGCCTTCGCCTCAATCTGTCTAATTCTCTCTCTGGTGACAGAGAATTGTTGCCCAACCTCTTCTAATGTATGGTCTGTATTCATACCAATGCCAAAGCGCATACGCAAGACACGTTCTTCACGAGGTGTAAGACTTGCCAATACCCTCGTAGTTGTTTCCCTTAAATTAGAATGAATGGCTGCTTCCAGAGGTTGTACTGCATTTTTATCTTCAATAAAATCGCCTAACTGGCTATCATCTTCATCACCGATTGGAGTTTCAAGACTGATTGGCTCTTTAGCAATTTTCATTACCTTACGAACCTTGTCTAGGGGCATAGAAAGTTTTTCTGACAATTCTTCAGGTGTTGGCTCTCTTCCTATTTCATGAAGCATTTGTCGCGATGTCCTGACTAATTTATTAATTGTTTCTATCATATGAACTGGAATTCTGATAGTTCTAGCTTGGTCTGCAATAGAACGGGTTATTGCTTGTCTTATCCACCAGGTTGCATAGGTTGAAAATTTATAACCACGCCTATACTCAAACTTATCAACAGCCTTCATAAGACCAATATTACCCTCTTGAATTAGGTCTAAGAACTGAAGTCCGCGATTTGTATATTTCTTTGCAATGGATATTACCAGCCTTAAATTTGCTTCCACCATCTCTTTTTTTGCGCGTGCTGCTTCTCTCTGTCCTCTTTGTATAGTAAGAAAAACTTCCTTAAACTCAGGAACAGATAACCCTACGTCCTCTACTATTAAAGATATTTTATTCTTGATATCTGCTACGGTGGCTGCATGCAAGTCTCTGAATTTTTGCCATGCTCTAGATTTATATTTAGGATGAGGCCATTCTGTTTCCAATTCATAGCCCAACCAAGCTTCTAAAAATTGATTTCTTGCAATGCCGCAACTAGTGGCAATAGATATTAATTGCCCTTCAAGCGTATTGAGGTGCTTGTTTAACTCTGACAACTGGGATGCCAATGCTTCAAGTCTATTCACATTGATATACACGTTTTGCAATTGCTCTGCTAATAAAATACGTTTGTTTTGAAGTTTCTCAAGGTCATCTTCGGAGAGATCTTCTGCTGCTAACTGTCTCTCTTGCAATGTTTCATAAATTTTAAATGTTCCTGCTATTTCATCTAACGTAGCCATTACATCATCAAAAACAGCATCCTCCATCGCTGCCAATGACAAAGTTAGATCATCTCCATCATCTGAGTCATGATCTTCTCCTGTTTCTTCATTGTTAGAATCTAACTCATCAGTTTCTTCGACTTCGTCTTCTTCCTCTTCTTCAGACAAATCATTTGCAACGTTAATAACATGGTCAGATACGTTCGATATAATTGACATATCCTCAATTGGAGTTCCATTTAGCTTTGTATACGTGGTATCCAGATCAATTATATCTCTCAGTGACGCACCACCGTCAGTAATTTGTTTTTTCCACTGCAACAAAGCTCTTATTGTAAGTGGACTCTCGCATATTCCCCCTATCATCATTTCTCTACCGGCCTCAATTCGCTTGGCAATGGCAATTTCACCATCACGAGACAATAACTCAACCGATCCCATTTCACGCAAATACATCCGAACTGGGTCATCAGAACCAGCACTCTCATTATCTGATACATTACCAGTGGTGCTTCCGCTTTCACTCCCATCAACACTTGTTTCGTCTTGCTCCGCTGACTCTACTACCATAACACCCATTTCAGATAGGGCAGACATTACGTCTTCTATCTGCTCGGACGTTAACTCCTCCTGCGGTAGTGCAGAGTTCAGGTCATCATGGGTTACAAAGCCCGCACTCTGACCTTTCTTAATGAGAGCTTTAATTTTTGAATTATTCGTATCCAGAACAGGTGCATCCGATACCTCTACTGCGGCGGTGGCGACAGCTTGTTTTCTTGCCATAAATTCGAACCTTCCAGCTCCCAAACTCGAGCTTATTGTAAACAAACATTATTTAACGACGTCTTGGTGCAAGCGATAAAGAAATGATTTCATCAACTTTTAGCTTAGCTTCATCTAATTCGATGCCTACTTTTTGATTGTTCAAGCTCGAATCGGATAACATTTCATCAATTTGTCTTAATGTTTTTTTATAACCCAGATCATATAGATGTTGCCTTACTTCTTTTTCGTCAAGATCAGATTCACGAAATAAAATATCAAATAGATGATTTTTCAATTTTTCGCAATCCAAATCTCCAAATTCCAACGTTGAGAGAACGTCAAATTTATCTATTGCTATCTGCGGAAAAGAAATAAGCAAGCCCAGTAGTATTTGCGTTCTTCTAATAGAACCAGTCCTTGGTCTTCTTGCATTTACATGCAAACCAGAATTAAAATTATAAGCTAACAAAGCCTCATTTCTTCTCGTCATGTCTCTCATCTTTTGAATTCTTCTCTCAATCTCGTCACCAAATGCCACTCTCATTTGATTATGAGCGATAGTACGCACAAGTTTTCGTATCTCTTGCCAAAATAAAGCACGTTGTTCAGGTTGAACCAAATCATGCGAATTTGCTTTCCCTGACCAAGTCGCATCTAATAATGATGAAGCGCTATCAATAATATGCATTAATCCGTCAGCACCTTGATGGCGAAGTACGTCATCCGGGTCACTGCCATCTGGGAGCGTGGCTATTCTTACAGTTTTACCAGGTTCTAGGATTGGTAAAATTCTTTCAATAGCTCTATTCGCAGCATTTCTACCCGCAACATCTCCATCAAAGCACAAAATAGGTTCATCATGTAATTTCCATGCGAGGCTTATTTGTTCTTCCGTAAGAGCTGTTCCGAGAGGAGCAAGTGCCGCTGCTTTTTTGGATGCAGTGACAGATATTACATCCATATAGCCTTCCACTAACAATAAAGGCAAATTGCGTTTTACTCTCTCTCTTGCTTGAGGCCACCCATATAAAACAGCCTTCTTTGAAAAACTTGGACTCTCTGGTGAATTTAGATATTTTGGTTTAGAATCTCCCATGGCTCTTGCACCAAATGCAATCACTTGTCCTTTCCTATTTTCAATCGGAAAAATAACTCTTTCCCTAAAATAATCGTATTTTTTTCCATCTCGTTCTGAAATAGATATGAGACCCGCTAATTTAGAAACTTCCTCCACATAACCCTTATTCTGTAAGTATTGATGAAGACCTACCCGTGGAGCATATCCAAGCCTAAATTCTTCTATGATTGATTCTGTAAGTCCTCTTTGGATAAGATAATTTAAGGCCTTACGGCTCTGATCCAATTTCAAACTTTTTTGAAAGAATTCTGTGGCAGTTTCAAAACAAGACAACAAAGTTACGTTGCGTTCTTTTTTTGCACTGTCTTGAGGCCTAAGTTCAGGCATGGGTATACCGGCGATATCTGCCAACTCCTGCACTGACTCTACAAAACTTAGACCACTTGTCTCTCTAACATAATTTATTACATCACCACTTGCGCCACACCCAAAACAGTAAAAAAAACCTTCATCGTCATTCACATTAAATGAGGGGGTTTTCTCATTATGGAAGGGACACAGACCAATAAATCGATTTCCTCTTTTTGTGAGTTTTACACGTTTACCTATGATGCTAGAAAGGCTAATCCTGTCGCGCAGTTTTTCAATAAATTCAGGAGTGATTGTCATGTAAAATCGGATAATTTTTAAAATAGATAATTAAATTTGCAAAATTAATTCTAATCGTAAAGTTCAATAAAGGACAAAAGCTAATATCATCCATTATTTGATAAACAAATTAATGCACCTTTAACATTTGCACTAATTTTACTGAAATCCATCTTACCAGTATATTCTTTCTTTAGATATCCCATTACTTTACCCATATCTTTTACAGAAATAGCGTTAGTTCGGGATATTGCTGTTTCAATAGCTACTTTGATTTCATCTTCTCCCAATTGCTCTGGTAAGAATTCTTCTATTATTTTTATTTCTAGCTCCTCCGTTTCAGCTAATTCATTCCTACCGGCATCTCTATACATTGCTGAGGATTCGCGTCGTTGCTTTACCATAGTTTGCAACATCAATAGGATTTCATCATCACTAATACCTTCGGATATACCGTTGCCACGCGCAGTGATATCTCTATCTTTTAGTGCCGCAGCAATAAGCCTTATTGTAGATAGAGCAACTTTATCGCCAGCCTTTAGCGCGTCCTTCATAGAACTTGATATCTTATCTCTCATGATTACTGTCAATCTTTATGGTTTTTTTCATATTTTTATACGTTTAAAATCTCTCCATACTAAAAGGGAACAATTCTGGCAAGTTTATGTTTAAATTTACCCCATTATATTCTATGTCATACTCTTGACCTCTTCATCCGAGTTTTGTAAAAAACGGAGGTTTAATTATTTATGAGTAAAAGCTTGTATTTCCCAAAAATAAAAAGAAAAACGCTATTAATTTCAGATAGGTAAACCCTATATTGACCAATACATTCCTTTCTTAGAAAGTAGATAATAAATTACATGCCTAATACTCTGAAACGCCAGAATGATGCTCTACTAATTTTAGATAGTGGAGCTATTTTTTATGGATATGGATTTGGTGCAGAAAACGAATCGGTAGGCGAATTATGTTTTAATACCTCAATGACAGGATATCAAGAAATACTAACTGATCCTTCTTATGCTGGACAGATAATTAATTTTACCTTTCCGCATATAGGAAATGTAGGAACGAACCCAATAGACATGGAGACGGGCAAACCTTCTGTATTAGGCCTCGTAACCCGGAATCGAATAACGGCACCTTCTAATTGGCGAAACACTCAGTCATTTACCGAATGGCTCAAGAAATATAATATACCTGGTATAAGTGGAATTGATACACGTACCCTAACTCGGAAAATCCGTGATGAAGGTGCCAAAACAGCGCTGTTAAGTTATAAAAAAAATGCGGATTTTGATTTTGAGACTATTAAAAATAAAATAGCTAACTGGCCAGGTCTAAAAGACATGGACCTTGCAAAAACTGTTACATGCTCGGCAACCACGGAGTGGTCAGGCGGTCTTTACCGATTTGATTTCGAGCAAAAGTTATCGTCTGGTCTAAATGTTGCAAAAAAGCACAAAGTTATCGCAATTGATTTTGGTGCTAAACACAATATTCTCCGTTGTTTAGAAACGGCGGGTTGTGAAGTTATTCTACTACCTGCCAATACCACTGCTAACGATGTTCTATCATACAATCCAGATGGTATTTTCTTATCTAATGGACCAGGAGACCCTGAAGCTACATCTAAATATTCAGGTAGTGAGATTCGAACTTTAGTTGAAACTGGAATACCTTTGTTTGGAATTTGCATTGGACATCAACTCCTCGCGCTTGCATTGGGCGGTAGCACATCAAAAATGGATAGGGGGCATAGAGGGGCAAATCATCCTGTAAAAGATTTAACAACAAATCAAATAGAAATCACTAGCCAGAACCATGGATTTGTAGTTAATGAGCATGACCTCCCGAATTTCCTTGAGGTGACCCATCGCTCGTTGTTTGATGGAAGTATTGAGGGGCTAAGACATAAAATATTGCCCTCATTTTCAGTACAATATCATCCTGAGTCTTCACCAGGGCCACATGACTCTCGAAACTTATTTAGTTATTTTACCTCTTTAATGGAAAAAAGAGCCAATAATCATGCCACGTAGAAGTGATATATCATCCATCTTGATAATTGGTGCTGGTCCGATAATTATTGGTCAAGCATGTGAATTTGATTATTCGGGGACTCAGGCATGCAAAGCCCTACGGGAAGAGGGTTATCGTATTATCCTCATAAATTCTAATCCAGCCACCATTATGACAGACCCTGAAATAGCAGATGCCACATATATTGAGCCCATAACACCAGAAATGGTTGAAACAATTATCGGTAAAGAACTTCCAGATGCAATCTTACCTACTATGGGCGGCCAAACAGCACTAAATACGGCATTAAAATTACATGAAATGGGTGTGCTTGAAAAGTATAAGGTTGAATTGATTGGTGCAAAACCAGAAGCCATTGCTAAAGCAGAAGATCGTTCTTTATTTAGGTCTGCTATGGATAGAATTGGCCTTGAGTCCGCTCGCTCAGTCACAATTAGAGTTTTAGGAGATGCTGGAGATGCGTTAGATCTCGTTGGTTTGCCTGCTATCATCCGGCCTTCTTTTACACTTGGGGGTGAAGGTGGTGGTATTGCTTATAATAAGGCTGAATATTTGCAGATAGTTTCTGACGGACTGCGGCTATCTCCTGTAAATGAAGTTCTTATTGAAGAATCACTTCTCGGCTGGAAAGAATTTGAAATGGAGGTGGTTCGTGATAACGCAGACAATTGTATAATTGTCTGCTCCATTGAGAATGTAGATCCGATGGGAGTTCACACAGGAGATTCCATAACTGTTGCTCCAGCCCTAACACTTACAGATAAGGAGTTTCAAACATTGCGAAATGCATCCATTGCTGTTTTGCGAGAAATAGGTGTTGACACGGGAGGCTCAAATGTTCAGTTTGCTATTAATCCTAATACAGGGCGGATACTTGTAATTGAAATGAACCCTAGGGTTAGCAGGTCATCAGCACTTGCATCAAAAGCTACTGGATTTCCAATAGCAAAGATTGCCGCTAAGCTAGCAGTTGGTTACACACTAGATGAATTAGCAAATGATATTACCAAAGTAACGCCCGCTAGTTTTGAACCAACAATTGATTATATCGTTACTAAAATTCCACGCTTTACATTCGAGAAATTCACTGGCTCAGAAGCTATTTTATCGACCTCCATGAAGTCAGTCGGTGAAGCAATGGCTATTGGCCGAAGCTTTAAGGAAAGCTTGCAGAAAGCACTTCGTTCACTTGAAACTGGGCTAACAGGCTTGGATGAGATTAGCCTACCTGTATCCACAGATGAGTTAAGCAGGGATGCATTGAATGGGTGGCTTTCTGAGCAAACCCCGGACAGAATTTTACGCATTGCACAAGCGATAAGAAGTGGCATGAATACGGAAGAAATTCATAACATAACAAAATGGGATATTTGGTTTATTAACGAAATTGCATCTATAATTGAAATCGAAAAAGAGCTATCTCAAGTTGGACTACCAGATAATAAACAAGAATTTTTATTTCTAAAGTCTGCAGGATTTCATGACAAGCGAATTGCATATTTGACTCATAATGAAGAAAAAAAAGTGACGCAGGTACGCAGATTGCTTAACGTTCATCCCATTTTTAAGCGTATTGATACATGTGCTGCAGAATTTGCCTCGGAGACCGCCTATTTCTACTCCACATATGAGGAAAACGGTTATGCAGAATGCGAGGCAGGCCCCTCTGATAAAGAAAAAATTGCTATATTAGGTGGTGGTCCCAATAGAATTGGACAAGGGATAGAATTTGATTATTGCTGTGTTCACGCGGCTTATGCTTTGTCAGAGTCAGGGTTTGAAACAATCATGATTAATTGCAATCCTGAGACAGTTTCAACAGACTACGATACATCAGATAGATTATATTTTGAACCATTAACTAGTGAAGATGTTATTGAAATATTGCTAAAGGAGCAGGAAAAAGGCACCTTGAAAGGAGTGATAGTGCAGCTCGGAGGCCAAACTCCTCTTAAAATTGCAAGAGACATAGAAGCTGCAGGCATTCGTATTCTGGGAACCAGCACAGACTCAATTGATCTTGCTGAAGATAGGGAACGGTTTCAAAAGCTCATTATGAGTTTATCTCTAAAACAACCGGAAAATGGAACTGCCACATCAGTAAGTGAAGCGATTGATATTGTGAAAAGGATTGGCCTACCAGTGGTAATAAGGCCATCTTATGTTTTAGGTGGTCGAGCAATGGAGGTGGTGTTCCAACTCTCTGACGTTGAGAGATATATGCAAACTGCCGTAAGAGTGTCAGGTGATAATCCTGTATTAATTGACCGTTTTATAGAAAATGCGATTGAAGTAGACGTAGATGTATTATGCGATGCTGAAAATGTATTTATTGCAGGAGTGATGGAGCACATTGAAGAAGCAGGCATTCATTCTGGAGACTCAGCTTGTTCACTACCACCTCAAACCCTGCCTCCTTATGTACTTAAGAAAATTCATCAGCAAACACGAGAATTAGCATTTTCACTAAATGTTATTGGATTGATGAATGTTCAATTTGCGATTAAAAACGATGAGGTATTTCTTTTGGAAGTAAACCCCAGAGGAAGTAGAACAGTGCCATTTGTCGCAAAGTCAACAGGAAATCAAATCGCAATGATTGCTGCAAAAATTATGTCTGGTGAAAAATTATCTTCAATGAAAACACTCACATCGAAACAGAAACATGTTGCAGTTAAGGAAGCCGTTTTCCCATTTGCACGATTTCCTGGTGTGGATGTTTTTCTTGGCCCAGAAATGAAATCAACTGGTGAAGTCATGGGCATTGATAAGGACTTTGGAATTGCATTCGCAAAAAGCCAGTTGGCAGCAGGTGTTAAATTGCCAACAGCTGGAATAGTATTTATTTCAGTAAAAGATGCAGATAAGCTCGCCTTCGTGGAAATTTGTAATATTCTCATCGGTTCTGGTTTTAAAATATTGGCAACAGAGGGAACAACTAAATATCTAAATAATGCAGGGATTGCAGCTAAAAGAGTTAATAAGGTTCTCGAAGGTAGACCACATGCAGTAGATGCAATGCTATCAGGTCAAATAGACCTTATTTTTAATACAGCACAAGGATTTGCCTCAATTAGAGATAGTTTGTCCCTCAGACAAACAGCACTTACAAACAATATTCCATATTATACAACAGTTTCTGGCAGTAGAGCGGCAGTTGCTGCTATTGTTGCATTGCAAAAGATAAAAATTTCTGCAAAGTCTATACAGGATTATTTACATGACGCAAAGGGCTAAACATACTAAGCTTAGAGGGTTAAATTAAATCTCATTACACTTAACTTTTGAATATATTTTTATTTGTAAAGCGATAAGAGGCCAAATATGGAAAAAATTCCATTCACTCAATCTGGATTAGAAAAAATTAAGACGGAGCTACAACAGCTAAAAAACGTTGAAAGACAACAGGTTATTCGGGCAATTGCTGACGCTAGAGAGCACGGCGACCTTTCTGAAAACGCTGAATATCATGCTGCTCGGGAACGCCAATCCTTTATAGAGGGCCGAATCACAGAGTTAGAGGATGTAACAAGCCGAGCTGAAGTAATAGAAACCAGCAGAATATCAGGCGAGACAGTGACATTCGGTGTAACTGTTGTAATTGTTGATGAACTTACAGATATAGAATATAATTATTCAATTGTTGGTCCATATGAGGCAGAGCTGGAAGAGGGAAAAATCTCAACAGCATCTCCTATCGCAAAAGGTCTTATAGGAAAGAGAGTGGGTGAATCCGTGGAGGTACAAACTCCTAGAGGTCCTCACCCATATGAAATAATATCTATTTCAGTTTATAATGGATAATTATTGAACCGCTATACCCGTCTTTATTCAACCTCATCTAATCTCCAAAGGAACACCTGGAAGATTTTTTTCAGACCTTATCGAAACAGCTGTTTTTACGTGGCTCACATTGGGAGCGGGAGTGAGCTTACTAGTTAAAAATTTCTGAAAATCATCCCAATCAGTCGAAACAATCTTAAGTAGAAAATCTATCTCCCCCATAAGCATATGGCATTCTCTTACTTCTTCCCAACTTAATATCATATTTTCAAATTTTTTTAAATCTACCTCCGCTTGACTAGTTAGCCCAACAAATGCAAACACAGTGACCGTATAACCTACGGCTTCCGGGTCTATCTCTGCATTATATCCTCTAATAACCCCTGCATCTTCCAGAGCTCTTACGCGCCTAAGACATGGCGGTGCAGATATTCCTGCATTTTTAGCAAGCTCGACATTACTTAATCTTCCATTTTTTTGAAGATCAAATAGAATTTGTCTGTCAACTTTATCCAGCTTGTGTTTTTTAGTCATAAATCTAATCCTTATTTGATTTTCAAACCATAAATAGTTAAACCAAAACACGCAAGAATATTACAAAATTTGAAAAACAAATGTAAGCTAGAATAAAAAAACAGTAAAAAAGTGTCCTATAATAATAATTCAAAAACATGCTGGATAGTTACAGATGGAACTATTGGAATGCTGAAACAATCTATAGCTGTAGCTAATTCACTGAATTTATTATATAATACACTAGAGGCACATCCAACACCAATTCTTCGATTATTTCCTAAACTTGCTAAGATACCAACTTGGCGACTTACAATCGGTCGCACCCCCAGCTGGATTAGAGGCCCCTACCCTGACTATATAATTAGCTGTGGACATAGAATGAGTGGATTATCAATTGGCCTAAGACGACTTTCGAAGGGTAAAAGCAAAACTATTCATATACAAGATCCCGGCATATCACCCAAAAATTTTGACGTATTAGTTGTCCCTTCTCATGATAAGCTAGCGGCAGCGGAACATAAATACTCGAACCTTGTTATATCTACTGGCTCTTTGAGTTGGCTAGTTAAAGATGAAATTATGGAAAGTAAATCCAAAATGATTGACCGCTTTAGCCCGATCGATAAACCACAAATTATTTTGTTGCTTGGTGGAAATAATAGGCGATACAGAGTAACAAAAAAAATTCTGACTAGATTAGCCATGGATGTTTATGAGTATGCGAACACGAGAAATGCACGGCTCATAATTATACCATCTAGCCGCACACCAAAAAGAGCAAAAAATATTTTTGAGCACCTTGACAAAGAGCAAAAACATATTTTTTGGGATGGGAAAAATAGCAATCCATATCCGGAGGTTCTTTCTATCGCAGATGAAATTATCGTCACCTCAGATTCGGTGAATATGGTTACAGAGGTATGCCTTTTTGGATTACCAGTGTTTATCGCTCAATGGCAAGAAGAAACAGGAAGAATAGCCAATTTTCATAAAATAATGAATTCTTGTGGTTACACACAATATCTTCAGGACGCGAATGAAAATCTGAAACCAAAAATCCTTAATCAAATGCCTAAAATAGCTACGCAAATTTCCATAATTCTTAGAAAAGCAGCAAATTAAAAAATATTACCACTTTTTTCCAAAAATAAATTTCAAAATTTGAACAACACTATACCTAATAACCACTTTTTAAAAAAACTTTTAAGTGCTTGCCTTTTATTTATCAAAAAGGTACGAAAATCTTCAACGACCGCAAAATTATATCACGGTTTGGTTTAAAGAACCTAATATAACATCTCTCAACAAAGGTATTAAATTAACCTAACAATGATTATTCCCATATTAATGTTAGCTCTCGGCTTGGCTATGCTGTTGACTGCTGCACATGTTATCATACCAGGCACTATATCGATTGCACATTACCTGCGAATTCCAGCTCATGTTGTCGCAGTCCTGTTAATTGCCGCCGGTACTTCTGCACCTGAATTAGTTGTTGCGGTGCAAGCTGCCTTGAATGAAACACCAGAGATCGTTTGGGGGAATATTATCGGTTCAAATATTACTAATATCTTGGTAGTTTTGAGCATAACTGGCTTACTTTTTCAGATTAATACTAATGATTTAGCTATAAGAAGAGATATGCTTCTTCTCATAGCTATAACTACTCTAATTTGTCTACCTGCTTATTATTTTTATTCGCTTCCATTATTTGTTGGCTTTTTATTAGTAATCATTATGGCTAGCTACACATTTTTTTTGGTCAACCAAAAACCAGGCGAAAAAGAAACAGAAAAAAATTTAACAGAGAAACTTTCTTTTCAACGAACACTTATCTATTGTTTTTTTGGAATAACGGGTCTTGTTCTTGGGGCAGATACAATGATAAAAGGTGCCGTAGAACTTGCAAATAATCTATCTATTTCAAAGACTGTGATCGGCCTTACAATAATAGCTTTTGGAACCTCGTTGCCGGAAATTGCCGCTGCAGTTGCAAGCCTATTTCATCGTAGGGTCGATATGGCACTTGGTAGCATAATCGGTTCTAACATATTTAATATTGTTGCAGGATTAGGAATTACTAGGTTCGTAAGCGAGCTTCAAATATCCAAAGACATGCTTTCAACGGGAATGCCCACGATGATTTTTGCAACATTCACATTAGCCATTTTTATTTTAACACGACGCCCTATTGGAAAAATAATAAGCTGCTATTTTTTAACAATTTATTTTATATTTTTATGGCTTAACGTTGGAATAAGTAGTTAGAAAGTTTGAAAAGTTAATTCTTTCATCAATATTTTTATTGAAAATATGGGGAGTTGTTCACATCTTTCCAAAAAAAAACCCAAAATAAGACAAAATTACATTTTTTTTTGTTTAAGTTTTCTTGACAAGATTTAACTATCTGTATTTGTTATATTTTTTATAGTTGCCTAATATTTAGGCAAATTAGTCAAACTGCCTTAATTCTGCGAGTTATTGAGGGAAAATCAATTCTTATCAACAAACTTATCCACAGTTAAAGTGGATAAAGATTTAAAAAGAATCATAAATTATGATTCGTGTATATTATATTAATACAATAAAATTCCCAGACACAAATAATTTAAGATGGGAATTGCCAAGAAATTTTAGGATCTTATTAGAATATTGAAACAAGGTATCTTTATTTATATAAAATTGTTTAATAACTCACGGGATCACCTATGAAAACAGAAAATTCAATGTTTAAAGACGGATTTGCCTATTTAAAAAGTCAAGTGAGGTATTTACCCAACAAGCCAGGCGTTTATCGTATGTTTGATATAAACGGGTCAGCACTTTACGTTGGCAAAGCTAAATCACTTTCAAAAAGAGTAAATAGCTACACCCAAACAAACAGACTAACTAATCGTCTACTGCGGATGGTTTCCGAAACTAAATACTTAGAAATCACTGTTACTCACTCAGAGGTTGAGGCTTTGCTGTTAGAGTCAAATTTAATCAAAAAACTGAAACCAAAATATAATATACTTCTCAAAGATGATAAAAGTTTTGCTTTTATAATGGTAACAGAAGATCACGACTTTCCACTGTTAACGAAACATAGAGGGAAAAGACGTAAAACCGCAAGTTATTACGGACCTTTTGCTTCTGCCAACTCAGTAAACAATACACTAGATTCTTTATCACGCGCATTTCTACTGCGTAACTGTAGCGACGCCATTTTTGCATCTAGAACACGCCCTTGTTTGCAATATCAGATTAAGAGATGTACAGCTCCTTGTGTTAACAAAATTTCAAAATCTGATTATCAAAAGCAAGTGAAAGCAGTGAAACAATTTCTCTCTGGAAATTCAGATACAGTACAAAAAAAATATGCATATGAGATGCAACAGGCTTCAGATGCTCTTGAATTTGAAACAGCTGCTGTTTGGCGGAACAGAATTAAAGCGCTCACAGCAATTCAGGCAAATCAAGATATTAATCTGAAATCTTTACAAAATGCCGATATAATAGCGGCATCGATTTCTTCTGGTATATGTTGTGTGCAAGTATTTTTTGTAAGAAACGCAACCAATTATGGTAACACCGCCTTCTTCCCAGTAATAAATTCATTAGAAGACATAAAATCTGTTCTTTCAGCGTTTATAGGACAATTTTATGTTGATAAAATTCCTGCTAACTTGATACTAACCAACCAACTTCCAAGTGAATGGAAATTACTAGAAGCTGCTCTATCAAAACGGTCAAATAGCAAAATTGAAATCTCAAAACCTGAAAGAGGTGATAGACGAAAAATAATGAAGATGGCCTTGCAGAATGCAGAAGAGGCTGTTGCCCGAAAACTCGCTGATACTTCATCCCAGCGCAAATTACTGGAAGAATTGAGAACAACATTTGAGATCAAAGCTTCTCTTGAGCGTATAGAGATATATGATAACTCACATATTCAAGGAGATCATCCAGTGGGAGCAATGGTTGTTGCTACTCCTGATGGTTTTGCTAAATCTTCTTATCGTAAATTCAATATGAAAAAAATAGGTGAATTTGCTGTGGAAGATGGTGATGATTTTAAAATGATGCGCCAAATGATTTATCGACGCTTCTCGAGAGCGCTAAAAGAAGACCCAAGTCATGAGTCAGCAAGCTGGCCAGACCTCATACTTATAGATGGTGGCAAAGGCCATATTAGCGCTGTTTATGAGGTATTGAACGAGCTTGGTATAGATAATATTGTAGCTATTGGCATATCAAAAGGTCCTGATAGAAATGCTGGCAGAGAGCAATTTCACACACGAGATAAAAAAAGTTTTACTCTGAAACCAGATAGCCCAGTAATGCACTATCTTCAACGTTTAAGAGATGAGGCACATAGGTTTGCAATTAATAGCCATAGATCACAACGCGCAAGAGCGCAATTTAAAAACCCATTGGACAGCGTACCAGGTATTGGGATAATAAGAAAAAGAGCACTTCTTAATCATTTTGGTTCGGCACGTGCAGTTAGCAACGCTGGCATACAAGACTTACAAGCAGTTCCCGGTATTTCTGTCAATATTGCCCAACATCTGTATGATTGGTTTCATAGCCGAGAGGAGAATTAATTACTTTTTTTTTGAATTATGTCGTTTAATCATTAGGGGTGTCTAGCTTCCAAACTCAGTATTCTAGTGTTATAAAAAGAAAATGTCTTGTTAAAAGTTGCGAAAGAGGAATATGAACGAAGTTCTAAAATAATAATATATTTCATATGAATATTAGTTCTGAGAGTGAAATGAACCTTCCCAATTTATTAACAATTCTTCGAATAACTACTGCCCCGATAATTGCTATCCTCATTTGGAGAGAAACAAGTCATGCTCAGCTCATAGCAGCATTTCTGCTGTTTTTATTTGCAGGTATTACAGATTGGTTAGATGGATATCTTGCACGCAAATTATTACTTCAATCTCACCTTGGCCGGATTCTAGACCCCATTGCAGATAAAGTCTTAGTCGCATGCATCTTATTAGCACTTTCGTCCCATCATTCCAAAGATTGGATGTTTGTTGTTCCTACTCTTGCTATTTTTCTTAGAGAATTCATAATTTCAGGTTTCCGAGAATATATGTCCAAAGAGGGAATTTTAGTTCAAGTTTCTATTCTTTCGAAATGGAAAACAACACTGCAACTAATTTCAATTGGGCTTATCATGTTATCTATGATTTTTAGTGGTAATAACTTATTAGCTTCTAGCAGCATTACCTTATTTTGGATAAGTGCAGTTATCACCTTAAAAACAGGTTTTGATTATTTTAAGTCTGGGATGACTGAGCTCGAATAAGATACGATAACTTTTTTAAAGAGAGCAATTTTATTTTTCTGATTTCAATCCTATGATTTTGAATTAGTTTCTTCTGAGTAGGCTTCAACTAAACCTCTGCAAGCCAAATCAGGTTGAAAAGTAAAAGTACCGATTTTTGAAATGGGGGTGATTTCAGCAGCTGTTCCGGTAAGAAACGCCTCTTTTACATTCTCCAATTCATGGAGATGAATGTATCTTTCTTGGACTTCCCAACCTATCTTCCTTGCAAGGTCTATAACCGTTTTCCTTGTGATTCCATTAAGAAAACAATCTGCAGTGGGTGTATGAATTTTTCCATCTTTCATAAGAAAAAATATATTTGCTCCTGTTGCTTCTGCGACGTACCCACGATAATCAAGCATCAAAGCGTCCTGAAATCCCTTTCGCTCTGCACTATGTTTGGCAAGGGTACAAATCATATATAACCCTGCTGCCTTTGCCTGAACAGGGGCTGATTCTGGTGAGGGTCTACGCCAATCTGCTATATCAAGGGTAATACCTTTCATTTTCGTTTCTGGGTCAAAATAACTTGGCCATTTCCATGCTGCCACGCCTACATTAATTGTTGTATCTTGTGCTGAAATTGCCATCATTTCGGAACCACGCCAACAAAATGGCCTTAGATATCCATCTACAATGCCATTTGCGTCTAAAACCTCATATTTAATTTTTTCCATTTCCTCATCTGACATAGGTAGGTCAAAATCAAGGAAATTACAGGAAGCTCTTAGCCTTGCAGTATGTTCAGCAGATTTAAATATTTTACTGTTATATGACCGTTCGCCCTCAAATACGGACGAAGAATAATGTAGCCCATGGCATAAGATATGTGTTTTAGCTTCACGCCAAGGTACCATCTGCCCATTTATCCAAATAAATCCATCTCTATCATCAAATGGAATGAGAGTCATGCTAATTTCCTCGTCTGTTAACTTTTGCGATGATTAGTTTTCTAGCTGCAAAAATGTAATAAAATAATTCTAACCTATACTAATACTTTATTTTTTTATCAGGATCGTTATTATTGGTCAACATGACTGACATAAAATCATCTCAAAAAGCATTATTCCTACGAAAGGAAACACTAAAACGGGGAATTGAGTTGCTGTTTTACGCTTATCGTGATTTTACTAATGAAGCTGATGCTATTTTATTTGAACTAGGTTTAGGTCGGGCTCATCACCGTGTTATATACTTCGTTGGAAAGAATCCTGGTATGACAGTGAGTGACCTTCTAAACATTCTAAGGATAACAAAACAAAGCCTTTCTCGGGTATTATCTCATCTTATATCAGAGAGTTATATTTATCAGAGAATTGGTAGTAAAGATAAACGGCAACGTTTATTATTCCTCACATCAAAAGGTAGTGCATTAGAAACACGACTCACAGATATCCAATGCACGAGATTTGCTAATGCCTATCTACAGTCTGGTGCAAGTGATGTTGCTGGTTTTGAGCAAGTCTTAAATGCTTTGCTAGATAAAAAGCAAAAACCCATTACGAAAAAAAGTGCAAATAGAGATGGGTAAACTGTTAGAACCAGCAGCCCATGTTTTAGTAGTCGACGATGATCAACGATTATTGGAATTGCTCAAAAGATTTTTAGAAGAAAGTGGATTTTGGGTAACGGGCGCAAGTAGTACTAACCAAGCCGACTCTTACATGAATAGCATCCACTTCGATTTACTAGTTATTGATATTATGATGCCTGGTACGACTGGAATTGAATGGCTCGTTGAATTGAGAAAGAAAACGTCTGTGCCAGCGATTTTTCTTACTGCCCTTGGTGAAACGGAAGACAGAATAGAAGGCCTTTCTGCGGGAGCAGATGACTATCTTTCCAAGCCATTTGAGCCAAGAGAACTCGTTCTTCGTATAAAAAGAATTCTTGAACGGTCTCTGACCTCGCCTACAGGCCATAGTGAAATAATATTTGGAAATTTTGTTTTTAACCTCAAGAAGAAAAAATTATCAAACAATAAAATACAAGTTTATCTGACAACTTCTGAACAGGATTTGCTAAGCTGTTTCGCAAAAAATCCAAACAAAACACTTTCTAGAGAGAATTTGATAGATTTATTGGAAGGACGTATGCAGGGTAGATCAATCGATGTTGCGATAGCGAGATTGCGGTCAAAATTTGAAAGTGACCCCAAAAAACCTCACTTTCTCATGACAGTTAGACATCTTGGTTGGAAACTCCAAATCGATAAATTAATTGGTTAAAAACTAATAACTAGGTAACAATTATTCAGCACAGAAAAAACTACTTAATTGGAATGTGTGAATGCAGTTAAGAAAATATTTTCCGAAAACGTTATTCAATCGCTTGGTAGCAATTATTTTGGTTCCGATGTTCCTAGTACAACTAATTACTGTACTAATTTTTTTCGAACGTCATTGGGATTCCGTTACAAGGCAAATGGCGGATGCGCTGGCAGGTGAAATAAAATTATTGATTGAAAGATTATCTTCCGAACCATCAACAAAAGAAATTTATGACCTTCAGATTTATGCACACAAATATTTCAAATTCAATGTTGATTTTGTTGAGAATGCAAAGTTAGTCAGTAAAGACATTGAGACAAATACCAACTACACAGCCTTCGCATTTAAGCGAGCGATGAATTCACATACAAATTACCTATGGACGGCGGCTTTAAATCAGAATAATGATAAGATTTTTATATATATACAATTTCCTAACGGAATTCTTACCATTAAAGTTGGTAAAAAGCGTCTTTTTAGTTCTACAAGCTTGCTTTTTATTGGATGGACTATTGGCAGTTCACTAATTTTATTCTTAATCGCCCTTTTTTTTATACAAGGTCAGGTAAAACCAATTCTTCGGCTTGCTGTAGCTGCAAGACAAATGGGGCTTGGAAGGGACATAACAAATTCTTTTCATTTAGAGGGTGCAAGAGAAATAAGAGCTGCAGGCCGAGCATTTCAAGCAATGAGACATCGTATAAAACGTCACCTCAATGAGCGAACAACTATGTTAGCCGGTGTCAGTCATGATTTGAGAACACCCTTAACAAGGATGCGACTGCAATTAGAATTGCTAAAGAAAACACCTGAAATTGAAGAATTAACAAAAGACATAGCAGAGATGGAAGCTATGATTGAGGCATATCTTGCGTTTTCAAGAGGAGAAGCATCAGACCCTCCTCATTTAGGTGATATAAAGCAGCTTTTGCGAGATATTACTGAGCAATTGCAAAAAACGTATCCCGAACGTCTAACGCTAATTTTTAATGAGGATGAAATTCCCACCTTCCCTATTCGTGCACCCTCTCTTCGTCGTGCCTTAATGAATATCCTTGAGAATGCCCTTCGATATGCTTTTAATGCTGAAATAAGAGTTCGGCGAATAGAAGATACGGTTTTAATTCAGATAGATGATGACGGCCCAGGTATACCAAATGAGAAAAGAACTGACGCTATCCTTCCATTTAAAAGATTAGAAGCATCTAGAAACCAGAAAACAGGTGGTACAGGTCTTGGCCTCTCGATCGCGAGTGATATAATTTTGAGTCATGGTGGACAACTAGATTTGTTGGAATCGCCCAAAGGAGGTCTTCGTGTTCGTGTTATTTTACCGATATAGATGGACTATTACTTTGCTTTAATAAAGTCGTACACCGTTTTCAACGATAACCTCAGGCGTTACTAAAACAATATGACCGTTTTTGTTTGGAACACCTAAAGTTAATACTTCTGACATAAATGGACCAATCTGGCGAGGAGGGAAATTTATTACTGCTAAAATCTGTTTTCCTATCAAACTCTTTTTATCATATAGATCAGTTATCTGAGCAGATGATTTCTTATTCCCCAAATGACCAAAATTTATTTCAAGCTTGAATGCTGGTTTACGCGCTTCAGGGAATTCTTGAACCCTTATTATGGTGCCAGCCCGAATATCTATATCCAAAAACTGCTTAAAATCTGCCATCTTTTACAACTCCATACTTTAGATTATGGGGTTTGAGACTTTCGCATTTTGTTATTGTTGTCAGCGTTTTATTCATAACGAGAGTCTTCGAATAATTTGAAACTTTCTGCTATTTCAATTGCCTGACTCAAATTATTGTCAACCTCTCTAAATGTTGTGGCAAGACCATCGCTGTCATCTTTGAACCAAACCACACTTGTTTTAACTAATAGACCAATTAATCCGTTTATACGCATAGAACGACGCGCCGCAGCAATTGGGTGGTCTTTTTTTTTATCTCCAGAAATAGTTAAAATCTTATCACAAAGATGATAGGCAGAAATTGTTATCGAGATGCCAAATTGAAAATCCTTCAAAGCCCATTTATGTATGCGCTGAAAAATAGGGCGCGTATCAGCAAAAGCTTCCAAAATCGACATTAATGTCTCGAGTACTTTTTCTTGGGTAGTCGCTTCAAAATCTTTCGAGAAATCTGCTGTAAGACTAACAAATATTTCGCTTACCCGTGCATTAAACCAATACAAAAACAATTCGTTAACATCAAGAAAAACAGACCTAACCAAATCAGCATCCTTATTTATATCTGATGATAATTGGTCTAGTGAAATAACTGATAAGTCGTTTGTTTCATGAAGTCTTTTTATGAGAGCTTCTGAAAGACATTCTTTTAAATCAACTATACCTTGGTAATTTTTTTCCAAAACACTCTCACTATCAATAAAAATAACCTATTGTATTACGAAAATAACGCTTTATTTTAGTTTGGCAAGACTAACTCACCAAGCTCGCGGCTTCTTTTTTCTGCTTTCTGCATAGCCGTTAAAATGAGATCAAGAAAGCAATCTTCTTCCATCAACACTGATAAAGCAGCTGCAGTAGTGCCACCTTTGCTTGTTACATTCTCACGTAAGGTTGATGAATCTGATGGATCTTGTGTCAGAAGAACACCTGCTCCAAAAACTGTTTCCCTAGCTAATTTTCTTGAAAGTTCGTCAGGAATACCTAACTTTTTTCCTGCAAGTTGCATTGCTTCCGCTAAAAGAAAAACATATGCAGGCCCAGACCCTGAAAGGGCCGTTACCGCATCGATCATCTGCTCATTTGGAAGCATAATTACCTCTCCCACTGCCTTTAGTAAATCAACACAATATTCTGTTTTTTGTTTTGGTATCTCTGCATCTGCATAAATGGCGGTTATTCCTGCACCAACAGAAGCAGGAGTATTTGGCATTGCGCGCACAATCTGTTTGGTTCCATTTAAGTGTTCCCGTAACCAATGAGAAGACAGTCCAGCAGCGATTGACAAAAAAACAATATTTTCATCAGTAATTTTTGAAAAAGGTGCTATTGCATCGAGCATCACCTGTGGTTTCACAGCCAAAACCACAAAATCGATGGGTGTGGTGTTTTGTGCTATTAACTGTTCGAGTGAATCATAACAGGTAATCAAATCTAACGCTTCGAGCTCGGCACTTATACCAGCTGGTTCGATTATACTTATACACTTAAATTTTTCTCTTTGATGGACCCAACCCTCTAATAATGCAGACCCCATTTTACCACAACCGAGTAAAACAAGATGCTGATTACGCTCCCATTTTGGTTGATTTTGAGTTTTTTGCATTGGTGCGTTAGTTGTCATATTTTCTTAAAAAAATCAAGCATGCCCATGACTTTGTATCATACCGAAAGTTACGATATCCCGCGCAGCATATGGACCATTTAAAACTTGATAAATAGTCGGGAAGGCCTGCTCTGCCTCTCCCAGAACAATTTCGATTACATCCTCTATTTGCTCAGGTGACGCACCACCTGCTCCTCGCAACATAAGTTTATGTCTGACTTTTATAGTATTCGTGCGCTCACACGCAACAAAATGACCGAGCCAAAGATCTTGATTCAATAATGAAGTTAACATTGTTACTTCAGATAACTGAATTTTATCAAAAGTGATATCAAGATTACAACTTACGTCGAGAGTTTCTTCACTCTCGAACCACTCAATATGCAACTGATGTTGCCCCCACCTACCTGGAACATCTGCAATTAGTTCATTAATGTTATTGCGATGCAAAAACCATTCTCGCTGTTTTACAAACCGCGTTACTAAATCTATTGGCTTGGCGTCTATAAAATCTGAAATACTCAATTCACTCTTCCTAACATAAACTCGTCCATTCAGCGATCTTCTTTTCAAAATATTGAACCCAATAAATTCTTTAAATTTAACAAAAGACGTTAAGGACAAGCAACACAATATTTAGTATGTGCCTTTTTGACTTCATACATATTGTAGTATGTTTGGAGGAATTTCACTTATTTTTCAATAAGTCACGAAAAATAATTAATATCAATTTTTTCTTTTAGATATTTTTTTTGATACTGTTGATTTTTGCCTTTTTACTGTTTTAATTTTCTCTAACGTGATTTCAAGCAGTTCGATTCGTGAAATCAGACCCTCCAACCTTGTTGTAAGTGCTTCAAAGTCTTCATAGGTAACTAAATTAGACTCATTTTGTTTACGCTGGTAACGCGCATTTATAATGTTCTTTACTTCTAATCTCATTTCATCAGCGAGTGACGCTGCGCCTTGAGCCATTTTACTTAAGTCTGAAAAAATTGTTGAACGGTTTTTCATTTTTTCCTCACTAAAATAGCTACCTTTTGTTTGCATACGAAATCAAATATAAAATTAATACGTCTTTGACCTTAAGGCAATAGGGCGATAGAAGACAAAAAGAAGATTTTTTAAAAAAACTTAAGCAGAGGATGATTAAGTTAGATTCAACTTATATGGGTTAGAAGAATGACCGAGCAATGGTTTACATTTCCTATTATAAATGAAATAGCCATAGAAATAGGCCCGATAGCAATTAGATGGTATGCTCTTGCTTATCTAGCTGGAATATTTACTACGATGCTTTTAATGAACCGGGAGGCAAAAAAAGATAGTTTTGCATTTGAGCCAGAAGATATTACCAGACTTACAAATTTTTGCGTAATCGGTATTATAATTGGAGGACGATTTGGTTTTGTTTTATTTTACAATTTTGATTTTTATATATCGAACCCCATTGAAATTTTTAAAGTATGGAACGGTGGCATGTCTTTTCATGGTGGCTTACTCGGAGTGATAATTGCAACTATTTTAACGGTAAGAAAAACAAAAATACCTATTTTTCAATTATCAGACTTACTAGCATGCTTGGCGCCAATAGGATTATTTTTGGGAAGAATTGCAAATTTCATCAACGGAGAATTATACGGACGAATAACAAATCATCCGATTGGTATTATTTTTCCAAAAGGTGGTCCTCTACCCCGGCATCCAAGCCAACTTTACGAGGCTGTTTTGGAGGGTTTATTAATATTTATAATTCTTAATGGTATGAGGATAATAAACCCGAAGTTACCAAGCGGCTTAATAACAGGGATGTTTTTTCTTTTATACGGCTTATCTAGGATAATAGTAGAATTTGTGCGAGAACCAGATAAACATATCGGGTTTTTAGGGAGCATAGGTACGATTCAAATTACCACTGGCCAATTATTAACTGCACCAATGATACTAATTGGGGGTATGTTGGTCTATTTTAGTTTAAAACGTAATTTCGACTCTAGGTGAACCCCAGTGAATAGCGCAAAATTTCGTAATTGGGTGAAAAAAGAAATTTTGAGTTCAGGCCCTATTTCTCTTTCTAATGCAATGAGGGCTGCACTAACACATAAAGATTTTGGTTATTACCACTCAAAAAAAATAATAGGTAGTAACGGAGATTTCATAACTGGTCCTGAGATAAGTCAAATATATGGCGAATTAATTGGAGCATTTCTTGGCTACATCTGGGAACATTCAGGAAAACCATCTAATAGCCTATTATGCGAATTTGGTCCAGGTCTTGGCACACTGAGTGCAGATATTAACAGGGCATTAAGCCAAATCTATCCAAATTTTTCATGTTCACCTCTCCACTTGATCGAAACAAGCAAATCTTTTCGAAAAATACAAAAAACCAAACTTAAGAAACAATCGGTGTATTGGCATGAAGATTTTAAGAAAATACCAAAAAATCCAGTATTTGCGGTTGCAAATGAATTTTTTGATGCCCTTGGAGTAGACCAAGCATTCTTTGATGGTATAAATTGGCGACAAAGACTATTAAATTTTAGCACTAAATTTGAATATGTAGCTGGACCAATTTTAAATGAAACACAAATAAAACTATTTGATGCAAACCACATTAAAAATCCAGATAAGGGAACTATAATTGAATATAGTCCAAAAACTGATCAGATTATAACTGAAGTTGCCCTTCATATAAAGCAGTTTGGTGGCATTTTATTAATTATCGATTATGGAAAAACCAACCAGATTGGGGATACTATTCAGGCAGTTTTAAATCATAAACCTGCAGAACCGTGGTCATCAGCGGGTGATGCAGATATATCACACTGGGTGGATTTTAAATCAATTGAAAGGACAGCAGAGAAAGTGGGTGCTAGGTTTATTGGGCCCGTATCACAATCGCATTTTTTGACGCAAATTGGTATTAAGCAAAGAGCACAAAATTTATCACAAATAGATAATCCTCGACATAATAGAGCTATTTTTGCTGCTGTAGATAGGTTGATCTCTCCTGCTCATATGGGAAACCTTTTCCAAGTTGGGTTAATCACCCCTACTGGAAAAGGTTTCCCACCTGGCTTTGAAGTTTGAAATCTATCAAGTATGTTTATCTTAGATTAATAACAAAAAGGTGAAAAAATGTTTCCTTATCAGCTCCATAAATCTTTTACTGGTGCTGCCTATTACCAGCATGAACTTTTATCCTCAGATATGTTGATTCATGGATTTTTTACCCGAAAAGGTGGGTGTTCGACTGGAGAGTTCTCAGGATTAAATAGCTCTTTAAATTCTGGCGATTTGTTCGATAATGTAAATCAAAACAGAAAGTTAATTAAAAAAAGTCTGGCCCATAAGAGATGTCAATTAATTACTTTAAATCAGGTACATGGAAATGAAGTGATTATTATTGATACTGGAAATATTGAAAATGCTAAACATCCTGCTTCTGGATATAAAGCTGATGGTTTTGTTACCAAGAAGAAAAATATACTTCTCGGAATACTAACAGCAGATTGTGCTCCAATTTTAATGGCAGATTGCAATGCAGGAGTTATAGGTGCATGCCATGCAGGTTGGAAAGGCGCTATTTCAGGGATTATCGAAAATACAGTTCTTGAAATGTGTAAAATCGGCGCTGAAACAAAAAATATATTTTGTGTGATTGGGCCTTCAATTGAACAAAAAAGCTATGAAGTTAGCGCTGATTTCAGAGAAAAAATTTTAGACGTAAAACCATTTGCACTAAATTTATTTTCTCCAGATACAAAAAAAGAGAATAATACGTCTAATGGAAAGTTCTTTTTTGATTTACAAGGCTTCTGCGCGACATTACTTAAGCGAGCAGACATTAATTATTATAGAAGTATAAATGTTGATACTTATCAGAATCATGAATTATTTTATAGCTATCGTTCATCTTCCCATAATGGTGAGTCACTTTTTGGCAGACAAATTTCTGTAATTGGAATCAGATAGAGACCTATATGCCACATTTATGGTTATTTTTGCTATTTTGTTTTATTGGATTATTGGCATCCTGTTTTTTAGGGTAATATATGGATATTCTCCACTTGTCATTATGCTGTACGGTTGTTAAACAAATGAACTCGCAAATTTTCATAGGTATGGTCTCATGAAGGTCTTATCATGTAACTCAAATCGGCCCCTTGCAGAAGCAATCGCAACATATCTGAATGTATCACTCACTGAAGCAGATGTCCGAAGATTTGCGGATATGGAAGTATTTGTTGAGATACATGAGAATGTGAGAGGAGAAGATGTTTTTATTATTCAATCAACCTCCTACCCTGCTAATGATAATATCATGGAACTGTTAGTCTGCTTAGATGCACTTCGCCGAGGTTCCGCGAGACGTGTAACGGCCGTGTTACCATATTATGGATACGCAAGACAGGACAGAAAATCTGGGCCACGCACCCCCATTTCTGCAAAGCTTTTAGCTAATTTAATAACATCAGCTGGTGCAGATAGAATTTTGACGATTGACTTACACGCAGCTCAAATTCAAGGTTTTTTTGATATTCCGGCAGATAATTTATACTCGGCACCTGTATTTAAAACAGATATCATCTCTCGTTATAATTCTAATGAACTAGTTGTTGTTTCACCTGATGTGGGAGGAGTAATTCGTGCCCGTGCCATTGCAAGCAGAATTGAGGCTGATCTTGCGATAATTGATAAAAGAAGACCCCGAGCAGGAATATCTGAAGTAATGAATATTATAGGTGATGTGTCAGGTCGGCATTGTATTATGGTTGATGATATTATTGACTCTGGTGGCACCTTATGTAATGCAGCGCAAGCTTTAATAGACGCCGGTGCAATCACTGTCGATGCCTATGTAACTCATGGGGTTCTATCAGGGGGAGCTGTTAGCAGAGTAGCATCTTCACCTTTAAATTCGCTTGTAACTACTGATTCAATTCAATCAACAGAGGCTATGCGTGTTGCAACAAATATCCGTCAAATAACAATAGCACCGCTCCTTGGAGAGGCGATAAGAAGAATACATGAAGAACGTTCTGTATCTTCTCTCTTTCAATAAAATTTTAAAATTAAAATTGTTTGATTTTATATATTATTCTTGTTTTTTAGGCATAAAATGCCTATCAACTCATTATCATGCACCCCTGGAGGCATGAAACTGACTATGATAAGGAGAAAAATATGTCAGAAAATACATTGATTAGCGCAGATTTGCGTAATCGGGTTGGTAAGGGGTCCGCCCGTGCGGCACGCCGTGCAGGCAAAATTCCCGCTGTTATTTATGGCGACAAAAAACAACCAATTTCTATTGAGATCGAAGCGCGGATGATGCGTAAAATAATTAATGAGCCTGGCATTTTTAGCCGTTTGCTTGATATTAATGTAGATAACGGAAAACATACTGTATTAATGCGCGATATACATTTTCACCCTGTAACCGATGACCCTATGCACTTTGATTTTCTTAGAGTTAGTCAATCAAGCACTGTTTCAGTTTCTGTGGGTGTTGAGTTTATTAACGAAGCAATTTGCCCTGCATTAAAAATAGGTGGGGTCTTGAATATTGTTCGCTACGAAGTTGAGTTAAATTGCTTGCCAACTTCCATTCCAGAGAAAATAATTGTTGATTTGTCCGAAGCAAAAATTGGAGATTCCATTCACATTAGTGCGGTTGAGTTACCCGAGGGTGTAACGCCCACTATAACTGACCGTGACTTTACCATTGCTACTCTTCAGTCACCAGGTGGTGGAGTTAAAAACGAAGAAGATGAGGAAGTCGAAAGTACAGAACCTAGCGAAGAAAACGAAACAGAATAAAGATAAAAAATAAATTACCTAGAGGGGGCCATTATGGCCCCTTTGCTCTTTAACAGTTGAAAAAAGTAGAGATGGATTGGTCTCATGCTATTGTGGGTTGGTCTAGGAAATCCTGGCCAGAAATACCAGAAACAACGTCATAATATTGGTTTTATGATAGTTGAAAAAATTGCTTCTCAGCACTCGTTCGCTCCTTGGAAAAATAAGATGAAAGCAAGGATCTGCGAAGGAGAAATAGCTGGCCAAAAGATAATATTACTTAAACCGCAATTATTTATGAATAAATCAGGCGAACCACTATCACAAGTTGCAAGATTTTACAAAATATCATTAGATTCAATTTATGTATTCTATGACGATATTGACCTCAAACCCGGAAAAGTGAAAATTAAAAATGGAGGTGGGCATGGAGGTCACAATGGCCTACGAAATATAGATGAAAATTTGGGGAAAAATTATTGGCGAATACGAACGGGTATTGGGAGACCTGCAAACAAAGAATTAGTTCAAAAATGGGTTCTAAACGATTTTAGTTCTGAAGAGCAACAGAGCTGGTTAAATTTTCTATTGCAAGTTATTGCAACAGAGTCAAATAAACTTGCAGGGAGAAATCCTGAGCTTTTTATGTCAAGAGTATCTTTGCTTACCAATGCTGAAGCTAAATTGCGCAAAGAAAATCAGATTACTGGAGATTTAAATGGGATTTAACTGTGGAATCGTTGGATTACCAAATGTAGGAAAATCCACTTTATTTAATGCTCTTACTAAAACAGCTGCTGCTGAAGCAGCCAATTATCCATTCTGCACTATAGAGCCTAACACAGGACGTGTTGCAGTTCCTGACGAAAGATTAAAACAACTCGCGTTATTAGCAAAATCAGCACAGACTCTCCCAACCCAGCTTGAGTTTGTGGATATTGCAGGACTGGTTAAAGGAGCATCACAAGGGGAGGGGCTCGGAAATAAGTTCCTTGCAAACATCAGGGAAGTTGATGCCATAGCGCATGTTCTAAGATGCTTTTCAAATGAGGATATTACCCATGTTGAGGGAGAAATTAATCCTTTAAGAGACGCTGAAATAGTTGAAACTGAGCTCATGCTTGCTGATATTGAGTCTCTTGAAAAAAGAATGGAAAGTCTCAAAAAGAAAGCAAGGGGTGGTGATAAAGGAGCAATTCAAGATTTGGCTCTGATGGAAAAAATTTTTCAAAATCTCTCTGACGGAAATCCTGCTAGAACAACTCCTCTGTCTGAAGATGAAGTGCGAAGAATGAATTTTATGCAACTAATTACAGCAAAACCTATTTTGTACATTTGCAACGTAGCTGAGGAAGACGTGATAAATGGTAATTCTTTTAGCAAATTAGTATTTGAAAAAGCCAAATCTGAAAATTGTAATGCGGTAATTGTATCTGCTGCAATTGAAGCTGAAATAGCATCACTTCCAGAGGAGGATGCGAATGAGTTTTTAGTTGAACTAGGCCTTAAAGAAGCTGGTTTAGATAGAATGATAAAAGCTGGGTATGATTTGCTAGATTTAACAACATTTTTTACAGTAGGTCCAAAGGAAGCTCGCGCATGGACCGTACAAACAGGAGCTAAGGCACCTGAAGCTGCAGGGGTAATTCATACTGACTTTCAACGCGGCTTTATTCGGGCCGAAACGATAGCTTTCGATGATTACATAAAACACGGAGGAGAAGCTGCATGCAAAGAGTTAGGCAAATTTAGAGTAGAAGGGGCTGAGTATCTTGTAAAGGATGGTGACGTTTTTCATTTTAGATTTAATGTTTAACTCATAATCATAACGAAGAATGGATTAATCAGTTTATGCTTTTTATGCTTTTTTTACATCAGACCAAATGAACCTCATAGCACCATAACTCATACCGACCATAATTAGCAAAAAAATCATTACTTTTACACCTGTGCGTTTGCGCTTCTCAAGACTTGGCTCAGCAGTCCAAGTAAGAAAATATACCAGGTCGCTAGCAATAGAAGATATGTCTGCAGGAGCGCCGTCTGCATATGAAACATCATCTCCATATATAGGTTGTGGCATAGCAATTAGATTACCAGGATAAGCGGCATTGTAATACATGCCATCGGGAACTTCCTTATCACCAGGAGCATCCTTGTAAGATGTTAACAAGCTATAAAGATAATCTGGACCATTGGCACGTGCCTTGGTGATAAGAGACAAGTCAGGTGGATAAGCACCACCATTGCCTGCACGTGCCGCTGCGTCGTTAGGATAGGGTGCGGGAAACCTATCCGCTGCAATGCCCGGGCGCATAAACATTTCCCCGTCATCATTTGGTCCATCTTCTACTTCATATTCTGCCGCGAATGCTTTAATTTCTGCCTTACTATAACCAAGATCTGACAGATTACGAAAAGCAATATAATTGAGTGAGTGACAGGACGCACATATTTCTCGGTAAGCTTGAAATCCACGTTGCATAGCTGATTTATCCAATGTTCCAAAAGGTCCACTGAAACTCCAATCTTTGTGTTTTAAAACAACATCACCAGAACCAGCAGCAAATGAATTACTTACAAATAAGATACAACCAAAAATTAATGAACCAAACCATTTCATTATACTTTCTCCTTAACGGCAGATGCCGCACCCGCCATAGCTGAGCCTCCCAGCACCGATTTAGACAAGGATTGAGGAAGAGGTTTGGGCGTTTCTATGACGGACAACAAAGGAAGAATAACTAAAAAGTGAAGAAAGTACCAAGCTGTCGCAACGCGGGATAAAACAACATAAATTCCTTCAGCAGGCATGCCACCAAGATAACCAAGTGCGATACAGTCTGCAAAAAATACCCAAAAGAAAATTTTAAAAACTGGACGAAAATTTCCAGAGCGTATAGGAGACCTATCTAACCAAGGCAGAATGAACAATACCGCAATTGCTCCAAACATAGCTAATACTCCGCCAAGTTTATCAGGAACAGCACGCAAAATTGCATAAAAGGGTAAAAAATACCATTCTGGGACAATATGTGCCGGTGTTTGCATTGGATTTGCTGGAATGTAATTGTCAGGATGACCCATAAAATTTGGAAAGAAAAATATTGCCGCAGCAAATAGGGTTAAGAAAACAGATAAGCCAAAAAAATCTTTAATTGTATAATAGGGGTGAAAAGGCACAGTATCTTGAGGACCACTTGGATCAATTCCTATTGGATTATTTGACCCAAAACGATGAAGAGCTACCAAGTGAAGTATTACAACACCAACGATAAGGAATGGCATTAAATAGTGCAAAGCAAAAAATCTATTCAAAGTTGGGTTATCAACTGAAAAACCACCCCATAAAAAGGTTACAATTGAGTCGCCTACAAAAGGAATCGCTGAAAACAAGTTAGTTATAACGGTCGCACCCCAGAAACTCATCTGTCCCCATGGTAATACGTACCCCATAAATGCTGTTGCCATCATCAATAGAAGAATAAGAACCCCTAAAATCCAGAGTAATTCTCTAGGGGCTTTATATGAACCATAGTATAGCCCTCTGAAGATATGAATAAATACCACTATGAAGAAGAAACTGGCACCGTTCATGTGAATATATCGGAGCAACCAACCGTGATTTACATCCCTCATTATTCGTTCAACAGACTGAAAAGCGTAATCGACATGGGGTGTGTAGCTCATTGCCAAAACAATTCCAGTAACTATCATTATTACTAATGATACGCCAGCCAGCGATCCAAAATTCCAAAAATAGTTTAGATTTTTGGGCGTTGGATACTCATTAAGCTCATGATCCATAAATGAAAAAATAGGAAGTCGATGATCAATCCAACGTACTACTGGGTTTGAAAATTTATCTGCTGACATGATATATTCCTTATTCGATAGTTAATTAACCGATTTTTATGAGAGATTCTGTTTCAAATGTATATGGTGGTATTTCCAGATTAACTGGGGCAGGCCCTTTTCTTATTCTCCCAGAGCTATCATAATGCGAACCATGACATGGACAAAACCAGCCATCATATTCACCTTTAATCTCTCCGGTTTTTTGACCAAGAGGGACACATCCGAGATGTGTACAAACACCGATCATAACTAAATATTTTGGATTTGATACACGATCAACATCTAGCTGAGGATCTTTTAATTGTGATAACTCAACAGATTGAGCAGTGTTGATTTCATCTTCTGTTCTATGTCTAATAAAAACAGGCTTACCACGCCACTTAACAGTTATTGACTGTCCAATATCTATTTTTGATATATCAACTTCTATCGAAGCAAGTGCCAAAGTATCCGCTGCTGGATTCATTTGGTCTATAAGAGGCCATGCAACAGCTGCTGCCCCGATGCCTGCCATAGCGTAGCTCGCAACTACTATGAAATCACGACGTCTACCATCTACATGGGTATCCTCTTGTTTCGAGGTATTTGTTTTTGCCATCTTCCCCTCACCACATTTTATTGGTGAACTTCTTATCAAGTCTTGTTAAGAAATTTCTTTTTTAAATTTTATCGTAATAGTAGTCATGAGAACAAAAAATTCTACCCTATTTTCCATAAAAATAGTCTAAATTGCCAAACTTTTTCCACAGATGGAACAATTTGTCGCAAGATTGTATCTTTAGCTTAAGGCCAACGAACTTTCGGGGGGAGACTCATTAAAATTGCATCAATATTGCCGCCCGTCTTAAGTCCAAAAAGCGTTCCTCGATCATATAGTAAATTAAATTCAACGTATCTTCCCCGTCGGATTTCCTGATATTCTCGGTCTGTTTCGTTCCAGATGGTATTTTTAGTTTCCTTTACGATTTCAGAATAGCAATTGTTGAATGTACTACCAACATCTTGGATAAATTCAAAATCAGTATTCCAATCAACATTGTCCAAACCATCGAAGAAAATCCCCCCTGCTCCACGAGGCTCATCTCGATGTTTCAGATAAAAATAATCATCGCACCATTTTTTAAATTTCGCATAGGAATCTTTTTTATAATTATCACAGGCCTTTTTTAGAGCTGCATGAAATTTCTCTGCTTGTCCATCAGCGGGTCGAATTGGCGTTAAATCAGCACCTCCACCAAACCAAGATTTAGAGGTAATGATGAAACGCGTATTCATATGTGCTGCGGGGACATAGGGATTTACGGGGTGTGCAACCACTGAAATTCCAGCTGCCCAGAATTTTCCATCTCTTTTTGCACCTGGGATAGATGCACGAAATTCCTCAGATAATTCGCCATGTACTATTGATGTATTAACGCCTACTTTTTCAAAGATTCGTCCGTTCATCAATCGCATTTTACCGCCGCCGCCGCCTTCTCGATTCCAGATCTTTTCAACAAAAACACCAGCATTTAAGTCTGTAGATTGTTTTGGAGCCTCATTCTCAATCGCTACAAATGAAGAGCAAATCTCTTCCTGTAATAAATGAAACCATGCTACAGCTTTTTCTTTTTTTTGTTCCAAATCCAACATTCTATTTAACATTTTCCTATGAGGCTTCATATTTTTTTAATCTACGAAGCCTAAACAATTAAAGTATTGGTGTTAGTAATAACAGCTCAAATAGAAAAACATACTAAATAATGACCGTGACATTCAACTTTCATATATTTTAGGTATAAAATTGTTGGGGGAAAAATCTGTATTTTCCGGCAGTTTAAATTCATTCATAACCCAAAGGTGTTCAAGTTCCTTTAGTTTTAATCCCATTTCTGGTCCTGTACTCCAACCAGCTTGCTTTAAGTCTCTTCCTGTAATTGGAAATTTTGGTTTTTTAAAAGCATCAATGGAACTCCATTTATTTTTTGGAAATAAAAAACCCTTTCGAATACAATAAATCCGCACTTTGTCAGATAAATCAGATGCGTGCCAATAAGCTGTTTTTTGCCAATGATTGGTGATAAGTTTTGATGCTTCTGAGTAAGTCAATTCCTGCATTAGTCGCTCGAAGCGCGCTCGCTCATGGCGAGAGAATCTAATTTTGCTATAAATTTTATTTTTTTTATGAACTGGAGTGATTGCCGCTAATCTTGCTAGCCAATCAAGTTGTAAAAAGGCATTTTTAAAAATATCAATCTCAAGATTGACCAAAGAAAAACAAAAACCAAATCCAAGTCTGTCCAAGCCTATTTTTTTCGCAAGATAGAGAGAATTAATAGGATTACTTGCCATAAGCCATTTACTAAATTCGTCCGTAATTCTCTCTAATGAAAGCAGATTTAATTTCTTACAATGCCTTTTTAGTGCTTCAATATCATCCTGAGGTATTTCAAACTCTGGCATCCATGCGAAAAGCCTAAAAGCTCTAAGTATTCTGAGGTAATCTTCCTGAATTCGGTCATCAGCACTGCCAATGAAAGTAAGCTTTTTATTATGCAGATCTAAAAGACCATTACACGGATCGAATAGAGTATTCGCATCTGTCAAATAAATTGCGTTTATAGTGAAATCACGTCGCTGTGCATCAAGCAGCCAATCTGTTATAGGTTCAACTTCGCTGCGTCGTCCATCACTTTTAATATCTTTTCGAGTCTGCGTAACTTCTATTGAAATATCGTTTTCAACAACCGTAATAGTGCCGTGAGAAAGTCCCGTTTCATAGAATTTTATTTTGTGTTTATTTAAAATCTCAATAAAATGAACTATTGGGAAATTTATTGCTATATCAAAGTCTTTGACAGGCTTTTTCATTAACAAATTCCGTACAGCACCCCCTACGAGACGGGCCTCTTTATCGTTTTCCCTTGCGATTTTTTGTATCTTTTTTATCAGCGCTCTAGCTTTTCCAGCTGGAAATTCTAATTTTTTTATGTTTTTTCCTCCATCGCTCAATAAAGCCCATTTAATAAATAAAATACTAATTTTAGTCTTTACCTATTCCTTTGAATCAAAGCTACCTCCTATTATTTCACCATTTTCAATCTCGGCAGGACTATATTGCATTTTTGGAGAAGCACCATTTAATTCAAATAATGCGAATGAACTAACGCTCAGGATTATACTAACTAATAAGATTAAAATAGTCCGATTTTTCTCAATAAATTTTCTTAGCTCGCTATCCTTTGACATCCTGTTAGAAATTAGTCGTAATGCCTCTATCAGTATTATAGCTACTAAAATAGCACACGCGATGTAAACATACCTTCTCATATCGAGAACCCTTTCTAGACCTTACTTGGGGAAATATCTGATAGTTGTTTTAAGATAGCAGCTGTAGCGCCCCAAACTAGTGGATTTGTATTTTTAATTTCCAAAAATCTTTTACTACTTGTTTCTGAACTATATGTTCGTAAATGATAGCGATTTGGATCAAGATATGAAGATAAAGGAGAAATTATAATTTCTTCGACTTCGTTTGGATTGCGAATTAATTGTTGTGAAGCACTCAAAGGAGTTTTATCTAAATATCCCACTACCGGGTAAATATGAAATCCCGTTAATGTAACAACTGGTGATAAAAATCCCAAAACTTCAACTTCACTTGATGATAGGCCTACTTCCTCCTTTGTTTCTCGGAGGGCGGTATCTACAATTGTCTCATCAATGGATTCAAGTTTTCCACCAGGAAAGCTTATTTGACCAGCATGTTCATTGAGGTGTGGCGCTCGCTTTGTTAGTAAAACAGAAAGAGCGCTTATTTCACCAATCAAAAGACATAGAACAGCAGCTGGCCTCATACCTTTTAAAGGCGCTTCAGCACAAAATTCACTAAAAACTCCAGATTTAATTTGGCTAAGCATCTTTAAATATCTTTTGTGTAATCATAATTTTTCGATAGTTTTTGTTTTAATAAGAAACATTTAACTAGTTTTTTTTCAATGTAAATAAAATTAAACTTCATTGTAAAACAAGGAATTCTTCTGCTGACCAAACGCCTATGTCACCATCGGAATTCTGAATGACCATATCCATTAATTGATAATAAACTGGACGACTAATCTTAGCAATCAAACCTTTATCTAAGGTTACATAAGGTATTTCTTGCTGTTTGTTATTTTTTTTAAAAAAAATTGAATGCTTTGCACCAGCGATATATTTTCTTTCAATATTATCAACCAATTCTAATCTTGGTCTTCCTCCTCCAACACTTTTCAATACATTTAGGGCAACTATTATAAACGGCGCATCTTCTACTGTTATTTCTCCTTTTTCTACCGGCGTTGTTAGCCAATATTTGCCGTTAGCATCTTTTGTTAAAACTGATGCAAATAATTTCACTATGGCTTTACGTCTAATCTCACCACCCTCATGAAACCAGCGTCCATCAGAAGCAATATGTATGTTAAATTCATCAAGCATTCGTGACATAGAAAGCTTTTCACCAATCTGAGATAAAATTAAGTTTTTACTTTTACAAGACAACAAAATTATCCAATGTACTACTTAATTCCATAAACTAAAAGTTTGAATTAAAGATAAATTATAAAGATGAGAGTGATGAAAATATAAAACTTTTTTCAGAAAATAAAAACCAACTAATAATATTAAGTAGAAACAATCAGTTTCAACTTTCATTTCTTTAATCTTTGAAGTATTTTTGATAGGTCATTGAACCGACAGTTCAGTTTTTAATAAAGCTTTTTTAATGTATATTTATTTTCCTATTGCAGAAATTTCCTTGAACCTTTTCATCGTCATTGGTTTGGGTGGTTTTATTGGTTTTTTATCTGGGCTTTTTGGCGTTGGCGGTGGTTTTCTAATGACGCCACTCCTAATTTTTCTTGGAATTCCAGCACCTGTAGCTGTGGCGACTGAGGCAAATCAGATTGTCGCATCTTCTGTATCTGGGGTAATTGCTCACTGGCGTCGTAAAAATGTCGATTTTAAGATGGGAACAGTATTGTTGCTTGGTGGCTTGGTAGGCTCGTCACTTGGTGTTCTTTTGTTCGCACTTTTAGAAAAGATAGGACAATTAGATTTAGTGATAAAATTATCCTATGTGTTTTTTTTAGGTATTATCGGTATTTTGATGCTTTGGGAGAGTGTTCGTACTTACATTAGATCACGAAAAACAGAATTTCATAGTCGTAAATTGCATGCACATAATTGGCTTCATGGTTTACCCCTTAAAATGCGTTTTAGGCGCTCAAAACTTTATATAAGTGCCTTAGTGCCCTTCTCTATAGCAGCTTTTGTCGGCGTACTTTCTGCTATTATGGGAGTTGGTGGTGGTTTTATTATGATTCCTGCAATGATTTATCTTTTGGGTATGCCAACTTCCGTAGTCATTGGTACATCACTATTCCAAATAATCTTTGTAACAGCAAACGTAACTTTACTCCAGTCTGTACAAACTCAAACAGTTGATTTTCTATTAGCAGGAACACTTTTATTTGGGGCAGTCATTGGTGCACAAATTGGAACTCGATTTGGGGGGATGTTACGTGGAGAACAACTGCGCGGCATGCTAGCTATCATTGTTCTACTTGTAAGTATTAGGATAGGTTATGAACTTATCTCCATTCCATTAGATATATTTTCTTCGGAGATAGTTAAATGAGCAATTCTTATCGATATGGTGATTATTCTGATATAAAACACCTAGCACTGATTAGTGTCTTTTCATTTATTATAAATTTTCTATTTTTTTCATCTTGTTACGCTCAATCAAATGCACTAGTGGCTGATTTATCAAAGTCAAATATTTCAATAAACACTGATTTTAATGGTGCATCTCTTCTACTATTTGGTTCAATTGCTGGAAAAGATGGCGACGATATAATAGTGGTCATTAGCGCCCCCCCGACCGAGATTATAACGAGAAAAAAATCAAAAATGAGCGGTATTTGGGTAAATGCTAGTTCCATAAAATGGAAAAATGCACCAGCCTTTTATCAAATATTTTCAACCGACACTTTATCTAAAATAGCGACCAGAGATGTCCTTCAGTCTTTGGCTATTGGAACACAGTTTCTAAACCTAAAATTTGAGAAGTCCGGAGAATTTGATACTAATAATTACAATGAATGGGTAGAAGCACTAAACCGCAATATGAAATCTGCCTCCCTATGGAAAACTAATGAAAATGCAGTTCAAGTGATTAGAGGAGCACTTTTTAGAACGGAGGTTGACCTTCCAGCTAACATTACGATTGGAGACTATGAGGTACGGATAATTCATTTTAGGAATGGACGTTTAATTGCCGAGGATAAGACTGCTATAGCTGTTAAAAAAGCTGGTTTCAGTGCTATAATCTACCAACTAGCCCACGAATATTCTATTTTTTATGGTATATTTGCAATAGCTTTTGCTGTTTTTGCGGGTTGGCTTGCGGCGGCAATCTTTCGAAAAACGTAAGATTCCTAAAAGACGAATTTTGAACAACAAGTTGTCATATTTCATAAAATATCGTTAAACTTAAAACAAATCAGGATTGAGATTTTTTTATGCAAAATGAAACTAAAAATAGATTTTTTTTAGTGGTTGTGGATGAAACAGAAGAGCTTCATCAGGCTCTTCATTTCGCCTGCGCTCGAGCAAAATCAATAGATGCTAATATTGCATTGGTTTATGTCATCACACCCAATGATTTTGGACACTGGGCCAGTGTGGATGCTCTTATGAGAGAAGAAGCCCGCGAACAAGCAGAAGAAGTAATCAAAACCCATTCTGACTACGCCAATAGTTTCACAGGCAAGACACCACTTGTTTATATCAGGGAAGGTGAAACTACCGACCAAATATTACAACTGATCGAAGAAGAAGAGCAAATTTGTCAATTAGTGCTTGGAGCAAACACAAAATCGGACTCAGCTGGTCCTATTGTGAATTATATTACGGGAAAAGGCGCTGCAAGATGCAAAATACCCGTCGTGATAGTACCTGGTAATTTAACAGATGCCCAGATAGAAGCATTATGCTAGAATAGCACCTTTTTAAATTCAATGCTTGACTAATTACAGTCTCCCACCCTATTTCACATATAATTGAGGAATACAAAAACTGGGTTCAGTACAATGCGATTATTATTTTTACTTTTTATTATAACAGGATTTATAGGCATGCAAACTAAGGCAGATACAGATTTAAAACTTACATTGGAGACCACCGCTGGTAATATAGAAATTAGCTTATTGCCCGAGCTAGCACCAAATCATGTCGCACGCATTTCAGAACTCGCTGAAACAGGATTTTATGATGGAATTATATTCCACAGAGTAATTCCTGGTTTCATGGCTCAAACAGGTGACCCTGATGGTAATGGTATGGGGGGATCAGGGCAAAAACTTAAAGCAGAGTTTTCTGATTATTCTTACCGCGAAGGCACTGTAGGGATGGCAAGAACTTCAAATCCAGATAGCGCTGACTCGCAATTTTTCATTTGCTATGATGGATGTTCACATTTGACAGGGCAATACACTGTTTGGGGACAGGTGTCTGATGGAATGGATAATGTATACAAAATCTCCGCTGGCGAACCTCCAACCGAACCAGATAGAATAATATCAGCAAGTATTTCTGAGTAAGTATTTACATAGCACCTATTTTAATGCTTTTTTGATAAAACTGCAGAGTTAAAAAACATAGGAGAAAATTGTACTATTAGCCCAATCCAAATTAAACCAAACACAACAATGTCCACTAAACTGAAGTCTTCTCCTAACAAAATGCTTATTATCATTTGACTGGTTGGATTTAAATAAAAAATCAATCCAGCGACAGCAAGCGGTAAAACCTTATTCCCATTGTGAAACAAATATAACGGAATTATGGTAAACAATCCGCAGAAAATGGCTAATATCAAACCAATAATTTCTCCACCAAAAAATAGAGGCGTGCCAACACTTGACTGCCAGCTAAAATACAACAATGCGATCGGCATGAGTAAAGTTGTCTCAATCATTAAACCTGTATCTGATTTCACTGGGAGTTGCTTTCTTATAATGGCATAGGCTGCAAATGTTGTAGCCATACTAATAGCAATCCATGGAAAATTTGATAGAACAGAGCCTTTAAGAAAAACGGCCATGACAGCAAAAAAAAATGCAATCTTGGTTGTTTTTTCTAAGCGCTCTCCTAGAAAAAAATATCCTAAGGTAGCAGTAAATAACGGATAAATGTAATATCCAAGAGCTGATTGCATTAATTGTCCATGATGAATAGCAAAAATAAAAAATAACCAATTAGCACTTATTAAAAGTGCACAAACTAAAAATAAAATTATATTTTTAAGAGAGCTAAGCGCGTCCCCTATTTCTAACAAACGTTTTTGAATAACAAATAAAAAAATATATATAAGGCTAGCCCAAAATACCCGTTGAGCAACAATTTCAATAAAAGCATATTTATACAGTAAATTATAATAAAGAGGTACTATCCCCCAAATTAATGCTCCCGATGTTGCACTGAGATAACCATATAGTGCTTTATTCATTTTTTGGGTTTCCATTTTGGCTAAAAAAGAGCGCTAAAATTAACATAGCGAAAATTAAGTTAAGTTACAGGAGGTTTTTAAGTATTTCCTTTAAATCTACAGACCTATCTTTTATTATTGCAGGAGATATAGGAATGTTTTTCTCAATTAATCTTTTACCTACCATGTAAGCTTGTGAGTCCTCCAAAGCTTCAACACAAACTAATTTATCCTGGTACCAGTTCCATACAGAAAAACTACCCTCTTTTTTTCCTTCACGCACTTCAGCTCTTAAAAACTCGTCTTTTTTTGGTTTTGGTAAAATTCCTGCAATTTGCAATTTTAAGTCATATTGATCGGACCAAAACCAAAATACCGGTTGAGATGGTAAAGGAGAGTTAGTTATCGATGCCGCAGCTACCGTGGCACTAAATTGTGAATGAAAAACAGACTCAATTCGATTATTTAATTCTCCCGAAGAATAAGCAACATCGCCAATTGCATAAATATTTTTACCTGCTAAATAACTCGAGTCTACCTCCACGCCATCAGCAACCGAAAGTCCTAAATCAGTTGCGAGTTTTATATTCGGTGATACACCAATACCATATATTAGGATATCACAACTCAGAATTTTTCCAGAGCAGAGCTTTAAGGCCTCCACTTTATTAAATTTTGAATAGATGATTTCCTCTATACTCTCACTTAGATGAATAGAAACACCCTCTTTTTGATGAACCAATTGCAAATAGTCAGAAATATACTGAGAGGAGACTCGCGATAGTAATCTTGGCGCAAATTCTATTAAATCGACAGAAAGTCCAATACTTCGTAAAGATGAAGCTACTTCCAGACCAATAAAACCGCCTCCTACAATTACAGCTTTGTTTGCTTTTAATGCCCCTTTTTTTAATCGAACGGCATCTTCATTGTCTCGTAAAACATAAACATTACTAATATCTTTCCGGACATGAGCGGGAATTTTTGCATCAGCACCCGTCGCTAATATTAAAACGTCATAATTTATTTCTGAGCCAATCTCAAAAATTATCGAATTTGATTCTCTGTTCACGGCAAAGACATTTTTACCTGTAACAAGTTCAATTTTCTCTTTTTCAAAATATTCTTTTTGACGAAGATAAAAGTTATGTAATTTGGCGTCTTTAGACTTAAGAAATTCTTTCGATAATGGTGGTCTCTGCACTGGAAGTCCAGGAATTCGGTCAATCAAAGTAATTTTTCCTTCGAATCCGTACTTACGTAATTTTTCAGCACAACTTATCCCCGCATGGCTTGCCCCAATTATTACAATTTTCTTCATTTATTTTCACTTTTTGGTCAAAAAAACAATTAGATTTCTAAAATTTTTATCAAATTTGCAATAAAGTTTCCAAATTTATGTTTTTCAGATGTGTTGATAAAACCCTAACTTTGCCTTGGCGATTTAATTAACCGAATGCCAGCGCATAACTACATTCACGCATAATATAACCCTACCTATAAAAAAGAATATAGATAGCCATGTAGTTTTTTCTGAAAAACCAATTTTTGCTATTTTTTTGAATGAACACTAAATTAACCCACGTAAAATCATTATGCCCGAAACCACCAAACAATAGCGTATCATTCTTCATCTTTTTCCCAATCTGTTATAACACATAAAGCAAGCTTGGATGATTTGGCTACTATTTTTTTGTTAAAATCAACCCTCAACAAATCATGAGCAAATTTTCTGTTCAAGTAGAATTGTATTAAGAAAATTAATATCGAAAAATAATTTAAATAGCCAAAAATAACTGATTCAAGCATTTTATTTACTCTTTATAAGATTTATTTAAATTTTTTTCACAACTTAAGGTTGTTTTTTCAAAAAAAATATTTTTTTACCTAATCTAATTATTTTCAATTTTTCAATTGGTTATATAATTTTTTATGTTTTTTTTAGTAAAAGCAATTTTCTTTCTTGCCTATACGTAAATTTTTATACATGGTGTTTTCGGGGGAATCGATCTTTATCAAAATAAAGTTCGTGTTTAAAAAGGTAGGGCGTTCTAGAACGAAGTTTTTTGGGAGTGTCCTAATGACAATAATAAAATCTGCTGCTTTAGCAGCTTTAACAATTCTAATTCCGTCAATCGCATTTGCGGCTGGGGGAAACCTAGAGCCGAATGACCCTGTTGGTATTACTTTTTGGCTTATCTCTATAGCCATGGTTGCTGCCACAGTCTTTTTCCTTATGGAATCTTTAAGAGTTTCAGGTAAATGGAGAACATCGCTTATTGTTGGTGGTCTGGTAACGTTAGTTGCTGCAGTGCACTACTTTTATATGAGAGATGTTTGGGTGAGCACAGGCCAGTCACCTACAGTATTTAGATATGTAGACTGGTTAATTACAGTGCCACTTCAAATGATCGAGTTTTACCTAATTCTGGCCGCATGTACCGCCGTTGCAATGGGGGTATTCTGGCGACTTCTAGTGGGTACAGTAATAATGTTACTTGGCGGTTACTTAGGTGAGGCTGGCTTTATAAATGCGACAGTTGGTTTCGTAATTGGAATGGCAGGATGGGCATACATTTTGTATGAAATTTTTGCAGGTGAAGCTGGCAAAGTTGCTGCAGACGAGGCTCCAGAGTCCGTTAAGTCTGCATTTAGCTTGATGCGTTGGATTGTGACAATTGGATGGGCTATATATCCACTTGGATATTTCTTCGGTTATTTAGCCGGAGGTGTAGATGACAATTCACTGAACCTTATTTACAACGTAGCTGACGTTGTTAACAAGATCGGTTTCTGTTTAGCGATTTGGGCAGCTGCCACAAGCGAATCAGAAGCAAAAGCTTAACTAAATCAAAGACAGGTTCAACTTTTGAGCCTGTCTTTTTTTTTGGGAGTAGTTAATGCCGGATAGCTATTTTATAAGTGATAAACAGCATTCACCGTCCAATAAATACCTTAGCAATGGTTCTCAAAATTTAATATTTAATGATTTTCTCAATTCTATCCTGCCATCAAATACACACCCCTTATCAGCGGCTGCAACTCACCATTTTTCCTCCAAGGGAAAGCAATTAAGAGCAAAAATAGCGCTAAGTGCAGGAGAAAAATTTGGAGCAGATAATACTGCATGTCTACATTGGGCTTCCGCAGTCGAATTACTACATAATGCATCATTAATTCATGATGATATTTGTGATGGAGACACTATACGCAGAAATAACGCATCTGTTTGGGCTAAATATGGCCGAGATATAGCGTTAGCGTTAGGAGACTGGATGATTGCAGAAGCATTTGAACAGGCCGCAAAAGCCGCTTATGTATCTAATTCGGTTAATCTCGTAACCAAACTTTCAAATCACGTAAAATGCACTATTGCTGGTCAAGCCCTAGAATTTGACAATGCACTATATCCAGATATAGATAAATATATTGAGATTAGCGTTGGGAAAACAGCACCATTATTTGTTGCTGCTATTGAAGGGATAGCTGAAATTGCTGGGAGAAGTGAATTAATCGAGGAAATAAATCACTATTTTGTTACGATGGGCGTTTGTTATCAATTTGCGAATGATATTCAAAATATTCTTGGAACAGATGGAGCCGCAAGTCCCTCCTCAGATTTAAAACGACGAGCACCAAATGCTGTAATTGTATATTTTCGTAATTTTCTTAAGACTCCGGAACGAACTCTATTTGATTCCTGGCTAGCTGGCACATCACAAAATAAAGCTAATTATTGGCAAAAGAAAATTACAGAATCTGGCGTAATTCATGAAGTTGCAAATGAAATGCGAAAATTATTGAAACGGGCAGAAGGTGTTTCTGGCACTCTCCCAAAAGATTGTATTGATGTTATTGCCCCAATCCAAAAACAACTTCGGAATGTATGTGAACAAGTTGGTACTTCTTGCCCCTAATCTTTCTTATTACGTACATCAATTTATCACTATACAAAAAGCCTTATTTTTTTGGCGGTAGTAACTACATATTTTATATGTAATTTGCATTCATAACTTAAATAAAATAAGAAGTTACAAATATAATTATGGTACAATTTTAGTATGACACGTTCTTTAGTTATTGGCGCAGGACTTGGTGGAATAGCGACCGCCTTAAGGTTACGCGCAAAAGGGGATGAGGTAGAGGTTTTAGAGAGGCTACCTGCGGCTGGTGGTAGAGCTCAGGTTTTTGAGAAAAACGGTTTCAAACATGACGCGGGACCAACTGTGATTACTGCCCCGTTTTTATTCGACGAATTATTCAGCTTGTTTGGTGAAAAAAGACAAGACTACTTAGAGTTCAAACCCCTAGATTTGTGGTATCGTTTTTACTTTGACTCGACCGGTGATACATTCGATTACACTGCTAGTATTGAAAAAACTAAAGAAGAAATTTCTCGCTTTAACAGAGAAGATACGGAGGGTTATGATAGGTTAATTAATACATCAGAAAAGATCTTTAATATAGGTTTTAGCGAACTTGCTGATAAACCTTTTACAAAGTTTAGCTCAATGCTTAAACAAATTCCCTCTTTATTGAAACTCAAAAGCTACCTTTCTGTATCTCAGCTGGTAAATAGTCATATAAAACATCCTCAAATTCGCCAAGCTTTCTCAATTCACCCCCTGTTAGTAGGAGGTAATCCATTTGACACAACATCTATTTACGCACTCATTCATTATCTAGAGCGGAAATGGGGTGTATTTTTCTGTATGGGCGGCACTGGTAAATTGATTGAGGAGCTAGAATCATTAATGGTTCGACAAAATATTTCTATCCGTTTTAATACAGATGTTGAACAAATTTTAGTCGAAAATGGGCGTTCAACTGGGGTTTTAACTAGCTCAGGAGAAATAATTTCTTCTAACCGAATAGTGTGTAATGCGGATACACCAGCTGTTTATGATGAGCTATTATCTGCGCAACCAAAACGCAAGAAAAAGGCCATTCCTGAAAAATTTACTCGATATTCAATGGGCCTATATGTATTATTTTTTGGTACAAATACGAAATATAAAAAAGTTGCCCATCACACAATATGGATGGGAAAGCGTTACCGTGAACTGCTCTCAGATATATTCAACGCAAAAATATTAACAGATGACTTTTCCTTGTACCTTCACAGACCAACTGCAACAGACCCGTCTTTTGCTCCGGATGGGTGCGATAGCTTTTACGTGTTGTGTCCTGTACCTAACCTTCAAGGAAACGTAAATTGGGACGTACAAGGACCTGCTTTGCAGGAACGAATCATAAATGCACTTAACAGAACCATAATGCCAAATTTGAAAGAAACAATTGTGGACCCATTTTGGATGAGCCCACGTGAATTTAAGACCAACTATCGAGCAAAACATGGCGCTGGATTTTCTATTGCACCAATTTTTGCACAATCAGCCTGGTTTAGATATCATAATAAAGATCCTCACATTAATAATTTATTCTTTACTGGCGCTGGCACACATCCAGGTGCAGGTATGCCAGGGGTTTTATGTTCCGCAAAAGTTGTTGAAAATTTAATTGTAGAAGAACAAGTAAAGTAGTCAAAATAGATCGATTTTTGAGGTTTTTTGCAAAAAGGATAAAATTAGAAGTGCTTTCGGAAGCTGTAACGCAAAAAACGAATGAGGAATTGGACGCAACCATCAGCCTTCAAAAAAACGGAAAAAGTTTTTATTGGGCTTCTCATTTTCTTGGCCATGAAATGTCTAAAAATGCAGCCAAGTTGTATTCCTACTGTCGTATACTAGATGACTTAGCAGACTCAGAAATTGAGTATGGCCCAGATAGGCTCAGAAATATACATCTGAATTTAAATAATAAAAAAAAATATTCTGACCCGCTTCTGGATGAAATGCTTATATTTTTTGAAGATATGAACTTACCTTTCCGGGCTTTGAAGGACTTAATTGAGGGACTTCTGCAAGATCAAAACGATGTTCTAATTAAAAATGAGGCTGAATTAATTCAATATAGCTATCATGTTGCTGGATCAGTGGGATGGATGATGTGTCCAATACTTAAATACAGAAATAAAAAAGCATTTGCTTTCGCAGTAGATCTTGGAATTGCTATGCAACTTACCAATATTGCACGAGATGTACGGGAAGATGCTTGCATGGGGAGACGATATTTACCGTCCGATTGGGTAAACGATATGTCGCCAACAGATATTTTAGAGGCTTCCAAAAAACCAAATTCAAAAAATGCTCAATTAGTTAAAACGGCGATCATAAAGCTATTATGTCTTGCAGACCAGTATTATCGGAGTGGCATGAAAGGATTAGTTTTTTTACCATGGAAGGCACATTTAGCTATTGGTGTTGCAGGGTGTGTTTATCAAAAAATAGGAACCCAATTGATTGCCAAAAAAGTTAATTGGTATGATGGACGCACAGTCACTTCCAGTTTTGCAAAAATTCTATCAAGCTGCAGTGTGTTTCCTCTTTTATTTTCAAGGTTTCTTAAACCTCCTAAACATGATGCTAAACTGCATCAATACCTTGCAGAAAAGCTTGATATGTTATGAGCATTCAAACTAAAGGGGTGAAGGCAAAAACGGTGGCAATTGTTGGTGGTGGCTGTGCAGGCTGGTCTCTTGCAGCAAGAGTCGACCAACTATCTGCCAATAGTGTAACTCTCTACTTAAAAGAGGAAACTCACCCTTCCCATAATTGGGGATTCTGGCAGATGCCTTGGCTTTCTGACGCGTTGTCGAAAAAAAGGGCAATGTGGAATAGTTGGCAAATCATAACTGACGAGGGAATAGTAACCCATCATAGCCGTAACCACGCTTATTGTAGTATTACGAGTGATGATTGGTTCGATTGGTGCCAAGAAAGATTTCATTCCGCAGCCACCACAACAGAGATCATAAGGTTACCTGTAACTAACACAGATAAGAATATACTAATGACATCGGATCATAAAAAAAGATATGATTTTATTTATGATTCTCGTCCTCCTAAGACAGATAAGAACATTCTACTTCAGCATTTTAAAGGTTTGGAAATCAAAACATCAATCCCGGTTTTTAATTCTAAGGCTGCTGTTTTAATGGACTTCAGGGTATCTCAAAAAAACGGTATTCATTTCATGTATGTACTTGGTTATGACGCATATACAGCTCTGGTAGAATCAACTTTTTTTAGCACATCAACCCATCGAGAAGAAGTTTATGACGAAGCAATAAAAGACTATTTAAGTCGTATTTATAATGTTACCAGCTTCAAAATCATAAAAAGTGAAAAAGGTATAATCCCAATGGGGGATGTTAGACCAAAAGATCAAAATCCTTTTTTGTATTCTATTGGAAGCAATGCCGGAGCTATTAGACCCTCATCTGGCTATGCATTTAGCTTTATTCAAAAGCAAATTACACGATTTTTAGATCGTCAAACAAAACCAACAACCCCACATAAAAAACATGACTTAATGATGGATCATATATTCTTAGAGGTTCTTAAATCCCACCCAGAAAAAGCACAGAGACTTTTCTTTAAATTAGCAAGAGCGTTAGATGGTGACTCATTTGCTCGATTTTTAAGCGGTGAAGCCAATATTAAAGATTATTTTTTAGTTATAAACTCAATGCCTAAATGGCTATTTATTAATCAAGCCGTTAGAGTTATCATAGAAAAGTGGAAAAGGATAGCTAAATGGGCTTGATGTTAATTGATTGGTGTGCGTTAGCATTAGTTGTGTTTATTGGTTTGCCACATGGCGCCTTAGATGCTGCTATTTCTTTTTCAATGATTTCTTCATCAAATAGAATTGCCAGATTAGCAGGACTACTATTCATTTACCTGTTGCTAGCAATAGCAATTTTTTTAATTTGGTATCAATTACCAGCATTTTCTCTTCTTATTTTTCTTTTGATAAGCATAGTCCATTTTGGAATGGCTGATTTCAATGCATCCCCAACTAAACTAAAGTGGCCTCACATTATTGCACACGGCGGCGTTGTTGCTATTTGGTTGCCGCTTATCCATAAAAATGAAGTTACGAAGCTATTTTCAATATTAACAAATGGTCCAACTCCCATTTTATGGGACATACTTTTGATATTTTTTTTATGTTGGAGCATAGGAGTGTGTCTTCATATTTATGAAACTTTACGTTCTAAACATTATAATACCGCCTTTGAACTTATTGGATTAATTTTTCTAGCCTGGTATGCACCCCCTCTCGTTACTTTTGCCATATACTTCTGCCTTATCCATAGCAGACGTCACTTCATTTTTGTGTGGAAACAGTTACGGGATATGAGTTCAAAAAAAATAATGATAGGTAGTGCCATTATTTTATCTTTTACGAGCTGGTTGATAGGCGGAGGAATATATTTTTTTCTTAATTCGAAAATGATGGCCAGTGAAGCTGCTTTACAAACTGTCTTTATTGGTCTTGCGGCTTTAACGGTTCCTCACATGATACTTATCGACCTTATATTTAGACCACACTCTTCTAGAATTAGAACCAAAAATTGAGACAGTTTTTTATGATTTCCCCCACCACAAAAGATTTAATTTCTTCTGCTCGTAAAGATGTTCATATTGATTTATCTAAATCAGAACTTTCTCGCTTCAATATTGTTCACCCTTTAGACCTAATTACACTGCCGCATAATGCTCTTCCAGAAATGGATTTTGATGATGTAGATACTTCTTGTAAATTTCTAAACAAAGAATTGTCGTTTCCATTTATGATAACAGGAATGACAGGTGGCACTCCTCGTGGGAATAGACTAAATCTCGCCTTTGCAGAGGTAGCTAACCAATGCGGTGTTGCTTTTGGTGTTGGAAGCCAAAGAAGCAGCATTGCAAATGGTAAAAGCCAAAAGGAGTTGAGGAAATTAGCTCCAAAAATTCCAATTATTGGCAACATTGGAGGCATTCAACTTGCGCAGGAAAATGGTTTAGAATTAGCTAAGGCTGCTATAGAAGACCTCGAGGCAGATGCTCTTGCAATTCATTTAAATCCGCTCCAGGAGATAATCCAACCAGAGGGAGAATCCAATTGGAGTGGCGTTCTAAATTCGATTGAAATAGCAGTAAAAACCTTACCATGTCCTATTCTCATTAAGGAAGTCGGTGCGGGCATAAGTTTACCTGTGGCCAAAAAACTTCATAACGTTGGAGTCTACTACATTGATGTTGCTTGTGCAGGAGGAACAAGTTGGGCGAGGATTGAAGCTGAACGACTTCCAAAAAGCCAGCGTGAGCTCTATGAGCCATTTCTTGATTGGGGACACCTAATTACAGATATTTTGCCCGAAATGCGACAAATACTTCAACAAATCACAATTATTGGCTCTGGCGGTTTACGGAATGGACTTGATTTAGCTAAGCTTTTATATCTCGGCTGTCATATTGGGGGCGGCGCATCTGTTTTATTAAAATCGTTGGAAACAGAAGAATTAGAAGTTAAACAAGAGCATCTTTTTCAATCACTGAAAACAATAAAAGAACAATTATCCATCGCCTTATTTCTTACGGGGACCAATAAGGCAGATAATTTGAGTAACTTAAATAAAATGTTATAAAAAAAACAGTTTTTTTACTACAATAAAAAAATATATACTTGCAAAACCGTTAAATATCTACCACCGTATATACTAAGACTTTATTAAAAGTCTTCCCCCAGACTGGAGGTCTCGGTTTTCCTACTTTCCGAGGCCTCCTATTTTTAAACATAGTATTTAACGTTCTATCATTTTGTATCGTCTTTTAGATTACAATCTATGATTTCACAATGTAAGATTATATTTTGTAACTTAGTAAAAAAATAGATGCCAAATTCATTAATTTTAAATTAATGGGATAGCGGTAATTAATTTTTAATTAATAATGCCTTCGCCTTAAAACATTAAAAGAAAAAGAATGGATTTAATTGTGTTACTCAAAATGCTTGCTTTAAATATAGTTTAAATTATGTTTTACAAGAGTGTTTTCAACTTTCTTTGCTAGGAAATTACAAAATTTTCAACGATAAGGTTTTAAGATTTGACAACTAAGTTAATGTCAAAATTCCCAAGAATTAGTGATCTAGAGCCAGCCGCTGCTAGAAACATTCCCCCATTTATACATGCATATCTTGAGGCCGGGACTGGAAATGGGCATGCTATGTCTCGCAATCGAAAAGCTTTAGACAAAGTCACATTCACACCCGAATTAATGCATGGAAGATTTGTCCCCAATCTAGAAACTAAGTTTTTGGGTCAGACATTTTCAATGCCATTTGGTGTTGCCCCCATTGGATTATCTTCTATGATTTGGCCTCTATCCGAACATCACCTCGGAGCAATGGCAGCAAAATTAAATATACCCTATACACTTAGCACTGTTGCGGGAGCAAGCATTGAAGATATTGGAAGTAAATGTGATGGATTTGGCTGGTTTCAATTATATGCGCCACACAGCCGTGCAATTATGTCCTCTTTATTAGAGAGAGCAGTGAGTTCAAATATGAGGGTTTTGGTAGTTACAGGAGATGTGCCTGGGCCTAGTCGACGAGAAGATATGCGCAAAGCTGGAGCACCCATTGGTTCTAGGAATGAAACTAAAATGAACTTAAAAATGCTTTTACAAATCTTGCAGCATCCAAGATGGGCTTTGGCTGCATTGGAACTAAAAGGCAAACTCCGTTTTAAAAATATGGAACCCTATGTTCCCAGAGATAACTCAAAGCCTATATCAGAATTTATAGGAGAACAGCTTAACGGTTCATTAACTTGGGAATATTTGTCAGAAATTAGAAAACATTGGAAAGGCAAACTGCTCTTAAAGGGCGTGATGCAAAAATCAGACGCGATGAAAGCTGTTGATATGGGTGTTGATGGGATAGTGGTTTCAAACCATGGCGGCAGACAGTTTGACGGGAACCCTGCTTCTATATCTGCTCTACCCTCAATACGCCAAGCAGTCGGACCTAAATACCCACTTGTTTTTGATAGCGGAATCCGGTCTGGTCTTGATATACTTAGAGCCCTGGCATTAGGAGCAGATTTCGTTCTTGTTGGGAGACCATTTTTATATGGGTTAGCTGCTATTGGAACACACGGCGGAGAACATGTTGCACAAATACTTGAAGAGGAAATCAACAACGCGCTTCTCCAAATAGGAGCACAAAACATACCTGAATTACGCCAGCGCCTAGATTTAAAAAATTAAAATTTACTGCGCCGCAATGGCGCCCTGCCCCCACCCATGGTGGTTGATATCTTTCTCTTTTTAGTCTTGTTTTTTCCTGACTGCCGAAAAGCTATAGCTTTTCTTTTGTTATCCTGACTTTGATTAGATTGGCCTACCTTCAAATCATGAGGAGCCTTCTTATGCACTGCTTGATTTTGAAAATGAGTTTTCTCTGTATTCGCTTTTTTTGGCTTTCTCTTATTTTTTTTAAAATCTAATTCACCTGAAACTGCTTTGCTTTTCTTTGATTTAGACTTTTTCTTATTTTCTAAAGATAGTTTGACGTTTTTTTTAGAAGAAAGCTCGGATGAGCCTGCATGATTACTACTCCTCCTAGAAGAAGAAAACTTGCGCTTTCGAACCAGCTGTATGCGCTCTGGCGCCGCCTGCATCTGTTTTATTTGAATTTTTTCTTCTAGCAAAAAATCAGGGCCAATTTCGGCAAGTAATTGCTGAACGCCGTTTGATGCAATTTCAACAAATGTTAAGGAATTATGTATCTGAATATCCCCAATCAAGGACTTATCCATATTTCCAACTCGACATAACATAGCAACCAGCCACCTAGGTTCTGCATTATCCCTGTAGCCAACTGATAATTCAAACCAGCTTGAATTAGAAAAATCAGCGGGTCCTATTGCATTAGAAACTGTTAATTCTTCTGGTGCTGATTTTCCAGCCATTTGACTACGAACAAATGCAGATGCAATCGCTTCAATTGGGAATTTTTGCATTATCCTCTGGGCTATCTCCACTTCTGAAGCATCTGCTGGGCTAGTTAACAACTCAGACTTAAGTAAGCTAATTCTGTCTTTTTCAATTATTTGGTCTGCAGATGGTGGGGTTACCCAGCTAGGTTCAATACCATTGCTCTCAAACATTCTCTCTACTTTTTTAAAATTTCTATTTGGGATTAATACAACAGAAACACCCTTACGTCCTGCACGACCAGTGCGACCAGACCTATGCAACATTGCTTCATTACTTTGAGGCAAGTCGGCGTGGATAACTAACTCAAGATTAGGTAAATCGATACCTCTAGCTGCAACATCCGTTGCTACACAAACATTTGCTTTTCCAGCTCGCATAGATTGCAGAGCAAAGTTTCGCTCTTTTTGCGAGAGTTCTCCAGATAACGCTACAACGGAAAATCCACGATTAGTCAACCTTGACGCTAAATGCGTAACAGCAGCCCTTGTATTACAAAACACAATCGCTCCAGATACATCATGATATCGAAGTAAGTTGATAACCGCTTTGTCTCTATCGGAAGGTTGAATCTTAATAGCATGATAGCTGATGTCTAAATGCTGCGATTTTTTTGAAGAGACAGAAATACGAACTGATTCTTTCTGGTAGGTTTTAGCTAATTTAACAATTTGAGTTGGAACAGTAGCTGAAAACAACAAAGTCCTTCGTTCAACAGGTGCCTTCCCTAAGATAAAAGTTAAATCTTCACGAAATCCCATATCTAGCATTTCATCAGCTTCATCAAGAACAACAGCCTTTATGTCTGACAAACTTAATACACCTCGTTCAATATGGTCTCTTATTCTGCCTGGTGTTCCAACTACAATGTGCGCACCACTTTCTAACGTTCTTCGCTCAGCTCGTGGATCCATACCCCCAACACAAGAGGCAAATTGCGCCTTGGTGCGAACATATAGCCACTCAAGCTCTTTTCTTACCTGCAAAGCTAATTCTCTTGTTGGTGCAATTATTATTGCAAGAGGTATTTTTGGGCGATCAAATTCCATTTTTTCAGCAAGTAACGTATTAGCAATAGAAATTCCAAAAGCAAGTGTTTTTCCTGAACCAGTTTGAGCAGATACAAGAAGATCAGAATTTGCATCCTCAATTTTAAGTATAGCCTCTTGTACAGGTGTCAACGTAATATAACTTCGTGCTGACATTGCTTCTGCGAGGGCAGAATGAATTTTGGTCTGATTTGACATAAAATTTCTCTCGAACTGGGTGACTGCCACCTAAAACCACGCTGTTATTACCTAAACCATAATTAAACTAATCTTTAACTACAGGTTACAGCATGAAACACTTCCAGTTGAATACGCTCTGTAGTCCTTGCTGTCAAAGATTATTCATTTGAGAAGGGGCAATGAATTGTTTTACAAAATTATGAGTTAAATGCGACAATAAAATCTGTCATCCATATAAATTTGTGAAAGGCAGTAAATAAAAAAGCATAATTTTTTTAAATTTTCACTTCCTCAATATATTAATACAAACTAAAGATATAGTTAAGAATATAATTGCCAACTTGTTTATTGAACGAGAAGATGATGAAAGAATTCATTGACCAATTAAAATTTAATATAGATGGCTTGATCCCTGCAGTTGCACAGCAATGGGATAGTGGTGAGATTTTAATGATGGCATGGATGTCTAAACAAACATTGCTAAAATCATTGGAACAAAAAAAGGCTATTTATTACTCCCGCTCTAGACAAACTGAATGGCGCAAAGGCGACACATCTGGAAATATTCAAATAATAAAAGAAATTCGCATAGACTGTGATAACGATTGTATTTTGCTTTTAGTAGACCAAAAAGGTGCAGCTTGTCACAAAAATACCAGAAGTTGCTTTACAAAACTGCTGTCTGAGACAGGTCTTAAAAATAACGCTGAAACAGCATACCCAACATTTAAGGTTATTTGAGAATATTAGCCAAATTAATTACTCTCTTCTAAGTGCCACCTTCTCTTAGCTGCTTTGTCATTCTCCCGCTCGGAAACCCAAGTTGTACCATCTTTTGTTTCTTCAGCCTTCCAGAATGGAGCATCTGTTTTTAAATAATCCATAATATATTGGCATCCATCAAAGGCAGCGTGTCGATGCGCTGAAGCGCATCCAACAAATACAATCATCTCCTCCGGTTTAAGTCTTCCAACACGGTGAACAATTGTGATCGAGTCTATTGACCATTCTTTTTTTGCTTTCTGCGCTATCTCTTCAAGAGCCGCTTCTGACATTCCTGGATAATGTTCTAACGTTAAAGAAATTAGTGAGCTATCTTTTGAGCCATCTCTTACCATCCCAGAAAAAGTTGCGATAGCCCCAATTGACTTCGAACTCAATTGCTTAATCTCTGCTGTAACGTCAAACTCCTCGTTTTGAATAGAAATTTTAATCAATTCAGCCCCCTGTCACAGGTGGGAAGAAAGCAACTTCATCTGTATCTGACACTTCTGAATCGTTAGCAACAAATTTTTGGTTTTTTGCTGCTCTTATTGAGCTTAAATCTTGGAAAGCTCGTCTATGCCCATCTGATTGATCTTTTAAATGCTGAGCAAGTTGCTCAATTGTTTTAACAGTTTTCGGACAAGAAATATCCTCATAAGGATAACCAATATAGTCTCTTACCCATGCAAAATAATAAATTTTCATAAACATCTTTCCATAAATGGCAAAAAATTAAGAAACATTCCGGGCTCGACTCCTGAATTTTCAATTGGAATCTCTACCAGACCATCTGCGCCAGTGAGAGAAGAAATAACACCAGCGCCTTTTCTACCATACAAATCTATACATGTTTTACCATCTCTATCTTGCACAAGCCTCGCTCTTAAATACTCTGCCCTATTTTCTGATTTAGTATGACGAAATAGAACTGGAAGGGCAATACGGAGTGGGTTACTGACAGACCCGCATTGCAAGTAATCCAATAAAGGCGCTACAATTAAACGATAACATACAAAGGTAGCTACAGGATTTCCTGGTAGACAGATCACTAGCTGATGATTTCTTTTTCCGACAGCCATCGGTCTACCTGGCTTCATCGCAATTCGCCAAAACACTACCTCAAAGCCTAAAGAAGCAAGGACTTCTTGTGTATGGTCCTCTATACCCTGTGATGCACCGCCTGTGGAAATAACTATATTATTTTCACTAAGCGCTTTCTCATATCCCTCCTGCAGTGAGGTTTTATCATCTATAATTATTCCGTAATCAGAACAAAAATGATTATCTTTGGTAATCATTGCTTTTAGCATTGGCCTATTAGTATCATAAAGTTGTCCAGGCCTTAAGAATGCTTTGGTATTAGACGCATCCATTACCTCATCGCCGGTAGATAAAACTCCTATCGATAATTCTGAGTAACAAAATATTTTTGATCTCCCAATCGCTGATAACTGACCAATATCTGCCGCCGTGATTCTTTGACCATCTTTTATTATCACCTCTCCTTTTCTAAGGTTTTCGCCAGCCATGCGGATATTTAAACCCTTTTTGGAAGCAAAAGGTATTCTAACCCTTTTTTTTTCTTCTAAAATGCAGTTTTCTTGCATCACGATACAATTCAGTTCTTCTGGTACTATTGCGCCAGTAAAGATAGCGACTGCTTGTCCGGGCAATAGCTTTCCCGAATAAGGATGCCCCGCTCTAATTTCTGCAACTATGTCATATACATGATTACGATGAGAAGTGGACCATTCATAGTGGAATGCAAACCCATCTACAGCTGCATTATTACTTGTAGGAAGCGAAAGGGGGCTATAAATGTGCTCAGCGCAAATTCTGCCATTTGCGGAGCATAGGCTAATTTCCTCACGCCTTCCCAAAGGGGTTATGGATTTTTGCAATAAGCTCGTGACTTCGGATATTGACTTTGCGTTTTCTACCATTACTAATCTAAAATATCCTAAAATTTAATGCCCACAGTAGAAATAATGAAATCAGCGATTTTCTGTATTTCATTCAGGTGAAATCGTGGTATGGGAAGGTCAAGTATATCATCATTAGTTACCATGGCTAATATCGTTTCATCCTGCAAATATAACAAAGGAGATTGGTTTGACTTTTGCCAAATCTCTAATTTAGGAATAAACTCTTTTTTAAATCCTTCCACAAGAACAAGTCTTGCAGGCTCAAGGCGACTCAGTAGTGATTTTAAGCTTGGCTCCTCCTCACTACGATTTTCAGTAAAAAGAGCTGAGCGTGTAACTGAAGATACTAGTACTTGACGAGACCCAGCCACACGAAGACGATAGCTATCTTTTCCTTCATGATCTGCTTCAAAATTATGATGGGCATGTTTCACAACAGCTATTTCGATATTTTTTTGATAAAAATAATCAATTAATTTTTCTGCTAGAGTTGTTTTTCCAGAACCTGAGTAACCAGCAAATCCAAAAATAGCCCCATGTCCAGTCGTTCTAGAAAGAGACAGCATATCATCTAGAACAGCGCTATTCATAAAATTTATCCTCCAGTGACACTCATATGTCTTGAGACGGCCTTATTTGATAATCCTCTCTCTATCATAAAATCATGCCCAAGAGGTTTACGACCTATTGCCTCTAAAATGGCAGACTTTAATCTGTCTTTGCCACCAGAACGTAAAGCAACAGCAAGATTGGTATTATCATCTTGTCCAAGACATAAATATAATTTACCAGTGCAAGTCATTCTAACCCGGTTGCAGCTTTCACAAAAATTGTGTGTTAATGGTGTTATAAGTCCAAGTCGGTTTCCCGTATTTGCTACATCAAAATATCTTGCTGGACCTGGAGATTGGTGAGTGCTCTGAATTAAGCTAAATTGCTGCGATAGTTTTTGGTATATCTCACTAACTGAAATATACTGTTCTAATCTATTTTCACTGCCAATATCACCCATAGGCATAACTTCGATTATGGTCATATCAAAATTTTGTTCTCCTGCCCAATTCAGCATTGAGGAGAGCTCATCATCATTAATACCCTTTAATGCAACCGTATTAAGCTTAATTTTTAATCCAGCCTTTTTTGCAGCATCTAATCCATTTAAAACAACATCAAGTTTTCCCCATCTGGTGATTCGTTCAAATTTTTCTGGGTCTAATGTATCAATTGATACATTAATACGCCTTACACCTGCTTCAAATAATAGGTCTGAAAATTTATGTAACTGGCTTCCATTTGTGGTGATGGTGATTTCTTCTAGTTTTCCTTTTTTTACATGTGTACCCAAATGTTTTATCAAGTGCATAATATTTCTTCTTACAAGTGGCTCCCCTCCTGTAAGGCGAATCTTTTTTGTACCGAGTTCAATAAAGCTATCACAAACAATCGCTATTTCTTCCAATGTCAAAAGATCTTTTTTTGGTAAAAAAGTCATTTGCTCCGACATGCAATAAACACATCTAAAATCACATCTATCTGTTACCGATATTCTCACGTAATCTACAATACGACCAAATGGATCTATAAGCTGATTTTGTTGCATTTGATTATTCCATTAAAATACGAATTTTTACTTGTTAAATTTTTTACCACTTTCAAAAAGCCCATTTTTTTAAATGATTTAGTTTTTTTTAAGGTTTTCAGTCATGGTTATTGTTACCCTTAAGAGTAGTTTTTTAAATAACCGTATCAACCACCTTTGCTTTGGACAGCCTTTCATAATTTTCTATAAGTTGCTTAGCTTTTTTTAAAATAGGTTTATCAATCATTTTTCCTTCGTGCTGCAACACCGCCTGTTCAGCGCTTGCCTCAACTAATTTCTTAGCGTTGTCATATTCTTCTTTACTAGGCAAAAATACGGACTGGGCTGTTTTGACCTGGCTTGGATGAATAAGCATTTTTCCTCCAAATCCACGTTTTTTTGCATCATTGCAATCCGATCTCAGCTGATCAGTATCTGATATATCTGCTGTAACACAATCAAGTGGAGCTGCTTTGCCGTACAATTTACTTTGCAATACAAGTTCAGCTCTATATGGAGCTAATACAGAGAGGTCAGCCTCACAACCCAAATCAGTTGAAAAATCAAAATGACCAAATGCACACCCCATTACATTTTTATGTTGCATTAATTCACTTATTGCTGCTAATCCTCTCACTGTTTCAATTAGGCATAAAATATGCCTACTTGTTTTATGGAGCGATAACCATTGAGTTATTGCACTTGGGTCTTCCGATTTGGAAAGCATAATTCCCACCTCACCACATTGTTCTATGCAATCAAGGTCATCCTTTACATGAGGACTATCTAAATCGTTGACACGCACGAAAATATTTGTGTTCTTTCTGCTAAATTTAACCAAATTATTCCTTGCTGCGTCTTTTTGAGTTTCAGATACTGAATCTTCCAAATCAATGATTATTGTATCTGCACCAGATTGAAGAGCCTGCTCAAATCTGTCAAACCGGATACCGGGCACAAATAAAGGTGTTATTGGCATAAAATTTTTCAAAAAAACACCTCCCCCTTCATAATAATTCTTTTGTTCTCATCACAACAATATACTTTTAGGGTTTGCATCTCATCACCTTCCTCAACCCAAAGATGAGCTGCCTCACCAGAAATCAGCGGAGACAGATTTTTATATGCAAATCTTTTTGGTACTCTATCTAAATGAATAGCAGCCAAATTCAAAAGCCAAGTAGCTTGCAGGGGTCCATGCACAACCAACCCTTGCTGTCCCTCTACCCTCTTAGCATGATCTATGTCATAGTGAATACGATGCCCATTAAATGTTAATGCAGAATAGCGAAATAACAAAACAGGATCAGTATCATATATTGCCTTTTTTATAGCAGAATTAGGTAATTTTACTTGCTCAGTTTTTTTTGAGGTGGTTCCTTTTTGTGGAAAAACATTTTTATTATTTTCTTTAAATACAAGATGCTGTTTCTCACTTAGCATTTTTTTATCCTGAACAAAAAAGTTATGGGTTACAGTCAAAAAAAAGAGTTGGCCAGACGAACCAGTTTTATGCTGAATATCAGTTACTACAGAAGTCTTTTTAACATTATCATTAACCTGAAATAGTTCGGAGATTACCAGCTCTCCTCCTGCCCACATCCTTCGAGGATAGGGGATTGGTGGCAATAAAGACCCTAATTTGGCATGACCATCAATCCCAAGATTTTGGGCAGTTTGCAATTCAGGTCCAAGACACCAATGAATACCTAAAGGCGTCTGATTGTCACGAAAGAGCTGTCCCGCTAACATAATATTAAATTGTGAAATCAGTCTATTAGCGACCTCGTCGTTACAGGTTCTTGTTTGTGCCGTCCAGGTGTTAAATGTAATTGGTGTCATTTTATTGTTCTTCTAATCCGAATCCGGCGCCGTAATTTCAAAACCAGGCAATCTAGTTGCTACCTCGTTATACCAATTTAAGAGCTTTGGCCTTTTGTTCGACCAGTTATAAACATCTCTGAACGATATATATCCAAGACAGGCAGCCAGTGTTATTGCACTACCAGGGAAAGGCTGATTAGATAACCAACTGGAAATTTGTTCTTCTAAGTAATCACATCCTTTCTCTATTTTTTGTAGCTGATGAGACCGCCACAATTCTGGAATTGGATGGTCTCCTGAAAATCTATCTGCATATACCCAAAGAATTGCAGAATCAATCAAACCCTCTGCTAAGGCTGCTTGTGTCAGCGCTAAATCTCTTAAATCACCTTTTTCTGGAAACAGAAAATTATCTGATTGCCGTTCAAGGAAATCCATAATCACTCTGCTATCATATATAGAGGTTCCATCTTGTTTTACTAATACAGGTATTCTGCCAGTGGGGTTTTGCTCCCGCAGTGAATCGCTAGGGTCACTTGTGTCAGCGACTTCTAGCGTAATGTAATCACGCAAACCCAAATGATGAGCAGCAAGCAAGATTTTACGCACATAAGGCGAGGCTTTACTATATCTTAATACATACATTTTTTCTGCTATAATTAGTGCATAAGCTCATGTTTTTTATACAAACAAAGTAATAGTGTTAGACTAACAAATTTGAGATTGCAGTCTAGCAATACTTATTAAAAAAGTAATTTTTTTAGGTAAAATCAAAGAATAATATAAAGCATAAAAATAAGAAAAATTAAATGACCAAAGCGCTATACAACTTTTACAATAACGCTTATGTTTTGAGAGTCTTAAGCCTATCAAGAATGAGAGTAATATGGATAAATCACATAATATTTGTTTTGTGAGTATAGGTGCCAACGGAAGTGCAATTGCAGCTGATATGATTGCAGCGGGTATTGAAATGAGTTGCTTTGACCCCTGGCCTTCACATGTTGAGGCTATTCAAAAAGAGGGCCTTTTGATAAAACTTCCAGATAAGCATAAAATTAAATCAATCCCAATATATCATTTGTGCCAATTGGCAGAGAGTTTACATCCATTTGATATTATTTTCATGGCTTCAAAATCATATGATACAAAATGGATTGTAGAACTCATAAAACCGCATCTAGCGGCAGATGGAATTTTAGTATCTCTTCAAAATGGTATGACAACAAACGACATAGCGCAAATTATAACTGAAGAGAGAGTTTTGAGTTGTGTCGTAGAGTTATCATGTGAACTATTTATACCAGGCCAAATTCAACGAAATACGCCCAAAAACAAGACCTGGTTTGCGATAGAAAATAAAAATACACAGTACCTAGATACGATTTTTAGAATGCTACGGAACGTAGGTACAGTTGTAAAGGTTGACGATATTCAGTCAGCAAAATGGATGAAATTACTCGTCAATTCTATGAGTCTTGGACCATTTGCTATTTTAGGTAGGCCTGTGCAAGAGGGGCTAAGAACAAAAGGTATGAGAGACCTTATTTTAAAAATTGGAGAAGAAACACAGAAGATAGGAGACCTTCTTGGCTTTTCACCTTTTCCAATTATGGGACTAAGTGAGCAAGAGATAAATACAACTAACGACTTACCTGCTTTACTTATTGATACTCTAGCAGGTCATGTTGGACCTGCTGCACAGGATTGCATTCTGCAAGATTTTATTAGAGGCAGACGAACAGAAATAGAGACAATAAACGGTTTTATTGTTGAAAAGGCAAAAGAAGCTGGAATTGAAGCGCCGTATAATGAGGCCATTATTGAAATAGGAAAGAAGATAAAAGAAAAAGAGTTGTCGTTGGACATCAATAATGTACAACATCTTGCGTCTTTGATGAATAAATCATCACTTATACCATAACCGCTCTAATTTCTGCTTCACTATTTGATCGTTTTCTCCCCAGGCTATTGTGCCTTGAAATTTTCCTGAATCAGATAGCATAAATACACTTGCAGTATGGTCTATAGTATAACCACTTGAAGTTGAGATCTTTTTCCGATAAATACCCCATGATTTTGCCAGAGATAAGATTGCATCTGTATTGCCGGTGATACCAATTATTCTGTTACCAAAATAAGGAAGGTAATCCGCTAGTTGCTGAGGTGTATCACGCTCAGGATCTAGAGTTACAAAATAGATTGGAATCTCAAATCCAAGTTCCTCAGTCAATCTATTCAAATCAACTAGTGTAGTCGGGCAAATTTCTGGACAATAAGTAAACCCAAAAAAAAGCAATGATGGCGAGCCTAAGAATGCTTTCTCTGTTATCACTCGCCCATTATGATCTATTAACGAAAAAGGTGCTCCAAGAGAAAAATCTGTTTCTGTAAAATGTCTTCGTGCAAGCCACTCACTTGTCGCAAATATAAAAATAGATAGCAGTAAAACAGTAAAAAAAAATAGTCTTTTTCTGGGCCAAAAAAAATCTACCATGATATCTAAATTCCTAAATCAATCTGGAAACCTTATCAAACTGTTGCTCTGTCTGACATAAGGCAAATAAACTGGTGCTAATAATTAGATTAAAAATAAAAAAATTTCCATAGCTAACATTATGATTTGACTATAAACTAATTTCCAATGATTCAGATTATAGTCTAGCCTCAAACAAAAAGTAAGAGAATAGCAGGGAGCAAATAATGTCAAACTCGTATACAAATGTAAGGCCTGAAATTTACCAGTTTAATCTCGGTAAATTCAGAATTACTAATATTCTGGATGGATATTTTCATCGTGAAGATATGCACCCTTTCACTGCAACAAATGCTAGTGCTCCTGAAATAGAAAAAATTGCAAAGCAACATTTTCTACCCTTTCCAAAATTAGAGCATAATTTTGTACCAACTCTTATTGAGACCTCAGACGCACTGATTGCATTTGACCCTGGTTTCGGCAAAAGAGCCCCCGGGCCAAGTGCTGGGTGGTATAATAGACTATTAGAAAAAACAGGATATAGCCCAGAACAGGTAACACATGTGGTAATTTCTCATGGACATCCAGACCATATTGCTAATCTGACAACGGACGGCACACCAACTTTTAAAAATGCCGAAATCATCATTAGCCGAACTGAATTTGAGTTTTGGTCAGGAGACTCCCCAATACCAGACTTCAGAGGACCAACAAGGAAAATGTTTCAAGAGGTGGTTGTTCCTCTTGCAGATAGATGCAGATTTGTCGAACCTGATGCCTTATTGGTAAATGGGATAACCGCATTAAATGCGTTTGGGCACTCTGCAGGTCACATGGCATTTCACGTTGAGAGTGAGGGTGCTGAGCTTATGTTATTATCAGATACAATTGCACATTTCGCTGTATCTCTTGCTAATCTGGAATGGCAGTTCTCAATGGATGATAACCCAGAAATGGCCATTACAACTCGTAAACGGCTCGTAGAAATGGCGGCGTCAAAAAACGCCCCAGTAATAGCATTTCATATGCCTTTCCCATCCGTTGGTTACATAGAAAAAACGAGTAGTGGGTTTAAATGGTTACCCGCGACTTATCAAATGAATATATAAGGATCATAGCCTGCCATCATTCATGGCTAATTGAACGAAGTATACATGGTCTACAAAATAACGAGCTTCTTGTTTTTTCAATACATCGTTTATCACATCTTTGATTTTATTTGACGTACGTTCAATATTTTTTGAACCTATGTAGTCACTTTTGGTTGTGTCTGCCATAAAATTCAGAACGGCTGACATCATCATCGGATCAAAAGCAGTCATTTGCATCTGGTAATTTTCACCTACTGTGCCTGCCAGATAACTGGACACGGCTAAGTTAGCACGTACAATTGTGTCAGACTGACCTTTCACATTCGTAACAAAGGTTCGAACAATTTCATAGTAATAATGTTTGTCCCAAATTATTAAACCGTCTTCGGTAACAACATAACCTTGCTCTTGTGTCTCATTATCAGTCTCATTATCTCCTAAATCTATTTCAATACCCAATGAGGCGAGATCAATGCCACCTAGCTTTGCTTTATGGGTCAAAGAATTAATTATTTCATCTGTAGATGGTTGTTCAGGAGTGAATAATGCATGAGATAAAATAAAAATTAATAAAACTGTCATCATAGGTATTGCCATGAGCGAGGCAATTACTAATTTGCTATTCCCAATTAATTTTCCAAAAAAATTTCTTAACATTATTTTCCCAGACTATTCATAACGCCTGACTGAATTTTTCATAAAAACTCAAATTAATTCAAAAATCATGCCATTTTATTTTAAAATTAGTAAGGGAAAAACTTTAGTTTTGTAAAATCTTAGAAACAAAACTTATTAGATAATTATAAAATTAATCTGCTGTCCAGCCTCCGTCTATAAGCAAAGATGTCCCCGTTATCATCGCACTTGCATCAGAGGCCAGAAAAACAACCGCTCCCATAATATCCTCAATCTCAGCAACTCGGCCTAACTTTATTTTACTTTCTATCCATTTCTTTCTTTCTGGATTGGCAAAGGTAGACTGACTAAGCGCAGTTCTAACAAATGTTGGACAAATCGTATTTACTCTGATTTGGTGAATACCCCATTCGATTGACTGAGATTTTGTATATCCCTCTGCTGCGTGCTTCGTTGCACAATAAACTGCTCTGTCAATGCCACCCACAACTGCCATCTGGGAAGAAATAGTCATCAGAGAACCTGGCTTGCCAGCTTCGATTAATTTTTTAGCAACGGCTTGATTCAAAAAGTATCCCGCTTTTATATTGAGTTCGCTTACTGCGTCAAAATCTTCAGTAGTTGTATCCAAGCTTGCACTATGCCGAGCCATTCCAGCGCTATTTACCAATATATCAAACGGAAGTTCATTTTCTATCATTTGTTTAGTTGCATTTACGTCCGTAACATCCAAAGGACGGGCAGTTGCATCCCAACCCTCAGATATCATCTGTTTTTGTAATTCCTCTAAAGTATCTTTTGAGCGAGCGACCAGAGTAACTGCAGCACCTGCCTCGCATAATGCTACTGCACACCCAACCCCAATTCCCGAAGAGGCTCCAGCAACCAAAGCCCTTTTTCCTGCTAAATTGAAGGAAGGTGTGCGTGGAAGTGATGAGTCCATCTTATTTTCCTCTATTATTGTGCTGCATCGCCATAACCAACATTTTTACCACCATATCGTCTCACCCGAATATTACATTGTTCAGCGTGGCCAACAAATCCCTCCAAGATACATAATCTAGAACCATACGCACCAATATGAGCTGCTGCTTCATCTGTTAAAATCTTCTGATAGGAATGTGTTTTTAAAAATTTACCAACCCACAAGCCGCCTGTATATCTGCCTGCCTTTTTAGTTGGTAATGTATGGTTTGTTCCAATCACCTTGTCACCATTTGCAACATTTGTACGGGGGCCCAAGAATAAAGCGCCATAGCAAGTCATTTTTTCTAAAAACCAATCATCTCTTTCTGTCATTACCTGAACGTGCTCTGAAGCTATTTCATCTGCCATTTTTAACATCTCATCATAAGTGTCACAGACTATAACTTCTCCATAATCTCGCCAACTGACTGAAGCGGTGTCGGCAGTTGGCAAAATAGTAAGCAATCGATCTATTTCCTCCAAAGTATCCTCAGCAAGTTTATCTGAATTTGTTAGAAGAACTGCTGGAGAATTATAACCATGCTCAGCTTGACCTAGTAAATCTGTTGCACACATCTCAGCATCAACCGTCTCGTCCGCAATTACCATAGTTTCGGTTGGCCCAGCGAATAGATCGATGCCAACTTTCCCGAATAATTGTCTTTTAGCTTCGGCGACAAAAGCGTTTCCTGGCCCCACCAGCATATGAACTGGCTCAATAGTCTCTGTTCCAAGCGCCATCGCTCCAATTCCCTGCATGCCCCCAAGAACATATATTTCATGTGCGCCACCCATATGCATGGCTGCAATGACAGCAGGGTTGGGCTTCCCCTGAAAAGGAGGCGTTGATGCAACAATACGTGGCACCCCAGCTACCGATGCGGTCAGAACGGACATGTGTGCCGAGGCAACCATCGGGAACTTTCCAGCAGGCACATAACATCCGACAGACTGAACTGGAATATTCTTATGCCCCAAAATTACCCCAGGCAAAGTCTCAACTTCAATATCTTGCATGGATGCAAGTTGTGCCTCTGCAAATTTTCTGACCTGTATTTGAGCAAATTTTATATCTTCTAAATCTCTCTCTGACACTTCTGAAATTAGCTTTTGAATTTCGCTTTCAGACAGACGATACGAATCAGGAGAATAATCATCAAATTTCTCTGCAAGCTCTCGAACAGCAGCATCTCCTCTGGTTTCAATATCTTTAAGTGTTACCTCTACAATTTGGCGAACCTTAGCATCATCTTCGGATCGCTCTAAAGCCGATTTACCTTCTTTAATATACCTTATCGCCATTATAACTCCTTCATTTTTTGAAACTAATTATGTAATCACACATTGTTTATGTTGCTCACAAAGCACCATTTATTACATAGTTAAGAATTTTAGTAATTTGCTCTGGCGTATCGACTACCGCTAACGCTGCGCCATCGATTTCTTTTAATGCGTGCTGATGTTCAGGACCATGCATCACTATAAGAGGTTTGCCAAGAGCCGCAGCATATCCAGCATCAAAAGCAGCATTCCATTGTTTGTACTTGTCACCAAATCGAACTACAACAATGTCAGCCTGCTCTAAGTGCGTGCGCGTTCTGATGGCATTAAGTTTTGCTCCTTTATGGTCATGCCAGAATTTAGAGTCTTCTGAACCCATAATTTTTACACCACAGTCATCAGATGCTCCATGGTCTGTTACGGGAGAGGTAAATGAAACAGAAAGTTCTGCAGCTGCAGCCTGTGCCTCGATTATATCACGCCAATCAGTGTGAATTTCTCCAGATAGATAAACTGTCCAATGCATTTATTTCCTCCTAATAATAATTTTAAATAATATTATATCATATATTGCCAATAAAATGAGTAAAGTCAGAGAATAAATTGAGGTACTATTGCATATGATGGAACTACGTTAAACAATTGCAAGCAAGAATTAAACTGAATGTTTCTAATTTGTTTGTTACAATAATTCTCATTGAATAAAGAGCTTAGCTACCGGGGTAATGTAAAGGTTTAGAACATGAAAAAATTTCAAATTATTTTGGCAGGCTATGGGCCTGAACATACTTCATTTTCAAAGTCTCTTAAAATTATGGGAAATAAACTTGTAAAGCAGTTCCCAGATTTAGTAGACGTACAATATGTTTATAATGTTATGGACCTTGGATATAAATCTGAAGATATATTATGGATGACAGAACAAGGCATCTTAACTGTAACCTATCAGTCAACTAGTTATCTAACTGATGATGTGCCGGAACTAGGTTTTGTAGACCTTCCCTTTTTATTTAGAGATAATGCTCATGCCAGAAGCGCAATGGATGGAAAACTTGGCCGATACCTTACCAATAAAATAGAGGATAGAAAAAATTACAAAATACTCGGCTATTTGGAAAATGGTTTTCGCCAGATATCAAATTCTTCGCACATGATCAAAAAACCTGATGATATGAAGGGCATGAAAATAAGAGTTTTGCCAAGTGAAGTTCATTCCCGTTTCTTTGAACTTTTGGGTGCAGTGCCAATGCGAATGGATCTCACCCAAGCAATTAGCGATATTCAAAATGGCACGCTTGACGCACAAGAAAATCCATACACAAATACAACCACATATGGCGTGCATCAATATCATAAACATCATACAGTCTCGAATCACTTCTATATTTCAAGAGCTATAATGTGCAACAGGACCCAATTTTATGATTGGCCTGAGCAGTTAAAACAAGCAATTATAGCGTCCGCAAAGGAGGCCATTCATTGGCAACGAAATCAAATAGAAACGGATGTGAAAGAGGCAGAAAAATTAATCCTCGATGCTGCAGGTCAAATACATAATCTTACAGTTGAGGAAACTGCACCATTCAAAGAAAAAATAGCACCCTTATATAGTGACGCACGAGAACAATTCGGTGATATACCTTTTGACCTTCTCGAGAATAACTGAACACATAAATCTATTTTTGACCTATAAATTAACAAAGATAGTAGTTCTTTTTTGTTTTCAATGAATTGAAGATAATTTATTCCTATCCTCTGGAATGTCGATGTCTTCTGCAATCTGCATTTTTTCCCAGCTAACACCATTAATTGCTGACAAATATGCTGAAAGAATTTGTCTGCCTCCCTGGTCACCAGATATATTCTGTAATTCATCAAAAAACGCTTTTCCCCAAATCACTGGGTTTGAACGCTCTCCATTTATAAGCGGTAGTGTTATTCGAGTTTCTGGCTTTGGTAATAAGTTATGTGACTCTATGAGCCGGTCAATTAATTCAGCTGTGACAAATGGCATATCTGCTAAGCCTATTAAAGCCGAGTCATACTGTTCAGGCAAATTTTCAATAGCAACCGTAACTGAGCTTGCTTGACCTGTCTCATAGCTCGGATTGTGGATAAATTTAACATTGAGTCCTGTAAGTGCTCGCCTTACCTCTTTTTCTTGAAATCCTGTAACAACAAATAAATTATCAATTTTTGAATTTAGAAAAGTTTTTACAATCCAACTTATCATTGTCATGCCATTATTTAATGTAAGGAGAAGTTTATTCTCGACTCCCATCCGAGTTGAGCTGCCTGCTGCGAGAATAATGCCTGCAATCTTGTTTTCTGTAGAACTATTTTTATGAATTAACTTTCTAGGCAAAGGACGAGACGCTATATCTGCAAGTAGGCCGCCAACGGCCATACCAGATAATTCCGATTTATCTAACTTAACCCCAGCAAGTGTTTTCTGAAGCAACCAATCAAGTCCATTTAATTTTGAAGACCGAGCACAGCCAGGCATTCCAAGTACAACCATACCATCCCATTCTCCAACCATAGAAAGATTACCTGGATCAACAGGAAGACCAATATGAATTATTTCACCCCCAACCAATCTAAGGGCTTCCGGCAGAACATCCAACCTATCTGCTATGGCCGATGCTCCACATAACAGGAATGCTTGAGCGCCCTGCTCTCTTGCCCTAATCATAGCTTTGCTAACATTCATAGAAGTGTGATCTACAATCTGACAATCTACAAGAGAGCAATCTAATTGTGCCAATCTAGCCCTGGTAACATTTTCAGTTGCAATTAATATTGATGACTTCGTGTCTTCAAACTTTGTTTGTATAAGGCTAAAATTAAGGGAAATAAGATTTTGACATGACAAAAGAACACTACTGGCAATAATGTTTAATGCCTCATCGATGGAGTTTTGCGACACCGCATATGGTATAATCTTCAATGTAGCTAACATCTGACCTTTTACAAGTAATTGGTCAGGAAGAACCGTGGCAAACGTGATTGCTTCGTCAATTTCATTAAGACGTTTTATTTTTTCAACATCTAATCTTGCAATACTTAATTTCTCTGCAATAAAATTTACCCTCCCAGTTGCTGGTGCGGATAACTGGAAACCTATTCTTTTAAATGCGTTTGAAAGTAATTTTGCAGCCAAATTTTCATCAACATCTCCTTCTTCAAGACTCGCAACTAATATAGAAGTAATTCCCACTGAACGAAGTTTTTGAATATGAGCTTTTGATAGGCTTGTACCCTTAGGTAATTTTCCATCAGGTAATTTTACAGAATGTACCAGCAAATCCCCTATACATTTGCTAATAGGTTTTTCGCCAAACTTCATCTAATCTTCCTATCCTTCTTGACGAATTACTATTAGCTTTATGGGCGAGCAAAAATCCATCGCTCTTATTCCTTATTTGACACATTCTTCGAGTTACTGTCTAGATGAAAGCGCATCTTTATAAATACATGAGAATTTAAGCTTTAACATAATATGCATGCAAAAATTTAATGTTAACATAGTAAGCATTGAGCATTAGGATACCTTTTTATGAAACATGTAATATCAACGCAGAGCCTTTTTGTATTTATCAAATCAGCATTATTAGCAACAGGTTTTACAAAAAAAAATGCTGAAATAACAGCAGACCTGATGGTTCAAGCAGATATATCAGGTCAAGATGGTCATGGTATTTTCAGACTTCCTCAATATATTAAAAGACTACAAGAAGGCGGAATGAACCCAAAACCAAAATTTAAGCTACTCTCTCAAAGAACTGCCACTGCTTTAATTGACGGTGATAATGGAATTGGCCATCTGGTGATGCGTCATGCAGCTGACATTGCTATTAAGAAAGCTCGGAGAAGCGGAGTATCTTGGGTTGGAGCAAGAATGTCAAATCATGCTGGTCCAGCGGCATTGTATACTAAATACGTTCTTGATAATGGCCTGATTGGAATTTATGTAGCAGTTGGAAGCGCAAATCATATGCCGCCCTGGGGTGGAACTGACCTGTTATTAAGCACGAATCCTATATCTATCGCTATTCCATCTGGTTTAAATCCTCCAATAATTCTTGATATGGCAACGACAGTTGCTGCGTATGGAAAAGTAAAAACATTAATTCAATCAGGCGGAAAGATGCCAGAGGGATGGATGATTGATAAACAAGGAAACCCTCTAACAGACCCCACTAAATCGAAGGACGGTTTTTTACTTCCTATAGGAGGCCCCAAGGGATATGGGTTGTCTCTAATTTTTGGTATTTTAGCGGGCACTCTAAATAATGCAGCTTTTGGCAAAGACGTTATTGACTTTAACTCTGATCACAAAACTATTACTAACACAGGTCAATTTATAATTGCATTGGACATAGAGGCCTTTATGGACCTTGAACTATTTAAATCACAGATAGACAATGTGTGGAAAGAAATGAAATCCTCTGAAAAGTTGCCAGGCATATCTGAAATCCGGCTTCCTGGAGAGAATTTAGCTAAAACAATTAAAAAGAGAACGTCTTTAGGAATTGAAATACCAGCACCATTATTTTCCAAGCTCAAACAAATTGCAGATGAATTATCCATTCCTGAGCTAACCTAAAAACCAAATAAATAGCTGATTTTAAACGAGCTATTAATCTGATAAATGACTATTACCTTGATTTTCCTTTTTTATGAAATTTAGTAGCCAATTTGCTGTATATATTAATTTTTCATCAGCTATATAATTCCCAACATGCCATTAATTCGTTATCTGTTGAATTAATCGAATTTAAGCAAGCATGTAAAACTTTAAATGATGTTAACTGACATAGACGTATTTTTAATAATATTTCTGATGCAGAAAACATTTAATTTTTTGTCTTTCTCATTCAATCAGACATTCGTTAAAATGTGGAAAGAACTTATTCTAGCTTGCAGGCTCCATTAAATAAAATCATAGTGAAAAGAAATATACAAAAAAGTAAATATTCTTAAAGTCAATTAATGTCATCAAAATCTTCTAAAATCAAAAAAAATAAACATCCTACTATAGCCAAAAACCCATTACCCAAAATTAAATCTTTAAATATGTTCTGGGTGTTTTTTAAATTAGGATTGACTTGCTTTGGTGGTCCAACTGCCCATATTGGATTTTTCTTTAACATGTTTGTTGAACAAAAAAAATGGTTAACGGCTAAGGAATATGCCGAAATCGTAAGTTTATGTCAGTTTTTACCGGGGCCAACTTCAAGTCAAGTCGGTATGTCAATTGGTCTCAAATGTGGTGGTATTTCCCAAGCTTTTGCTGCCTGGCTCGGTTTTACATTACCCTCCATGATTATTATGATTGCTGCGGGCTATGGCATTCTGATATTTGATGAGACAAGCATTTCCAGCGTTTTACATATGCTAAAATTATTTGCTGCTGCTATTGTTTTACAAGCAGTTATATCAATGGCAAAATCACTTACGCCTGATTGGACACGAAGAATTTTATCCTTATTTGCTACATTTATTTTAGTAATTAGTCCTTCAGCTTTCATGCAATTGTTCATTTTAGGCGCCGGTGTAATAGCTGGCATTGTTTTAAATCATTACAATGTTGCTAATATTGAGATAACAGAAAAGGGAGAGGAAAATTATACCTCTACCCCTTTTTTAAAAAGAATTGGTCTATTTTCTGGGGCTTTATTTTTGATTATATTACTTGGTCTTCCGGTTGTAGGGTTCATTCATAATTCTTTAATTATAGAAATAGTAACTACATTTTTCCAGTCTGGCGCATTAGTCTTTGGCGGTGGCCATGTGGTTCTACCGTTACTTCAATCTCAACTGGTTCCAAACGGTCTCATAAGCCATGCTGACTTTATAGCAGGATACGGAATTGTTCAAGCTATTCCAGGGCCACTTTTTACCTTTGCTGCCTATTTAGGTGTTCTTCTGCCAACAGGTTGGCCAGAATGGATATCTGGCATATTTTGCCTTATAATCATTTTTCTACCAGCAATTCTTCTTGTTCTTGCAATAATTCCAATCTGGGAAAATATAAGAGGCAATCGTTATATACAATCCGGTTTATATGGAGTAAACGCGGTTGTTGTTGGACTATTACTTGCAGCTCTTATAAACCCTATTCTTATTTTGAGCATTAAAAGCTGGATCGATATAGCTATTATATTAATACTTTACATGCTGTTATTGTTTGGAAAGTTTCCAATCTGGTTAATGATTCTAGCTGTTATCCTTTCTGCATATCTATGGTCCTTTATTTGATATTTTTATATTCAAAACAACTATTGGCTATAAAAATTCTCAATTTTTAAAATGCAAAATTCTGACTAGTGCCCAAAAGTAAAATAATGCTATGTAGAGGATACTTATTTTAAATTATTTTCAAAAAGATGTTAACTATGGCACGTCTCGAAGATCATCGGCTGATTACTGGCAAGGGCAAATTTACTGCAAATACAAAACCGTCAAAGGCATTGGTTGTTAAGTTTTTACGCACTCCAATTGCACGCGGGAATATACTTTCCATAGATATTAGTACCGCTAAAACACTGCCTGGGGTGGTTTGTATTTTCACGGCAGAGGATATGGCATCTGATGGCATCACACATATGTTGGATACATCAAACCCAGCGCGTGATGATGGTGGCACTATCGTGAAACCACGTAGGCCTATCTTAAATAGTTATGAAATCAAACATCTTGGCGAACCTGTTGCAATGGTCATAGCAGAGACAACTGAGCAGGCAGACGACGCTATTGAGGCAATTAATTTTAATTACAATGACAGCGATAGTGCCTTTTTGAGCGGCAAAGATATTGATAGCCAACCTGTTTGGCCAGAAGCACATGACAATTGTGCCTCTTATCATAATGTTGGCGATTTTAGCGAAGTGGAAAAAGCTGAGAAAATCTCTGCCTATCTAATCACAGTGCCAATTCATATTTCAAGAATTACAGCAGTTGCCATGGAGCCTCGCATAGCCTTGTGCGAAACTACTAAAAAAGGCAAGTCCATTTTTACAACTAGCACTCAAAATCCGTTCGCATTGCGCGCAGAAATAATGCAGACTTTCTCTCTTGAAACTACTGACATTCAAGTAATCGCTCCAGACGTTGGTGGCTCCTTTGGAATGAAAGGTACCCTTTACCGCGAGGATGCAGCGATCATTTGGGCAAGCCGTAAACTTAAACGAACCCTTTGTTGGTCTGCTAGTCGTAGCGAGGCATTTATTAGCGACGAGCATGCGCGAGCAATGCATGGACAAGCACGCCTTGGATTAGATAGTAAGGGAAAATTCACCAGTTTTTCAGTATCGCTTGATATAGATATTGGCGCGTATATATCGAAACGTTCCTTTAGTATGCTAAATAATTTGGGTGGTATCGCGGGACAATACGTAATACCTTGCCTAGCAGCAGAGCTTCGTTTTAGCTACTCCAATACAATGCCAATTTCTCCATATAGAGGTGCCGGAAGACCAGAGGCTACCTTTATGATAGAAAGCGCAATAGACCAAGCCGCAAGAGTTATAGGAATAGATAGAGCAGAATTGCGTGCTAGAAATTTTATCAAACCAAATATGATGCCCTACCAAACTAGTTTAATGTTTAATTATGATAGTGGAGATTTTCCAGCAATCCTAGAGGAGGCATTATTACTTTCAGATTATCATAATTTCGATAAAAGGCGTATTGAGTCACAAAAGAGAGGCAGAATAAGAGGTATTGGGATAGCAACCCACATTGAGGTTGCAGGAGGACCATTTGGGATGCGGATAAAGGAATTAGCAAGGATAAAATTATCCAAACAGGGCAATATTACAATTGCACCTGGAAGCATGTCTGTTGGTCAGGGTCTTGAGACAAGCTTTCCTGCTATTGTCGCAGATGTACTAAACATTAATGCCGATATGGTACATTATGTTCAAGGTGATACAGATTATCTACCAAGCGGTCGGGGAAGTGGTGGTTCATCTGCAACGATTACTGGTGGTTCGGCTGCTATTAATGCTTCTGAAAAGTTGATTAAAGCAGGTAATGAAATCGCTGCCGATGTTCTGAAATGTGATATCTCAAATATTCATTATGAAAAAGGAAATTTCTACAATCAGAATAATCCGAATAGCTCTCTCGATTGGTCTGAAATCGCGCAATATAGCAATCAACCCGATGGCATTGATATTTTGGGAGAATTTACTCCTTCTGCGCCGACTTATCCTAATGGATGTCATATTTGTGAAGTAGAAATTGATAGGTCAACTGGAAAATGTTTTTTGCAGGATTATGTTGCGGTAGAAGATGTTGGAACAGCTTTATTTCCAATTTTGATTGAAGGCCAAATTCTCGGTGGTATTGTGCAAGGCATCAGCCAGGCGTTAGGGGAATCTCTTATTTATGACGAAACAGGGCAACTATCAACAGGTTCATTTATGGACTATCAAATGCCAATAGCCTCCGATTTCCCAAAGTTCAGGATTAAAACCTACCCTGTCAAAACTAAGATAAATCCGCTTGGTGCCAAAGGTGTTGGAGAATCTGGAACCGTTGGAGCGCTCGCTGCAACATTAAGTGCTATTCAAGATGCACTAAAGTCTGAGGGTAGTGACGCTGTAGAGATGCCAGCAACACCCAATAGAATTTGGAAAAAATTAAATAACGTTAAATAATCCGTTCTTTTTTTTAAACTAATTTACTAACAGAGATTGGTCCAATAATTGTGCAACATGTAATGCTTTTTTGGAGGCTCCGTGTTCAATTTGACATCTGCAAGAAGTGCCATCTGCAATGATAATATCACTACCTTTGCTTTCCCTTACCTTAGGTAGCAAATTTTCTTCTGCCATAAGCATCGATAAATCATAAGTTGAAGCATCATATCCAAACGCACCAGCCATTCCACAACAACTACTATCGATTTTTTCAACATCGAGCCCTTCTATCATTTTTAAAACCTGTTCTATTGGCCTTACTACGTCAAAAGCCTTTTGATGACAATGGCTATGTAAATAGGCTTTTGCGTGTTTTACAAGCTGCAGGTTTGGCTTATCTTTCGCTAATAACTCCTCAAAAGTTAGTGCCATCCTCGCTATTTGCTTTGCCTGTGTTGTTGGTAATAATGAGGGTAATTCATCTCTAAGCGCAAGCAAGCAAGAGGGCTCTAATCCAACAATCGGAATTTGTTGCTCCGCGAATGGCGCTAGTGTGGAGATAAGAGTTTGTGCTTTTTGTTTTGCTTGTTTTATCAATCCACCAGATAAATAGGTTCGCCCACAACACAGAGGCTTATCATTTGGATTTGTAGGAATAAAAACGTGATATCCAGCGGCCTTCAATACCTTAGCTGCAGACCTTATTATTTCAGGTTCAAAATATCGGTTAAAAGTATCAACAAACAAAATAACAGGCATCTTGTCATCAGCTTCATCTTGTTTTGGTAAAACACCTGAAACTTCAATATCTCTGAAATAATCTTTACGCCAGTGAGGTAACTCGCGTTTTGCTGTAAAGCCAGTGATTTTCTCTAAAATATAGGAAAATAAAGACCATTTATTTCGAAGATTCAGAAAAAAAGATAACCTCGATGCAATAGGAGCATAATCTGGCAAATATCCAATAAGCTTATCTCTAAAGGAAACCCCTTTAGTTGCAGCTCGCATCGCTATTATTTCTAATTTCATTTTAGCCATGTCAACAGATGTTGGACACTCCCTCTTGCAGGCCTTACACGAAACACAATATTTTAGAGTTTCTTCCATTTCATCGCCAATGAGTGCATTCGGACCTAGTTGACCAGACAAAGCTAGCCGTAGGCTATTTGCTCTACCTCTGGTAGAGTCTCTCTCCTCTTTAGTAACGCGATAGGATGGGCACATAACCCCTCCTTCTAGCTTTCTACAAGCGCCATTATTATTGCACATTTCTATTGCACCTTGCAGACCACCTGATTTACCAGGCCATGATGACCAGTCAAATATCACTGGCAAATCATCTGCTTGATAACCGGGTGCAAATCGGAATAACGACCTGTCATCCATTTTTGGTGCATCAACAATTTTGTTAGGATTAAAAATTCCTATCGGATCAAAAAACTGTTTTACTTGAACAAACAAGCTCACCATTTCAGGGCCGAACATCGTCTCGTTGAATTCAGAGCGTAAAATACCATCTCCATGCTCCCCGGAATGAGAACCACCATATTGCTTTACTAGTTCAAAAGCCTCTTCTGCAATAGCTCGCATAGCTTTGACATCATCTGTTTTCTTCATACTTAGAACTGGGCGTACATGCAGACATCCGACAGATGCATGCGCATACCATGTTCCGACCGTGTCGTATTTTTTAAAAATCTTTGTTAACTTATCTGTGTATTCTGCAAGATACTCAAGTTCAACAGCACAATCCTCCACAAAAGAGACTGGTTTTGCATCTTGTTTCATCGACATCATGATATTAAGACCAGATTTTCGCATCTCTGATACTCGTGCTTGCTGGTGTGCATCTTCTACATGCACCACACCACCTTGCCATTCCTCCGAATTTTCCCATCCAAAGCCTAAATCCGTCATTGCTATTTGAAGCTTTTTAAGCCTATTTAAATTTTCATCTCTTTCATCTTCTGCAAATTCAACAATCAATAATGCTTTTGGATTCCCAATTACGACTTCACTGATAATAGGCTGGAACATTGGAATTGAACGAGCCAAAGAAAGCATGGTGTCATCAACTAATTCAATAGCAACTGGATTTAATTTGATTAAATGCTGAGTTGCATCCATCGCTTTGTAGAAGCTTGGAAAGTGACAAATACCCATTAGTTTCTGCGCAGGCAAAGGCGATAATTTAAGCTTAATAGATGTAAAATAAGAAAGGGTGCCCTCAGAACCAAGTAGCAAGTGAGCAAAATTTATCCCATCGCCCTGCCTCCCTCCCAGCCTTGCTGACATAGCATCTGGTACTATTGCATCCAGATTATAACCGCCAACTCTACGCAGCACTTTTGGAAAGCGCTCCTCAATAAGATTACTATTATTCTTTCCAAGATTTAGAAGATATTCACGCATCTCATCAGACATGACACTCTCATCTTCAGGGCCAAATGTAACTGCTGTCCCATCTGCGAGTATAGCATCTATTGATAATACGTTATCTCTCATAATTCCATATCGTATGGAACGCCCACCACAACTATTATTGGCCGTCATACCTCCAATAGTTGCTCTACTTGAAGTAGAAACATCTACAGGAAACCATAACCCATATGCACGAAGATGCTTGTTTAAATCGTCTAAAACAATACCGGGTTCAACAACACAACTATTCTCACTCAGATCAACTGAGATTAATTTGTTAAAATATTTAGTATTATCAACAACAATAGCTTTGTTAACTGTTTGACCACATTGCGATGTCCCACCGCCACGGGGAAGTATAGCCGTCTTTGTTTTTCTGCAAAACGCAATAAGTTTTTCAATATCATCTTTATTTTTTGGTAACACTACGGCATGGGGCATGATCTGATAAATGGAGGCATCAGTTGCGTATCTACCCCTATCAAATTCACTATCGAGGAATTCTCCTTCAATCATATTTTCTAATTCATCTGTTTGGATAGGGATGTTACCATCTGCCATGTAAAAAAACCTGCGTTTAACATATACAAATCTAATTTCTAGCTTTAAAATACTCCTCATATTGTTTTTTTCAATCCCAGTTTATTTCATCTTATAAGATAATAAGAAGATTAGGAGCCCCTTGTGCCAACTCATCAATTTCAAACAGGTCGTCATTTTCTACAAATACCTGGCCCCACAAATGTTCCTGACAGAGTGCTTCGAGCTATGGACAAACCAACTATTGACCATCGAGGTCCAGAATTCGCTGCTTTAGCTCGCAAATGTCTTGATGGAATAAAGTCAATTTTCAAAACTAGTTCTGACGTTGTAATATTCCCTGCCTCAGGAACAGGAGCATGGGAGGCTGCTCTGGTGAATACACTTCAAAGTGGTGATCATGTCTTGATGGTAGAAACAGGCCATTTCGCAAGTCTGTGGCGTAACATGGCAAATAAACTTGGTGTGTTGACTGAATTTCTAGAAACGGATTGGCGAAGCGGAGCAAGCCCTGAAGAACTTGCGGTACGCCTCTCAAAAGATACATCTCATAAAATAAAGGCCGTATGCGTCGTACATAATGAGACCTCCACCGGATGCACCTCGCCCATAGCAAAAATCCGCAAAATTATGGATGAACTTAATCATCCGGCTTTACTTATGGTAGATACAATTTCTTCTCTAGCCTCTATAGATTATAGGCATGATGAATGGGGAGTGGATGTAACGGTTGCAGGTTCACAAAAAGGACTATTGTTACCACCAGGTCTTTCCTTTAATGCGTTATCTCAAAAAGCTCTTGAAATCTCTAGCAAAGGGGGCATGGCTCGCTCTTATTGGGATTGGAACGAACAAATTCAGGCTAACAAAAATGGTGCATTTCCATATACTCCTGCCACAAATTTGTTATATGGTCTAGAAGTGGCTATTGAAATGCTACAAGAAGAGGGGTTGGATGCCGTTTTCGCTCGTCATGACCGTCATGCAAAAACAACACGAGATGCAGTGCAGGCATGGGGCCTTGAGGTACTATGTCAAAACCCTGAAAACTATTCTAGTTCTTTGACAGCAGTTATGCTTCCAGATGGCTATGATGCTGATAAATTTCGAGAAATTGTATTAACAAATTTCAATATGTCACTTGGAAATGGATTATCTAAACTTGCGGGAAAAGTTTTCAGAATAGGGCATCTCGGAGATTTCAACGACTTAATGCTACTAGGTACTCTGAGTGGCGTGGAAATGGGGTTATCGTTAGCTGGTATTCCTCATCAAAGAGGTGGTGTTGAAACTGCTATGCAAACGTTATCAAAGTATTCAAAATAAAAGTTTAAAAATCATAATGAGGAGTTCGAAATCATGACTAAAAGTTTATTGCTTAATTATATCGGTGGTGAATGGGTAGAAGGAACGTCAGAAATTTCAAATATCAATCCCTCTGACCTCGGAGACGTGATAGCCAATCACGCTCTTGCAGATTCTAATCAAGCTATCCAAGCTATTGATGCGGCACATGCAGCCCTTTCGAGTTGGAAGAATACAAACCCACAAACAAGGTTCGATATTTTGGACAATATTGGACGTATTATTATAACGAGACAGGATGAACTTGGAGAAATTCTAGCCAGGGAAGAAGGAAAAACGCTTGCTGAAGCCAAAGGTGAGGCATTTCGTGCTGGTCAGTTTTTTCAATTCTATGCAGCTGAAGCTCTCAGGCGTACTGGCGAGCAAAATCTTTCTACACGCCCAAATATAGATGTTGAAATCGTAAGAGAGCCCATTGGTGTTACGGTCCTTATTACACCATGGAATTTCCCAATTGCTATTCCAGCATGGAAGATTGCACCAGCGCTTGCTCACGGAAATACCGTAGTTTTAAAACCTTCAGAGATTACACCGGCGAGTGCTTATCACTTGACTAAAATTATGGAAGAAGCGGGATTACCAGCTGGTGTCTTTAATTTGCTGGTCGCGAAAGGAGAAGCTGTTGGTGAAACTTTAGTGTCCCATCCAGCAGTGGCTGGGATTTCATTTACTGGTTCTGTCCCAACAGGGCGAAAAATAGCACAAGGTGCTATACAGCATATGAAGAAGATTCAAATGGAAATGGGTGGCAAAAATCCGATGGTGATTATGGAAGATGCTGACTTAGATATCGCGATCCCTGTCACAATTAACGGTGCTTTCTACCAAACTGGCCAGAGATGTACTGCTTCTTCAAGGGTAATCGTACATGAAAAAATTTACGATGCCTTTGTTGAGCGCTTTGTTTCAGAAATGGATAAACTTTCTGTTGGGCCTGCGCTTGATCCTACAACACAAATAGGACCAGTTGTCTCAGACACACAACTTAAGTCAAATTTATCCTATGTTGAAATAGCACGCAATGAAGGATGTGAAGTAGTTAGCGGTCAGCATTTAGCGGAACGGAACACTGGTTATTTTCAAAGACCAGGTGCGTTCTTAAACGCAAACAACAAGATGCGCAGTTCAAGAGAAGAAATCTTTGGGCCAGTTGCTTCTATAATAAAAGTTGATGATTTTGAAGAGGCGGTCGCAACCGCAAATGATACAGAATTTGGACTTTCATCCGCGATTTGCACCAGATCATTATATTATGCAAGAGAATTCAAGCGGTTATCAGAAGCTGGCATGGCAATGGTAAATTTACCAACCGCTGGCGTCGATTATCATGTGCCATTTGGCGGTCGTAAAAACTCGTCGTATGGCTCAAGAGAGCAAGGACGTGCTGCGATTGACTTTTACACCACCACAAAAACAACCTACAGCTTTGCTGGGTAGAGGTCTATAATTGAGAGGTTAGTGAATTTATCCAATGTTTTATCTTCAACTTAAATACTCATAATCAGAGTTAGGTTTTTCAACCAGTCAGGCCTCAAAATAGAATGTCTAACGGGGTCATATTGGAGAGGGATCGAATATTTTTTGAATAGTTAAAAAAATGACGTGTGATATATGTTAAATCTATTTCGAGTGATGTTACCCATATCTCGAATAACGAAAAACCTTATTTAATAGTGTGGATATGAATCTACAGATAACGCCTAAACCAATACGCATTCTTCATAAGCTTTACGATCATGCAGTCTCAGTTGCAGATCCTATGCTTACAGTTCCCAGCTACCTTCCAGAAAAACCAAGGGGTAAAGTAATTGTGGTTGGAGCAGGAAAAGCGAGCGCAAGGATGGCTGAAGCGGTGGAAACTGTTTGGGGTGCCTGTGAGGGTGTTATCATAACAAGATATGGATACAGCAGGCCAACTAAAGGAATTGAAATCATAGAGGCTTCTCATCCAGTTCCAGATGAAAATGGCGTCATCGCAACAAAAAAAATTTTGGATTTAATGAATGACTTGAATGAAAATGACTTCGTTCTTTGTTTGGTTTCAGGTGGAGCTTCTGCTCTTCTTTGTGCCCCTTCAGATATAATTACATTAGCAGAAAAACAGAGTATCAATAATAGTCTTCTAACGAGTGGAGCACCTATTGAAAAAATCAATCTTGTTAGAAAACATCTCAGTAAGGTAAAAGGTGGAAAGTTAGCAGCTGCTGCATATCCCGCACAAATGCTAAGCTTAATTTTATCAGACGTTCCTGGAGATGATATTCAATTTATTGGCTCAGGACCGACAGTTGGTGATGAATCGACTCCTGCAGAGGCACTAAAAATTTTGTCCGATTATAACATTTACTTTCCTTCAGATAAAATTGAAAATTTTAACACCCAGACATCGGTTATTTTACCAACAGATATACGTCTTAGTAGGACAACAAATATAATTTTTGCCGCACCCTCTCAATCATTGAAAGCAGCCTCAGAAATGGCATCTGGCAAGTATGGATTTGAAGTCATTAATCTTGGAGATAACCTTCAGGGTGAAGCCAAAGAAATTGCCATTAGTCAGGCAAAACAAGCAATTCAAATCCAAGATAATTTATCGAAAACACAGCCACCTGTTCTTTTACTGTCAGGCGGCGAATTAACTGTCACAGCTAGTGGAAATGGTGTTGGGGGACCTAATGCAGAGTTTTGCCTTGCTCTTGCAATAGAATTAAAACAGAGACAAGGTATTTTTGGTTTCGCGGCAGATACCGATGGTGTGGACGGAACAGCAGAAATAGCAGGAGCTTTCATAACACCTAATACATTAAAAGATGCAGAAAACTCTAGAATTTCTCCCTTAGAATTATTAAAAGAGAATGACTCTCATAACTTTTTTAAGAAAATTGGTAGCCAAGTTGTCACAGGACCTACATTAACAAATGTAAATGACTTCAGAGCAATCCTTATTTATCCTTGCTAATGTAAATACAGAGAATAAGTACTATCAGTCGTTGATTATATGACTAAGTTCGATGGTTTTACTCAATTTTATGAACTTCAAGCGTTATTTAATCATCACTTATCTGTGTTTTGCGACTAGACGCCACAACCTGCTTGTGAGCTAGTGCCAAAAGTCCTGGCACGATAAACAAAGTAGCAACAGTCGATAAGGCAAGCCCCCCAAATACTACCGTTCCAATTCCTCTGTAAAGCTCTGAACCTGCACCTGGAAAAATAACAAGCGGTACCAAACCAAAAAGAGAAGTAAGAGTAGACATAAAAATAGGTCTTATCCTATTTCTGGTAGCCTCTATTATACTTTCGTTAACAGCCATATTTTCCTCACGGATCTGCAGGCATGTTTGCTCAACCATTAAAATAGCATTATTCACAACTATACCTGTCAAAATCACAAACCCGAGCATTGTAAGCATATCAAGAGGTTGCCTTAAAAACATATTAAGAATATATAAAGCTAAAATTCCACCTGCCGCTGCTATTGGAACCGCTAGTATTATTATTCCAGGAAGTATGAAAGACCTAAGTAGTATTACCATCAATAAAAAGATCACACAGAGTGCAGTTAAAACATTTGCTTGCATTGCTTTCCATGTTTCTTCTAGGGCGCTGGCAGCACCACTTACGGCAATCGAAACATTATTTTTTTTAGCGATTTGTGTCAGTTGGGGTAATACTTGTTCGTTGATAACGCTGATTGCTGTTTCAAGAGCAATCGCTTCCCGTGGTCTCACTTGTATCGTCAACGCCTGATTTCCATTTAAACGTCTTATTGTTTGAGGTGCGCTGATCATTTCAACCTGAGCCACTTGATCAAGTCTTACCATCAACCCTTGTCTATTTATAACAGGCATTGCTGACAAGTCATCCATTCCCATTTCACCTGCATTACCTCCTGTTAATATCAATTCTACCAATTCACCATTAATTGGTACATCTGCTATTCCCAAACCATCGTTAAGGATATCAACTAATGAACTAAATTCTCGAGCTGTAATTCCGATTTTTGCTAGTTGTTCAGAGTCTGGCGAAATACGTATTTGCGGAGCGCCTGAATCTAAACTAGGAATTATTCTCACCTGATTACCGTCACTTACAGGAAAGGATTCGTCTAAAATTCTTGTAAGTTGCCTTGCAACTGACACTAGACTTGCCAAGGAAGGCCCTGCTAAATCAACATTTATTGAGCGTGAACCTCCAACAGAACGGCCAAATAAAGATGCCTGAAATACAAACGCACGTGCTCCAGGCTCCGAGAAAACCGGTCTCATCAAAATAGGTCTTAATTCTGTAACACGTTCGGGATCTGTCGCTGTTGCCCCTGCAAAACCACCACCATCAAAAGCAACAAAGAAAAAACGCTCTATGCCAGGACCATCTCCCATCTTATCTGATTTTTCCCACAGTGGTCTTGCAGATTCTTCCATCTTATCTGCTATTTTTTTTGTCTCGTTAATAGAATAACCGGGTGGGACAAATATCCTGCCTAACATGAAATTTGCATTACCATCTGGCAGATAATCTAATTTTGGCATCATCAAAAAAATGACTGCAATACTCATAGTAATCAAACTGCTCACGGTAATAAGAGCGATTTTACGGTTTTTTGTTGCATATATTGCAAATTGAACCATCAGCAAGGCTATAAACCTCGCAACTCGGTCTAGTCCTGGAATAGATTTTATTTTCTGAAATCTGTCATGACGACCAGCCAAAAGCTTAGATGCCAAAGCCGGAATGACAGTAACCGACACCATGACTGATATCAAAACTGATACTGATATAGCAATACCAATATCACGAAAAAGCTGCCCTACTGGCAAGTCTAGCAAAATGATAGGAACGAAAACCAAAACAGTAGTCAGGGCAGAACCAAGAATAGGTGCCCATACCTGTCGCGCACCACGATAGGCTGCGGTCGGTGCATCCATGCCCTTTTGACGCAATCTAAATATATTTTCAAGAGAAACAATAGACGCGTCAACAACCATCCCAATTGCGAATGCCATTCCTGCCAAAGATATTACATTGATGGAAAGTCCAAAGCCTGAAATTGCAACAAATGTTCCTACTACAGAAACTGGGATTGCTATAAAAATTACCATTGTTGGAAACAATGACCGCAGAAATAAGAGCAAAATACAGAGTGCTAAAATACCGCCTATCCAAATATTCTGCTGCACAAGGTCAATCGCAGAACGAATATATGCTGTTTCATCATAAATGATGTTGAGTTGTAAACCTTTCGGATTCAGAGTTGTTTCGTTTAAGTCCTTTACTGAGCTTGATAGGGTCTGCATTGTTGTTACAACATTTATACCAGGCTCTCTCAATGCATTTATAATGATAGCGTCCTGACCATTGAGGCGTCTAAAGCTGGTTCTTTTTTCAATCGCAAATTCAACATCAGCAACGTCTGACAATAAGACGGGAGAAATTTGTCCATTTTCGTTAAAGTCTGCTCTCAAAATAGTATTTAATGCTGTCTCAGGTGTGTAGGCTATCGCTTCAGTTCTTACTGTGTAAACGCGCTTTCCTTGTTGCACTCTTCCAACAGATTGAAGTGTAGTGGCGGTTCTTAAGGCGTCTAACACTATTGAAGTTGAAAGGCGGTAAGAGGCAAGCCTCTGAGGGTCAATAATAACCTTGAGTTGTTTTTTACCGCCACCATTATATGTGATTTCGGAAACTCCTGGTGTTCTCGCAAGGTAGTCCACAACTTTACTTGTTACAAAACTTCCAAGGTTTTCTAAATCTACATTTTTCCCCTCCAGCGCAACTAATGCCATTCTGGCAATAGGACTATCATCAGAATTAGAAGTTTGCACCTGAGGAGCCGATGACTCACTTGGAAGACCTGTGATTCCTGCTAGTTTTGAAAGTAAAACTGTAAGTGCTTTATCCATATCGGTTAACAAAGAATAAGTGAGCGTTACCCTTGCTGAACCATTGGATGATCTAGATAAAATTTCTTCAACACCGGCTAAATTAGACAGTTCTGTCTCTAATCTGCTTACGATTTCTCTGTCGACATCCTCGGGTGCAGCCCCAGGCCAAGATACTCTAATTTGATAGATTGGCTTTTCGATATCAGGCGAAAGCTGGATTGGAATAGTTCTTAAAGCAACAATCCCGAATAGAACTATCAATAGCATGATTGCCATAACAGCAACAGGACGTTCGATTGCGTTCTTTATAAATGTGTTCATATACCTAAACTCTTTTTTGATATCCTAATTTGCCGTTCCTATAACATCCATTTGAACTTCTCTACCATTGGGCAATCCGCTTAAAATCACAGTCCCGTTCATACTATTAGGTGTAGAAACAAGCTCAAAAGAGAGTGTTACAATGCCAAACGGCAACACAAGTTCAGTATCAAAATATACAGTATGATTTTTACGTGTTACCAATACAGGCTTATCATTATAAAGGCTTGCTTTGCTAGATAATTCCAACCTTCCTGATTGCTCACCTCGACTTGATTGCCATTTTAGCAGCCATTTTTTCGCATCATCTGCAAGTTCGGTTGGGATTTCTTCGGCCTTTTCTGCCTGAGATGTATCATTTGACATATTAGGAACATCTCGTTTTGGTATTTTTCCTTGCTTAACAGCTGCGCCGTCATCTAATCCCTCATTACCGCGTGTTATTACAAGCTCTCCGGCCTGCAGACCCGAATTTACAATAATTCGCTCATCAATAGCACTTCCCAAACGAACTGCCTGACGCTTTGCTATCCCATTATCGAAGACAAATACAACATGCCCACCTGCAACTGGTACTACTGCATCTTGAGGGATAACCAGCAGTTCTTGAACCTCAGTGCTTGGAACCAGAACGTTTATTTGCGCTCCGTTAGCACGAATACTGCTCAACACTTCTCCATCAAAACTTAATTTCGTAAGTCTAGATGCAGTCCTTCTATTCTCTTCTGGAAGAATAGCCCTGAGTGAAAGCATAAAGTTTTCTCCTGATAGGCTACGAGCTCTTAACTGAGACTCCGAATTGATGAAAGGTAAATATTTAACGGGTAAATCTAACTCTACCCCATATCCTTCATCAGTTCGTATGCTAGCTATCATATCACCTTGCCTTGCAAATCCTATTTTTTCCGAAAATAATGATATAATCTGCCCATCAACAGGCGATTTAAGAGTTGCATCCGATAGATCCCGCTCTAACTTTTTGATTTGGAGCCTAATTCTTTCTTCAGTTACGATTAATTGCTTTAATGAATATTTAAGATCGCTTTGTATTTTATTGCGATTAACTAATTGTTGTTGAGCCGCATTAAGCGCGATCTGCGCGTTCTCTGAATTTTCGAATGAAATTGCGTTGCTCTGAGCTAGCTTTTTAGCGAATTCAGCTCTACGGTCTAATAGTACTAGTTGCTCTTGAGTAAGTGAAAAAAGAGATTTTTCATACTTAAGATTTTCATTTAAAGATGCAATTTCATTTTCAGTTGCCTCTAGCTCTGAGCGATGAATTTGAAGCTGATGTTCAATTACAAAGGTATCTTGTTTAGCAATTATGTCCCCTGCTTTCACCAGGTCCCCAATTTGCCAATCTTTCATTACAATCTTAGCTGTTAGGCTAGCTGTAATAAAAAAAGGATCGCCAGCCACCACAGACCCACCAATTTGAGTAAAATTCGGTAAAGTCATTTTCTCAACACGCTCTGCTTGCACAATTGCGCCTCTATTCTGCTGTGCAAATACAGAACTGCTTGTTGTAAGCCAAAGTGAAGCAAAAATCATCGTTGACAAGCAAACACGCAATATACCAGCATTTATTTGAGAAGACATACTAAAAAATCCTTTAACTTTAAAAAATATGGATTTTTGCGAGTAGAATTTATAAATGGTCGCATCACAAAAATATTTATTTCTTGTTTATATTAGCTGGAGAGTTTTTTCAGCAAAAAAATCAAAATTCAAATTATATGCTTTCTTGTTTGCTAGAACAAATAAACTATATATATAACTATTCATTTGGTGCTATCTCGCCTTAATTTGCATATAAAATACTCGCGCATTATCATCATACTTTAATGTGATGTGATTTGATTAGGTAGGCACCTTTATTTTGGAGAGGCCCGTGAGAAATAAAACGATTACTATATCAAAATTTCTAGATTTTTGGCTAAAGCTCTTTGTAAAATATTTTATAGTCGTCTGCTGTGGGATCTTGATTTCACAATCAGCATGGGCAGAAGAATATAAATTTAAATTTCATCATTTTCTCGGGGCAAACTCATTTTGGCAAACAGAAATATTACAACCTTGGGTAGATAATATTGAAAAAAATAGCAATGGCCGTATCACAATTGAGATATTCCCTTCAATGACACTTGGTGGGAAACCACCTGAGCTCGTTCAGCAAGCACGGGATGGTGTCGTAGATATTATTTGGACTGTGAATGGGTATACCCCTGGAATGTTCCCACGCTCCGAAGTTTTTGAGCTTCCCACAGTTTTTACTAACGATCCTGAACCTGTAAACCTTGCCCTTTTTGATCTTTTTGAAGCAGATTTGAAGCCGGATTATGCCGGTTTACAAGTAATGTTCTTAAGCGTGCATGCAGGAAACGCTATTCATATGAGAAATGAAGCTATTCGGTCACCAACTGATCTTGCTGGAAAAAAAATAAGAACACCATCACGCACAGGTGCTTGGAGCATTGAGGCATTAGGAGGAATTCCTATTGCGATGCCGGTTCCTGATCTGCCACAGTCACTTCAAAAAGGTGTGGTTGATGGTGCGTTTGTTCCTTGGGAAATCATTCCAGCACTGCAACTTCAGCATCAAACTCAATTCCAAATTGAGGGCTTTAATAACGAACGCATTGGTTCTCTTCTGTTCCAAACATCAATGAATAAAACGAGGTGGGAAAATCTTCCAGCAGAAATTCAGAAAATTTTCAAAGATGCCTCAGGACCTGACTGGTGGGCTGAAATAGGGCAAAAACTTAAAAAAGGTGAAGATCAAGGAATACAAATCGCTATTAATGCAGGAAATACGCATATCGAGCTTACCGAAGAAGAAACGGTTCAGTTTACAAACATTCTATCAAGCGTAGTTGATAGATGGATTAATAGCGTAGCCGATAAAAATATTGATGGAAACGCACTTGTTAATAAAGCTCGAAAAGCCATAGCATCTCATTATCGTAACAAATAACAAAGGCTCAAAATGTCCTATTTTCGTTTGTTATCTAACTTATGGCAGAATTTGATCACGGGTTGGGCACTGGTTGGTGGTTTCATACTAGTAATGATTGTATGCATAAATGTATTTTCAATTATTGGAGGAATCTTTCTAATTCCACTTCAAGGAGATTTTGAACTTACACAGATGGGTATTGCAGTAGCAGTATTTTGCTTTCTTCCATACTGTCAGCTATATAAGCACAATATTTCTGCTGAAATCTTCACTTCACGGGCGAATATTAAAACTCAGTTATTGCTCAGCATTGTCGCTTCCTTTGTGGCTTTTCTATTTTCTATACTTTTGGTCTGGCGCATGTATGAAGGTATGAGTGACCAGAGGGCATACAATTATACAAGCACCATTTTGCAGTTTCCTATTTGGATTACTTTTTTACCAATAATTTTTTCACTTTGCCTCTTAGCGATAGCAAGCCTAATTACGCTTAAACAAGATTTTAACTCTCATAAGTCCCTCAGATATAAATTAAAGAGTCGCTGATGACAGAACCGATTTTTTTGGGAATAAGCTCGTTATTTGTGCTGATTTTTCTAATTATTATACGGATTCCAATTGCATATGCGATGATACTCACCGGTGGTATAGGTATCATGAGTATAGATGGTGTAGGTACTATCTTTAATCAATTAAAAACATTAGCATATGGTCAGTTTTCTAATTATGATTTGTCTGTAGTTCCTCTATTTATTTTGATGGGCGCATTGGCTTCAAGAATAGGGCTTAGTAGCGCATTATTTGCAGCGGCTAATTCATGGCTTAGTTGGTTGCGGGGGGGTAGTGCTATGGCGGCTATTTCTGCATGCGCGGGTTTTGGGGCTATTTGTGGCTCTTCTATTGCAACGGCATCTACAATGGGGAGAGTTGCATTACCCGAATTACTAAAATTCAACTATTCTATTTCTCTTGCAACAGGTGTTTTAGCAGCAGGCGGAGTTCTTGGAATTTTAATTCCACCATCAATAGTTCTAATTATTTATGCTCTAATTGTAGAGGTGAATATTGTATCTATGTTTGCTGCAGCCCTTATACCCGGCTTGCTGGCTATATGCTTATTTTTGGCAACCATAGCAATCTTTGTTGCTATTTACCCAGATGCTGCTCCTAAAACAAGAAAAACGGACAAAGAGGAGCGAATACGAGCGACAATAGGCATTCTCCCTGTTGCCTCTGTTTTTATTATCGTGCTAGGGGGAATGTACGCTGGATTTTTTAATCCAACACCAGCGGCGTCTCTTGGTGTTTGCCTTGTATTAATAATTGGATACGTAACCAAAAAATTAAATTTCACACAACTTAAAGAAGCACTTTTAGAAACAGCCGGTTTGTCTGGCATGATTTATTTAATTTTACTAGGTGCAGAGTTAATGAAGATTTACATGAGCCGTACAGGTCTTCCACAAGCTCTTGCTGATTGGATATTAGTTGCTGGTTTCGAGCCAATGTCAGTACTAATTGTGCTGCTTTTAGGTATAATTTTGCTTGGCTGCCTGCTAGATAGCCTTTCAATAATTCTGCTAATAATACCTTTTTTCTGGCCAGTGCTTGTAGAACTTAATGGTGGCGTACATATAGCTGCAGAAACTGCTGGTTTTGGCATGACGACGGGAGACCTAAAGATTTGGTTCGGTATACTCGCGCTTGTTGTTGTAGAGGTAGGACTCATTACCCCTCCAGTTGGAATGAACGTTTTTGTCATTTCCTCTATCGCAGATAATTGTGATATCTCTGATACTTTTAAAGGAGTCTCTCCATTTTTTGTTGCCGAACTAATCCGAATAGTTATTCTTGTTTCATTACCTATTTTAGCCTTATGGCTACCCAATATTTTGACTGGCTAGTTAGTATATTATATTTTTTAAATTCTAAAATGAAACGATAAGATAAATTCATGGATTTAATTAAAAATTATATTTACCCCTTTATACTCACAATTTCTCTAGGTTGTATTTTTTCTATCGTACATGCTGAAGAAAAACTTCAGGCGACAGCTTATCTATGCTTAGATAATGAAGTCATTTTACCATCAAAGACACTACAAGAAAGAATTAACTCAACTAAGCAATTTTTGGCAAATGCAACCTTACTCGTTACTGATGGAGAACTATTATTTTTCAGAACACTCTACCGAAATGAAGGATTATTCTTTAGTCCTACCATTAATAATTTAAACGAGTTTCGAGCACTTACCTTTGAGGATGCAACTGCAGCACTTAGTATAAAAAGTGGTGATGATATAAAAAACGAGCGATATTTATGTGCAGCAAATAGTGAATTAACCAGGCTAATAAATAGTTTCAAAGATAATTGGCCAAATCACGTAATGAATTAACTTCTCTTTCAATAAGGTTTTGATCATTAAAGCAGACCTTTTTTGGTCTTCTGAATGAAATAATCAATTTCTTCTATCTGTTTTTTTGTTAATTTAAGTCCCAATTTTGTTCGGCGCCATATAAAATCTTCTGCATTTTGTGTCCACTCATTAGCTATTGACCAGCGTAATTCTCTCTCAGTTATATGACAACCAAAGTGGCGGCCCAAATCACTTAATTCTTGGGTATTATTCAAAATTTTTTTTGTCTCGGTACCATATTGACGTAGAAGACGTCTTGCCCAGTCTGGAGATAAATAAGGAAATTCTTCTAATATTCTCTCCATCAGCAGATTAAATTCATCAACCTTAAAATCTCCTCCCGGCAAAGCAACATTGGTTGTCCAAGGTTTATCGTTAAGGCCGAAGTAAGGAACAACCTTACTCATAACATTTTCTGCTAATTTTCGATATGTAGTAATTTTTCCTCCGTATATTGTTAATAATGGTGCATCTGACTTATCTACTTTTAATACATAGTCACGAGTAGCAGATGCCGAAACAGCGGCACCATCTTGATAAAGCGGGCGTATGCCAGAATAACACCAAACAATATCTTCTTTTGTAACTGGTTTACTAAAATAAAGATTTACAAATTCAAGCAGATAATCTCGTTCTTCATCAGTACAGACTGGTTTAATTTGTGCAGAATCATGATCGACATCAGTTGTACCAATTAGAGTGAAGTCTTGCTCATAAGGGATAGCAAATACAATTCGACCATCCCTCCCCTGCAAGAAATAGGCTTTTTCGTGATCATATTGTTTTTTGACAACAAGGTGGCTTCCACGAACTAGTCTTATCGATGGCATATCAATTTGACCCAATTTCTCCTTCAAAATACTGCCAACCCAGGGACCTGCTGCATTAATCAAGTAGCGAGCCTTTTGCTGCCATTCTTGATTAGTTTTCTGGTCTTGGAATGTTAAATTCCAATAAAGCTTAGTTCTTTCTGCCTTTATTAATTTTACCCTTGGCAGTATTGTAGCGCCCCGGTCTTGCGCATCTCGAGCATTTAAAATAACAAGTCGTGAGTCATCAACCCAGCAGTCTGAATATTCAAACCCTCTCTTAAATTTTGCTTTAATAGGCCTTCCTTCTTTAGAATTTGGGAAATGTAATAATTTTGTTGGAGGAAGAATTTTTCTTCCACCCAGGGAATCATAAAGATAAAGTCCAAGTTTGACTAACCAAAACGGCCTTTTAGACTTTGACCAAGGCATAATATAATTTATCCATTTAGTTGCTGGTGTAAATGAATCGAACCTCATAAATTTATCGTAAGGCAGAATAAACCTCATTGGCCAACTAATATGAGGCATTGATTTGAGTAGCACTTCACGCTCGGTTAGTGCCTCTTTGACAAGTCTAAAACTGAAATATTCAAGGTATCTAAGACCACCATGGAACAACTTAGTAGAAGCAGAAGAAGTCGCAGCCCCCAAATCATCCATCTCAACAAGTATTACCGATAGACCTCTGCCAGCAGCATCGCGAGCAATACCACACCCATTAACGCCACCACCTACAATTACTAGGTCTGTTACATTGTTTGCAATCACTTCTTTAGCAGACATGATAATTCAGCTTCTTAACAAATATATTATATGATTTTCTAACAATATTATTATTGGTTCAGTTACACTAAAAGTATTATTCGAGTGAGCTTTATCTCTGACTATTTTGCCATTCGGGATGAATAAAACCTTTAAGGTTAGATGGTGAAAGCATTCCACGTCCAAATATATGATCTGATGCTTTTTCAGCAACCGTGATATTAGGTGCGTTTAAATTTCCATTTGTTATACATGGAACTTGAGCCTCCTATTACTTTACCTCTAGGACAAGCAAGTGAGCGTCCATCAAGTATATCATCTGGTTCTGTAGAATACCCCCAATCATAATTTTTCATATTCATAGGATATGACAATGCAGCAGGTATTTGGATTAAAGGTCCAGCATCACTACCTCCATATTCTAAAACCAAAATAGAGTATTTTTATTTTCTCCCAGACGATAAGCGAGCGTTGAGCCCACAGATCCAGAACCTATGATGATATAGTCGAATTGAATTCTAACTACCTTCCTCTAGTTTTTTTTAAAAAACTATCTGACATCACAAACAGTCATTGTACTTGCACTTCTAGATGGATACTTATAATTGCTTATATATTGTTTTCTTACAAAATAATTATTTAGGTAATTCTAGTAACTGATTGGTTCGAGCAATTCTTTGAAAAGGTATTATGAAGAGAAATAAAAAAACATTTATGAGCGAAAAGCCTTTAATTGCTGATTTTATCAGCAGCTCTGTCAACTATAGACAAAATTTTGGTGGTGGAAGAAAACAAGATATAGCCAAAGCAGTTGGAATTAAATCTAGAATTAGACCAAATATAATCGACGCCACTGCTGGACTTGGAAGAGATGGTTTTATACTAGCTTCTCTTGGCTCGCATGTAACGCTAATTGAACGCTCCCAAATAATTCATGATCTGCTTGCAGATGGAATGAGGAGAGCGTCTAACGTAGGTGGTAGAACTGCAGAAATTATCTCCCGCATGAAACTAATTCATGCTGATGCAATTGAATTACTTCCCACACTTTCTACAAATGTAATTTATTTAGACCCTATGCACCCTCCGAGAAGAAAATCCTCTCTTGTTAAGTCTAAAATGAGACAACTGCGAGCGATTGTTGGCGAGGATCCTGATCAAATTGAGCTCATAAAAACAGCTCTTCAATCAGATTGCAACCGCGTCGCTCTTAAATGGCCCTCCAAATCTCCGCTTCCAAATCCACTTCCCAAGTGCTCGCACCAGATTTTAGGTGGAACAGTCCGTTTTGATATTTTTATTAAATCCAATGTAAAAAAGATTTCAATATGAACAAACTTAATATTATTTAAAACGGTAAACTTCTTTTTAGGTGTTTATTTCAACACGTGTAGATGTACCTCCTGGCACGGGGGTCCCGCTCAATCCACCCTTCATCAATACTTTTTCTATCCCACCATTTTTCTCCACGAGCCTTACTTGGTCAGCCAAAGCTTCGTTATTTATTGCATTTGGATCGACGATCCTAAAAAGTTTATTCTTATAATTTTTTAAGATTTCTTTAAATTTATTATTTGTTGCTAGGTTTACAAGTTCTTCGGGGTCTGACTGTAAATCATACAATTCAGGTTCAAAATTTACATAATGAATGTATTTATATTGTCCATCTCTTAGCATAAATGCTCCAGAAATTGCCCCTGCTCCGTGATATTCACTGAAAACTAACCTGTTTTCATCTTCTTCCTTTTTAGCAATCTCAAATAATGAATTCCCTGAATATCGGTATGTCTCATTCATGCCAAAAACGTCGAGTATTGATGGAAAAACATCGATCAAAGAAACGGGGGTTTTCACAACCGAACCTTTAGGGAGGCCCTCGCCTGCCAAAATCATAGGTATACCGACGGACTCTTCATACATTACCGATTTCCCCCAAAGACCTCTCGCTCCAAGGTTTTCTCCATGGTCACTCAGAAAGAGAATATTAGTATTATCTTGTAAAGATGTAGACTCTAATTCATCTATAACGTTTCCGATAAGTTGATCTACAAAAGTACATAATCCAAGATACGATATTATGGCCTCTCTCCTGTGAAGGTCGTCTCTGAAATAGTTATCAAATGTTATACTTTTATTAAATGCAATCCACCAAGGGTGATTTACTAACTCAGAGTTAAATTTCTTAAAATTTGGAAGTTCAATATCTTTATATAAATTATAATATTTATGGGGAACAATTAGAGGAAAATGAGGTGCTATAAAAGATACATAGAGGAGAAAAGGATTATCTTTTTTATTGTTTTTAGAACGAGCTTTCAGCCATTCAGCAGCTTTTCTGGAAATATTCTGGTCATATTTAGTGTATTCAGTCTCACCAGGCCCAATTTGTTCTGAAAATTTTCTACTTTGTGGTCTCTCTGGTAAATTAGGTCTTATCGAGCCCATTACATCCCCAACTCCATTGGCTATATGCATTGGCAAAATTTGTTCGTCAAAACCAGTTTTATCATTAGCTGAGCGGAAATGTAGCTTACCAATTGAAACAACATCAATGTTATTTTTTTGCAAATAATGCCCCCAGCTCGGTATTTTTCCATCATAAGCTATAGCATTATCCCAGCATTTATTTTGATGAACATATATTCCTGTAGAAAAACAAGCACGTGCAGATACACAAATTGGAGAGTTTGTAGAAGCATTTTCAAAAATTACCCCCTTTCTCGCCAATTTATCCAGATTTGGGGTCTTGACTATTGGATTGCGATAGCAACTCAAAAACTTCCTGCTATGCTGATCTGTCATAAAAATGATAAAATTTTTCCTAGTCATAAATAATCAACGAAGTTTTAAAGTTTTTAACAAAATATTGCCGCTCTAATTATTTAAAAAATCTAAACTAAACAAATAAGATACTATTCATCTTAGGTGGACGGGCTCCCATATATGTAATACCACTTGCATTCACATTTAAATTAATCATTAATTTAGCAAGTTCTATTGACGAAGTGTAACCCTCAAGAACTGGAACATCCCATCCTCTATCCTTTAATCCCTTTTCAATATGTGGCTTCAGAAAAAATGTCATTGAGCAACCAAGTGTTATAACCTCTGCTCCATCTTCGACAATTGCAGCTTCTGCTTGATTTACAGCCCTCTCAACGACTATATTTTGTTCTCCTCTTGCTACAGCTTCGCATTGCTTAGTAAGCGTGTCAGGGTCAGTATCTCCTGGTCTGGGCAGGCTATATCCTATACTCCTTATAGAACGGCACCTGTGTGTCAATTGATGTGTCCGAACAAGATCCCTATAATAAACATTGTGAACACCCTCTATATCAATTATGGAAAAACCATCTCCAAGCATAGTTGCTAGATACATTTGCGAAAATGCATTAGCAGTAACAACGACACCAAACTCTCTTCCGATTTCTCGTGACTCCAAGAACCCTGGTTCTCCTCCGCCTAAAAGAATCGCAGCATTATATTTACCTGTTTCACAAGCTTCTCTTACACAACCCATTCTTGCGGTTGCTGCATGTGCAAACTCTTCCCTTGTTTCTACCGACCAATTTCCATAAGGCGGTTTTGCTCCTGGGTGGAGTTCCCAATCAACGTCTTCCAAATGAGGAAGTACAAAATCAGCATTTAATAATCTTTCTTCTCTAGACTTATCCTTTGGCACTGAATAACCTGGCACTGTAAACTCGTTTTCATCAGGAAGATGAAATGGAGGAATCAGAATAAATTTATATTTTGAGTCTTTTGACATTATTTTGTTCTCTCTAATTTCTTTAATCTAAAACAATATTTTTACTCAAAATTTTTAATTGTAAAGCCATTATACCATTATTTTTTTTAATACCTTTAATTGAAATTTCTAAATGGGGCTCTCATTTGTTTGAAAACAAACTGATTTAATTTCGTAAAATTTTTTAACCCTTTATGTAGACGGTAATTGAGTTTTCAAAAATTCCGCTATAATAATGAACCTAGGCAAATAAGTTTGTCCTATACCGATCTTACATGTAAAATCTATCATCTTAATTTTTATTTTAAGTGGGAGAAGCTTAATGGGCCCTAAAGAATTTTTAAAACACTATTTAGATGAAAGTAGCCAATGTATTTCAAATATGATCTCAGACCCTACCCTACTTTCACTTTTATTTGAAATAGCCAGTGAATGCCTTAATAAGTTACAAACTGGGAATAAATTATTATTTGCAGGAAACGGAGGAAGTGCAGCAGATTGTCAGCATATGGCTGGCGAATATGTTAGTAGATTTTTGATTGATAGAAATGGGCTACCTGCAATAGCATTAACCACCGACACCTCAATAATAACTGCTATAGGTAATGACTACGGATACGAAATGGTTTTTTCGAGACAAATAGAGGCAGTGGGTAGAAAAGGTGACCTTTTATTTGTATATTCAACATCTGGTAACTCCCAAAATATTTTAAAAGCTGTTGAAACCGCAAAAAGAATGGGAATTTCTGTGGTAGGAATGACGGGATTGAATAGAGGTAAAATAGATACAATGTGTGATTTTATTTTTAAAACTCCATCAATGCACACACCACAGATCCAAGAGGGTCATCTTATTGCTGGACACGCTATTTGCGCATTGGTAGAAAAACAATTTTTTCAATCTACAGGACACAAATAGTCGTTGCCATATTAAATATTTTTAAAATGCGAAAGGCTTAGCTTTATTCAAAGTTTAACAAATGTAGAAAGGTATAAAACTAAATAAATTAACTATTCACTCAACAACGTTAGATACTTTTTATAAGTTTCTATAACTTTGCTTCTAAAAGGCTTCCTATCTTTAAACCAACCAACATTATTAACAAAAATGGCACGATAGAATTTGGATTTAAGAACAAACTTGCCACAACCGGTCCAGGACACAATCCAGCTAATCCCCATCCTACTCCAAATATAGCACTTCCAACCACCAATCTTCTATCTATAAAAATATTATCTGGTAAATGAAATTTTTCCGTAAATATGGGTTTCTTCCCCCTAATAAGAATAAGGTATCCTGCCGCATTTACCATGATTCCTCCCATAATTACAAAAGCAAGTGAAGGATCCCATACTCCAAAAATATCAAGAAAACCAACAACTTTAGATGGGTCCAACATACCACCAAAAGCAAGGCCAATGCCAAATATGGATCCCACTATTAAAGAAACAATAATTGACGTCATTATGATTAATACTGTCCTATTATCTTAAACTGATTATGAACACAGTAATAATAGCATTAGAGAGAAACACTGTGACTGCCATTATTGAACGCATAGATAACATCGAAATACCGCATATTCCGTGGCCTGAAGTGCATCCAGATCCGATGGCTGTACCAATCCCTGCCAGGAACGCAGCACTGTATAGCTGCCAACCCTTAGCAACCTCTGTAAACTGAATAGTGTTTCCTGTTATGAAATCTAATATTGATGAAGCAAAATAATGCCAACTATAAAAGTTATTCCCCATCCAGACTCAAAAGAGGATCCCGGTGAAATTAATTTATTTAAAATTCTACTTACACCCATCACTCTGCCATTTACAAACATTAAAATTAAAGCTGCCAATCCAATCAGTGTTCCCCCAAAAAAAGACATTTCAGGAGTAAATGCTTCCCAATTTATGTCATCTTTAACCTCTTATTCCAGATATAGGGATTTTTAAAAATGTACTTCCATCATCCTCAGATTGTGGCATGTTTCCTGCCCTCATATTTACTTGTATTGAAGGCATTATAAGCTTAGGCATTTCTAAAGTAGAATCACGTTTTTCTCTCAATTTTACAAATTCATCCTCATTAATATTACCACCAATATGAATATTATTTTGTTTTTGTTCAGAAACAGTAGTTTCCCACTTAACATCTCTCCCATTAGGCATATAATCATGACATACAAACATTCTAGTATTGTCTGGAAGAGCAAGTATCTTCTGAATTGACCTAAATAGGGTTCGTGCATCTCCTCCTGGAAAATCAGCTCTTGCGGTACCACCGTCTGGCATAAAAAGAGTGTCACCCACAAAAACTGTATCCTCAATTACATGCGCCATGCAGGCAGGAGTGTGACCAGGCGTATGCAATGCCTTTCCTCTTAAGTTGCCAATCTCGTAGGTATCCCCGTCCTCCAGGAGCAAATCAAACTGACTGCCGTCTCGCTCAAACTCTGTACCAGCATTAAATACTTTCCCAAAGATTTCCTGGACCTTCACTATCCCCTTTGAGATAGCAATTTTACCTCCAAGATTTTGTTGAATATATGGAGCAGCAGACAAATGGTCTGCATGAACATGTGTTTCTATCAACCAACAGAGTTTTAAGTTATTCTCAGTTATGAAATTAATGATTTTATCAGCATTTAAATAGTTAATTTTTCCTGAAGCATAATCAAAATCCAAAACTGAATCTAAAACTGCGCAACTATTTGTCTGTTTATCAGTGATTACATAGCTAATAGTATGTGTTTCTTCATCAAAAAAACCTTTTACCTCAGAAAAAGTTTTAGCATCCATTATATTTAAAATTCCCTATTAAATTAAAGTTTTTTATTAGCTTAAAAAATATTACTACAAATGATTTATTTAAATTCCTAGGCCCCCCATTAATTTCTCTGGGTATCTCGTTCCAGCTGTTATGCCTGTGGGAAAATTTGAATTCAAAAGCTCCATGTCTGAAACGCTCAGATTTAAATCAGCTGCAGCCAAATTTTCATTTAGATATTTGCGCTTTTTTGTCCCGGGTATCGGCACAACATGACGAGCTTTTGCCATTGTCCAAGCGATAGCAATTTGAGCCATAGTGCATCCTTTAATCTCAGATATTTCTGATAGCACCTTCAGAAGAGGGGTATTTTTTTTCATATTGTCCGGTGCAAATCTTGGGTGCCCCCTTCTTCCATCTTTTTCTGATAAATCGTCAAATGAATTTATGGTACCAGTTAAAAATCCCCTTCCCAATGGGGAATAATTTACAAACCCAATATTTAATTCTTCCAGATCATCGATTAATTCCTCACTATCTCTAGACCAAAGAGAATATTCGGTCTGCACAGCAACAATAGGATGGGTGGCATAAGCTTTTTTGATGGTATCAAAACTAGCTTCACAAATACCCAAATACCTAACCTTACCCTGTTCAACAAGGCGCGACATTGCTCCAAATGTCTCTTCAATTGGTACATTAGGGTCTACCCGATGTTGGAAATATAAATCTATAACGTCCGTATTTAGGCGTTTTAGGCTTTTTTCGCATGCTTCAATTACATATTCTGGACGCCCATCAACTGGTGTCTGTGGATTAATCATTCCTAAATTTCCAAATTTAGTAGCAAGAATCACTTTATCTCTTTTTCCAACAAGCGCTTTTGCTAATAATTCTTCATTAAGTCCATTACCATATGCATCTGAACTATCAAGAAAGGTGCATCCTGCTTCTATTGACTGATGGATCGTGGCAATGGATTCTTCATCATCTTTTTCCCCATAAACTGCAGACATTCCCATACAGCCAAGACCTAATTCAGATACTTTTAACTCTCCTAATTGACGGGTTTTCATTTGCTTCTCCTGTAATTCAAGCATGCACGATTAAAATCCAAAACCTAAACTATTATTTCCTATAGTCTGATAAAATCACATCTGCAGCTTTCTCAGCAATCATAATCGTTGGTGCATTTGTATTTCCAGAAGTTATAGTAGGCATAATTGAGGCATCTACAACTCTCAAAGAAGATATTTTTTTAACTCTTAATCGCTCGTCAACAACCGCCATTTTATCTCGCCCCATTTTACAGGTTCCTACGGGGTGATAGGATGTTCTTGCTCTGTCACGAATAAAATCTAAACATTGTTCCTCATTTTCTACATCTGAGGAAGGACTATATTCGGATAAAATTATTTCCTGAAGAGCAGGTTTACGCATAATTTTTCTGATTTCCTGCATCCCCGCTACTAGGGTATCACGGTCTTTCTTAGCCTCTAAATAATTAGGTTGAATAATAGGTGCTTCAGAAATATTTGCATTTTTTGCTTTTACAAACCCACGACTTTCAGGTCTCATTAAAGCTACATTAATTGTAATCCCATCAAACTTATGGGGAACCCCCCCTAGATCTTCAGTGCTAAATAATAAAAGCAATGCCTGTATATCAGGATTGGCTGATTCTGCTTGAACAGTGAGATATCCCCCTGCATAACATGCCCCCATAGCAAGCATACCTTTCCTAAAAAAAGCATATTTAAGACCCTCTTTTATTTTCCGAAAAGGATCATGGTATAATTTATTGGCAGTAACAGATAATTTAGTTTTATAGAGCAAAGGAGCATTCACATGGTCTTGGAGATTTTCACCAACTCCTGGCAAATCCGTTATCACTGGGACATCAATCTTTCTTAAATCTGCTGCCTTCCCTATACCCGACAACTGCAATATCTGCGGTGACTGAATGGCACCTGCAGATAAAATAATTTCTTTTTTTGCATATACGAAAAATCGTTTGCCTAAAATTTCATATTCAACGCCGACTGCTTTTTTACCGTCAAAAATAATCCGTTGCACTAAACCCTGTGAAATAACAGTAAGATTTTTCCTTGGTTTTGCCGGATTTAAGTAGGCTGTAGCAGCGCTTGACCTCCTGCCTTTTTTTGTTGTCCATTGAATAGGCCCAAAGCCTTCTTGTCTTTCACCGTTAAAGTCTGGGTTATATTTATACCCCGCTTCAATCCCCGCGCTAATGTAAGCTTCAGCAATAGGATGTATTTCAGCAGGATCACTAACCCATAATGCTCCTCCCGTACCATGATAATTATCCTCTCCTCTTTGCTGGTTTTGAGATTTTTTGAAATAGGGAAGAACATCATCAAAACCCCATCCAGAATTACCTAATTGTTGCCAGTGATTGTAATCGTCAGGATTTCCACGCATGTAAACCATACCATTAATTGAGCTCGAACCACCAATTACCTTTCCCCGAGGGGTAGGCACCCCATTTTTTACCCAATTTTCACCTGGCTCTGTTTTAAACATCCAATTAATTTTCGGATTTCTAAAGTTCCTTCCATACCCAATTGGGATATGTATCCATGGATCTTTATCTTTTGGTCCCGCCTCAATGAGCAAAACGTGATGAGTTTTGCATTCAGTTAATCTATTAGCTAGGACACATCCAGCACTGCCACCACCAATAATAATAAAATCGGGATTTACTTTGTTTTCTTCCATTTAATATCTTTTTTGGCTAGCCTCAAATATCCATTTCAAGAATATAGAGCCCACCAGCCCACCTGTCGCCTGCGTAAATAATCCCATTTTCATCTGCATATACTTCATTCATTTGGATTGAGGGTACCCTTGAATTTTCAGGGCCCTCTGGAACGAAGTAAGCAATAGTTTCTGGTTGATATGGATTTTTAATATCATAAACCCTTATGCCTGCGTTAAAAAAACATCCAATTATTATCTCTTCACTATGAAAAGAAGGACCTGGTCTATTTTCGTGCACATTGTGTGATCCAAAGCGACCCCCTTTCTGAATATATTCTTCTACAGGAGGAAGAGGTAGCGTACTTATTGGTACAAGGTTTTGCTCATTTCTAGCATCAAGTATCCATGTGAGTTTTGGCCAATCTGCACCATCATCTTTTATGCACTCATCTGTTACAACTATCAGTCCCCTATCAAATAGGGGCATCACTGTATGGGTGAAACCAGGATAAGGATTATGTGGTGACCAGTGAGAAACTACCTTCGGTTTACTTTTATCAGCTATATCAAGTATGAAGGCACCACCATCAATATATCCTAAATATGCCCTGTCAGGATGTGATGGATAAACATTGGCATTATGTAGTCTGAATGCATCACCACCACGAAGATTTTCTAGAGGTTCTGGAATAATTCTCTCCGGTATTGGCTCTTCATCTTCTTTTTTTGTTCCTGGCATCCACCACCTACCAGCCTCTTCCATTTTTGAGGGATTTCTTACATCAATTATCTGATATATCTGATCATCTCTTGGATGTTTTGGCGTAAAATCTGGTGCCCCGCTTGCCATATGTATATATTCGCCATCAACAAACCATAAGCAATGTACTCCCCTAGAATGAGGCCCTGCTGTCGAATAAAAATTAATTGATCTAGGGTTTTCCGGAGTACTTATATCGAATAATTCTACTCCAGCTTCTGGAAGTCCTAGCTGATACACTTGATAAGCAACAGCTAGAATGTCACCACATACCTCCAGTGAATTAGATCTCATATTACCGTGCCGTAGTTCAGTCTGACAAACTACACTAGGATGTCTAGGATCGGTTACATCTACCCCAGTAAAATTCTTAGGTGGACCCTCATGTGCAATCCAAAGAATTCGTCTTCTATCTTTGGTGACCTGCATAGACATACCCTCTCCTACACCTCCAAATCCGTTAAGCGAATTATGCGCTAAAAGTTTCATGTTTTTTGAGAGTGTTGAGCCCATTTTGTTTTCTCCAAATAAGTCACTACTCATATCTCTTTGTTGTAAGAGTGACTTGAAGTTCAGAAACTGTCAATTTTTTATCTACAGTTTAGGTTTAAATATTAAATCTATTTTTATCGGGTAATATTTAAAAAATTTTTATATGTTTTTAATTGAAAAATTATGAATATTATATTCAGGTCTTTAACGTAAATTCACAAATGGGAGTTAAGAGATGCCGATATACAAAGCAAACGAAATGAAAGAAACGCCTGATGTAAAACGCCCACATATTAGTATGATTCAATATGGTGGAGATTTAATTAAAGCAGGTCTTGTTACTTATTATGAAGGTGATGCACCTCCTCCACATTATCATCCCAATGATGAACAATGGATTTTTTTACTCGAGGGTAGTCTAGCCATTCTTATGGGTGATGAGGTAGAAACAGCAAATGCTGGCGACTTAATTTACGTTCCAAGGAATACAGTTCATGGAATTCGGCTACTCAATGATAAATGTAGATTTTTTACGTGCAAAAGTCCTGCGGGAACAGGTGGACTTAGCGAAGATTATCAACCAATTTCTAACCTCGACGAAATTACCAAAAAATTAAACGAACATGTTTGAAAAATTATCGATAACTTATTGAAATATCGATAATTATTAAAATCTTTTTTACTGGATTATTATTATATATCATAATTTGAGCTATAAAAAAAAATAATGCCAAAATTACTTTACAATTATTTTTTTTTAGTTTTACCATTTAAAATGTTAATTTAAAGGGAGGAAAATATGAAATTTAAAATAGAAAATGTAATAAAGGGGGCTTTGGCGTCTTTTATTGGTGCTTCTATGGCTTTTACCGCGAATGTAGCATTCGCAGATTATCCTGATAAGGACATAACCTTTATTGTCCCTTATTCACCAGGTGGTGGTTCTGACCAAATGGCAAGACGTCTACAACCTGGATTGGAAAAGGCTCTTGGTGTCAACGTGAAGATTGTCTATAAGACAGGTGGTGGTGGAGCTGTCGGCTTTAGTGAATTACACCGCTCGAAGCCAGACGGATATACCATTTCAAATGTGGTTGTTCCTAACGTCATCATAACTTCCAAAGGCGATGGTATTGGATATAAGCCAAAGGATTTCTCTTATATTGGAATGACTGAAGCAGCTGTTGGCGCATTAATGGTACCAAATGACAGTCCATATCAAACATTGGACCAATTTGTTGCGGCTGCCAAAGAAAAACCGGGTATGTTAACAGTTGCTGGCGTTGGCAGTACTGGTGCAAATCGTTGGGGAGGACTAGCTGAAATTTTAGGAATTGAAACTACTTATGTTCCAGTTTCAGGAGGCGTTGGTAAAATGATGCCGATGCTAGCAGGGTCGCATGTTGATGGCGGAATGACTGCGTCAAACCATGCTACTAAGCACAAAGCTATCGTAAAAGCTCTTGTCGTTGCTGGTAATGATGAAGTGGCAACACTACCTGGAGTTCCAACAGAGCCGGCTTGGACATATGTCACCACATGGGGAATTATGGCGCCTCCAGGCACACCAGCAGATATTGTTGCAAAACTTAATTCAGCTCTACGTGAAGCCGCTACAGATGCCTCTGTTCGCGATGCACTCGTAAAGGGTGGTTATAACCCAATCATTCAAACAGTTGACGAAGTGAATGCATTCATGGATGCTCAAATAGCAATTTATGAATAAAATCATTTTGAAACATTAAAATTGTTCCAGCATTATTTTTCTAGTGCTGGAACAATCACAGAGATTTGTAATTTACCAAAAACTTTTTCGATGAATAAAGTCATTGATAGGGCCACAAAATGATAGATGCTTTTTTCCTAGCAATTAGTCCTTCATATCTAATGTTCATGACTATCGGCGTTTTATTGGGTCTTGTTGTTGGAACATTACCCGGTCTAACGGCAACGATGGGAACGGCTTTATTGGTTCCATTTACCTTTGCTCTTCCTACGGGAGAAGGGATAGCTATGTTGGGAGGCCTTTATGTTTGCGCAATGTTTTCTGACGCTATACCAGCTTGTCTGGTAAACACTCCAGGAACTCCCGCAGCTATGGCAACTGGATTTGATGGACATCCGATGGTTCAACAAGGCAGAGGACAGGAAGCAATCGTAGCTGCTTGTTTTAGCTCTGCGCTTGGAACCATGTTTGGAGCAGCCTGTTACCTTTTATTGGCCTGGCCTATGATTTCTATTGCTCTTCAATTTGGCCCACCAGAATTTTTTTGGCTAGGAATATTTGCACTCACTATCATTGGAAGCTTAGCTGGTGACTCCATACTAAAAGGTTTAGCTGGAGGTGCCATAGGATTATTAATAAGCTGCGTTGGGATAAGCCATGCTGCTGAACTAAATCGTTTTACACTAAACATACCAGAGCTTCGCGGCGGCGTTTCGTTGGTAGCGGCGCTAATAGGCGTTTTTGCAGTCCCGCAGGTGTTGTCGATGATATTAGGGCTTAGAAAACAAGAATATGTAGCCGAATATAAATCCGAAAAAGGTGTCGTTCTCAAAACAATACTAAAGGTATTATCAAAGCCCGTACACTTTCTTCGGTCAGCTAGCATTGGAAGCTTCATTGGTATATTGCCAGGGGCAGGAAGTCCTATCGCCGCTATCGTTTCTTATAATGAGGCTGTTCGGTGGAGTAAAAAGAAGGAAGAATTTGGCAAAGGGAATATTCATGGGGTAACAGCATCTGAAATAGCCAATAATTCAGCTGCTCCCGCTGCTATGATCCCATTAGTTACTTTAGGAGTACCAGGCTCTTCTCCTGCTGCTGTGATAGCTGGCGCACTTATGCTCCGTGGATTAAACCCAGGACCAGAACTTTTTGCTACCGATGGAACGTTAGTATATTCTTTCGGGTGGTCACTTTTTATTGCAGGTATCGTTGTATTTTTTATTGGAATGCTAGCAACACCACTTCTGGTTAGAATCATTAAGATACCTCTTCGACTATTAGCCCCCCTCATTATGTTTTTAGCCATAATTGGCGCATATGCTATTCGAAACAATATATTTGATGTCTATTTAATGCTCACAATTGGAATTTTTGTCTTTTTGGTTCGACGAATTGGATTCCATCCTGGCCCTATAGGATTAGGATTTATATTAGGGCCGATCATTGAACCGTCATTGGTTCAAGCTCTATATATTTCCGACGCTTTGGGTGTTGGAAAAATTTTCTTTAGTGGCACTATTAATATCACATTAATCAGTTTGTCAGTAATCTCGGTTTCAGCGGTTGCTATATCGAGAATCAGAGCTCGGAAGCTGGCAAAAGTTAACAGCTAATGTAAAAGAAAAACACTTAATATGACGAAATTTTTTAAATTATTCCAAGATACTGATTTTTTAACAGGAGTATTGACCCTTGTGATAGCCTCCCTTAGCTATGCTGGTATTGGTGACGATATGAAAGATTGGGTCTTTCCTTTGATGGCCTGTTACACCCTATTTTCTATTTCAGCAGTATTTTTTATCAAATCCCTAATAAAATTTTTCCAAAATAACATTGAAAAAAATATAATTATATCGCAAGAACAAATTCCCTCAATTCTCAATGTGATTTTTTTCAGTTTAATTGTATTCGGCTTTTTATTTGCCCTTTTTGCTTTTGGTTTTTGGATAGCCAGCCTTTTATTGTTATGGGTGAGCATAAGTTATTTTAGCGTTGAAAAAAACGTTCCAACGTATATCAAATCGCTAGTAATTTCGCTGATTGCATGTGGCGTAGCCTATATTGTGTTCACCCATATTTTTTATGTGCCATTTCCAGAATCTCGCATTTTTGGATAGATATTTCTAGATCTCATCAGATTAATCAAAAAAACAACACAGGTTTAATTTTATTATATAATACGAAATGACCTAGGAATAAATTATTAATGGAAATTATACAGTCACTTATCGTATTTCCTGATGAGCTAACATCTATTCAAATTTCTTCATTAGTTCTTGTCTCGTTTTTAACCTGTTTCTTCAGTGGCATTATTGGAATTGGGGGAGGACTGATTTTATTAGCATTCTATGCTACAGTATTGCCAATTACAGCTGTTATTCCTATTCATGGTTTTCTTCAATTCTGGAATAATCTTTGGCGTGCTATTTTAACTAGGGACTATCATGCCCCAATTTTACGAAGCTTTTTTTGGGGGTTTATACTTGGCACCGGCATAAGTATGTTATTTGTTGTAAGTCTATCTGCTCCTATTTTACAAATAAGCATTGGTATTTTTGTTCTTTATTCGGTGCTTGGAAAAATCCCAGAATTATCTAAACGCTATTTATTCCTTGGCTCAACTATATCAATGATTTTATCATTTATTATAGGAGGCACAGCTCCTCTAATAGCGGCTATGCTCAATTCTTTCTCTTTACAAGCCAAACCCTTTATTTCAACACTCGCTTTAGTACTTGCTTTCCAACATGGTCTTAAAGTAATTACTTTGGGATATTTAGGCTTTGACTTCTCAGAATATTTATTTCTTATGGTATGTGCCATTTTAGCAGGGATGGTTGGTACTTACTTTGGTGTCATGATAATGTTCAAATTACAAAATGAATTTTTAACACGAGTAGTTAAAATAGCACTAATTTTATTAGCTCTAAGGTTAATTTACCTTGGAGTTACTTCTTTCATTTTTCCATAAAAGGTTTTTTCTCAATTATTATACAGACCTAAAGTTCGTGCTTGCAACTTAAGTAATGATGAAACTGAGGTGAGCATTGGTGTTTCTATATTCAGATGTTGAGCCAACTCAATTAACACTGTTACAAGAGGGTCTATCTCTAAGGGACGTCCCATTTCAATGTCTTGTCTTGTAGATGGTTTATGTCCGATTATTTTCCCTGCACCATTTATTCTATCTTCTATAGAAACCGCGAATCGGATTGATAACCTTTCGCCGATCTCCATGCATTCCTGCATTATATCTCTGACGATTTTCCGTGTGGAGAGGTCTTCCGCTATTTTATCCAGAGATGCACCGGTTAGCGCACTTACTGGATTAAAAGAGCAATTACCCCATAACTTAATCCAAATCTCATCTCTTATTCTTTTTTTCTGAGGCGCTTTGAGTCCCCCTTTTATCATCAGCTCGGATAAAATTTTCATTCTTTCAGTCATTTCTCCAGAAGGTTCTCCAAGTGAAATGCGCTCACCTTCAATGTGCGTTATTATTCCGGGCTCACTAATCTCACAAGCAGGGTATACAACACATCCGATAGCACGCTTTGCTCCAATCGAATTCCAAATTTTACCGTCTGGGTCTACAGACTGCAGATGTTTATCATCCAAATCTGTATTTGTATCAGCCTTAAAAAAATACCACCATGGCAATCCATTCACTGCGGATACAACTGCCGTATTTGGCCCCAATAATGGATTGATTTCTTCTGTAATATGAGTGATCCCGTGTGCTTTTAGTGCAATGATTATGTAATCTTGCTCTCCAAAATCACTTGGCGCATGGCTCGCTTTGAGGTTGTAGTGACGGGTTTCTCCTCTAATTTTAAGTTTTAAACCATGATTTTCAATTGCCGCAAGATGAGGGCCTCTGGCAATAAGGCTTACCTCTGCCCCCGCATCATGTAGACAAGCAGCTAAATATCCACCTATAGCTCCGGCTCCATAAACACATATTTTAACTGCCATTAGCTATCCTCTAAACCAAGTTTCTTTGCTAACCCTATTCGCTGCATTTTACCTGTTGCCCCTTTGGGAATCTCCTCTAAAAAACAAATATGCTTAGGAATTTTAAACCGTGCCAACTTTTCACTTGCAAAGGCTTTCAACTCCGTTTCTGAGAGTTGTTGACCATCAGTGAGCACAACCGCTAATCCAATTTCCTCTCCATAGGTTTTATCAGCTACAGCAAACGATACAACTTGTTGAATCAATGGATGTTCCATAAACACATTGTCAATTTCTAATGGGGAAATTTTTTCTCCGCCTCTATTAATGATTTCCTTTAATCTTCCAGTAATTTTGAGATACCCATCCTGATCAAATACACCTTGGTCACCAGTCCTAAACCAGCCATTAGTAAAACCTTTGGCATTTGCCTCCGGGTTATTATCATATCCCGGAGTTACATTTTCTCCTTTAATGCATACTTCTCCTGCATTTCCCTGCTGCAATTGAGTTCCTTCAGAATCCATGATGCATACCTCGGGACCAGCCGGTAAACCAACCAACCCTGCTTTTTGTATTTGGGGTGGCAACGGATTTGACGTCATTTGATGTGCAGCCTCGGTCATTCCATATGCCTCGATTACTGGACAATTAAATAAATCAGCTAATTCTTCAAATACTGCAGGTGGTAGAGAGGCGGATGAAGATCTGATAAACCGCAATTTAAGAGCTTTAGCCGCATCTACCTGACGCTGTCCACGAAGCAGAATAGCTTGATGCATAGTTGGAACACCTGAATACCAAGTAATTTTTTCACTTGTTGCAAGGTCAAAAAATTTCAGTGCATTGAAACCTGGTGTACAACAAATGGAAGAGCCAGAATATAAACTTGCACAAAGCACCGCTATTAATCCATGAATATGAAATAGTGGCATAATATTTAAAGAGTGGTCAGCTTCACTCAGCTTTAATGTATTTGAAATATTTCCTGCTGATGCGACAATATTTCCTTGAGTTAGGGGCACAACTTTTGGTCGAGATGTAGTGCCAGAAGTATGCAACACAAGAGCTTCAGTATTTTCCGAAGGCAATGGAATTTCACTCCTTGTGTCAAATAAAGAAAATTCACCAGCTGCTGCATTTTTTGAGACTTTAATTTCAGCTACTGGAATAGATAATTTTAGTGCAGCGTGCCTCACTGGATTACTACTACCTTCCTCAATCATTACTAATTTAGGTTTAAGATCTTCCAGATAGAACTCATACTCTGATTGTTTATATGCTGGATTTAAAGGTGCGGCAGACATAAATGAGGACACTGCTAAAAATGTTGTTGCCATTTCTGGCCCATTAGGTAGCACAATAGCCACTCTGTCCAAGTTAGTAAGACCTTGGCCGGCCAATTGACCACCAATTCGATCTACATGTTTAATAAGTGCTTCATATGTTAATGCTGGCCTATTTGGAGCTGTAATAACAGTAAGATTTTTAGGGCCTGCATTTAACAAATTGTAAATATTTTTTTTGGGCAATCTACTTACTCCGTTCAATATGGAAATCTTATTTTATACTAAAAAACAATGAGATATCATAATTAGGATACCAAAAATTTAATATGTTTTTACACGCTCATTTGTTGAAATAATCCTTATTATGTGTAAATATTTTATATGAGTATTGTCCAGCAAATAATTTCTTTTTAATTATGAAAAAAATTCCCGTCTCTATCATTACTGGTTTTCTTGGAAGCGGGAAAACAACACTTTTGTCTAGATTGTTAAATTCAGATGAATTGCAAAATGCAGCACTTATTATCAATGAATTTGGTGAAATTGGCATTGACAACCTTCTAGTAAAGTCCAGTGTGGAAAACACGCTTCTCCTGGAGAATGGGTGTGTTTGTTGCTCCATTAGAGGAGATTTATCTGACACCATATCTGGATTATTTTCCCAAGTAGAAAATCAAGATATTCCATATTTTGATATCATTTTAATAGAGACAACAGGGCTTGCTCAACCAGGCCCTATTGTACAAACAGTTCAAACTGATATATCAATCAATAATAGATGTAGATTTGATAAGGTCATTACAGTTGTCGATGTGCTTGCTATAGAGCAGCAGCTTAAGCTTCATCAGGAGCCCTCTACGCAGATAATTCAAGGCGACATTATATATCTCTCAAAAACTGATATTGCCAAAAATGAAAAAATAGAAAACGCTCATAATCTTATTACAACCCTCAACCCAACAGCATCAATAAAAGATAAATTAAATGCAGCCGAGCTAAGAGAATCAATTATTTCTCTGCATCTTCAAAATCACTGTTTCATTTGTGGTCATAATGAGCACTCTCACAAACACGAACATTTAAATGAGGTTGAGAAGCACTTATCGAGCTTTAATAATTGTTCTTTAATATCTGAAATACCTATTGATAAAGAATCTTTTCTAAATTGGCTTTCAACCTTATATTCTTTCTATCCATTATCAATATTGCGGTTAAAAGGTTTTGTACGATTTAAAGGAACAAATGAGAGTTTTCTAATACAGGCTGTAGGCCCAGTATTCTCTGAGATAGAAAGGCTTGAGACCAACGACAATTCAACACCTGAGACGTCTGTTGTTCTAATTTTTAAAGGTCTGAATAGTGCAGAAATTAAAAATAGCTTTTCTCAACATGTGCTAAATAATTGATTTTGCGATATAATATAAATTAAATACTTGTCTATTTCAAATTTTGCTCTCATACTTAATCTCCAGAATTAGAAACATAATTTATAGGGAGGAAATAATGAGGAATATAAAACGTTTTATTTCGAGTATTATCGTTGCGTCAGCAATGGTATTATCAACTGTTGGAATTAATGTTGCTTATGCTTATCCAACTGAGCCAATTCAGCTTGTGGTTCCATTTAAGCCCGGCGGAGGAGCTGACCGAACATTTAGACTATTCGCTCCATATCTTTCAGAGGAATTAGGAGTTCCAGTGAACGTTGTTAACATTGCAGGCGGCGGCGGATGGGTAGCTTGGGCCCAAGCTGTAAAATGGGATGCTGACAAAGACGACCATAAACTACAAGTTGTTAATCTACCCCACGTATTATCAATGTTAGACCCAAGAATGAAGCGCACTGAAACTCTTGAGGATTTTAACTTTTTAGCATGGCACTCTCTGGATCCTTGTATTTGGGCAGTGCGAGAGGGAGACGAAAGGTTCCAGTCTTTAGCTGAATTTCTTGATTATGTAGCAAAAAATCCAAATGAAGTCATAATCAGTTCAACTGCCGTCGGTTCAGATGATCATATGGGTATTGCTTTTGCTGAAAAGAATATCCCTGATTTTAAGGTCAGAAAAATTTACGCAAATGGAGATTCTAAAAAGATCCAAGAGGTATTAGCAGGTACTTCCGATGCAGTGGCAGGAAATGTAGGATATTATGTTCCTCAATTTATGGAGGGTAAATTACGTCCAATAGCGGTTCTTAGTGCTGAGAGATCACCTAACCTTCCTTCAGTTCCCACATTCGCTGAAGTTACAGGGCTAATGAATATTTCATATGCTGGTCGTACACTAGCTACCGCCCCTGGTTTATCAGAGGAAAAAAGAACTATTCTTTTAGATGCTATTAAACGTGCACTCGCTAATCCAGAGTACGTTATGAAAGAAATGAACAATAAAAATCCACTGATGTTTAAAGAAGGCGATGAGTTATGGGCAACTCTTCGTTCATCTAAAGCAATGGTGGAAAAAGTAAAATTCTGGGAAATGGAAGAATAATTTTTAGAAATTAAGAGAGGCGGCCCTATCAGGTCGCCTTTTTTAAAAAAGGATAAATAATAATGCAAATTGTTATTCCGTTAAAATTAGCAGCCTATTTAACATCATTATCGTTTATCTGCTTATCAATATTTTTTGGATTAGAAAGTCTTAATTTTCCTGCAGGTGGTGAATTATTCCCTCTATTTTTATTTGGCTGTATAATTCTTTTATCGTGCTTACTCAGTTTAGAGTCATTTTTAAAAAAAATGAAACAGCAGTCGGTTCAAATAAAAATCGACTTTTTCACTTGGAAGCCACTGTTTGTTTCCATAGCTGTCATCATTCACGTGATTTTCATTTTTATTTTAGGATACTTCACGTCTTCATTTTTATTTCTAATTGGATGTTCAATTCTTATAGGTTTGCGCGATGCTCGCGCAATGGGTATAACCGCAATAGTATTATTTCCACTCATGTATGCTTTTTTTGAGGGATTCCTGAATGCAGGGCTACCTAAAGGTATTTTATTTTAGGATATAGACGATGGATATTATTGCTCTTAATTATCTTGGAAATATTTTCGATGTAGCAAATCTCCTTGCAATGTTGCTTGGAGTTTTAGTCGGACTTGTGATTGGTGCTATACCTGGATTAAGCCCTCCAATGGCAATTGCGTTAATGATACCAGTATCGTTCCAGTTTCCACCTGAGACTGCATTAATTTTGCTTGTTTCCTGCTTTGCAGCAGGAATATATGGAGGATCATTTTCTGCCATTTTGCTCAGAGCGCCTGGTACATCTGCTTCAGCTGCTTCATCTATTGAAGGGTATGAAATGACCAAAAGGGGAAAAGCTATCCAAGCAATAAGAATTTCGACATTTGCATCTGTCGTTGGAGGAATTATAAGTGGCTTTGTGCTCTTAATTCTTGCCCCACCCCTTGCACAAGTAGCTTTATTATTTGGGCCAGCAGAATATTTTTTAGTAGCCATACTTGGACTAACCGCAATTGCGTCTGTTTCCTTTGGTTCTGTTTTCAAGGGACTTTTATCTGGAGCATTTGGTCTTTTGATTTCTACAATTGGAATCGATCAATATTCTGGTTTTCCTCGCTTTACTTTTGATTTTGTAGGATTTGAGGCAGGACTTGGTATTCTTCCCGCAATTATTGGCTTATTTGCTTTTGCTCAAGCGTTGGAATTAAGTGAAGGAGAAGCAAAAAATACTATTTCTGGCGTCCAAAAATTAAGTTGGCGAATTTGGCCTGATTTGGGAGAAATTTTTCACCTCCGCTGGTCTTTAATTAGAGGATGGTCTGTTGGATTAGTTATGGGAGTAATACCAGCCGCAGGCGGAAGCGTTGCTCAATGGATCGCTTACGCATGGGAAATTCGTCGGGCAAAACCAGGTGATATATTTGGAGAGGGTGAACCAAAAGGGCTGGCTGCAACAGAGGGCTCTAATAATGGTGTAACCGGAACCTCACTTGTTCCCATGTTTGTTTTAGGAATACCAGGAGGTATTTCAGCTGCAGTCATTTTTGGCGCATTAATGATACATGGTCTTCAGCCAGGACTTCGCTTATTCAAGAACTCTCCTGAGATAATTTATACAATTATGTGGGGATTTATTGCAGCAAATGTTATCATGGGCTTCTTCGCCATTTTCCTTGCAAGAATAATGGCCTATCTTACAGTGATCCCCAGAGGTTTAATTGCCCCTCTTATTATGATCTTCAGTGTAATAGGAACTTATGCAGGCACCAATAACATCTATGATGTGTGGATCATGATCGGATTTGGAGTAATTGGATACTTAATGATGAAAACGAATTTCTCAACGGCTGGATTGCTCTTAGGATTAATTTTAGGACCAATTGCGGAAGATGGAATGCGAGACTTATTAATTGTCTCTAACAATGCTCCAGTGAGTTATATCCTTACTAGACCTATTTCATTAGTATTAGTAGTTAGTATTGCTTTCATAATTTACATTTCTTTTAAGCCACAACCGTGGCAGGAAAAATAATTTTTTAAATGGATGAGAAAGAAATGTCGGATACGCTTATCAAAAATATGACCCTGCTCTCGCAAAATACACTAAATGGCTTTGGTGGAATTGGTGAGGGTGTTTCGATGCAAGTCACACAAGATGGAAGAAGAATTATTTGGCTTGCACATGAGGGAGCGCCAAAAAACTTTACAGGCGTGGACGTAACTGATCCCAAAAATACTAAAGTTGTTTGCCAAACAGAATTACCACATATGAAAATGCGTTCCAATTCGCTTGAAGTATGTGGTGATGTTCTTGCAGTCGCCTATCAAGTTTACGAAAAAGGTTTAGAGCCAGCTGGCATGGAACTATTCGATATTAGTAAACCAGAAGAACCCAAATCCATTGGTTTTCACTCGACAGCTGGACCTCATTCAAGAGGAATGCATTGTTTATGGTTTGTGGATGGTAAGACTGTACATTGTTCTAGTGGAGCGCCTGATTTTGAGCCCAAACATCCACGAGATGACCAATTCTATCAAATACTAGATGTCCAAAACCCCAATAAAATTGAAGAAATTGGTAGATGGTGGATACCTGGTGCAAAAATGGGTGATGTAGAGGAACTTCCGCCTCGCGTAAATCCAGAAGAAGGTGTCGACCCAATGGGAAGTGATGCCTTTCGGCTTCATAATGTGAATGTTTATGAAGAGCGTCCCGACAGAGCCTACCTAGGATATATTGATGGCGGTGTGTATATTCTTGATATTAACGATAAGTCTTCACCAAAGGTAGTTAGTAATTGGAATCCCCATAACCCTTACCCAGGTTTTTCTCATACTGCACTTCCGCTTTTTGATCGTGACCTTATCATAGTATCAGATGAATGTATCAAAGATGATGGAGCAGATTGGCCAAAACTAACCTGGATACTTGACGCTAGAAATGAGAAGAATTTAGTGCCCATTAGTACACTCCCGTTACCTCCGGTCGAGGAGTTTGGACTTAAAGGGGGGCGTTTTGGCTCTCATAATCTGCATGAAAATAGACCTGGTCCATCATTTAAAAGTGAAGAAATTTTAATTGGTGCATTTTTTAATGCTGGTATAAGAGTTTATGACATCAACAATCCTTACCAACCAAAAGAAATTGCTTATTTTGTTCCACCGAAACCTGCTAACTCTAGAGTAAATGCAATTCAAATGAACGATGTATACGCAGATGAGAACGGAATAATATATGCCGTAGATCGATGGTCAGGTGGCCTATATGTTCTTGAGATGAATATTTGATTGATAGCTTTTCAAATGTCGACTGCACCCTCTCCAATTTTAATTTATGGGATATGCGAGACACCCTCTATTCTCTGGAATGCACATTGTCTTAATCTACAAAAGGATAATATAAACAGACAGTATATCTGCTTAAATGACGAGCCGTTAACTCTCAGAATCGGCAGCAAGGGCTGGATTGATTTAAAACCAGAACAACTTTTGCAATTTCAATCAAATAACGAATTAAACGCCTACACCAAAGAAATACTTTTATCAAAAGTTAACGCATTTAGTAGGCCAATAAAAAGTGCATTGGTATCTTATTTTACTTGGATTGAAAATGAATGCGTCAAATTTAGTGAGGGTAACTTATCCTCCAAAACTGATGTATTATTTGCAAAAGCTGACCACCTTTTTTATAGCGCTTTTCTGCCATTACCTCATCCTAAAATTGTCATAAGTGACAAAAATGGAGTGTTTCAAGGCGTCGCACACTTTGATTTGGGTTTTTGTATTAGCGGCAAAATATACCTTTTAACTTTTTCAGAAGGACAGTTTATCCGAAAAACTGAACGTGCATTTAGAGAAAAATTATTTGAAGAAGGGAAAGATAAATTTATATACAAAGATCTATCAAAACCTGCAAAAAATAATGGGTTTGATGTAGAATTTATTAACCAACTGATAAATACAATTCCAAGTTTGGAGCACTTTTTTCGGCAAGAAAAAATGCCACACGGGATTTATTATCCAGAAGGGTTGAATATTAATCCATAAATAAGTTTGCTGAATAATAATTCAAGTGTTTGATAATGCGCTCACTTGAACATGAGCTGGAAAAAGTTTTTCGCCCTTATCTACCAGCATTCATATATTCACTGCTATTTTCGATATTAAAAAAACGAATAACTAATTTTTCTGCAAGTATAAACTGAGGGTAAGATAGAGAGGTGTTATTTGCGTGAATAAAATGCATACACAGGCCAATATTATCAAATACGCCACCGATTTTGAATTGCTCCCTTACTTTGAGCGCAAACTCAACATTCTCTCTCCAATCTAAATCTGGTATATTAATTTCTTTCCAAACACTTTTTTTAAAAGCGTATCAAAAACCATAACTAATTTAGAGATTGAGTATCAATTCCCTTTTTGAAACATCAAACATAACAGATTTCAAATCATTTGGACCAAATTCAAAATGAAGCCCGTTCTGTTTTGATAAGTCCCAACAAACGTATTTATCTGATATACTGTGGTGTAGGAAAAATCCCCTTAAATTCAAAAAATCAAAGCCATTTTGTTCAACAATACTTACAATATGACTAACATAATTAGGTGAATTATAGTCATCATCATCAAAATTTATAATGATATCTCCTTTAGCTTCAGAAACAACGATGTTTCTCTTCTCCCCAATAGTAATTTTTTTATCAGAATAAATATATTTTATATTGGAACTCATTTTTGTCTCAAATGGCTTAAAAGGTTCATTAGAGTCGTCTAATTTAAGCCGCTCCAAGTTTTCAAAATTTTGGTGTTTTACGCATCTTTGAATAAGTGGAAGAAAATGATGCCTATTTTTTGTAAGTGTATTTTTCGTTACTTTTGGGCTGGACATTTTTACTTCCAGAATCCTCTAATAAATAACTTCATGAGGTTTGAGATTTATTTAATTCCCTGATCAAAATATCAATCGCTCTTGATTTTACTAAACTTGCAGTCTGATAATCTCCGTAAGAATGTAGCAATTGAGCCTTTTTAATAATTTGCGATAAGATTGTTATTGGCGTCAATTTTATATTTTTGGTTGCGGCTAGCTTTGCGTATTGCATCCAAAGTTCACAAAAAGGTGGTAGGTTCCATGATTGCCATGGTTTAATATCACCAATAAAATGCAAGATCGAGTTATTTAAATTATTAATTTTTTTATCAACAATGTCCTGTTTTTCTGAATACCTAGCAAAAGTATTAAACCTTTCTGGCAGACTATATTTGTCTGATTCGAGTGTCAAATTAATCAAATCTTGATCATTAAATTTTATTTGAGAAAAATATTCTTCATAGGCCCCCTTACATTTAGAAACAAAATTTATTTTACGTAGGCCTTCTAAATTCATCAGCAGAACACCCGCATTTATGTAAACACCTTTCCTATAGCCGAAAATATCCTCTTCATTCTCCTCAAGAAATGCTGAAATGCCGTCATCAACAACACCAGCTATCAAATTTCCTTTTATTTCATATTCATATAAATCTTTCAAACATGCACCAACTAATGTATCACAATCTAAAAATATGACCCTATCTTCTTGAATAAGTTCCGGTATAAAAAGCTTTAGATATGTAGCATTCGAAAGAGAAGCGGTTGACTGAGAGCTATTTCTATAGCTCAAATTTCCAAGACTCCAATTTACTTTATTATCATCAACAAGATAGTTCTTATACTGCTGATCCTTTAATGAAATTTCTTTATTTAAGAGTTGCAGGTTGCGATTATTTTTTTTAAACGTAATCAAATGAAATTTGATATTAAAATTATTATTTGTAATACATGATAGTATGGATACCAAGGCGGCATCGCTAAAATTCTCGTCAAATACATAAGCAACATTTATCATAAAGTTATTTTAACCCAAAAAAGCTATATTTCTAGAATTTTTCACATCTGTGTAAACATCAACTCGTAAAACTATGATGTTGAGGGTTTTTTGGTTATTGGTGTTTTATAACAAGTCATAGAAGGCATGCATTTTTTTAGCAATTAGACTAGTCGTTTTATCAAAGAGAAGCTAGGCTTACTTAAAAAAGGTAGATAAAATGTCAGCTAAAAATGTTCCAAAGGTGTTAGATAGTAGCTTTTTAGAAAAACTCTTGTCCGGTGTTAAAGAACCAGCTCAAAGAGATTTACTTGAGAAACAACTTAACATATCCGTCAATACTTTCTTAGGGTTTTGTCACGCAAGAGAGGACCAAACCAAATTCAAAGATGGTACAGTAAACAATGTAGAGTTTGATGGGTTAAAAAGGTTAGCAAAGGAGGCATGCAAATTTAAAGGCCCTATAATTGAAATTGGCACGTTATTTGGATATTCAACGATGGCTCTTGCAATAGGAAAAACAAAAAATAAATCATTGTATACAGTGGATAGTTTTACCTGGAACCCGATAGGGATCACATCTAGGCGGCATGAGGAGTTGACGAGAAAATCTCTGTGCTTTTTAACTGAAACTCAAAACGTCAAGATAATCAAAAACTCTTCAACAGATTTTTACGCTAAATACGATATTGAGTCACCCTCATTGATCTTCATAGATGCAGCTCATGATTATGAATCAGTGAAACAGGATATTGAGTTTGGCCGCAGGGTGCAATCAAACATTATTTGCGGACACGATTATAATTGGCCTGGCGTAAAACAAGCGGTTGAAGAGAGTTTTGGAAATATGATTGAGACTATTGGAGAAATTTGGGTTTGGAGGGAAAAATCATAAGTCAGGCATTACGATATATAGCTTGTTATAAAGCTTTTTTATGAAGAAGGAGAAAATAAATTGTCTTTAACAAATAATAGTATTGGACATAAAAATGACGTTTTTAATTATGGGTTTTATATACAATACCTGAAGAATGATAGTTCCCTTTTAAATACTCTTTCTGATAAATATGGGTCGGATAAAGGAGAGGTTTCATCAAATTTAAATCCTTATCCTTGGCCTAGCCATAACTATACCGATTTTTATAGCCTTGTTTTTGGACTTCGAAGAAACGAGGTCAAAACTGTAGTGGAGTGCGGTATTGGTACAAATAACCCAGCCCTGAAATCTTCTATGGGAGTTGCGGGAAAGCCAGGCGCAAGTTTAAGATTGTGGAAGGAATATTTTCCTAATGCCAATATCTTAGGATGTGATATTGATGATGATATTTTATTTTCTGAAGAACGTATTAATACCTTTCATTGTGATCAAACTTCCCCAGAATCAATAAAATCCTTTTTATCAAACGCTGAAATAATAGAGGGCTCAGTAGACATCATCATAGATGACGGCCTCCACGAGTACTATGCCGGTGTTTGCTTTTTTGAAAACATAATTGCGTCACTTCGTCTTGATGGTATTTATATTATCGAGGATGTCACACATGATGATATCATTAAATACAAAAACTATTTTTATGAAAATAATGCTGCCTTTGAAGCAAGGTTTGTGTTTTTAAAATCCCCTTTAAGAACTTGGGGCGACGACAATAATCTCATTTGTATAACTCGAAAGACAATTCTTTAACGACATTACTTCTTGCTTCAGATGCTTCATTGACCTTATGAAGTTTTGGGCCTTTTGTGTTACCAAAAGTTTACCTTATAAAATTATATAAATTTTATTTTTCCCTTATCTAAACGGTTTGAAATCTACTGTTAATGCGAAATCTGGACGCGTGATTGAGAATATCGGCAGAATAAGGGTTCGGAGAAAAGAAATAATAAGATAGCTATAATAGTATTCGGGGCAAAACCTCTGAAATGCTATTTTTAAGTTTTCTTTTGAAACCTTTGTAGTTCAAAATCTTTTAGCATATTTTCAAATCATTGAAAGATAGTCAAAAATGTCGTAAATTTTTAGCCTGTTTTTGGTACCAAGTCCCAATAACGAATCATTTTAAATGTTTTATGGCTTTATGATTAAACGGCATGTATAGTCTATATAATGCATCCATAAATTTTTTCCTTTAAAATATTCATCTACCGCTTTTCTAGCACCCTGATAATGCCCATAATCATCGATTATTAAGATACCGCCGCTTTGGAGCCTCGGGTATAAAACCTCTAGCTCTATTTTGGTGGATTCATACCAATCAGTATCCAGTCTTAGCAAAGAAATCCTCTCGGGTATGTTTTCTACAACTTTAAGTGTATCTTCCACTGCACCCTTCACAAGCCTTACATTGTTAATATTAAGCTTATTTAAATTATTTTTAACTTGTTCAAGAGAAGCATAGCAGTGAATATTTGGAATTCTCTCATCTTTTACAGAGTTACGCATAATCTCGTTTGCAGAGTTATTTAAAAAATCTTTGTCTATTTCTTCTGCCTTTGGCATACCCTCAAAGGTATCAAAACCAATTATTGATTTTTTTAATCCCAGATTTTCTGAGTATTTTGACATTAGAGCTAGGTTTCCACCTCTCCAAACACCACACTCAACACATGAACCATCTACAGAATTTTGTTTTATATGATTTAGCGACTGCAAAACAGACCACATTCGGATAGGCCCTGTCATAGATAACTGTGAACAGATATTGATAAGAGCCCTTTCAAAATCATTGGCCTCTACAGGAAGTACAGGGGGGGTAAAAGTACTCATTTCATTCCAAAAACTAAATTTAAGTTAGATATTTTATACTCCTCACTCAAAACTATGAGCTAGTGTATTATTTTTTTAAAAGCTTTTTTAGCATACACGGTCACATTTTTTTCCCTATTCACAAGTAAATTTCTCAACATTTTTATTGTAAAAATTAGCAATTGACTCTAAAAAAATAATGTATGCCCAAGCTTAAGAGAACAGTTATCAAAACTCAGAAATTCTGCTACTTTATTATAGTCTAACGCATTCCAATCTACCACTGCAACCTTAAGCTAATTTATCTACCTTTACTTTAATCATTGAAACATATTGGTTATATTCTAGATGTATAAAGAAAAGTCTTATGCTAATGAAGTCTAAAAGTAACAGGATACGCAGAATGGCGAAACTTACTTGCTTTAAAGCCTATGATATTAGAGGCGAGCTCGGTGTCAACATAGATGCAAAAATTGCCTACCGCATCGGTCGTGCCGTTGCTGAGCATTTCAGCTCAAAAAAAGTCGTGGTTGGATGGGACGCGCGTGAGACCTCTGCTGAATTTGCAGAGGCGGTATCAAATGGCATAATGGATGCAGGCGCAGATGTATTAGACATCGGGCTTTCAGGGACAGAGGAAATGTATTGGGGTGTAACAGAATTTAAAGCTGATGCCGGCATAGTTGTAACCGCCTCTCATAATCCTATAAACTATAATGGGATGAAAATCGTTAAATCAGACTCGCGTCCGCTTGATGACGAAATTGATTTTAAAATTATTAAAAAATTAGCTGAAGATGAAGCGTGGGAGAAAAATATTCGCAAAGGAGTACGCTTAGATATTGCTGTGAAGGCCCGTATGAAATACGTAAAACAAATAGTTGGCTTTATAGAAATTCGAAAACTTAAACCTCTTAAAATGATTGTTAATTGCGGAAATGGTGCTGCGGGACCAACCTTTGATGCCATTGCAGACTCGCTTATAACAGATGGGGCGCCTCTTGAAATTATCAGGATACATCACGAGCCTGATTACACCTTTCCAAATGGTATTCCAAATCCCCTTCTTGTTGAAAACAGGCCTGCAACTGCAAATGCTGTTGTGAATAAAGGGGCTGACCTAGGCGTTGCTTTCGATGGTGATTTTGATAGATGCTTCTTCTTTGATGAGACTGGAGCCTTTATTGGAGGGGAATATGTACTGAGCCTTCTTGCAACGAGCTTTTTGGAGAAAAACCCAGGGTCTAATATTATTCATGATCCAAGAGTGATTTGGAATGTTCAAGATATTGTCAAAAGTAAGGGCGGTAAAACAATACAGTCAAAAACTGGGCACGCATTTATCAAGCAGGAGATGAGACGGACACAGGCCATCTATGGTGGCGAGATGTCAGCCCATCATTATTTTAGAGATTTTGCTTATTGTGATAGTGGTATGTTACCGTGGCTATTAATCATAGAATTACTCTCAACAACTGGCATGACTTTAAGCGCGCTTGTGAAATCACAATTCGAGGCCTTCCCAAGTAGCGGCGAGAATAACTTCACTGTTAAGAACGCAGATGCTGCCATTGAAAAAGTCTTGCGAAAATATAAACCATCTGCCCTTTTTATCGACAATACGGACGGGGTGAGCCTTGCTTTTGAGGATTGGAGGTTCAATTTGCGCAAATCCAACAATGAACCACTAGTGCGCCTTAATATCGAAGCTCGGGGTAATTCGGTTGATATCAATCAAAAACTAGCAGATATTAAGAGGCTTATTGTCTAATCAATTTTACTAAAACGTTCTCTTTATGTAAGATAAAAAAGAATTTGTTCTAAACATTCTTCTAATAAGAATTTTGTTATCAATAATAGTTCTTTTTTGTGGCTCCTTAGCTGATAGTTGGAAATCAATTGAAACGGGGAAAGAATATATTAAAACGGGTTAACTTCCAAAATCCCTAAGTTTTTCAGAACTAAAAATTAAAAAATGCTGTTGATTTAAACTCCTTAAACACCACAGACAAATCTTTTGTTGTTAAAATATAAAGTTCATGATTAAACATTAATGGTAAACAATTACTTCAAATATAACTAGCGCAGATTTTTAACTGTTTTGGCGAGAGTTTTACTAGTAGTTGAGAACAGGCATATATTGTTCCACCTGTAAAAAAGTATGGGTGTCATTTACAAATATCTTTTTAGTTATGAATTCTATTTAAAAAAAATTAGAAATATCCAAGACAATAATTTAAACTAATGTCAATACTTATGCACTTCGAATATTGATTATATGAAAGACACTCTATGACTACGAAAACCAGAAAAGCGGTTATACTTACTGGAGCAGCAGGGGGTATCGGAACAGCTATTTACGATGTGCTTAAAGAGAATTATGAAGTATTGGGTTTTGATTTAATTACAAATGAGAAAATAGAGTTTCTAGATTTAAATGAATTTGCAAAATCTGAAAAAGCCCAGAATCATTTCTATGAAGCTATAACTAACAAATGCCTTAAAAATAATTTAACAATATATGGTATCATTAATAACGCCGCAATCCAAAAGTTAGGTTCGCTAGAACAATTAAATTTGAATGATTGGGAGCAGACCATTTCCGTCAATCTGACAGCTCCTATGTTCCTATCCAAAATTTTTAAAAAAGAATTAAGTTTGTCCTTTGGAGTAATTATCAACATTTCAAGTGTGCATGCTTTAAGTTCCAAATATAATTTTAGCTTTTATGCAACCAGCAAGGCTGCTTTAAGCGGACTTACACGTTCGCTAGCCCTAGAAATGGCACCTCATGTTAGAGTTAATGCAATCCTACCAGCTGCAATGGAAACAGATATGTTAAAAAAGGGGTTCTTAAATAAAGAAGAGCAATTGAACTTGCTGAAAGATTACCATCCGTTAAAAAGAATTGGTCAGCCCTTTGATATTGCAGCCCTCGTCAAGTATCTACTATCAGATCATTCTAAATTTATTACTGGTTCAAACATACCAGTTGACGGCGGGATATTATCTAGGCTGCACGACCCTGATTAGGGAAATATTATGATTGAAAAATACAATAAACAACGCTGTCTTCTCGGAGAAGGGCTTTATATTTTTGACGGAATTCCCCACTGGGTCGATATACTTGATAGAAAAATTTATATTGGGGAGGAGGAAACAATTAAAGTTGATTTCATTCCAAGTAGCGTTTTGTTTGCGAATAAAGATTTTTTAATTCTGGCTGGTGATCAAGGAATTATCAAATTAGATGGAAAAGGAAATATAATTTCTACAAAAGAAATTTCAGGTCACAATCCTGAAACACATAGAATGAATGATGCCGTTTTCTTCGACGAAGATTTCCTCATTATTGGTTCAATGTCAAAGGAAAACCCAGAAACAATTCCTGGATATATTTATACTATTTCTAAGGGAAAAATTAAAAAATTAGAAAAAGAAATTTTTATTCCAAATAGCTTTATTAAAATTGATGAAAACGTTTTAATAACGGATTCTAAAACTAAAGAAGTATTTAGGCTAGATCTTTCAAGAGAAAAATTTGACCTTTGGACTAAATTTAATGGTATTGGAACACCGGATGGCGGGTGTCTCAATGAAAGATCAAATCCAATTTTTGCAATTTGGGATGGGTCTTGCCTTCAAGAATACAATCGCTCGGGGGAAAAGTTAAATAGTGTTAAGTTACCAGTTAAAAGACCAACTAATTGCAAATATAGCAAACAACACAATTGTTTTTTTGTTACCTCTGCTTCTGATGGTCTTTCACCAGCTACCAAATCAGATCTGAATGGGTATTTGCTAAAGATAACATTATGAAAAAAATATCAATTATAATAAGAACATTAAACGAAGCTAAATATCTTCCAGAGCTTCTCGAAGGGATTAAGCAACAGTTATTACCAGAAATTTCAATTGAAACAATAATAGTGGATAGCGGGTCTAAAGATGAAACAATCAATATTGCAAAAAATTATAACTGTAAAATAGTTCATATTGCTAAATCTGAATTTTCATTTGGCAAATCACTAAATATTGGATGTGAAGCAGCTAATGGTGAAATCCTAGTGTTTGTTAGCGGTCATTGTGTTCCAGTCGACATAAATTGGATAAAGAATCTTATAAACCCAATCCTAAAGGGCAAGGCATGTTATGTTTATGGACGCCAAATTGGAAGAGATACTACTATGTTCAGCGAAGAAAGAGTATTTAGTAAATTCTTTCCAGAAGATGGCAAGTATAGTTCACCAAGCTATTTTTGCAATAATGCAAACTCCGCAATAAAAAAAACTATTTGGTTGAAGTATAGATTTAACGAAGAGGTTACTGGATTGGAAGATCTAGAACTGGGTAAACGATTGACTGAAAATAGTGGTAAAATCGAATATTCAAATGAATCATGTGTTTATCACATTCATAATGAATCATGGATTAAAATAAAGAATAGATATGAACGAGAAACGCTTGCTTTCTTAAATTTTGAGCCCTCAATGAAACTCTCATTTTTTGAAGTTATAAAAGGATTTTTATTAAGCCTATTAGATGACTTAAGTAGTGAGGGGTTTAAGTTAAAAATTTTACGTAAAATTATGAGTATTTTGTATTATAGGTCTGCCCAATATATAGGTTATTGGCTTGGAAACAAACGCGGGAAAAATATAACTGCAAAAACAAAAAATAGGTTTTATTATCCATGACACATTACAACATTGTTGCCTTGATGCCAATGAAGGCTGAAAGTCAAAGAGTGAAAAACAAAAATTTTAAATTACTTGCTAGTAAGCCTCTTTTCCACTGGGTTTATGATAAACTTAATAATATAGAAGAAATAGAAAAAATTATAATAAACACAGATGCTCCAGAAGAAAAAATTTTAACTAACTTAAAAGATACATCAAAATTAATTATTAGAAAAAGAAAAAACCACCTTATTGGTCATGAAATATCAATGAATAAAATATTGATGGATGATATTATGAATGTAAAAAGTGCAATATATCTGATGACACATTCTACAAACCCTTTAATTTCTGAAAAAACTCTCTCTGAAGCAATAAATAAGTTCAAGACAATAATATGTGAAAATGAATATGATTCTCTTTTTTCTGTTACAAAAACGCAGGAACGATTTTATAGAAGTGATGCGTCTCCAATAAATCACGACCCTAATAATCTTATTCAAACACAAGATTTAGAACAGTGGTATGCCGAAAATTCAAATCTTTATCTCTTTACCGAAAATAGCTTTAAAGCAAATAATGCACGAATAGGAAAAAACCCTTTTTTATTTGAAACTTCTAAAAGAGAGACAATTGATATTGATACTGAAGATGATTGGTCAATAGCTGACAGGATAATGAGTTTAAATGAAAAACATTAAAACAAAAATATTGGTGACTTGCCCTCCAATGATACAGGCCAAAAAACATTTTCTGCCTTTATTTGATAAATTAGGTTGGGAAGCAGTCATTCCCGAGTTTAATCAGATTGTTTCAGAGGAAAGATTGTGCGAACTTGTTAAAGATGTAGATGGTTGGATTATAGGTGATGATGAGACTACATATAATGTAGTCAAGTCGGGAAAAATGGGAAAACTAAAAGGGGCCGTAAAATGGGGAGTTGGAACTGATAATATAAATTTCAAGGCATTCGAAGAATTCCAAATTCCAATAACAAATACCCCAGGAATGTTCAACGATGAAGTGGCTGATATCGCTATAGGTTACTTACTATCATTAACTAGAAACATAAAATCAGTTGATGAAGAGGTAAGAAGAGGCAATTGGTATAAACCTCAGGGTATGTCAATCAGAAATAAAACTGCTGCAATTGTAGGATTTGGAAATATTGGCAAGAATTTAAATAAAAAATTAAAAATATTTGGAGTCAATACCTTTGCGTTTGATCCTAAATATGAAACACAAAAAAAGTTTGATAATATACCAATAAATTTATGGCCAGATAATTTAGAGAAAGCAGATTTCATATTTTTTACATGTGCTTTAAATAAAAATAACAAACACATGTTCGATTTTGAAACCTTAAAAAGGGTAAAGAAAGGCGTAAAAATAATCAATGTTGGTCGAGGCCCTTTAATTCTTGAAGAGGCTCTCATCCAAGGGATAAACTATGATATCATTTCCTCTGCTGCATTGGATGTATTTGAGGTGGAACCTCTAAGTTTAAAAAATAAGCTTACAACTTTAAAAAATTGTATCTTAGGGTCTCATAATGCTTCGAACACTAAAGAGGCTGTAATAAAGACTAACGAACAGGCAATAAAAATTTTAAAGAACAAACTATAAGCTGATTCAATTACCAAAAAATTAATGCAATCAAAACTTTTAACATTAAACTAAATTGGAAATGCTATTCAAAAAATAAGGAATGTTAAATCTAGTATTTTAGACTATTTTTGTGAATTACTTTTATTTAATTGAAAAAAATAACTCATGTATAAAACTATTCGTTTCGCGATACTGGTATGGCTCAATGGCTGTTAATCATAGAATTACTCTCAGCCACAGGCCTGTCTCTAAGCACATTTGTGAAATCACAGTTTGAAGCGTTCTCGAGTAGCGGCGAAAATAACTTCATCATTTAAACGCGGATGCTGCCATTGAAAGAGTGTTGCAAAAATATAAACCAGATACGCTATCTATCGGCGAGACAGGTGGTGTGAGCCTTGCTTTAGATAATTAGCGGTCACAACGCAAATGTTATAATGAGACTCTGCTGCAACTTCACGAAAAATGTGAATTGCTTCTGCTTCTAAATTAAATCGCGCCAATGGATTGTAACTTATTTTGAACTTCCTTATTTAACCCGTTCTTAGCAAAAATATTTTGAAATAACGAGAAAATTATAAAGAAATAAACTTTTTCAAGTGTCTGTAAAATTGCTATTTTGGTTGTGTAATAAATATAAATGTAACTTATAATTTATTTATAACCTTCTTGATTTTTTGACTGCCAATGCCAACTATCCCTGCAAATATCGTCAATGGTATAATTAGCTGACCAACCTAAAAGATTGTTTGCTTTTTTAGACTCTGCCCAATAGGCTGGCAAATCCCCATTCCGCCTTGGTGCAATATGAAAGGGAATATCTTTGCCGCTCGCTTGTTTAAAGGCTTCGACCACCTCAAACACAGATATCCCGTTGCCGGTGCCAAGGTTAAAAATTTCAACACCGCTCATTTTGGTAAAATAATTTACGGCTGCCGCATGGCCATCTGCGAGGTCTGATACATGGATATAATCCCTTATGCCTGTGCCGTCTCTCGTATCATAATCATCTCCAAATATGTTCAAGTGCTCAAGCCTTCCAACGGCCACCTGGGCTATAAAAGGAAGTAAATTATTTGGGATGCCATCTGGGTCCTCGCCTATCTCACCTGAGTTATCCGCTCCAACTGGATTAAAATAGCGAAGTAAAATCGCCTTTTTATTATTATCTGTTTTGGTCCAGTCTTTTATTATTTCCTCTATGAAATATTTAGTGCGACCATATGGATTAATGGGAGCAAGGGGATGCTTCTCATCATAGGGTAAATAGCAGGGCTCTCCGTATACCGTCGCGGAGGATGAGAATACGATTTGACGACAATTACATGCATCCATTGCTTTTAAAAGACTAATAGCACCGCTAATATTCTCATGATAATATAAAAGAGGGTCTCGCTCTGACTCTCCAACAGCCTTTAATCCTGCAAAATGAATAACTGCCTCTGGTTGAAATTTAGTAAATACGTTAGATAATTCAGGGCCATTACCAATATCTAAATCATGTTGCTCAAAATCATGATTGGTCAGCCTTCGCACCCTATCAAGGGCTATGGGAGAGCTATTTACATAATTATCCACCACACAAATCTCATGCTCTTTTGATAAAAGAGAGATAAGCGTGTGAGAGCCGATATATCCGGCGCCACCAGTTACTAAAATGCGCATCTGCTAACCTTTTTATTATTTGGAAACCACTAGAACAAAATGGCGCAGAAAAGCCTATTTTGCAATGATTGGTTTGCTCACAGTTTCTACTAATCTTTCTAAATCAAGAAGTGCCTAACTGCGCCTTGCTATTAATTTGCGCTCAGGGCGATGCCCGGACTGTAATTGATGCCAATAATGCTCAAAGTTAAAGGCAGGCCAAAACGTTGGCTCAGCGCAAGACCTGCTGGCAACGGCTCAAGCCTGCCCCAAATCATGCTATCTGGTGGCTGGAAATCAACAGACTCGGTGATTAAAAATTTTGAAAAGGCGGATATGAGTTTTATCAATGAGCTCAGAAGCTAACGATTATAGGGGTCAGATACACGTACGATATCATCCTCACCAAAGTAACTTCCCATTTGCACTTCAATTACAATTACATCCTCATCAGTATCATTGCCAAGCGCGTGTTGAGCGCCAAGCGGTATATCAATCGATTGCCCGGGTTCCAAATAAAGCGTCTCGTCTTCTAATTGCACTGTCGCTCGGCCTTGCACCACAACCCAGTGCTCGGAGCGCTTATAATGATATTGAAGCGATAGATGATGGCCAGGATTTACCGTTAATCTCTTAACCTTGCATATTTTACTATCAAGTAAGTTTTCAAACATACCCCATGGGCGATATTCGAAACTATGCTCAGTTGCCGCCGGTAGGTTAAGGCCCTCTAGCATTTCCAGGGCGTCCTTTACTTTTTCTGATTTACCTTTTTGGACAACAAGGGTGGCATTGTCATCATCCACGATGATGATGTCTTTTACACCCACAGCGGCAATTGTTCTTGATGATGCGTGGATGAAAGTATTTTGAGTATCAATCTGAACACTGTTGTCTGATGAGTGCCCGTCAGGCTTATCTGCATCAATCAGTTTAGACAAACTATCCCAACTTCCAACATCACTCCAATGACCCTCAAATGGCACCATCGCAATATTAGCTTCCTTTTCTAAGATGGCATAGTCAACCGATATGGAAGTGATTTTTTCTAAATGCGCTTTGCGAAGCGTAATTTCATCCTTGTTAATATCTTTATTTTCCCAGCAAGTGACTGCTGCTTGATATAATTCTGGCTGATGCTGCTTGAAGCTCTTAATACATTTCTGAGCACTAACAACAAATATTCCAGTGTTCCAGTAGTAATTACCCTCAGCCAAATAGCTCTTAGCTGTTTTTAAATCTGGCTTCTCTGTAAAACTAACAACTGCCCTTTTCTCACCTTTACCGATAGCTTGGATATATCCATATCCCGTTTGCGGCTCAGTGGGCTTAATTCCAAAGATAACCCAGCGGTCCTCAGAAGCAGCGATTTTAGAGGCAGTATGAATGATTTGAATGAACGGACTACTATCCTCTATCCAATGGTCTGCAGGCATGATTACCAATATATCATCTTTAGTAGCATTAAGGGCAGCCATTAAAATAGCGGGCGCTGTATTCCTGCCTACTTCTTCAAGAATATAAGATGCCGCTCTTTTCAGCTTTTTTAATTCTTTGCGACATAAAAAATTATGAGCCTTATTACTAACAATTGTAATTCGTGCGTTTTGAGTGGTATTTACTCTATTTAAAGTATCACCAAAAAGTGTCACTCCTTTTTGGAATTCTATGAATTGCTTTGGAAGGGACGCCCTGCTAGAAGGCCACAAACGGTAGCCAGACCCTCCGGAGAGAATTACATAAGTTAAGTTTGATTGACTAAGAAGCATTTAATTGGCTCATCACCATTTTAGTTCATATACCCCTAATTTACCTAATTTTTTATAATAGAAAACCTAAAACATAAGAATAAATAATTTGATGACAGCCCACTTTATTCCTAGGACTCAGAAAATTATTCGCCTCCTCAACATTCCGTTTATAATATATCAACGGGTTAACTTCCAAAAATCCCAAATTTTTCAGAATTAAAAATTAAAAAATGCTGTTGATTTAAACTAATTTCAATACTTATGCACTTCGAATATTGATTATGTGAACTTTTTAGAGATGTAGACGGTTAAATTATAGGCGTCGATGCGGCTACGTGTAATGTGGTCAAGTCGGGAAAGGTGGGAAAACAAAAAGGGGCTGACAAATGGGGAGTTGGTACTGATAATATAAATTTCAAGGCATTCTCAGCCACAGGCCTATCTCTAAGCGCATTTTGTGAAATCACAGTTTGAACCGTTCCCGAGTAGCGGCGATAATAACTTCATCGTTTAAAACGCGGATGCTGCCACTGAAACCGTCTTGCAAAAATTTAAGCCAGATGCGTTATCTATCGACGAAACAGATGGTGTGAACCTTGCTTTTGATAATTGGCGGTCACAATTTTGCGCAAATCTAATAATGAGCTACTGGTGCGCCTTAATATAGAAGCGCGCGGCAATGCGTTTGATATCAATGAGAAGCTAGAGGATACCAAGGGTCTCATAACCTGAAGGGGCCGTTAAGCATATCCTCTATCAGATAGATACGATAAAATCTGCTCCGCGCATTCCTCAGCTGAGTGTTTTTCTGTTTCAACAATGATTTCCGGGGTTTTTGGCTCCTCATAGGGGCTATCAATACCTGTAAAATTTTTAAGCTCACCTGAGCGTGCTTTGGCGTACAACCCTTTAACGTCTCTTCTTTCCGCTTCAGCAAGAGAGCTTTTAACATACACTTCGATAAATTCGCCCTCACCCAAGGCTTGTCTCGCGCTGTCACGCTCTAAGGCAAATGGCGAGATAAAGGAGACAAGTGTAATAAGGCCTGCCTCAACCATTAGCTTACTTACCTCGGTAACGCGACGTATATTCTCAACCCTATCCTGATCAGTAAAGCCTAAATCGCGATTAAGTCCGTGCCGCACATTATCGCCGTCAAGCAGCATGGTGTGCCTTAAATTGGCGTTAAGCTTTTTCTCAACAATATTAGCAATAGTGGATTTACCTGAACCTGATAAACCGGTAAACCATAGCACGCACGGCTTTTGTGATTTTGCTTCTGAGCGAGCCGCTTTATTTATCTCAAATGCCTGCCAGTGAATATTAGATGCGCGCCTTAACGCATAGTGAATAAGGCCTGCCCCGACGGTGGCATTACTCTCTCGGTCAATTAGAATAAAGGAACCTGTGATTCTATTTTCTTCATATGGGTCAAAGACAATATTACGGTCGAGTGATATATTACATGAGCCAATATCATTGAGTTCCAAAACATCTGCTGGAAGCCTTGCATAATTATTCACGTTAATTTTATATCGAGGCTTTGCAATCGTGGCGTTTGCGGTTCCTCCCTCGATTTTTATGATATAAGAGCGACCAGGTATCATCTCCTGCTCATGCATCCAGATAATATTAACCCTAAATTGGTCGGATAATTCTGCAGGCCCTCCTGCTTCAACAATCATATCCCCGCGCGAGGCATCCACCTCATCTTTTAGCGTTACCGCAATTGATTCACCCTCTTGGGCACTTTCAAGGACCCCATCCATCGATGTAATTTCTGCTATGACTGTCTCAACCCCGGATGGAAGTATCTTAACCTTATTACCAGGCGCGACGCTTCCGGAAGCCACTCGGCCGGCGTAGCCGCGATAATCTAGGTTAGGGCGCAGCACATATTGTATGGGGAGTCGAAGAGGGCCTTTGCCTTTTGCTGTATTTTCAACCGTCTCAAGCCAATGTATAAGGGTTGGCCCCTGATACCAGGGAGTATTATCAGAAAGCTCAATTATATTATCACCCTTTAACGCGGATAAAGGAATTGCTTGCACATGCTCAAACTTCAAATGCTCTTTTTGAATTACATCAAAGTCATCTGATATCTGCTTAAACACCTCATCACTGTAATCCACTAAGTCGAGCTTATTAACAGCGAGGATAATCTGCTTAATGCCGAGTAAAGAGCTAATAAATGCATGCCGGCGCGTTTGCTCTAATATCCCCTTGCGCGCATCAATCATTAAAATCGCAAGTGATGCGGTGGAGGCGCCCGTTGCCATATTGCGCGTATATTGCTGGTGGCCGGGTGTGTCTGCTACGATAAATTTGCGCTTATCAGTTGTAAAAAAGCGATAGGCAACATCGATGGTTATCCCCTGCTCTCGCTCTGCAGCAAGGCCGTCAACCAAAAGCGCAAAATCAATCTCATCTCCCTGCGTTCCAAATTTAGAGGAATCTTTCTGCAAGGCTGATAGCTGATCATCAAAAATCATCTTTGATTCATATAAGAGCCTGCCAATGAGGGTGGACTTACCATCATCTACAGAACCGCAAGTTATAAAACGGAGCGTATCTTTTGCTTCTTGATTTGCGATATAAGTATTTATATCTGAGGAAATAAGGTCTTTTTCAGACATTTAAAAATACCCCTCCTGCTTCTTCTGCTCCATAGAGGCACCAACATCGCCATCAATCACACGGCCTTGTCTCTCAGAAGTAGTTGAAAGCAGCATTTCTTGTACAATCTCTGGAAGTGTTGTCGCACTCGATCGAACCGCGCCCGTTAGTGGATAGCAGCCAAGTGTTCTAAAACGCACCATCTCATACCTTATCTCAGATTTATCTTTAATAGGCATGCGTTCATCATCTACCATGATAAGTGTGCCATCACGCTCTATAACGGGGCGCTCCTTAGCTAGATATAAATCAGGAATGGGGATGTTTTCAGATAGAATATATTGCCAGATATCAACCTCAGTCCAATTAGATAGCGGGAACACACGTATGGTCTCACCAAGTTTTTTGCGAGCATTATATAAAGACCAAATCTCAGGTCTCTGATTTTTTGGGTCCCATCGATGCTCAGCGGTTCTAAAAGAGAATATCCGCTCCTTTGAGCGTGATTTTTCCTCATCCCGCCGTGCGCCCCCAAAGGCTATATCGAATTGATGTTCATCCAGCGCCTGCTTCAAGGCGACCGTCTTCATAATATCGGTATGCATCACAGAACCGTGGTCAAATGGATTTATGCCTCGCTTTATCCCATCAGGGTTGGTATGAACGAGCAGCTCAAAGCCTAAATCAGCCATGATCTTATCCCTAAAGGCAATCATCTCCTTGAATTTCCACTTTGTATCCACATGCAGAAATTTAAAGGGCGGCTTCGCAGGATAAAAGGCTTTGCGGGCAAGATGTAACATCACAGCACTATCTTTACCAACTGAATATAGAAATACAGGATTTTCTGCCTCAGCTGCTACCTCACGAAAAATGTGAATTGCTTCTGCTTCTAAATTAAAATTTGCCAACGGATTTCAACCTGTTTAAAGCTTTTCTAACCACATTTTGTTCGTAGCAAAAATCACCAAAAATCACGAGAAAAATCGAGTGAAAGACAAATTTTTAAGTTTTTGTATAATCACTAACTTAGTTAAGATATTTGTGGAAATTATATCTTATATTTTTTTGTAGAGCTCCAGATTTTTTGAGTGCTAATGTGTGCTTTCCCCAGAATCATAATCAAAGGTTAGCGTTTATAGGGGTCTGACACACGCACAATATCATCCTCACCAAAGTAGCTCCCCATTTGTATTTCAATTACAATTACATCTTCATCAGTATCATTGCCAAGCGCATGCTGAGCTGCGAGTGGAATATCTATCGATTGGCCAGGCTCCAAATAAAGCCTCTCTTTTTCTAATTGCACGGTTGCTTTGCCTTGTACAACCACCCAGTGCTCTGAGCGCTTATGATGATATTGAAGCGATAAATGTTGGCCTGGATTTACCGTTAATCTCTTTACCTTGCATATTGCGCTATCAAATAAGTTCTCAAACATGCCTCATGGTCGATATTCAAAGTTGTGCTCTCCAGCGGCAGGTATATTGAGCACCTTTAGCATTTCCAGGGCGTCTTTTACTTTTTCTGATTTACCTTTTTGAACAACAAGCGTTGCATTATCATCATCCACGATAATGAGGTCTTCCACACCCACTGCAGCAATTGTTCTTGATGATGATTGAATGAACGTATTCTTGGTGTCAATCTGAACGCTGTTATCTGATGAGGAACTGTTTGTCTTATCTGCCTCCAACAATTTTGACAAACTATCCCAGTTTCCAACATCACTCCATTGACCCTTAAATGGCACCATCGCGATATTTGCTTCCTTTTCTAAAATGGCATAATCAACCGATATCGACGGTATTTTCTCTAAATACGCTTTACGAAGCGTGATTTCATCTTCGTTAATATCTCTGTTGTCCCAGCACTCTTTTGCTGTTTCATATAATTCTGGCTGGTGTTGCTTGAAGCTCTTGATACATTTACCTGCACACACAACAAAAATGCCTGAGTTCCAGTAATAATTGCCCTCCGCCAAATAGCGCTTGGCTGTTTCTAACCCTGGTTTCTCTGTAAAGCTTACTACGGCCCTTTTCTCACCTTCACGATTAGCTTTGATATATCCATATCCCGTTTGCGGCTCAGTGGGCTTAATTCCAAAGATAACCCAGCAATCCTCAGAAGATGCTATTTTTGAGGCAGTATGAATGATTTGATTGAACGCATTGCTATCCGCTATCCAATGATCTGCGGGCATAATCGCTAACACATGATCTTCGGAAGCATTTAGTGCAGCCATTAAAATAGCGGGCGCCGTATTCCTGCCTACCTCTTCTGAGATGTAGGAGGCTCCGATATTTAGCTTCAATAATTCTTTACGGCACAAAAAATTATGTGCCTTGTTACTAACGACCATAAGTTGTTTACCTTCACTACAATCAATCCTTTTTAGAGTATCACTAAAAAGTGAGTGTCCATCTCGAAACTTTATAAATTGCTTTGGAAGAGATGCCCTACTAGAAGGCCACAACCTCGAGCCAGAACCGCCAGATAAAACAACAAAATTATTTTTAAGTTTTTTCACAATGTTTTATATTCATTTTATAAGTTGATTTCTAGTTAATTAGGTATTTATGATTATCGAATTGCAAGATTTCAAATTTGCACCACGAGTATATAGGGATAAATAATAACTGAAACTTTTAGGCATTAAAATAATTTCTAAAAGATAATGTCATTTTTTGGTACATTTCTTATTGAGAGTGAAAATTTATGCGAACAGTTAAAAAAAAAATACTAATTGTTTTGGGGACTAGACCTGAAGCCATTAAATTAGCTCCGCTTATTATTGAAGCCAAAAAAAACTCGGCTTTTGAAGTTAATGTTTGCTTAACCGGCCAGCATCAAGAAATGGTTAGACAAATTTTTGATTTTTTTGAAATTAATGAAGATTATAATCTATCAATTATGCGACCAAATCAAACTTTAGGACATATTACGAGTAGTATCCTATGTGAGCTGCCTGCAGTAATTGATAAAGTAAATCCAGAAATTATAATTGTTCATGGGGATACTACAACGAGCTTTGCTGCTGCACTATGTGCATACTATTCAAAAACAAAAGTAGCTCACGTAGAGGCAGGACTCCGGACTTGGAATAAATACTCTCCGTTTCCAGAGGAAATTAATCGAAAATTGACTGGTTCGATTAGTGATTTTCATTTTGCTCCAACAAACTTAGCACTTTCCAATTTGATTAAAGAAGGTGTTCCCAAAGACAAGATTATTGTAACAGGTAATACTGTTATAGACGCCCTTTTTCTTGCTAAAAACAAAATTGAAAATAACAAATATGAATCTATTCAATTTGACCCGCTAATTCTCAACAAACAGATTGTTTTGATTACTGGACACCGAAGAGAAAATTTTGGAGATGGTTTTCTTAATATTTGCAAGGCCGTAAGAAATCTCGCTATAAGATATAAGGAAGTTCAGTTTATATATCCTGTTCATCTTAACCCCAACGTTCAAAAGCCTGTTTATGAAATTCTTAATAAGGATAGTAACATTCATCTTATCCCACCTGTCGACTATAAGGAATTTGTTTTTTTGATGAGTAAGTCATACCTTATTCTTTCGGATTCTGGTGGTGTGCAAGAAGAAGCACCTAGCCTAGGTAAGCCCACTCTAGTAATGAGAGATACTACTGAACGGCCAGAAGCCTTAAAGGCAGGAACAGCTAAACTCGTTGGGACAGACGCTAACGAAATTGAGAAGAACGTAAGTATTTTGCTAGAAAATAGAGATGAATATAAAAAGATGTCCTCAGCAAAAAATCCATATGGAGATGGTTTGGCATCCAAAAGAATATTAGAAATGCTAGAGAAAAGCTAATAGTTCGGGAAAATAAAATGAAAGTTTGTGTCATAGGATTAGGTTACGTTGGTCTACCTGTAGCTTCAATTATTGCAAGTCATGGTTTCGAAGTAGTGGGATACGACAAAAATAAAAAAATAATAGAAGCACTAAAATTAGGTCATACAATAATATCTGAAAAAGGATTAGATATGGTTGTTAGGGCTTCTGTGGAAACAGGAAGGCTAAAAGCGATTGAAAAATTAGAACTCGCAGATATTTATATTATCGCTGTACCGACCCCAAAGCTAAATGATAATTCACCCGACCTTTCATATGTGTCAGAAGCCGCGGCAGAAATAGCAGAAGTGATAAATGGTGGTGAGCTTGTGATCTTAGAATCCACGGTACCTGTAGGGACAACGGAAAAAATCCTTAATATTATCAAAAATAACAGACCCGATTTATTCAAAAAAAATAACAATAAAGTTATTAATATCGTTCATTGTCCAGAAAGAATTCTACCGGGTAATACTCTTCATGAACTGGTTTATAATGACCGAATCATAGGTGGCCTTGATGAGGAGGCTACTAAATTAGCAAATGATTTCTATAAAACATTTGTTAAAGGCAATATCTACTTAACTGATGCAAAAGTTGCTGAATTAAGTAAACTGACAGAGAATGCGTATCGAGACGTAAATATAGCATTTGCAAACGAGCTTTCGATACTTTGTGAAGAACTTCACATAAACATTAAAGATGTAATTAAATTTGCAAATAAACACCCTAGAGTAAATATACTTAACCCGGGAAGTGGAGTTGGGGGACATTGTATTCCGGTGGACCCATGGTTTATAATTAATAACAATGAGCATTTAACGAAATTGCTTCAAACTTCAAGAGAGGTGAATTTAAATAAGACTATTTGGGTATCAAAAAAAATACAGGAAACTGCATCAAAAATCGAAGAAAAAATTAAAAATAGAAAAGTTAAAATTGCATTATTGGGACTTAGCTACAAACCAAATATCGACGATTTGCGAGAGAGTCCATCAGTGGATATTGCAAAAATCTTGTCCCAAAAGAGAAAATATGAGATATTTGTAGTCGAACCAAACATTCATTCTTTGCCTAAAGAACTTGAAAATAAGCAGAAATTATACGAATTTAATGATGCTTTAGATAAGTCCGACATAGCGGTCATATTAGTGTCACACAAACAATTCAACAGCCCATCAAAATGGCAAGAATTTGAAGGAATTGTTTTAGATTTTAGTGAATAGATAAAAATGCCAAGAAAAAAAACATTATTTTCAATAAGGGTTAACAATAAAAAGGTAAAATACTATCTACCTAACGCCGCCGAAGATTACATACAAAAATTTATCTCAGAAAACTCCAAACCCTACGAGGAAGAACTTTTAAAAACTATATCTACAAAACTTAATGACGATGACGCAGTAGTAGATATTGGGGCAAATATTGGCAACCATTCTTTATACCTAGCAAAAATCACAAATTGTAAAATATTTGCTTTTGAGCCGAACTCTGAAACTTTTTCAATCTTTCAAAAAAATATCTTAATTAATTCCCTTCAAAATAAAATACAGACTTTTAATTTTGGAATTTATTCTGAAAATTGTATAGGAAATCTAAACGAAGTATCTAACTCCAATTTAGGTGCTCAAACAATTGATGTTATTGAAAACCCTAAACGGCCAGTTGAATTAAAAAAGTATGATGACCTAGAAATCTCTGAGAAAATAACCTTATTTAAAATAGATGTTGAAGGACATGAATTAGAAGTTATTAAAGGTGCAGAAGAAACCATAAGAAGAGACACGCCTTATTTAGTGGTGGAATGTTTAACAGAAAATTCCTTTAATGAGATTTATTCCTTTCTAAATAAACTCGACTATCATCCCATATCAAATTTTAATTATTCACCCACAATATTTTTCGTTCATAATAACAAAATTGAAGGAAAAAGATTAATACAAATACAATTACGGAACGACATATTAAGGAGCTATCGGGAAACCGAAGAGCTCAAATTAACAAAAAATATCTTAAATGAAGCCAATCTTAAATATAGAGCTTCAAATGAACAAATTGATATTTTGAAGAATAAAATTGAGGACTTAAACGATAGGTTAACATCTTCAAATGAGAAACTTAAAGAGGCTAACAGTTTAGTCTCATCTGAACAAAAACAACTAAAAACACAAATAAGTTTAAACCAAGGCTTTGAAAAAAAAATTGAGGATTTAACCGAAGAGCTCAAATTAACAAAAAATATCCTAAATGAAGCCAATCTTAAATATAGAGCTTCAAATGAACAAGTTAATATTTTGAAGAATAAAATTGAGGACTTAAACGATAAATTAGCATCCTCAAATGAGAAGCTTAAAGATGCCATCAGTATGGTCTCATCTGAAAAAAAACAATTAAAAACACAAATCTCTATTAATCAAAGAATTGAGAGGGAGAATAAACAATTAAAAACGATATTGAAAACTGACGCTTCTATATTTAACGAATTTAAGCCAGAACTTATAAACGGAAAAACAATATTTGAGAATGAGACATTAATGCTGTCAAATTTAAAGATAGCATGTATTTTAGACGAATTCAGCTTTGACTCTTTTAAACATGAAGCACATTTTCTCCAACTTGAGCCTGGAAAATGGAAACAACAAATTGCTAATTTTAATCCTGATTTTGTGTTTATAGAGTCTGCTTGGCGAGGAAAAAACGGGTTATGGAATACAAAAATTAATTTTGTTCACCCAGAAATTAGTGAGCTAGTTGATTTTTGTAAATGGAAGGAAGTACAAACAGTATTTTGGAATAAAGAAGATCCTGTCCATTTTGAAACATTTCTTAATTTTGCAAACATCTGCGATTATGTGTTAACAACTGATGCTGATTGCATTGATCGTTATAATGAAATCACAAAAAAACAAAACGTATTTTTTCTTCCATTTGCAAGTCAACCAAAAGTTTTTTATCCAACGTCATTATTTAACAGAGAGATAGGAGCAAGTTTTGCCGGCGCATATTATAAAAAATATACTGCGCGTAACGAAAATTTTGATGCTATTTTTGAGAGTTTAAAAAATAATTTTAATCTAACTATTTTTGACCGAAATTTTTCAGCATCTGATAAGTCTAGTAACTTTCCGAAAAAGTATCATCGTTATATAAAAAGAAAATTGAATTTTTCAGAAATAACGAAAGCCTACAGTAGCTATAAAATTTCTGTGAATCTAAATTCTATCAAACAATCGCAAACTATGTGTGCAAGAAGGGTTTTTGAATTAATTACCTCTAATACTTCAGTAATTAGTAATTTTTCCAGAGCAATAAAATTGTTCTTCGGTGATCTTCTTATTACAAGCGATGACCAGTCTAGTCTGCAAAAAGAGATATCATCTTTTCAACAAATACCACCTATCAGAGAGGATAAAAAACGCCTAATTGCTCTAAGAAAAACTCTACTTGAACATACTTACCAAAATAGATTAAATTATATTACTCACAAGGTTTTAAAAAAAGATTTGTGTTCATTATCACCATTTATTGCTGTTTTTGCTTATGTTGAAAACCAAGAAGAATTGGGTGTTTCAATAAAATTTTTCGAAACTCAATCCTACCAAAATAAAAAATTAATTATTCTTTTTAATAATAACGAGGGTCATACTTTCCTTTATAGCGATGATATATTAATACTGAAATTTTCAGAGATAAGAGCTTTCAATTTAGAAAATGAATTTTTTGGATTTGATTTTTTCTGTTTTATAAATGTGAACGATTATTATGGACCAGATTTTTTAACAGATTTAGTCCTAGCTGGAAAGTTCACAAACAAAAAAATCATTGGTAAAACTTGTTTTTATGACGCGATATCTAAAAAGAAAATAAAATTACGAAAGGAAGTTTCTGAATATAAGACAGATAATCTAGCGCCATTTCACTCCTGCCTTTTTCACTATTCATTTGCTAAGCATATTTACAATATTTTAGAACTAATATGCGAGACAGATGAAAAGATTTTTGAAATTTTTAAAGGCTTTGACATTCAGGGCATAGATAAATTTAATTATTGCAAAAACGGAATAAAATTTGGATCAAATGTTTCTGACATACAAAGTAATATTTCCGTAAAATCAGGAATATCACTTCAAAAAATTTACGATTTAACAGATTCTGAGAAAAACTGGACTACCATATCACAAGAGTTTTCCAAGAATAACGTAGCACACTTGGATCTAAAACATTGCATTTCAAAATTAAATAATCCAACCCCTGAAGAAATTGAAATCCAATTAGAAGAAGATTATTTATCTTTCAAATCCAACCTTGGAGAAGAAAAACATAGCTACACATACTTGAACCAGGATTTTCGATTGAAAAACAAATCATTCAAACTTTTTATGGATAAAACACCTGGGTTAAAAATTGAGATGGTAATTTTTTTCTTCAACCACAAGAAGGAGAGAATTGATTCACAGATATGCAGTGCAAACACGAACCTCAGCATTTCATGTCCTAAAAATGCTACCTCTTTTAGATTAGGGTTCAGAATATTTAGTTCGGGAACCTGTTTGGTGAAATCAATTGAATTCAAACATAGAATTTTACAACCAACTAAAATCTTTTCAGAAAACAGGTTTCTTTTAGTAACTAATCATTATCCTCATGCAGGGGATCTCTACAGAAATGGATTTATTCACAGAAGAATAAAAAAATATGCGGAATTAGGATTATATTTTGACGTATTCAAATTAAGAAAGGAACAACAACTAACCTTTGAAGAATTTGATTTAGTCGATATATTTTCTGGTTCTCATGAGGCTTTAAAAAATATTATAGAAACAAATCAATATCGTTCAATTTGCGTGCATTTTCTTGATATGGAAATGTGGTCAGCAATCGATAAACTCGACGAAAACATTAAGAAAGTTATTTGGTTCCATGGTGCTGAAATCATAAAACCATCCAGAAAAAAATGGAATTTTGATTCTCCTGAGGCATTAGAAGAGGCAGAAAAATTGTATAATGAGAAAAAGCAATTTTGGAAAAATTTATTTTTATCCGATAGGAGAGACAGAAAATTTATTTTCGTTTCCGAACATTTCGCACAGGAGACATTTGATGATCTTAAAATTATTCCCAGACCAAACTCATATAATGTTATACATAATCCCATTGATACTGAGCTTTTTACCTTTTTAAAAAAAACTGCCTCACAACGAAAAAAAATTTTATTAATAAGGCCATTTGCGAGTAAACAATATGCTAATGACCAAGCTATAGAATGTATTCAACATTTGTCTAAGGAAGCATTTTTTGAAGAATTAAAAATCAAAATAATTGGTGATGGAAATTTATTCGATACCTTGACTAACTCTGTAAAACATTTCAAAAATGTATCCATACATAAAGGTTTTTTAAGGCAAGAGGAAATAGCCCAAGTTCATAAGGATTATGGGATTTTTCTTTGCCCAACAAGGTGGGATTCCCAGGGTGTTTCCAGAGATGAAGCCATGGCATCCGGTTTAGTTCCAATAACAAATAGAGTGGCGGCAGTACCTGAATTTTTAAATGAGGAAAGCGGATTTTTGGTAGACCCTGAAAATTCAAAATCATTAGCGTCTAGCATCAAGAAATTATTTTATGATGAAAAATTATTTTTAAAAATGTCCGCAAACGCAGCCAAGCAAATTAGAAATACCAGAACATCTGAAATTATAATAGAAAAAGAGACCTTATTATTTTCATAATTCAAGATAACTTAGTTAGTTTGATTTTAGTTCCTTTTTAATAGTCCGGAAAAATCAGAAAAATGATAGACATTGTCGGTGAAATCAGAGAGGCGTTGATAGATCGTAATATTTTAGAACAATATTATGCTGCAATAATGGATTCACAATCTATATCTTCGGATCAAATAAGCCGAGTCAATAACAAGAATTTCACAGGAAATGGTTTGTTTGAATTAAACTCTGATTTTATTATGGCGAGCTTTAAAGCTGGCCAAGGTGGCCAGAATAATATCTATAAATTTAAAATAAAAATACCTACAATTAATATTACGTCTGCCAATGGCTTTACCCTAAAATTTCAGTTAAGTGGCTGGGATTCCATTCGCTATTTTGCAGTTGGACATAGTTCTTCGAAAGTTTTCAGACATGTAAAAATTAACAATCCTTCTCAAGATGAATGGGTTACTTTTTCCCTAGGTTACAATGACTTTATTTATGGTCTACAAAATGACTGGGAAATACCATCTCCTGAAAAGATTGTGGAGCTGTGTTTATTTATGTCTGGCATCCCGAGCAAAAATAACTCTGATATAAAAGTTCAATGGTTTTCAATTTGGCTAGAACACCTTCCTAAAATACACCCTTTTCAGGCAATCAATCACCCGCCAAACACCAAATTTAAAACAGTTTTGTTAAAATATTTTATAGGCCAGAAACCAAATTTTGAAAAAGGAGTACAGGAATATTTAACTACGTCAAATTTAGCGTTAGCTGAAACAGTTACTATCGATTGGCTATTTAGCTCGCCAAAACCTGAGACTATTAATAGCAGCACATCCTTTCGCTATATGTGGCATTCACTACATCATGTTATTTATTTGATAATCCAATATTCTCAGAAAGCAGATTTAGCAAGTCTATTCGCTGCCAGAGATTTTGTGACAGATTGGATGGAACGCAGTTTTTTTAATTCTGATGAAGATTTAAAATATACTTGGTATGACCATGGCACTGCGGAGAGATTAATAGCATTTCTTTTAATGAATGAAATAGGAAAAGAACTTAATTTCGACAAAAGGTTTATGTTACGGCTAAGAAAGACGATTTTAATACATGGTCAATTATTGGAGTCTGAGGCATTTTATGCACGACACCAACTCACTCGTTATCATAATCACGCTTGGTTTCAAGATATTGGCTTAATAGCGTTAGCCTGCGCATTCCCAAAGAATCCAGCGTCACCACGTTGGCTGAAAAGGGGTGTTCAGCGCCTGACTAATCAAATTAACAATATGATAATAAGGGAAAGTGGGTATTCTATTTTTGTTGAAAATTCTATCGGTTACCACAACGGAGTAAAGGAGTTGATTTTGCTCGCTGGTAAATTGGTTACCCTTTGTGGAATAGAATCTGATTTTCCAAAAATTTATCATGAAATGAATGCATGGACGCATTATTTTGTTTATCCTAATGGAATTTCGCCGAGTAATGGAGATAGTTTGAGAATCCCAAACTCGGATTATATTAGTAGACGAGTTCAACGCGAACAAAAAACCTTGCTAATGCCTAAATCTGGCTATGCAATAGTTAAGGGTATTCATGAAGAAATTCCTTTTATGATGTGTATGTTCGCTACATCGATTAAAGAAACCCATAAACACCAAGATCACCTTAGCATAACACTTTTTTTTGATGGAATTGAATGGTTAATTGATCCGAGCTATTATTCCCATGATTATTCTCAAAAGCGGCCAAATTATTTACGCTCCGCTGAAGCACACAATAATATTTATCTGCCTAACAAAGCTTATTCAATTGAACCCGGCAATTCTGAAATAACGGGTTCGATAGATACCGATAGGTTTGACTTCTCAGGAAAACATACTGGCTATGAAAATATTTCTGTTTTCCGTCGGATATTAGGGAGGATTGATAAGTTAATGATAAGGGTGAATGACCACATTGTTTGTAACAATGCAAAAGAAATAAAAAATGCACGATTAGTTTTTCACTTTGGTGAAGATGTAATACCTAAGGTTGAAAGTGATGGTGTTCTGCTAAGCCATCCCTCAACCAAACAAAAACTGAAAATTACAATACCAATGTTAAGACCAAAGTTAGTTTTTGGAGAAGAAAAAGAACAAATCAGTATTGCAGGTATTAGGTTTATGGAAAAGAAAGATACTTACAGTTTGTTGTTGCCCCTATCGGAGAAAGGTGAAATTGATTGGGATGTGCATCCTATTAAGTAAGGAAAAGCGTTTCTTCCATAGAAATTTTCCACAGAAATGTGAAATATATGTTTTAAAAAATCAAATTTAATTTTTCATTTAAATTCCAGATTTTCTGCTAATACTTTATAATTTAAGAATGTAGACCAGTTATTTTGCAAATACATCTTAAAATACTAATTGAAATCGCGACATGATACTTAATCGAATAATTGCCAACACACCAAAGAATTTAAATAATCAAAGCTTCTCTAAGTTTATTGACGAAGTAAATATGAAGTGTGGGAGCTTAAATGAGAGAGAGTTTGAGGCAAGTTTACAAAGTGTAGATTTTGAAAATCTAGAACCTATTATCAGACTAATTGCTATCTTTGGGATTGGATTAAACCTTTTAAGAACCAATCGAAATACCTCTAAAATCATTGAGCTAAGTAAGCGTGAATTAGAATTTATACGTGAAAACAGCAACTCGACTCTGATTGACGGTATCTGCCATTCTTTATTCCTCAACCCATTAATCAGTGAAAAATCAAAAGAATATCTAATTAAAACAAATTCTATAAACCTATCTACAACCCTGAAAAATCTACTTTCATTAAAATCATCTAATTATTTATTCCCTGGAGGTTACCGTTTTTATCAACAAAACTTTAAACCAGATACAGAAAAATTTTCAGACTTGTCAACCTTTAATAGACCACCTTATTTTACAAGCTCTGATCCATTAATTACAATCTCGCTTGCTCATCATAACGATTTTGAAAATCTTTTAAATATTTCAATTCCCAGTCTATTAAATCAATCAGAAAAAAGATTTAGATGTTTTGTTTTTGACGATAACTCAGTGGGGATAGATAAATGGATAAAATTAAGGAATATTTTTAAAAATGATAACCGTTTTATTTTCCTCAGAAACAAAACAAAACTTGGTCCTTATTTAATAAGGAACTTTGTATTAAAAAATGCTAATACAAAATATTTCACAGTATGTGACTCAGATGACTATCAAATGGAATATAGATTTGAGAAACAACTAGAGGAAATTAAGGGAAATTTGGGTATAATAAATTCCTGGATAAAATGTAAAGAGACCGGAGAGTTTGCAATAAGGGAAGATGGATACATAGCTAGCATGGCTACTAATAGTTTTTTTCATAAAACCGAATTAAGACAAAAAATTGGTTATTACTTTAATATAAAATTTGGTTCGGATAGTGAATATTTAGAACGGTGCAAGTTAGTGTGTAAAAATGAAATTATTGAATCCAAACTTATAGTCACATTGGGGTTAGATACTAGTAAAAATTTATCAAAACATGGTAAATCAGCAAGGGTTCAGTTTAAAGCGAGCTATCAAAAATGGCATAAATATTCAAAGAAACTTTATGTTAATTTAGAAAATCAGCCAAAAATTAGTATTGCTCAAGACTTAGCCATATGTTCACAGGAACATAAACATGAATGAAAAAATCATAGCAGGCATGGCAACGACAGGAGAAAGAAATTCTCTTAAAAAATCGATTTATTCTATTTGTACACAAGTAGATGAACTTATTGTATACTGCAATAATGGTTCATTCCCCGAGAATTTTGAAAAACCAGACAATGTAGTTTTTGTTTATGATGAAGCTCTAGGCGATATTGGGGATTTAGGTAAATTTTACTCTTTAATTAAAAAATCTGGTATATTGATAACGGTTGATGACGATATCATTTATCCAGAAAATTATGTAAATACCCTTAAACCTAGGGTTTCGCGAGAAAAAGTTTACGGCGTGCACGGCACTATATTTAACTTCCCAATTTTAGACTATTATACCAAGAATAGAAATGTTTATCACTTCGAATCTCATTGTACAGAAGATATTAAAGTAGACGTAGTTGGCAGTGGAACCGCTATATTTACTGATGAGTTACTGGAAGATTTTGATTTAAATTCTCACTTAAAGTATAAAAATATGGCTGATCTTTTACTTTTAGAGCTAAGCTTAAAAAAAGGAATTAAAAGATATATCATCGAGCGGCCGAGGGGGTGGTTGAAAGAGGTTAAAAATGATAATTCTATTTTTTCGCATTCAGTTCTCGATAAATCCACAAAATTTAACACAGGATACCTTCAAACCTACTTCATCAATAAATTAATTAAGGTTCCTTCGAACTTAAATTTAGGTATCCCAATAAATTTTGGCGGAGTGGAACATATAAATTACTTTAACAATTTCGTTAGCAAATTAAATATTTCTGATGAACATTATATTGTTTGTAAAATGGAAGATTATGTAAAAATGAAAAACTGGACAAACCCAGTCCGTTTGCTATCTGACATATATTTTGAAAATGGTTATTTTGATGTTCACTATAAAAATTATGATATTTACTCATTCTCAAATTTAGATGTAATTAAAAAATCTCCTCTTAACAGATTGGTTACAAAAAAAATAAATATTAAGAAACGGATAGAAAGTGTAGCGCAAATGATAGAGATATGTGAATTTTGCATTAAAAACAAAATATTGTACCTAGACATTGATACAGAAAATTTACATTCAGAGGTGTCTAAATCTCTAAACAGTAATAGCAGTAAATTAGACGCAACACAAATTTTCGATTTTGTTTTGAAAAATAAATTTCAATATTTATAACTATTTAGTTATGGTAAAGGTTTTTAGACGAACGAAACACCAAAGACGAATTTTAATTTTTGTTTGTTGATTCTGAAAAAAAAATAATGTCTAACTTATTATCGATGCGTATAAAAATAATTATTGGACTTTCATAGAAAAAGTTGGAAATATTGTTTCAAATTATATCTAAGCAGCGCAATGAAGGTCTTTATCTTCTTGATTGGATATCGTGGCACATCGCCACTGGTATTAAGCATTTTCATATAACTAGCAACGATTGCTCTGATTCTTCAGATGAACTTCTTAAAACAATTAAATTTGAAACGAATTATATTTCTCTACATAAATTTACTTTAGAAACTTTGAATAAACAAAGCATAGGTGAGAGTGCTCTATTAATTTTTAATGAAATAGTTGCCAAAAATAAAAATGTTTTTTTTTGCTGCTTAGATATCGATGAATACCTGTGTTTTGTAAACCAAAAAACCATAAATATCTCAACATTAAATTTTGTAAAAAATAGCGTTTATGAACTCCCTTGGCTTAATTGCGTGCAAGAAAATTCTTTCTATGACTCTCAACAACCGGTATATCACCGAAACACTCATGCCATCACTAAAAAGAATAATGTCTTTCCTTATCTAAACGGCTATCGAGGCAAGCAACTTCGGTTTAATGACAATGGAGTGAGTTTAGGAAATTTCCATCATTTTAGTGTCAATGGTGAAGAAATAAAAAAAGGTGAAACATCAGGAATCTATCTGAAACACTGTGTTGTGAATTCATTAGAAGAATTCATGATAAGAAGTGATAGAGGTCAAGCATCATCTTTCCGTGAAACAGGACAAAATCAGAGAGAAAGAGAAAAAGCAAATTACAAATATGCCATTGACCTGTATTTGATGTATATAAGTCAGGAGACCATGCCAAACATCCTCCCCAATAAAGTTATCGCTGACAAGGCAGCTGAGATTAAGTCAGAGCTTTTATCAAACCCCAAAATAAAAGCAGCACAAGATAAAATCGATGCCTATTATAAACGCAAATTCGCTAAAATTAAAAAAAGCTACATCCCATCTATTTTTAGAGAGTTAAATATCCGCCATATTGACGATTTAAAAACTAGGGAACTCGAAAAATTTAATAAACAATTTTTCTCCTCAAAATCAAAAAAGCCACATGATTACTATGTTTTAATGAGTTTAACTAATTTATTTGAAAAAAATCACGAGAAAGCGCGCCAGTATGCAACGGAAGGTCTCATGATTTATCCTTCTTTTAAACTTCTCTTAATGGCGCAATCATCGATATTACAAAATCCCTATTATGCTGTCCCTTGAGGTAAATTAATGAAGGGGCGTAGATGTCGGTGCGGCCATTGGCGTAATATCCGCAAACCACTTAGCTTTACCTGCTATCAAATTTACTAAACTATGAACTTTAAGCATTAAATCCGGCTGAACATTTACGCTCACGGTTTTGCCTATTTTCAGAATAAATTGAATTTTATACATCGCACCAACAAGCTCAACTTTAATCAAAGATACCACTTCTGGCCCCTCTCCTATTGGAAATTCATTTCCTTTTATAAACTCAGGTGTTTGAGGTTTAGGTGCATCTTTCGAACTTTCTGATTTTAGTGTTTTACTTTCTTGTTTTTTTTCTATTTGTTTCTGAAGATCTTCTTGAATTTGCTCACCTTGCTCTGTCTGTCTTGGCAACACATCGAGCAACATATCAGTAGAGCGCCTCGTTAACCAAAAACGAAATTCTTTAAGGTCCTTCGTATTGAAACGAAGTAAAATGCGGTCCTCTGAGGGGTCATAATTTGCGCTAAATTGATTGATCATCTTTTATAAACCCAATTATTGCTCTGTAAATGCTTCTTGAAGTGTAGCCGTAATAGGAGCAGTCACATAAGATAATATTGTTCTTTTACCAGTGATTACGTCAACTTGTGCTTCCATACCAGGAACTAACGCTAGTTTTTTACCCGTAGATGATTCACTACCAAATGGCTTAATTTTTACTGGATAATAGGCAGGAGAATCCCCATCTTCAACACTATCAGAGCCAACTATTCTTACCTCACCTTCGAGAAAACCAAACATCGCAAAATCATATGCCGATAATTTTAATAGTGCTTTCTGTCCTGGTACTATATACGCAATATCCATAGGCATGATTTTAGCCTCAAATAGTAGTTCATTATCCTCAGGCACAATTTCAACAAGAGGTTCACCACCGCTTACAACACTATCGAGGGTTGCAACAAGTACCCTGTTGACTGTTCCATCAATAGGACTTCTTATAACTGTTCTATCTGTCTTATCTGCTGATACAGAAAGCTGTTTCTCGAGTTGTGTCAGTTTTAAATTAGCATCTGCTAATTCTCCTAAAATAGACGCCTTATGCTCTTCAATAGCGATAGAGCGTTGCTCATTTAGCTGGTCAATTGATGCTCTTATACCCTCTACTTTAGCTGTTGCCTCGGCAAAGGTTTTTTCAGCTCTCACAGCCTCTAATTTTGGCTCTAAGCCCTTTGCTACAAGCTGCAAGATTACTATGCGCTCTTCTTCAATAAGAGAGAGAGTTCTCTCATTTCCTCTTAACTCACTTTGTTTTTGGGAAAGTTGTGCGTCAAATGAAGCCATATTGGCATTAAAACTAGCCCTACGCGCATCTCTTAATAAGAGCTGATTACGTATCTGTGAAGGCGCAATTTGTGTCATCTCTTCTGTAAATTTTGGCTCTGTATTTGTATATTCTCCATTTAATCTTTGAACTATTATCAGTGTTTCTATAAATTCTGAGCGCAATGATTCATAATTTGCCTCATCCTCAAGAGGGTCTAATTTAAGGAGAATTTCACCTTTTTCTACCTTTTGACCAACTTCAACATTAATTTCGCTCAATATACCACCACCAAAATGTTCAACAGTTTGAAGTTTTTTTGATGGAACAAGCTTTGCTTGCCCGGTCACATTTGTTTCAAACTCTGCATGATAGGCCCAATAGCCAAAGCCTGCAAATGTGGCAACAACAATCAATAAAAAAAGTCTACTTAAACCTGATGCACCTTGATTACTGCCGCCAAAAAGGGCCAACGCAAAAACAAATATCGCCGATAAAAAACGAAAAATAGTAATTGGGAAGAAAACTACAGCCGAAATAAATCGAAGCAATCTATATAATATTTTTTTCATAATTACTTCTTTAATTGAGCCGGATCAAATTTAGGTTTGATACTAAAGCTCTGATTTGATGCGCTATTTCTCTGCGGAAATTTAGCCTCATTAGCATTCTTAACAATCTGAGCCGCACTTTGATGGTCAGTTTGAGCCTTAAGGAATTGGTCGGTTGACCCAATACCAGCTACTTTACCGTTCTCCATAATAATCACTTTTTCAACCAGAACCAGCAAAGAGGTTCTATGTGTAATAACAACCAATGTTGTATCATAATCAGATTCTTTGAATTTTTTGACAAATTGTGTCTCTGACTTAGCATCCATTGAGCTAGTTGGCTCATCTAATATTAGAATAGATGGTTTTTTAACAAGCGCTCTTGCAAGAGAAACTGCTTGCCTCTGGCCTCCAGAAAGGGATTCACCTCTTTCCTTTAGCTTCATTTTATATCCATCTGGATGCCTATTAGTAAGTTCAGATACTCCAGAGATATCACCTGCCCAAAGAATTGTTTCTGGGTCAACTTTTACTGAGCCCAATGAAATGTTTTGCTCAACAGTATCTGACATGAGCCACACATCTTGAGCGGATATACCCATATGTTCTCTTAAATCGGAAGGAGCAATCTGTCTTATGTCAACGCCATCAATAAGGATTTTCCCAGAATCTGCTTCATACAAACCAGCAATTAATCTTCCAATTGTCGTCTTACCAGAGCCTACATGACCCAATATTGCAACTTTTTCTCCTGGCTCAATTTTAAAAGATATATCATCTAAAACTGGCTCTGACTGGTCAGGATAAGTGAAGGTAACATTTTTGAATTCAATAGAACCATCAAAGCGGCCTCTTGGAAGAAAAAAGTTGTCTTTGGGATGCTCTATATCCTCTCCCATAAACTCTTTTAGCACTTCATAACTTTTTCCTATTTGGTTTAATCTAACCAAAATGGATGAGAGTTGTGCGAAGGGTGAGAGTGCTTTTCCAGATAAAATCATACATGCGATAATCACACCAAATCCCGCCTGACCGGTAGAAACCAAAATAGCGCCAAGTCCAACAACAGACATTTGCATCAGCTGCTGCACACTCGCCGTAACATTGGAGGCAAAATGGCTAACATCTTTCGTTTGCTCTGAAATATGAGCTTGTTTTTCTAACACACCCCTAAGCCTTCGACGCATGAAACCGCCCGCACCAATCATCTTCAATGTTTCAAGACCCGTTAAAGACTCAACCATTACCGAACTCTTTATCTGACCCTCCTCAAAAGATGTATCAGATAGTGCCTTCATTTGAGGCTGAATATATAGGGTCGCTACAATAACTAAAACAATTGCAATTATGACAGGTGCGATCAGCCAACCACCTACCATGTAGATTACAAGTAAGAATATAAAGGCAAACGGTACGTCAATTAGCGAAGTTAGTGTTGCAGAAGCAAAAAATTCTCGGATGTTTTCAAACTGTTTGAGTGTATCTGCAAGCGCGCCGACACTGCCCTTTTTTGATTTGTATTTTATATCCATAACTTGAGCGAATATTCGGTCTCCAAGTGTTAGGTCCGAACTCACACCAGCGATGCTTAAATAATGATTTCTTATTGCTTTAGTTACATAATCGACAAATACGAGAACTACTAAACCAGATGCTAACACAAACAGACTATCGATAGCATTTGATGGAATAATCCGCCTATAAACAATCATTGAAAATAATGAGACCCCTAGAGCAAAAATATTTGTCATAAGGGATGCCAAACCTGATTGAATGTATAATGACCGATTATCCCAAATAGTTGACCAAAACCAATGTGACTCAATACCAGGTATAAATGCTAGTTTAGTCTCAGCTTTTTTAAAACAATCTACAAAAACCCAATCTGATTGTGTCTCATTAAAATATTTATCTAAATTATCTTCAGGAACCGTTATTTCTGGGTCTGAAGAAAAACCACGTATTTTATCGATATTATCATCGTGATTAAAAAAGAAGGCATGACCTTCTTTGAGAGCCAGATAAATGTGATTGACACCATTTCCTGAATAAATATCACGCTCAATTTTCTTCCAAGTTGTCTCCTCAACAACTAAATTCCTAGCCTCCATTATTTCTTTTAAATCGCTTAATTCCCAGTGTTCGAGGTTTTGAAATTCCAAAGACCTAAACTCAGACGCAGCAACAGATTGATTTAAAGAAGAGGTAATGGATGCGCCTAAATCAGCTAACGAAAAATGAAAGGAGCCCTCTTCCTCTAATTCAACAGGCGCACTTTTTTCCTCGGCTAATTGCTCAGCAGTAACAGTTTTTAAATCAATTTTACCTAACTCAGTTGTTGTTTCCAAGGTAGTTAATTTCCTCAAATTGATTACATAAATATATTAACTGATATTTTGACAACGCCCTATCAATAATGCTGTCAATTAAGTTTTTTCCAGAATTAAAAAGTTCTTCCTGTGCAGCTAAGACCTCAAATAAGCTAATTCTACTGTAAGAGTAAAGCTCTTTTGTAATATTGTAGCTGTCCTTTGCTCCTTCAAGTACTAACATTTTTGATGAAACAGCAGAAACTTTACCATCATATTCAGAAAATGCGTCTTCTAGCTGTTGCTTTAATGAAATTCTAATGCGCCTTTCCTCAAACGAAAGGTTTGATAGATTTAAACGAGCCTGTTGAATATTTGTATCTGCGATACCACCGTCAAACAGACTAGTGTTATAAGATAGGCCAAAAGAAAGAGTGTCAGAAAATATTCCAGAAGCTTCACTATAACTTCTAGCAACGCGAGCTGATGAATTAATGGAACCATATTTTTCTTGCTGAAGCGTTTCGAGCTCAAGATTTGCAATATCTATGTTTAACTTTACGAGTGCAAGGTCGGGATTGCTTTCAATGTATTCGTCAATATTTGTAATATCAAAATTCTCAGTATCGAATTCTCTCGGTAAAATGTATGGGGCTGCCTCTTTTGCAAAGATTTTTCTATAGTTTGCTCTAGCTACCGCTAAATTCTCTAGAGAGCCTGCAAGCGCTCCAAGGGCTGCAGCTACTCTTGCTTCAGCTCTGATCACGTCGGCAGAACTACTGGCACCTAAATCCATTCTCTGTCTAATGAAATTAACAAATGTTTTTCGAGATGCTAAGTTCTCTCTAGCAAGTCTTGTTTGAAGCAATGCCCTTTGCACTTCATAGAATGCTGACATTGCCTGAAGAAACAAGTCATCATTTGCTTTTTTAAAATTCACTTCAGTAATTTCAAGTCTTATTTTTTCCTGTTCTTTTTTAAGGTCTAGTACTCCAAAATCATATATTCTCTTATTTGCAGTAATATTAGGATTTAAAGAGCCACCCTGGTTTGATGAACCATTCGAATTTTGCGTAATACTGTAATTAACGCCACCTCCTGCGTTAATGGTAAAGTTCCTTGAATTGTCAATTTGCTCAATATTTAAAAGGCTTTGCGATACTGCTACTTCTGCTTTGTTTATGATTGGTGATATATCTATCGCTGTAAAAATATCCTGCAACAACGGCTCAATATCAAGCCTCTGGGTAGGGTCCTGCTCACCAAAAATTATTTGGTCAACAAGAACAATCATGTCTCTTCCTATATTTTCAATACCTTGAGGTACATCAGTAGCTAGGTCAGCACTTTTTGTGGTTTCTTCTTGTGCTAACTCTGGAGGTTCTAATTGCGCTAATGCATGAGAAACCAAAGAAATAGAAACTACCAATGGTAGTGATATACGCCAGAGATTTTGCAAAAAATACATCAGACCGCGTCGACTTTATCGAAATCTGCCATTCTTAAATTAAATGCAGAGTCAAATTCTCTAACAAAGGATAAATCGAAGTAAATTGTTAGGCTTTCCTGCAATGGGTCTGGGCCGCTAATTTGAGCGGTTTGAATATTATTTTCATCAACGTCTGATAATTCGATTTCGTGATTATCGTAGCCCACGAGTGTTACTCTATCACCCTCATAACGATTAAAGTCCTCTAATCGAACCTGGTAAATTTTCTCTAATGTTTCATTAATTTCTTCTGGATTAATTAAAACAAAATTATCTGAGCCTGCTCCCCCAAGAAGATAGTCTTCATCACCCACATTACCTCCAGTTGCAATTAATGTATCATTTCCAAGACCGCCAATAAGTCTGTCACTTCCAGTATCTCCAAATAATACAGAATCTGTATCTTTTGCAACTAAGGTATCGTCATTTTTAGAGCCAGATAAACCAACATAAGCATCTGCTGAGCCTGCTAAATCTATTTTTTCGCCATTAGCAGGAACATTGATGTTCATAGCTCCAAGCTGGGTTTTATAGGCATAATCAAATTTTGCATCAGCAATAATACCTAAAGCATTGCCGATATCATCATAGGCAAAATCATCTCCAAAAAAGGCTTCTCGAGTTGCTTCTGAACCCGCAAGTGAAATAATTGACTGGTCGAAATCAAACTCAAATGCACTATTAAACGGATTTTCTGAGGTCACATCTATTTTTTCATCAAAACTAATCGCGTCTCTAATTTGTGTAATAGCTGTTTGTTCGTCAGCCGATAACGCATTAGTGTTTTCGATGATAACAAGCGAGGTGAGCATATTAGCGCCGACTTGTTTTTGAATGGATATTTCATAATTACCTGATATTTGGTTTTTTGAAATAGATGCCTCTGAGGGCAATGAACCATCCTGACTTTTGCTTATTCCAAAACCAGTAAACGCTATAATATCACTTGGATTGAAATCTGTTATGACATCGGTTCCAGCGTCTCTTTCACCATCCTCATCAGAAACAGATATAATAAACGTATCATCTCCATCTGAACCAGTTAGAACATCATCACCTTTACCACCCAAGAGAATGTCTGAGCCAGCAGCACCTACTAAATAATCGTCACCACCCTTACCTGAGAAGGTAACAGAAGAGGTTTGGCCACCCTTCGCAACCATTGTATCATCTCCTGACGTGCCTACTATTGTCTCTATAGAAGAAATATCCCTATTTGTTACAGCAGAATTAGAAGTTGCCGTGCTTGGGTTAGATAAATAGAGTGTGCCTGCATTTAAATCTACAATTGCTTTTCCACCAGAAGCCACAGTATTGGTTAACGATAAAGTATCATTACCTGCACCAGCATTAATGGAACCAGAGGAGCCACTAACAGGTATGATAATATCATCTCCACCACCAGCATCTATGTTTGACACCGTATTATCGACAATCACATTATTATCTAATCCATGGGCAACCGCAAAATTATAGTTGAACTCCACAAATCTAGAGTAGGCATATCGTGTTGCAGCAGACTCCACAACAATTCCATCAGGAATGCCAACTCTCGTTTTAAAATCAAGATTTTCAGTTCCTAATGCTGTTTCCGGTGAGAGCTTGATTACCGCTGTATCTAAATCAGAGGCTGATAATCTAACACCATAAAGCGGTTCAGGATTATAATTTGTCGCTATTTCAAAAATCTGATTTGAAGGTATTGCAGCTCCATCTACTTCAATTGAAATATTTTGAGGCAATGAGACAAGTTCGAGTATATGATTTGCGTTCATTTCTGGAATACGAACAATATCTGTTACGTTCAATCCATTTGCCATTAAAGATGCAGCAGAAAGTTCTGCATCCGTTAAGTCTGTATTGAACCCAACATGAGGAACTGGAGGTGTGTCGCTTTGAATATCAATATTCTCGGACTCAAAACTTTGAGAACTTATATTAGGCTTGTTTGCAATTGACACCTCTGCATTAATAGTTCTACTTCCAAAGCCGATTTCGGTTTTTGGAAGGGAAACGAGTGCTTTATCGACCGCTACAAAATTATTTCCATCCCCTGCAATATAAATCTGGTATGCCGATGTTTTACCTACCTGTTGAGCTGCAAAAGTAGTTGACCCTATCGTTATTTCCGATCCGTCCACAATAGACGAGCCAGACAAAACTACTCCAACACTATCAGAAGAATTCACACTCGAAAATTCAGCTATAGAAATATTAAACTCTACGTTTTCACCAGTGTCGGTTCTTCCATCGTTAATAAGTGCTTCATCTAGTAGCTCTGAAGCTGTGCTATTCTCATAAATTTGAATTAAATCCGCGGCAGTATTAAACTCAAACCCGATATTTGATGATTGAACCATCCCGCTCGCAGCATCTGTTTCACCAACACTTACAGTTATTGCTTCAACCAATACATCTGCGGTGCCTACAAAATTACCCGTCTTTCTGAAAAGAGCATCTTGACCACCCGTGGAGAGTTGTTCTCTCGTTAAAGTAAGGGGCTCAGTGAATGGAATAAATTCAGTGGTACCTGCTGGCTTAATTTCTAAAAAGCTATTCTCTGCAATTTTTACTTCTAGTAATTCCTCGTTACCAGGGTCTGCAAGAGATATTAAGTCTGAAATAAGAAATTCGCTTTCTGAGACAATTAAATCTGAAGTAAAGCTAACACCATCAAGTGCCGGAATTACATCTACAAAAAATGACGAAGGCGCTGAATTTCCAGCATCATCAATAGGAAATTTCTGAGCCAGTAAATTATTGTTTTCATCAAAATAAGAGGCCTTAGGAATAACGCTGAAATTTATATCTTGACTTCTATTCAACGCGGAGGCGTTTGCCGGGTCGGGGCCAAATATAACTCCTTGTGTTAATTGACCAGCATTTACGCTTAGAACACCGCCTGTCTCAACAAGCGTTGAACCACCTATCGGCGTAATTTGGAACCCTGATGGTATGCCGATAAATTCAATGTCAACGTTGTCAGGATTTATTCGACCATTCACAGAAGCAGCAATGTCGAAAATAGCCGTTTCTCCCTCAGTCAATGTAAATGTAGCTGATATAGGGCTTCCATCACTGGCCACTAACTCTGGTATAGAAAGAGGCGTACTAGATATGAATATTTGCTTTGAAACAGACGCAGATAAACTATCTGGATTATCAATTGAAGCAGCTGATGCGTTTACACTGAAGGAGGGTTGCTCGTCAGATGTCTTTATTTCGATGCTGTTTAAAAAGGATGATATTTGAGTTTGAGTACCAGATAGTGTAACTGGTTCTGTTAAAAACTGACTAGATGAAGTGTCATAAAATCCTGAAGAGCCGTTAATTTCAATAAACTCTGAGGAGAGAGTAAGGGTAAGCTCCAACGATTCATCAGAATCTATCGGTGATAAAGCCTTGATAATGGATGACAAAACAACAGACTGACTGCCAAAGATAGCCGTACCGGATACGCTAAAGCTATCCGCGTCAATACCATCACTTATACCCTCCACCGTAAACGCTTGAGAAGCTTCATCTATTTTTGATTTTGAAGTGTCTTCCACTTCGATTGTAACGGCCTCTGCCCTTACAACAATATTACCGTCAAAATACTGTGGTGTTTTTATATTGCCTGTAATATTTACAGACTTTAGCCCGGCGTTGTTTGTTATTTGATAGAAACTCTCATCCAGCTGAAGGCTATACCCATTGAAACCACTATCGGTAACACCAGTAAATTTAATTTCGCTCCCATTCGTCGAAATGAACGATGGCGCAGTATCTAATCCATTTCCAGACACAAATAATGTTACGGTACCAACTTCTTCTGAGCCGTCAGTATCTTTGGGATTAATTGAGATATTCACCGGAACTAATCCTGTGGCTTCAGTGATCGTTGTGCCCGCACTATCTATTAAAACGTCTGACCCTTGAGCAACCGCTCCTATAGTAAAGTTTAGAGGTATATTATCAATTATACTCTCGCTTGAGCCATCTATTGACTTTGCTGATGCCTTAAGCTTGAAATCACCACTTAAATAAGCTGGAACTGTGACCGATAAATCACCGGCATAAATTGGGTATGGTAGGGTTATGGTCCCACCTGATGATAGAATATAGCTGTTTCCATTTAGCGAAAATGTTAGATCAGGATAAGTACTGGAGGCATCTGCTGCCTCAATTGTAACTTGAACATCTTCACCAATATCCGTTTTCTCAACGCTAAATTCATCAAAAATAATGGTAACAGGAGAAGCTGCCTCAAGACCTTCCTCTGCGGATTGAGAGACATTTACCTCAAGTCTGTCAGCTACAGCTTCAACTTGCACTGTTACTTCTCGGCTTACAGTCCTTGTATCGCCTGTCATCGCATCAATCAATGCAGTCGCTGAAATTTCTAATTCTAAATCGCCAGAGAAATCTTCCCTTGTAAAAATTCTCAATCTTTCAAGAACTTCGGTAGGTGCTGTGGTTGTTCCATCCCAAATGGTAAGCCAGGTTTCAGTAGGCTCACCCTCCAGACGCGCTCCTTGTGATAAGTTAAAATACGTTCCTGCATGCTTGGCGCGAACAGCAACTAAAATATTTTCGGGCAATGTTTCACCAGCACTCAGATTAAATTCAGTTGCCCAATTACTTGTTCCTTCATTGAAAATGCTTGAAATATCAAAGCCATTTTCTTCATCTTCAAAATAAGTTGTATCCGTAGCGACCGAATTATTTAATGTAACTGCATCCATTGCCCCAGTTAATGAAGAAGTACTATTTATTGGTAACCAGATATCAAACATAGAAGAATTAGCAGTGAATGCACCAACATCCGATGATTGATTCCCTGTAGAGTCTAAATGAGCAAAATTACCCGAAATAGCTCCTGATGTTGTGCTTCCTGCTATCAGGACGTTATCTTGTTCTACGTTTGTCTCAGAGTACTTTTTTAAATCAATTTCAAGGGATGTAATTTTTGCTAGCTCTTCAAAAGATGCATCACCCAAACCATTGGATGCTTCGTCAAACCATAAAAATGCTTTTTTATTCGTGTATGTTTCTATATCCGCGAGACTTAGCATACCATCAGTTGATATTGCTAATAAATCATTGACCGCATCTGTGCTTGCATTTCCCTCGCCCGAACCGGTGCTGTATCTGTCAAAATATTCCGTAATTAGATTACTTCCATCAATTTTTACTGAGCCAGAAGTAAGAGTTGGTATCCCATTTTGGTCGACATCAAGCAAGACAACAAATCCGTCATTCGTTCCATTTGACGATAACCAGCCTACATTATCGGTATCTCCATCCGCATCAATATCGAAATCAACCGAAGGTAGAAAATCTAAACCATCGCCATCTACATCAATAACAATCGGGTCGGCAAGTGCGGAAGCCCCTGTTGAATTAGATACAAAATCAATTGCAAAACTATCATCAGAAGCTTGGTTAGTAATACCAATTTTATCGACCGAAAATGCCTGGAATGTTACATTTGTTAGTGCCGCGTTAGAGGTCAAAGTAATTTCATCAAGGCTCGTCAAATCAGCATCTTGGTAAAAATCCTCCATTGAGAATACAAATACACCATCCACGTCTGCAGGAGCACCGATTGTATTTCCAGCAGAATTTGTAAAGGTAGCTCCTGTTGCACCCGTTACAAGAACACTAACGAGATCCGTTGAATTTCCATCGTGATTAGTAAAATCAATTGTAAACTTGTTATTGGTTGCATCAGTATGTGCCAAAGTAAAGGCTGGCTTTGTTGCAGGCTGCAAAAATTCAACATTTAATGCCTTACTACCACCATCTGTGGCAAAATCCATTGATGTATCGTCGCCGTTGATTACTTTTGCGCCGTTGATTACGGATAATTCTGTTGCAAATGGCGTGTTAGCTGTTTCGAAGCCTCTATCAACACTAACCGCCTCGACTATAAAATCATCGTCAAATGCTCCATCTGATGCCGGGCGCGAAATTTGTAAATTTGATAAGTCAGACGCCTTTATAATAAAAAAGTTATTAGTGCCATCATTGTGGAATACAATATCATCTCCATATTGATAATTGCCATCAGTAGTAAGAGAGGCATTTGTTACCCCGCTCTCTTCACTGAAGTATGAACTTCCATTGATTAAATAAGCAAAATCATAAACGGAGCCTGAAGCACCCGAAGAATCGGTTTGGGGAGCTGAAACCTTAATAAACAAACTCTCAGACCCATCTGTATCCTCTAGAGCCGCTGTCGCCGGTATTTTTACAACTGTTTTATCAGCAAACTCAGCAGGCACCGAATCATTTACTAATCCACGAACTTTCGTATCCATTGAGAGAATAGGGGCATCCGCGTCAGCACTTATTTTAATACTTGTCGAAAATTCACCGACGTCTGCTGGAACAAGATCTGAGACCTCACCAGTTGGCTCTCTCGAGAAAGCCTTAACATAAAAAGACGAATTAGGAAGATCCGCATCGCTCTTTAGCGTAACAAAAGCGTTTAGCGCTTCTGCCTCAGATAATTCAATCGTGCCAGCGCTATCGACCACGCGCCCAAGACTTGCTCCTGATGAGTCAACTACCGACAGACCAAGAACAGTTAGATCATATAATCTAAAAAAGATAATTTCGTCAGTATCATTATTCTGTATCGAGGCATTACCTTCAAAAAGTTTCTGTAATGACAGAGCCTGATCTTCAACCCCAGATGTAAAATCTAAATCAGCAGCTGGAATTGAAAAAGTTACACCATCTGCCTCTGGTTGATAGTCATGAGAGTGAGTAATCGGATTACTTAATGAAGCAAGTTCAATTCCGTTACCATCTAGAGCTCGAACATTAATAGACACGTCAAGGTTTGATTTAAAGTTCCCATTACCAGGGTTTATAACTAAAGAGTTAATTTTTGTTAATGCCTCAGTAGTATCAGCAACAGCGCCTAAACCAACGTCTAATACAAATCTTTTTGCAGACACACCCTCTATCGTTACATTATGAGATGAATGCGTTAGCGTCACCGGATCAGTCAGATTTTGAAGCTCTGTTATAAGATTAGTCATTGAGGAAAAAGTACCAGAGCTAATTGTTCCAAGCTCTAATGTACTCTGAATATTAGAAAAATTATCCGATGTTATATCAACAATGACTTGTAAGTCTGCATTTTCACCAATTGCATTGACTTGCATCCCCAATGCGACATTATCGCCTTCAACTGGATCAGAAACAACGGCCTTTGCAACGTCCAGTCCATAAGCCCCACCAATATCTAGAGAAAAAGAAACTGTTGTTCCAGTAGACGCAGTCACCCCATCTGCTTTGGATATAATAACGGCCCTTGTATCTTCAAAAAGGCCAAACTGGCTTTGAATAAGAGCTTCCGTTCCAGTAAATGCCACTGCTTTACTAGATGAGCTATCTACAACAAAGCTTACCTTTCCACCTGATACATTTGTAAGATTACCATCTATATACACCGATATTCCATCTGGAAGGTTTGCCAGCTGTATGGTTCTTGTTTCGCTTAAGTCTCCGCCATTTATTGAAAAGAATTTCGTTTTAGCATTTGCAAGGTTTTCAACAACAGATAAAATGCCTGATTCCAATGTTGTTGCAATGGCATCAGCAGTGTCTGATATTACAATTGTACCTGCATCGCTTCCACTCTCTGATACTGGTAAAACCTCAACCACTTGGTCAGTAATTTCCGATACATCAGAAAAACGCCCATTACCAGCAGTAGAAATAAGTTTATAGCTTAAATTCAAACTACCGTTGAAGTTCGTTGGAGCGGAAATAAAAGCAGAACTTAAGTCTAAAACCTGAACAAAAGGATATTTAAAATTACCGTCAGAAGAGACCACTAAGTCAGTAATTATTGTATTGCCGGAAGCGTCAACATCGTGGAGCTTAAAACCAGTCTGCTCAACCCCAGAGAGTTTTACAAAAAATCTCTCTGATATTGCAGTTGATGTCGTTTCTACATAATCAGTCTGGCCGGCAATGCTAAGTGTGTTGTCTTCATCCACAGATGTAACAGCCGAAGCAGAAATTGCTAGTTCCTGGAAGCTTGGTTCCATGGAAAGCTTAATTACACCATGACCTTGGTTATTATCATTTGCCGCGATATAGTTTATTCTTAACTCTTCAATAGCGTCGGACGAACCTGTTATTTGAAGATTCCCATTGCTATTAATATTTAAAATAAGGTCCGAGCCGTCTGATAAGCTATATGGACCAGCAGCTTTAATGGAGGGGCCATGTGTGCCAGCATCCTCGTCATTATTAATTTTAGTTCCATCCTGTCTTTTAATATAAAACTGGTCCGAGTTATTTGGATTTGATTCAATCACATAAAGAGAGGGAGCAAGTGGATGCGCAGATGCCAAGGCTTGCTTTAAATTTTCGACCATATCTAAAGAGGTGTCTGTCCTTTGAAAAACAACGGTAAAATGATCAATCGTAACTTTTACAAACCCATTTAAATTATCTGGCAAGCTGGTTTTATCAAAGTAATAAGTTGTCTCATCTCGATTTATTGGGTTGCCCTCTGGGTCAGTTAAAGGATTTCCTTCTGGGTCCGTATCTTGGACTGAGACTGTATCAATATTGGAAGCATATAAACTTGTATAATCGCTTGGTGCAAAAAGAGGCTCAACGGCAATTAATTTTAATTCCCCAGTTCCAAGATTTTTATCATTGCTCAGGATAGTCGAACTTAAAATTTCCGTTGGCGTGTTACTGGCAATGATTGAAACATTATCAACACCAGTTATCATTCCTCCGCCGGAAGCTGCCTGCTGTTGAATATTTTGCTTATATACATCTAGAAAGTTAGCTTTCACGGACGCTGCATCACGATATTGATTCAAAGCAGATGCTATATCTGCTGAATTGACCGTAGGGTCTAGCCTTCCAATTGTTCTAAAATTGCTAACTAAGTCGTCCTGCGATATTAGAGCCGCAGCCTTTGCATCGTCTGATAATTCAAAAACGGCTGTAGAATTTGTGTCTGGGATATATTCACCAATCAACGAATTTACAGTTACAATGTTTGAGGCCGCGTATTCAGCAAGCGTAATATCAGCACCGCCGTCAGGATTCGCTACTGTGGTTGTGCCATAATCTGGAAATAACTCAGTCAAAAGTGTTGTGAAAACCGCAGAGTCACCTCCTGATGCGCCAATTAAATCTGATAAATCAGAAATATTGGAAATTGCCTCTATTACCCTTTCAATCGCAGTTGTAGTATCGACACCCTGCTCTTCGGCAAGAGCAACCATTGAATTAACTACGGCAAAGATTTGCTGAGCTTGAAGAAGAACTCTTCCGGCGGTAACAGTGTCTCCTGTGGCTTCTTCAATGGCAGCCACGGGATCGTAACTATCAAGCGTAATATCGCCTGAGATACCTAATGCGGTTAAAATTGCTGTCGCATCAACACCATATGCGGAAAGAAGCGTCAAGGGAGTAACCGTAACTTCTGTAGTGTCGGTCACATCACTTAAGCTAATAACCATGGTATCAACTTCAGCACCCGTTTCTATATCAACGCCACCATCGATAACAATTTGACCGGTGGAGCCCACTCCATCTAGTTCGAAAGTACCATCATTATTTGTAGTTGAATAAACCTCTCCACTATTAAGAATACCGTCGCTATTTGCATCCCACCAAACCGTTGCACCACTGACGTATCCGTCAATTCCAATACCAGATATTAATCGTGAAGCCGCTCCGCTACCAATTGCAGAAAGCAATCCGCCGCCGCCGCCGCCGCCGCCACCAAACCCGAGAAGTCCAAGAAGACCATAAGAATTGAAACCACCTTCTTCAGCCTCTGCAAGGATAATATCCTCATTTGTTTTAGGTTGTTCAATTGCTTTTTCTTCGCCTTTTTTTGCAATTAAAATCTCTAATTCTTCTGCGAACAACTGCTGCATTTTTTCAAGAAATTTATCTGCGGCATTTTGCATTCGTTCCAATGCGTCCTGATATGTATCTTCGACATCTATCTCAAGCTCAATTTGACTTTCTGATGTTGCAATAGATGCTTGAGAAAGATAGTCGGTAATTGATCCGTCAATATTATTTAAATCTAGTGACCAAGAACCATTTTCATCCTCATTGACATTTAGTTTATTTTTTGTGGATACGAGTTTTTGTTTAACCTCTTCCTTATTATCTGGGTTTAGCAGGAAGGACCTTACATTAGTCACAAGGCCGGATAGGTACAAAGTCTCGGCAGACATGCCAGCGATTGGAGTAAGAATCTCTCTTGCTAAATCTTTAGTAAGTTTAGGTAGTTTTAATTCACTAGTTTCGAGGTTCAGTGCCTGAGTAGGTGAAACCCTGTTTGATAATATAGCTAAACAAGCAACAAGACCAAAGGTGTCTGCAACAGTTAACCCTGGAAGGTTTCCTATTCCTCCTGCCTTTGGCCTGCCCTCAGCATTCTTGTTACTCCTTCGATTGGAGTAGGCAGGCTGTTTTTGATCCGAGTTATTGCTCATAACATCTATCCCAATAAACTAACCTGCCATTATATCTCCCAACGAATTCTGTCTAGAAGTGTCTGGCTGTCGATGTTGCCCATATCTTCAAGATATAGCTCAAGGAGATAATCGTCAGCATTTCCAGCCTGACCACCGTCGAAGGTAAATTCCACCTTCGCGAAATTATCACCATCAGCCAACGTACCTGGTGTCTCCACTTTATAAGTGATACCAGATGCAATCGTTCCGGTTGCACCACTTAACGGTGAGGTAAGCGCAGTCGAAGAGTCTAATTTGATAACAATTTCATCTTTATCAAAGGTCGTTCCAGACTGGTTGCTCATTCCATATATCCAGACTTCCTGAACCTCATTTGCTATCTGACTATTGGTTGAACCAGAACCAGTAGCTGTTGGTGCATTAATCTCAAATATATCAAATTTACCTGAGGTACCTATCATCACCGAGTCAACATTTGCTGATGCGCTCAACACATCTCCAAAGGCTATCGATGTTGCAGCGCCATCGAGATCACCGTTAGCGTCAACGCCCTCTTGCGTGCTAGATGTAATTCCTGACAGGTCGGATACCGTTGTAGCATTAATTGCATCTGCGATATAGTACTCTTTGACTGCCATTGCAAATGGATCCGAACTTTCCTCAGCATCCATTTCTGCGCCAATCTGAATTTTCTCAACTTGATAAATTGCAGACTGAGAGTATGAGAACTGATTAAAGATTTCAACTGAACCGCCTGTTGTCCAAGCATCGCCATTCATGCGGAACTGGTTAATATCAATCTCAAGAGTTGCACCCGCTTCTTCACTCGCAATTTGCGTTCGAGTAAACTCAAGGTCACCTAGGTCTCTAATACCTTCAATAAGAATGGTGTCTTCTTCCATACCCTGACTAGAGCGGCCTAACTCGTTAATTACGTAATCAGCCACAACGTTTCCACCGTCATTTTCTAGAAGTCTAATCTCGTAACGGTCGGTGCCAAGTCCACCAGTTACGATATCAGAGCCTCCTTCAAGTACGAAGATATCTCCAGTTCTAGCACCCGAAATAATCTCTGATGCTGAGGTATTAATGACCTCTGCTGTTCTACTAAACATCACCGAAGCATTTGAGGTAACAGTATCGGAAGCTGAAGTAATCGCTGTAAAGTCAACGGTATTGACTGTGAACGCCTTTAGTCCAAATTCATCACGTTCCAATGTCTCATTATCCAAAATAAATGGATCGGATGCCCAATTCAGCGCCGTTGTTGCAAGAGTTGCATAACCTGCTGCCTGTGAACCAAATTGTACAGACAACATCCAGCTGTTAGTTGTAGCTGCATCGCCAACCGGTGACAATGAGTACTCTAGACCATAATTTCCTGACTGAATATCAGCTAGAGTTAAGGAACCAAGATCTCCATCTGCAGTCCATGCATCAAGTATATCTTGAGCAGAGAAGCTATATTCGAGTTGGTCATTAGTACCGGTTCTTCCTTCTCTGTTTGAAAGAACTGCCGAAATATCGAAGTCAGTGATTACATCTGTTGAACCTAGGTCAAGCACAAACATGTCTCGTCCTAATCCACCAGACAGTACATCTGTACCTGCTCCACCGATAAGTCTATCAGCTCCTGCTCCGCCACTTAATGTGTCATCACCAGCTCCGCCGTTGAGTATATCATCACCGCCATTGCCTTCTAACGTATCATCTCCAGCATCTGCTAAGAAAACGTTGTCAAGCTGATTACCAATAATGACATCGTCAAATCCTGTACCAAGAACTCCCTCAACCCCTGTTAATTCAGTTACTGAGCCATCACTTGCTACACCAAGCACCGCATCTGTCTCATAAATCGGTGCGTAATCCTTATTGGTGACAGTAGCAGATAGGTCAACAAACGCGCCTGTAAATGCAGTGGTAAGGTCTTCAAAACCGGAAATAACTTGTGGCACACTACCATTCGATGAGGTGATTTCTATCTCACTTCCTGTTGTTGTCACTGTCATACCTTCAAGGGCACCTCCAGTCACGGCTGCATTGGACATTAGCTGTGCTAATCCAGATACCGCTGCTGCTAGGTCTGCTGCACCAGCCGAGGTAAAGGCGTTACCCATCACAAATACAGAGGCTGTAGTTGTAACTGATGCAGTGCTTCCAGCAACTGAGCTAAACGTCAGCTTAGCTTTTCCTGCATCGTTGTCTTCTACTACATCAACAGATGCAGGGTTAGAGGCATTTGCCACATCACCGAAGTCTACGAAGTCAATAGTTGCTCCGCCGTCACCTGCATTTACACGGTTCCAACCACCGCCTGCATCAAATATCTCAGATATTGTTCCAGAACCAATTAGTTGGTCGTTTCCGCCACCAGTCTTAATGATGTCATATCCAACATCCAAGGTAGCGGTATCACCATCTGCATTAATCGCAGCCATACCAGTGCCGGCTTCTACCTGAACCGTGGTATCGGCAGTGATTGAGGACAAGTCTATCTTATCGAGAGCACCCTCATTGACATCACCATCTACACCAACTGATAGCGTTGCAGAGTCACCATCAATATCCCTAACATCTGTTCCTTTTAGAACATTGCCAAGTTGGTGCGCGTCAACAGAGCCATCAGATTGAACGAAGGTTGTCGCAAACACATCTACTGTATGTGTGATTACGGTTTCATTTCCAGCAACATCGGTTGTCTTGATGGTAATATCAATATTGTTTCCGTTACCGAGCTTGAAAATGTCACTGTTCTGAATGTCATTAGTTAATGTTACAGACCAGTTCCCTAAACTATCCGAAACAGTAGACGTTAGCTGAGTTCCACCTTGAGTAAATAATTCAACAGGACGGTTAGCTTCAGTTGTTCCAGATATCGTCTTCGCATCATCAGTTATCTCATCAGAAACACCCGCTGAAGATACTGTTAGAGACGGAGGTGTCTGGTCAAAGGTGATTACCTTTTCATCAGAGGCAACACTCTCATTTCCAACTGGGTCAACTGCCTTAACTGTAAATGATTTAGCGTCATTAGTTGCAGAGAAATCTGTTGGGACTGTTACTTCGTATTCTACAACCTCGTTCACATAAGACTTAGACGCCTCAGTAACAGAGCTACCAGCATTACCAGTTGCCGTTTGGGATATCCCAGCCGATACTTCTTCGCCGTTTATGAAAACCTTAAGCGTGGCATTTTCCTCTGCCATTACCGTTAAGGTTACTTGGTTCACATTGGTTAGGCTGTCAGCAGTTGAATCTCCAGAATCTACCACAAAGGAGCTTATTGCAGGCTTAACTGATACTCTATCAATATGACCTGTGATGTTAGCTCCATCACCTGTCATTTCAGATAGAAGACCCTGATATTCAGCATTATTCAGAGCATCTGCCGCCGCAGAACCTGTCACTACTACTGAATTGGCTTCATCAAGGCTTGCTGTGTTTTCGACAATCTCAGACCTGGTAT
>CACNQE010000004.1 GCA_902622515.1 uncultured SAR116 cluster alpha proteobacterium
GTTACAATAATTTTTAAAACTTTTATTATAAAGAAGCGGGCAAAAGCCCGCTTTTTTTTGGCATAAAATTTGCAAATTCTCCATGTTCTTATGGAGAAAATAATGGAAGCGTTAGACTTATCAAAAATTGAAATAAATGCTGAAGAAAATGATAATAAAACTTCTTTATCAAAAAATCTTCGTGACCTAGAAAAATTCGAAAAAAAGAATGGTAGAGGGTTTGATAGTCTTCTAGCCAGGGGGGCAATTTACTTTAATTCAAGAGATTTTGAAAAGTCAAAATTCTATTTTGAAAAAGCAGCAAACATTAAATACGATATAAATATTATTTCTGCCTTGATGAAGCTTTACTCTAAAACTGACTGTATATCGGAGATTATACCTCATCTAGAAAAATCAAAAGACACATTAGAATCAAATTTTACTTATTGGCAGTTAGCAGGTTTTGCGTATGCAGAATTGCTTCAGCCAGAAGAGACTGCCAATAATCTGATGAAAGCAAGACAACTTGGTAGCAAAACAGAATTAACAACAAGTCTATTATTAAAAAGTCTCGGAAAGACTGACAGACTCGATGAGCAGTACGAGATTGCAAAAGAAGAAATAGCCAAAAATAATCTTTCTAGTGTAGTTGTTATGTCTTTTGTATCTTCCTGCATAAAAACGCATAGATTTGAGGAGGTTCTTAATTTTTTCGAAACAACAGATTATGACTGGCAGTCTGAAGCAATATTAGCCGCATTTGCGGGAATAGCCCATCAATCCAATGGTAATATTGAGGAAAGTCTTAAATTAAACAAATTGGCTCTAGAAATAGAACCTGATAATATTGAAATAAGATGGAATCTTGCGTTAACTCAACTCAGATATGGAGATATAAGAGAGGGATTAGAAAATTATAAAGTAAGGTTTGATTGGAAAAATTTTCCAAGTCCCAAAAGACAATTTGACGTCCCAAAATGGCATGAGGGTGTTGATAAATATTCTAGAATTTTAATTTGGTCAGAGCAAGGTTTAGCGGACGAGATTTTATTTTCCACTGCCTTAAAATCATTTGCGAAAGAATTTCCAAATTTAATTTTTGAAACTCATTTTAAAGCCACCGAGATTTTGACTAGAAGTTTTCCAGAAATTCATTGTAGAACGGGTCTTTTTGACGACAATTCGTTAAAGCCATTTTATAACGATTTTCAATATCACGTTCCTATGGGGGATATATTTCTTTGGTTTCTAAATAAAAATATAGAGAAGCTTGAAGCTGGGGAAACCTTAAAAAATCTTGATTATTTAAAGGCAGATGAACTTAGAAAGCAATATTGGGGATTAAAACTCAACAAAGAAAATAATAAGCCAAAGGTTGGATTTTGTTGGTCAAGCTCTATCCTTAGTGATGGTCGACACACTCACCATACAAAACTGGACAATTGGGAGAGAGTTTTAAGCAGAAAAGATATAGATTTTGTGAGTTTACAATATGATGTCGATTACGAGGATATCTCAAAAAATCACTCTGAAATTTCAAAATACTTTATGGATACTGGTTTCCTAGACCAAATGGATGATGTAGACGGTGCGTTAGCATTGATGAGTAATCTTGATCTTGTTATAACATCCCCATCTGCTCCCTACGCTTTAGCTGGAGCCTTAGGTTTGGAAACTTGGTTTTATAGTGCCTCTTCTCATTTTATGCTTGGTAGAAATGGAAAATTTATAGAGCATCCTTTGCTTCCAAATATGAAAAATTATGTGACCAAGTCTGCCCATAAAGACCAAAAATTAATAGAAGATTTTAACGAGAGACTAGATTCGTTTGTAAAAGATTTTAAAAAGAAACAAGTGTGAGAAACTATAGAGTATTTGGTCAAAAATCTACAGCATAAAATTTAAGGATTTAATGTGCGAGTATTGGTTACAGGTTCAGATGGATTTATTGGGTCTCACTTAGTGGAAGAGCTTGTGAGACGAGGATACGATGTGCGAGCATTCGTGATGTATAACTCGTTTAATTCTTGGGGTTGGTTAGACAAATGCGCCCCAGATGTAAAAGAAAATTTTGATGTATTTCAGGGTGATATTCGTGATCCAAATGGTGTGAGACAGGCGATAAATGGATGCGACGTTGTGTTACATTTAGCAGCTTTGATTGCAATACCCTTTTCATACCACTCTCCAGACAGTTATGTAGATACAAATATCAAAGGTACTTTGAATATTCTGCAGGCAGCACGTGAAAAAAATGTAAGAGTTATTCACACATCTACTAGTGAGGTTTATGGAACGGCAGATTTTGTGCCAATAACTGAACTTCATCCTCTAAAAGGGCAGTCTCCATATTCAGCTACAAAAATAGCTGCTGATCAGCTTGCGTTTTCATTTTATAGTTCTTTTGAATTACCAGTCACAATTATTCGCCCATTTAATACCTATGGTCCAAGACAATCATCACGGGCAGTTATTCCAACGATCATTTCTCAAATAGCATCTGGCGCAGGGAACATAAAATTAGGGTCTGTACATCCTACAAGAGACTTTAATTTTGTTGAAGATACAGTTGAGGGGTTCATAGCTTCTATGAATTCTGTCGATGCTTACGGAGAAGTCGTTAATTTAGGAAGTAATTTCGAAATATCTATAGCAGATACTGCTTTAATGATTGCAAATATCATGAGTAAGGACGTCAATGTCGATACGGATGATATACGATTGAGGCCTGAAAAAAGTGAAGTTGAAAGACTATGGGCAGATAACAAAAAAGCAAAATCTTTATTAGGTTGGGAACCCAACTTTTGCGGGCTCGATGGTTTAGAAAGAGGTTTGAAAAAAACAATTACATGGTTTTCTGAACCAGAAAATCTTTCCCTCTATAAAACTGATAGATATACGATATGAATAATCATGAACCTATAAACAACAGTTATCTAATATCAAGCAAAATTGTTAGGGCAATTCGTGCTGTCATCGGAGAAGAAAAAAATACGCTTCATGAGCCTACTTTTAAAGGCAAAGAATGGGAATATGTAAAAGACTGTCTTGATAGCGGTTTTGTTTCATCTGTTGGGCAATATGTTGAAAAATTCGAAAATAAAATTACAGAGTATACAGGTGCAAAGTATGCAGTTGCAGTGGTTAACGGCACTGCAGCCTTGCACTTAGGGTTAATTGTAGCAGGAGTTAAGTTTGATGATGAGGTTTTAGTCCCCTCGCTTACGTTTGTTGCAACAGCAAATGCTGTATCTTACATAGGAGCTAAACCACATTTTGTAGATATTAATGCTAAAGATCTTGGAATAGATGCAAAAAAGCTAACAGCCTATCTCAAAGAGATTTCAGAGATTAAGAATGGGTTTTGCGTAAACAAGAAAACGGGCCGAGTGATTAGAGCTATTGTTCCAATGCATGTTTTTGGTCATCCTTGTAATCTAAAGGAATTATTACCTCTGTGTAATAAATTCAAAATAAAGGTTGTTGAGGATGCCGCAGAAGCTCTTGGAAGTTTTTATGATAAAAAACATACGGGAACATTTGGTAACCTTGGTGTAATTAGTTTTAACGGAAACAAAACAATAACCACTGGTGGTGGTGGTGTAATTCTGACAGATGATATTGATCTAGCCACTCATGCAAAGCATTTGTCAACGACTGCGAAATCAAATCATCCATTTGCCTATGTTCATACTGAAATAGGATTTAATTATCGAATGCCAAACTTAAATGCAGCTCTAGGCTGTGCTCAACTTGAACAACTGCCAGAATTATTGAATTCAAAAAGACGATTATATAGGGCTTATTCAAAGGCATTTTCTGAAATATCAGAGGTGAGTCTTTTTCAAGAACCCCCTTTATGTCAAAGTAACTATTGGCTACAGACATTACTTTTGAACGAAGAATTTATGTCATGTCGAAAGGAAATTATAGAGAACTGTATAGAGGATGGTATAAGTACTAGGCCAGTTTGGAAACCCCTACATAAACTCTCTATATACGAAAATTCACCTGCATCTTCATTAGCTATTACTAATAATTTATCCGAGAGAATAATCAATATTCCAAGCAGTGCGGGGTTGGCATGACTTCAATAGTTCTTGTTGGCGGAGGAGGGCACTGTAAGTCCTGTATAGAGGTGATTAATTCTGATGGTAGATACAGAATAGAAGGCGTTGTAGATAATCAATATACAACAGATGATAAATGTTTGGGTATTCCATATATTGGACGTGATGAAGACCTAAAAGCCATTTTAACAAAATTTAAAATGGCATTAGTAACATTGGGGCAAATTAAGAACTACGAAGTTCGGAAAAACCTTTTTGAAATGATAAAAGCATTGGGTGCCCAAATGCCAATCATTCAAGCTTCATCTAGTATTGTTTCAAGTAACTCCGAAATAGGAGAGGGAACTATTGTTATGCATGGTGCCATCGTGAATGCATGTGCTCAAATTGGGAAAAATGTAATTATTAACTCAATGGCTTTAATCGAACACGATGTTCACATCGGCAATCATTGTCATATATCAACTGGCGCTCGTGTAAATGGGAATGTGAATATTTCTGATGGGTGCTTTATTGGGAGTGGAGCAGTGTTACACCAAAACATTAGTGTTGGGAAAAATGCTATAATCGCCGCTGGAGCTATCATATCCAAAGATGTCGGAGAGGGCGAGTTTGTGCAGGTGATATTATGAGTAAGCCTAAAGTTGAAATCATTGCAGAGGCTGGTGTAAATCATAATGGTGATTTATCTATAGCACTGGAACTTATTGACGCAGCTGCCAATGCAGGAGCAGATCATATAAAATTTCAGACATTCAAGGCTGATAATTTGGCAACAAAGAAAGCTGAAAAAGCGCTTTATCAAATAAAATCCGATATCCCTAATGAAACACAGTACGAAATGTTAAGCCGTCTAGAATTAAGTTTTGAAGCACATCAAGTCTTACTTGAAAGGTGTGAGGAAAAAAAGATTGGCTTTTTATCCTCAGCTTTTGACTTTGATAGTTTAGATTTATTGTCATGTATAGATTTGCCAATGATTAAAATACCCTCTGGTGAAATTACTAATTTGCCATATTTGAAATATGTTGGAAAAATGAAAAAAAAGATAATTTTATCAACAGGTATGGCAAATATTGATGAAATACAGGAAGCTATCTCAATCCTAATACAACAAGGAACAGAGCAAAAAAATATTATTATTTTACAGTGTAACTCAGAATATCCAACTCCAATGGAGGACGTGAATCTTCTGGCAATGACTTTAATGGCTCAAAAATTTAATACTCAAGTTGGTTACTCAGACCATACATTAGGAATTGAAGTGCCAATTGCAGCTGTAGCACTGGGAGCAGTTGTTATTGAAAAACATTTTACTCTTGATAGAAATTTTGAAGGGCCAGACCATCATGCTAGTCTGGAACCAGAGGAATTGATTAGAATGGTGCAGTCAATTCGAAATATCGAGAAAGCATTAGGAGACAGTATAAAAAAGCCTTCAATAAGTGAAAAATTGAACATTCCCATTGTTAGAAAATCCATAGTTACTGCCTGTCCCATTAAGCAGGGAGAAAGGTTTAGTGAAAAAAATCTTTGTGTAAAGCGACCTGGTACTGGCGTTTCCCCCATGAGATGGGATGAAGTGATGGGTTTATATGCAAACAAAGATTATAATAAAGATGAATTAATCAGTCTATGAAAAAAATATGCGTTATTACAAGCTCACGGGCTGATTATGGTCTATTAAAGCATTTATTAAAAGAAATTAAAGTCTCCCCACTTTTGCACTTACAATTGATTGTATGTGGAAGCCATCTTTCTTCTTTTCATGGAATGACTATCAATGAAATTATTGATGATGGTTTTAAAATAGATGAAAAGGTAGATATAACCCAAAAAAATGATACACAACTTGATATTAGCATATCAATTAGTTCAGGTATTAAGAGCTTTTCAAGAATATACGCAAGTCTTAACCCAGATGCTGTATTAATATTAGGAGACAGATATGAGATTTTAGCTGCCGCAATTTCAGCAACTATTGCTAATATTCCTGTTGTGCATTTGCATGGTGGTGAGATTACAGAGGGTGCTATCGATGATATGTTTAGACATTCTATTACTAAAATGTCTCATTTGCATTTTGTTGCGGCGGTTCCCTATAAGAAGAGAGTTATTCAACTCGGGGAAAATCCTAAAAATGTATTTTGTGTCGGCGGGCTAGGGGTAGATGCTCTAAAAAAAGTTCCCATCTTAAGTAAGGAAAATCTCTCAAAACAATTAAACATAAAACTAAAAAAACGCTCGTTTCTTGTCACATATCATCCTCTTACAGCTAATCCATCTACTGGCTACCTAGAACTTTCAGAATTACTACAGGCGTTAGAAAAATACGAAGATTGTTCAATAATATTTACCATGCCAAATGCAGATGCCGATGGTTTGCAATTAGCAAAAACTCTTAAAACATTCGCAGATGCGCATATAAATAGTTATTATTTTTCGTCTCTTGGACAGGAAAAATATTTTTCTTGTCTGAGTAATTTTGACGCTGTTATTGGGAATTCTTCAAGCGGTTTGCTTGAAGCCCCAAGTTTTAAGATACCAACGATAAATATTGGCGATCGTCAAAAAGGAAGGCTTAAAGCAGAGAGTGTAATAGATTGTGAAGCAAAGAAAGAAAACATACAGCAGGCTATTCAAAAAGCTCTCTCACCTGAATTTATTAAAAAAACCCAAAAAACCATTAATCCATATGGAAGAGGTGGTGCTTCAAAAAAAATCGTTAGAATTTTAGAAAACTCTGACTTTTCAAAACTTTTTACAAAGGAATTTTTTGATCAGCATGTAAATTAAATTCAACGAATTGAAATAGATTTTCAATGAGATTTTCCCTGAAAGGCACAGTAATTGCTTAAATGTAGAATACATAAGTTTAGGAGAATAAATGACTGTTGTTAAAAAAGTAGCCTTGGGAGCTTGCAGTCAGCCTAATAAAAGTAAGGCAAAGGCTGGATTATTAGATAATAATTGGAAGAAAACATTGTTGCCAATCAAGGCAACTGTGCAGGAGGCTATAACACGTCTTGACCAAGCGGCTATGCAGATCGTCATGGTTGTAAATGAAAAAAATGAACTCTACGGAACTATTACAGATGGCGACATTCGTAGAGGCTTGTTAAATGGTTTAAAATTAGATAGCCCCGTTGAAGGTGTGATTCAACGTGAGGCTTTTGTAGTACCTGAGTCTATGGAAAATGAAATAATTCTGAAAATAATGTCTGCGAATAGTATACGGCAAATACCAATAATAGATAATAAGCGAAAAGTTGTTGGTCTTCATACTTGGGAAAATTTAGCTGTTAAAACTGAACTCTCAAACCCCATGATTATTATGGCTGGAGGCAAAGGGAAACGGTTACACCCTTTCACAGAAAAGTGTCCAAAACCATTACTTCCTGTTTATGGGAAACCAATAATGGAGCATATTCTCATACAGGCTATTTCTGAAGGATTCACAAGTTTCTTTGTCTCAGTAAATTATTTATCTGAAATGATAGAAAGTTATTTTGGTGATGGTAAAAAATGGGGTGTTAAAATTAAATACATACACGAGGAACAACCTCTAGGCACCGCAGGAGCACTTTGCTATTTAGAGAAAAATATAAATGTCCCTTTTGTAGTAACAAATGGTGATGTTTTAACTCACATGCGCTATTCAGAATTCCTTGATTTTCATATTCATCATCATGCTGAGGCTACAATGGCAGTACGAACTTATGAGTGGCAGAACCCTTTTGGTGTAGTAAACATAGATGGTTTAGATATTATTAGCCTCGAGGAGAAGCCAATCGATAAAAGTCATATTAATGCAGGAATTTATGCGCTTGACCCAGTGGCCTTTGATCATCTGAAAAAAAATGAAAAATGTGATATGCCAATGCTATTTGAGAGAATTAGAAAATCTGGAAATAGAACAGTCGCCTATCCTATGCATGAACCATGGTTAGATGTTGGTCGTCCAGATGATTTTAAACTTGCTGAAAACTATGTTCAAAACCATAGTGAAACAAATAATGTAGCCCAGTGAAGATGAAATATCTTGCTATTATTCCTGCTAGAGGTGGCTCAAAAGGGGTTCCAAAAAAAAATATTCGTAACTTTCGCGGAAAACCGCTTATTTCCTGGACTATAAATGCAGCCAAGGCGTCAACGTTAATTGATGATGTAATTCTATCATCCGACGACCCTGAGATAATAAGCGTTGCGAAGGAATATGGTTGTAGGGTGCCCTTCATTAGAGAAGCTTCTATTTCACAAGATAAAACTCCTTCGATAGACGTAATTTTTGATGCTGTAAAAAGATATCCAAGTTTTGATTGGGTTGTTCTTCTTCAACCCACTTCACCACTTAGAACCAGCTTTCATATCGATGAAGCAATCACTCTATGTAAAAATAAAGGAGTAATGTCTTGCGCATCCGTAACTGAGGTAAGTCAGAATCCCTATTGGATGTATTCGCTTGACAAAAATCAAGAGATCCAGCCTCTGATAAAAGGAAAATTGCCAAGCCGTAGGCAAGATTTGCCAGCTATTTACAGACTAAATGGGGCAATATATATCTGTAATGTGGACTGGTTGAATAGAAATAAAAGCTTAATAGGAAGCAAAACCCTTGGTTATGTTATGAATAACTCAGACTCGTTAGACATCGATACTGAAGAACAGTTTAATGTATAAAAATTGATAATTTGAATATCATTAAATCAACTGTTTTGACTCCTCTGTAATCCAAATATTATTTGGAAGCCCTGTTCCCGCTAAATTATCAGTAGGCAGTCTTTTGTTGAGCGATTTAATATTTTTAAGCATTTGCTTGACAGCATTTGTGTTTTCGTGAGAGCTGATTTTGCAAATTTCTATTCCCTTTCTTTTATATGGAATAGGTGAAAAAATATTTGAGATATCTCGCTCCAAAAGTTCTTTGAGAGATAAGACCTTAGATGAACTGACTTCACGAAGTGGTACTATTTGATTTAAAGAATTTGCTCTTACATGTGTATAAGGAAAAACACTTAAGTATAACATGGGTCTTCCGAATTGATATGCTATGCTGCATGGTCCAGATGGATTTCCATAATAAAACAAGCAAGATGCGCTTAGGAAAATATCTACCTCCGGTGGTCTAGCAACATTTATTAAATCGATTAATCCAGATATTTCTGGAGCTTTTGTCATCTTATTATGACCAATTCTTATAACCTTAATACCTTGCTTCGTTAAATACTCGATGGCTTCTATGTGGTCCTGGAGGTTAACGTTTCTCCAATTATGTCTTTCACCATCAACAAAACCACTCTCTCTTAAATGCAGTGTGACAAAATTATCTTCAGCCTCTAGACCAAATTGTTTTAGATATTCTAATGCTCTGATTTTTGTCACTTCTTTTAATGTGAATGCAAAATGAGGCAGGTTTTGATCAGTCAAAATCTTATGCACTCCTGGTGCCGCATCAGAGTAGTGTCCATATACATCATTTGAATATTTAATGAATGTTGTATTAAACGAGGAGATATTTGCATATTGTGAATAGTAAAGTGCCTCCTCCCCGCCATTTAAAACATGAAAGACATCCTCTAAATAGGGTAAAAAGGCACTGTTTGATAGAGTATTTGTCTTCAAAATCGGCAGAATAGGCTTCTTCTTTATGTGTTTAAGTGTTAAAAGATGATGTATGCTAGCTGTTTGGTCAGCCATTTCACCTATCCGACCAAGCATCCAACTTGTATTGACCACAGGGTCCAAATTAAAATAGTTTTTTGCAAATTTGCATGTCTTATCATTTACGTCTGCATACAGCTTTGCGATAGATTTAGCTGCAGAGGTGCTCCCTATATCATTTAGCATTGTTGCATATAATGAGAGGAGAATATCTTTTTCAGTCGGAAAATTTTGGATATATTCTCTTATGTCAGAAAGAGCGCCTCTGATATCTGAATTTGACAGTCTGACTTTAAGTTTCTTAAATAAATTCTCTCTGTTATTGAATATGAATGTTGAGTTAATTGCGTTCATTAATTTTTCCTTAAAAAGTAAAATACATATTTCATCCTAGAAAGGACCATCAAAACGTTTTTTTGAAGAGGACTGGTATTCTTTTAGTTCATCGTCAATGTTAGGAAACGTTACATTAAGCATAGACTCAATTTTCTTGCATATATCGATTGTTGAAAAATAGAAGTCTTTCTCAATATTAAAAGATGTCCCCACTGGAAAATTTGGTAGAGCAATTCTTTCAGGCGCGATTTTTAGTTCAGCAAAATTTAAAGGTAATACTTGCGCGATAATTTCTGTTCCAATGCTGCAAAATTGATGGCTAAAGTCAACTGTAAGCAAACGCCCAGTCTTGGCAACACTCTTAGATATGGAATTTATATCAAAATCTCTAAGATTGAAGGCATCAATTACCTCTACACCGACGTTATATTTTTTTAATATGTTTGCTGCGTGATGTGAATATACAGAACCTATTGAATTTGAAACAATTGTAATATCACTTCCAGTTGAAACGCGGTTAGATTTTCCCAGTTGGGTTGGTGAAACAACTCTGCCCTCTCCATTCCAACTCATTTGATGAAGCCAACGATGTTCAATGAATATGACTGGGTTTGGATCAGCGATACTACTTCTAAACAAATTATATCCGTCTTTTGGGAAAGCAGGCATTATGACTTTCAATCCAGGTATTTGAGCAAACCAACTTTGAAGGGCCTGAGAGTGAGTGGGCCCTTGTCCCCACCCTTGGCCAATAATCATCCTAATTACAAGGGGTACTGATTGTTGTCCGCCAAACATAAAATACCATTTCGCAGCGGCATTAACGATTTGGTCAATTGACAATAAGCTGAAATCCAAACGTTGATGCGTTAATACCGGTTTATAACCAGAAATAGCTAGTCCTATTGCCATTCCTGTCATAGCATTTTCAGATATTGGGGTGTCAAAAACCCTCTCATTTCCGAACTCATCCTCTAAGCCTGCCATAGTGCCAAAAATATTTTTTGGGTCAGTCGCTCCCAATCCAAAGGCTAAAACTGTTGGGTCGTATCTCATTGAGTCAAAAAAAGCAGCTGCAATTCCATCTGCAAAATTATTTATTCTCTTATTCTGCTTAAGTTCCTTTACGCTGTTTTTGTTAAGCATATTCATAAGATATACTCCTTTCAATCTTTGGAAAAGGTGCTAGCGTTGCTTCTCTAAAGGCATTATCAATCTCTTCTTTAGTGTTTTCCTGTATTAATTTTTCCAGGGAGTCAGGACTTACCCCCAGTTCTTTTATCGCTTTTTTGGCGTTGGAAATTACATCGTAAGATTTCCAAAAATCGATTTCTTTTTTTGTTCTGTATCCAATATGATCATCATTATTAGGACCACAATGCTCTAAATATCTATAAGTCTCTAATTCAATAAGACATGGTTTTCTTTTTTTTCTGACATATTTTACAGCTTCGGATGAAATTGCTAAAGCCTCTTCAATGTTATTGCCGTTTCCCTTTAGAGATTTTATGCCGTGAGCTTCTGATATTTTAGTGATATGACGATTGCTTGATTGTCTAGGGGATAGCGGTGAATATACAGAGTAACCATTATTCTCAACGAAGAAAATTAAGGGTAAATTTTTAACAGAGGCAATATTTAGCGTTTCACTAAATACTCCTTCTTCAGTTGCTCCCTCACCAAAACACACTACAGTAATATTTTTAGTTCTTGATAGTTTTTGGGATAGTGCCACCCCTGCAGCAATAGGAATTGTATTGCCCACAATTGCTGTTGCACCCTCAAATCCACATGATTTGTCTATTAGGTGCATTGACCCGCCCATTCCACCACTGCAACCAGTTTCGCGGCCAAAAAATTCACTGATCATCATATTTAAATTTCCGCCTTTAGCCAGATAATGTGCGTGGCTTCGATGGGTACTTAACATTCTGTCCGAAGCATTTAATTGCATGGAAATAGCAACTGCAGGACCCTCTTGCCCTATGGATAAATGCATCGGGCATTTCATCTCCTGAGCGTGATAACGTTCTGCTATAGCCTGTTCTATTGTCCTTATTCGAACAATTTTAGAGAAAAATTCTTTGAAATCTTCAATAGTGATGGGCTCTTGTTTCATACAGCTTCCTTCACTAGTTGAGTTTCCAAAAAAAAGCCTTTGACTTTTTGAGCTACATACTCGACCTCTATATCATTTAGTTCTGCATATATGGGCAGGCTCAATATTTCTTCTTTTTGTTTTTTTACGAACGGTACAGGCTCGCTTTTTACTGATAATTTTTGCCAGGCTGGCTGTTCAACTATTGGAATTGGATAGTGAATTTTTGTTTCTATGCCATTCTCTTTAAGATATAACGATAATTCATTTCTATGCTGGGTTTGAATTACGTAATTATGATAAACTGACCTTACGTGTTCTCTCGTTTTGGGGACATAACAAAACTCTTTAAATTCAGAATGATAATACTCTGCAATTTTAATTACCCTCTCAGTCCAGTCTTCAAGATAAGGAAGGAGGTATTTTCCATAACTAGCCTGTAATGCGTCAAGTCTGGAGTTTCTTGAAAATTCCTCGCACTTATTTCTGTCTATAAGCCCGTGGTTTCGTAACCTATCCAATTTAATCTTTATCTCGGTGGAATTCGTAGTGATCATTCCGCCATCTCCAAACATATGGAAATTCTTTAGTGGATGAAGAGAAAAACAGCCGCATTCACCAAATGAACCAGTTCTTTTACCATTAATTTCTGCACCAATTGATTGGGCAGCATCCTCTATGATCTTGATATTTGTGTTTTTAAATCTTTGTTCAATTTTCTCAATTTTAGCAGGATTACCGTTTAGATGAACAACAATAATTGCCTTTGTTTTCTGAGTAACTGCTTTTTCAATGGCATCAATGCTAATATTTTGCTCAGTGTCTACATCCACACAGATTGGTATTGCTCCAACTTCCACAACCGCTCCTGCAGTTGCTATAAATGAGTTAGCTGGAATAATCACCTCATCACCTGGACCAATATCAAGTGCGTGAAGACATAGAGCCAATGCATCCGTACCATTGCCAACAGATATCGCATGATTTACGCCACAATAAGTGGCAAAATCTCTTTCGAATTCTTCAACAATATTTCCGAGAATATATATTCCAGAATTACCTACTTGATCTGTAAGTTCAAGAATTTTCGCTCTGTGATTTTTGTAAAATCTGCCTAAGTCTACGAAAGGAACTTTGATTTTATCCATAATAAAAACTCCGAACCAAATTACCCATTTTTTCAATTTGTTCAGGCGATACAAACTCATGAACTGGAAGTGAAATTGTTGAGTCTGCTAACCTTTCAGCGATAGGGAAGTCACCTTTTTTATATCCCAAATAGGTTGCGGCTTTTTGAAGATGCATAGGAATTGGGTAGTGTTTTTTTGCATCTATACCGTTAGAAATGAGAAATTCTACTAATTCATCTCGATTTTTGGCCTGAAAACAATAAAGATGAAAAACTTCATTTATTTCTTTTGACCGTAATGGTAGAGATATTTGTTTTATTTTACCCAACATTTTATCAAGCATATGGGCGTTATTAATTCGCTTTTTGGTCAAATCTGGAAGTTTCAATAACAAATGATTTGCAACAACAGCTTGCAAGGTATCGAGACGAGAATTATATCCAAATAAGACGCAGGAATCCCGACTTTCAAGACCATGATTACGCATTAGACGAAGTTTTTCTTCAATCGCTTTGTCGTCAGTACAAATAAATCCACCATCTCCCCAGGCATTGAGATTCTTCAGAGGATGAAGGGAAAAACAGCCTATTTGTCCAATAGTTCCAGCATTTATCCTAGATCGACTTGCCAAAATTGCATGACAAGCATCTTCTACAATTGGAATTGAAAATTCAGATGATATTTTTTGAAACGATTGCGGGTCCACCGGTCTTCCAGCCCAGTGAACTGGGACAATGGCTTTTGTTTTTTCAGTTATCGCGGCCCTTATTTTTTCTACATCTATATTGAAATCTTCGTCACAGTCTACAAATACAGGTTTAGCCCCTGCAGTAGCAATGGCGCCAACCGTAGCATGAAAGGTGTAGGGCGTGGTAATAACCTCGTCCTCTGATTTAATTCCTAAAGCTAATAATGAAAGTCTAATAGCATCGGTTCCGCTTCCAACCGCAATACAATATTTACTTCCAATCATCGAGCTTATGTTTTGCTCAAATTCGTCAACCTCTCTACCAAGCGTAAAGTCATTATTTAAAACAACGTTTTCAATTTTTTCAAAAATGTTTTTGTAATCAGAAAATTGTTCTGATAAGTAATTATGTTTAATAGAATATAACTGGTCCATATCATATTGTTCTGGAAGAAAATTTCTAATTTTATTCATAAGATTCTCTATATTTATGGTGGTAATTTAGTAAATGGGGGTTTATGCAATTAAGAGATTTTGTAACCCACTCAACAGTCTCACTGATGCCATTTTCAAGCGACACTTTAGGTTTCCAACCAAGTTCGGTTTTTGCTTTATTTATGTCCATAAAATAGCGTTGGTCTTTACCTGTTCTTTCAGCGCCATTTTTAGTAAAATTTTTAAATTCAATTCCACAGCACTCTGCGATTTGCTGCACAACTTGTCTTATAGAAACGCAATCTGTATCTGAAAAATGATAGGATTCTCCAATTTTTCCATTAGCTATTAAGGCATTCAAGGAGGAAGAAATATCATCTTTATAAATAAATGCTCGCTCGGAGATACCTCCACCATCTAGGGTAAGCATTTTATTAGTTAAGGCAAAAAAAGTTGCTTTAGGAACAATCCGGTAGAGTTGTTGCCCGGGACCATAAAAATTTGCATATCTAGCAATTATAAAAGGAAAATTAGTTTGATTTGCCATCAATTTTATATGTTGGTCGATGGTGGCATGCGATAGAGCGTAAGGAGTGGAAGGGTTGAAAGATTTATTTTCCGTTATTATGCCGTCTACTGAACCAAAAACCTCTGGGGTAGATATTCTTACGTATAATTTTAGAAATTCTTTCCAATTGAGTCCTTTTAGCATTTCCGATTTTTTTGCTATGTTTGTATTATACCATTGATTTGGTGACTCCCAACTTTGTGCAACCATGCCTTGGCCCATAAAGTCTATAATATAATCGGGCTTAAATTTATTAATACTTGAAATGATCTTTTTAGTGTCTAAAACAATATCTGCTACTATCCAATTCAATTTTTTTGAACCATAATTATTGATAGTGAATGGTTCTTTTGGTGTCTCTCTTCTCGCAATGGCCAATACCTCATGTTTTTCCTTAAGAAGAGATTCTATAGTAGCTCGTCCCCCAAAGGACGTTGCTCCTAACACACAATATTTCTCCTGTTTTTCTGACATTTTTGGCTCTAACTTTTATCTTTCTTAAAAATATCAATTAGATCTAGAGAGATTGCGTGCCCTAAAATAATTTGAATATCTTCGCTCAATTGCATATTGTAAGTTTCTGTGTGAATACAGATATCGAGCAGTTTCTTTGCTTTTCCCCCATCAAAACCCAGAAAACCTGCAGTTTTTAGGCCAAGTGATTTTGCCGTTTTTAGACCATTAATAATATTTTTAGAATTGCCTGAGCCGCTAAAAACCAATAATATATCACCCTCATTTGCAAGGGCATTTAATTGTTTGGAATAAATATGCTCATATCCTTCATCATTTGAAATAGCCGAACAAACTGAAGAATTTGTTGATAAAGAAACAGCTTTTAGTCCTTTCGAAAAAGTGCTTTTTTCAAGGCCATAAATAAAATCATTTGCCAAATGAGTTGCGTTAGATTCGCTTCCTCCATTACCTGCAAGGTAAACAGTTTTGTTGACTTGCCAGCATTCAAAGAGAGCATCTCGCAACGAAACAACGGATTCAATATCTATTTTGGTCAAAAGAGATTTCATTCCATTTACATAACCAATTATATTTTTTGATCCAGAGAAAGCATCAAGGTGCTTTATTTCATTTGGCATTCTAATTCCTTTCTTAAGCGCTTAAGGCAAACTGAGGTGAGAATTTTTCAGGGCCAAAATTATTTTTTTTCATCCAACTTACGGTATGCCACTCTGGTTTATTTGTGATAATTCCTTTTTTCCAGGCCTCAGAAATTTCTGAGATAGCATCCATAACAGTTTTTTGAGGTTTAAAACCCATTTCTAGAATTTTTTCAGAACACAACCTATAAGATCTTGGATCATTTGATTCTTTGATTTGAATATCTGCCCCAGTTTTTCCTGCAATCATCTCTGCAATTTCAATAATTTTAAGGTTTTCGAAGCCTGCATTATAGATTCCATTTTTACTTTCTTCTGCCTCAACAAAAAATTTATAAAGAGCTGCTAAGTCGTCAATATGAATATTTGGTCTAATTTGTTCGCCACCAAGTACCGTAATTTTCTTATTTTGCAATGCTTGCACCGTAAGCATATTTACAGCCACATCGAGCCTCATCCTCGGAGACAAACCGCAAACTGTTGCAGGCCTTACAATTTTTAGATTTAAGGCTTTAGAATAGCTTAGTAGAATTCTTTCCGCACACATCTTAGTTTTGTTATAAATAGAAAGAGGAACTAATTTTTCTTTTTCAGTAACTTTTTCAGAATCACTTAACCCATAAACACTTCCGGAAGATGCATAAATGAAATCTCTTACCCCGCCCGAAATGGCAAGTTCAGCTAATTGTTGTGTGGCTAATACTGAAATTTCCCATGTAGGTGTTGGATTTAAGTCCCCACATGGATCGTTTGCTATTGACGCCAAATGAATAACAGTATCATATCCCTCTAGAGATAAATTTTTTAAATTTCTTACATCACCAGATATAACAGATAAATTTGTGTTAGAGGGAAGAAAATTCCCAAACCAAGTGGTATCAAAGACTGTTATTTTATGTCCTGACTTTAATAAAGTCGGTACAATCTTGCTACCTTTGTAACCACAACCTCCAGTAATAAATATATTCTTTTTCATAATTATAACCTCAAAGATTTAAATGATTATGTGCAAAATTAATGCCAAAAATATTTGACTAGAGGTTAAATGGAATTGGTAATTGGCATGAAAAGTGCACAAATGTTTTGAAAGATAGTGAAGATTTTTTGACATCGATTAAATTCAACTTTTGGAGTCTCTGAAAACTATGGGCCAAGTAAAAAAGATTTCTTTTATTGATGATGGGGCACACACTACCTTTGTCTCAGGTGTATTTAATATTCTTCACCCCGGTCACAGGCGGTTTCTTGATTTTGCAGCAAGTAAGAAAAAACATCTCATAATTGGTGTTTTTTCAGATAGCTTTGCTGGCGAAAAGGCCTATATGCCCGAGGAAGTCAGGTTAGCTGCTGTGAGGGCTTATTCAAAAAAAGCAAGAGTTTTTTTAATTAATGATAATTTGAAAAAAGTTTTATCAAATTTAAAACCATCACTAATCATTAAGGGTCCTGAATTTAGAGATGCAGACAATGTTGAAAAAATAGTAAAATCTTGGGGTGGGGAACTTATATTTAGCGCAGGAAACGAAAAGACTGGCGTAAATGTCGAAAATGAAAAAATAGAATTGCGCATTCCATGGGATTCAAGAGAGATAAAAGAATATATTCACAGAAGAAATATTTCTAAGTCAGCTATTATAAAAATTATAGAAGATTTTTCAAAACTTGAGGCTTTAACAATTGGTGATATTATTCTTGATATTTATCGATATTGTCGACCATTAGGTATGAGCAAAGAAGACCCAACAATAGTTGTTCAACCAACTAGAGACGAGAGTTTTCTTGGAGGTGCTGGTATCGTGGCAGCTCATGCTCGGGGATTGAATGCACAATCTCGTTTAATCTCGGTCGTGGGAAAAGATACTAATAGTCAATTAACTGCAAAATTTTTATCACGATATGATGTGGATAACAGTTTACTTTATGATACCTCAAGAAAAACTACTACAAAAACAAGACTAAAGTGTGAAGGAAAAACGCTTCTTAGGTTATCAGATTTAGTTGAGGCAAATATTTCAAAAGAATTAATTGAGTTGGTAATTGGTGAAGTTAAAAGCTATTTAAAACATGCGAATATCATTATCTTGTCAGATTTTAATTATGGGATATTGCCTAATAAATTAGTAAATAAGCTCAGTGAACTAGCAAATCAGAATAACATAGTTATAACGGCAGATAGTCAGTCATCATCCCAGTTTGGAGATATCAGCAGGTTCAAAAGAATGAACTTGATAACACCAACAGAATACGAAGCAAGATTAGCCCTCAATGATAAAGAGTCAGGCATTGTGTCCCTAGCTTATAATTTGATAAAAAAATCAGAGGCAAAAAATGCATTTATCACACTTGGCCAGGATGGTGTCTTGATTCAAGATGGTCAAAATATTGAAAATGCGGAGGGTGTAGACAGGCTTCCGGCATTTGCTAGTGTTTGTCGTGATAATTCTGGAGCAGGGGACTCAATGTTTACAGCAGCCTCATTGGCTTTGGGCCTTGGAGCAGATATTTGGCATGCAGCATTCATTGGTTCTATTGCAGCAGGTATACAAGTATCTTCGGTGGGGAATAATCCAATATCATCTGAAAACCTAATAGAAGCTATATATTCATGCGCGTCTTGATATTAGCAGCAGGTTTAGGAACGAGATTAAGACCGTTAACAGAGACCATTCCAAAATGTCTTGTAACAATAGGCGAAAAACCAATGTTAAAACATTGGTTAGAAAAAATAGATAACTGTAAAATTAACCCCTCTGAGGTTTTTGTAAATTTGCATTATAAAAAAGATCTTGTTGAAAATTTCATTAAACTACAGGAATATAAATTCCCAATTATACCGATTATTGAAGAAGAATTAATTGGAACTGGTGGCACATTTTTTAATCTAATCAAACATCAAGATAACAAAAATTTGTTGGTAATACATTGTGATAATTATTATGGAGAGGATTTAGATAATTTTCTCAAATTCTCTTTAGAAAAAATAAATTGTTATAATTTTGATATGTCAATTCTAGCATTTAGAACAGATGAACCGGAAAACTGTGGTACAATGCTCATTAAAGACGATGGTGAAGTATTACAATTTGAGGAAAAAGTTAGAAATCCAAAAACGAATCTAGCAAATGGAGCCGTATATTTTTTCTCAAGTAAATATCTTAAATCCATTAAGAAGGAATTCGCGGGATTAAATGACATAGCCAGAGATTTACTTGAGAATAATCATGGAAAAATTGCTGCCTTCGAAACACAAAGTTATTTTTGTGACATAGGAACTTTGGAGAGATTGGAAAAGACTCGTTTTCACTTTAACGAACAGTTTCAGTGATGTGAGTATCTTTCATAGCAACATCATATTTATCGTTCTTTAAAAACGATACATATTTGTAATATTATTTCTTTTTAAAAATAAATTTCTTTTTTTGCGGATAAAATTGGAACTTTTTATTCTTTTTTAAAATACTTATTAATTTCAACAGCAGTTCTTTAAGATACTTGAATGGCAAATTCTATGCTTACTCTAGTGTAGTCTGCTTTATGAGAGACACCATAATGTAAAAGGTTTTTGTCAAAAATCACAGGTTCTCCCGGTTGTAATGGCAATAATATTTTTTCATGGTTTGGTAAATAATTTAACTTAGGTTTGATACGACCATCCTTTTTAACGGTATCGTAATCCCATTTCTTTAAGTGGGAGCCTGGGTAAACCCCTAAACCACCTTCATTTGGCAAAACTTCAATTGGTATCCAGATTTTAAATAGATTGTCTTGCTCTTTAGGTGTCATTTTGTTGGTATGTGTAAAAAACCAACTATCTGCGTGTATTCCTGAAACATCTTCCGTTTTATTTGGTCTAACAATCCTCCAGTAAATTTCTGGATACCCAATACCCTCAATGTCAGCAACTTTCAAAAAACCAAACTGATTTTTAAGATAATCAAATAGTGAAAATTTTAAAAATTCTTCGCTTTCATATTCAGAAAAAATTCTTTGTTGTTTCCCCCAAATTTCCGAATGATTTTCAATAGATAGATTATGATAGTTAAATGGTTGCTTAAATTCATCATTTGTAAAATCAAAAATATGGAAATCTTCCAAGGTTTTAATATATTTTTTACGAATTATAGTACGCAGAACCTCCAATTCCTTTTCATAAAGGGAAGGTAATATAGCGTATCCTCGCTCTGCAAAAGACAAGGTTTGTGAGTGTTCTATTTGTTGTTTTTGGTTATTAAATGAAGTTAACATGTGCGGGCTCTTTTGAGACATTGAGCATCTCATCTGGGAAGGAGTTTTGAACAAATTTGTCTAGGAATTCATTTGTTTTGTGTTGCAAACATAATGAGCCACACATTCTTTGAGCATTAAAGTTAGGCCCTGAGAGATGATTCATTACTTGCCAGTATCTATCTGAATTCCAGATATCTTTAAAACGATTCTCACATATATTACCAATATGAAATTTTTTATATTTCTCGTTAAATAACATACCACAGGGAGCAATTAGTCCACTTCCAGACATTTGCAATATAAATGGGGCACCATAGCACTGTTTATAGCTTCTGGCACCGTTTGCATTAATTTTGGACCATTTTACTATGCATTTATATTCTTGGTCAGATAAAGCCTCGGCTTCCCTAAGTTTATTTTTCAACGCTTCGTAAGCAGAGTAGTCTACACCTAAGTCACCATCTTCATTATCTGAACAATGCTTAATTACTAAATAATCAGGGCGAAGTTCTTTTCCAAGATTTGCTAGTGGGAGTATCTGATCCTCATACTCTGGCATCAATACCATTTGCATCCCTATAGTAACATTAAGATTACGCTCCTTTTTTATAGAAACCATTTCTCTAATATTTTCGCAGACTCGATCAAAATACTCTGGCTTTGTGCCCATGATTTCTGCATAGCGGTCACGTTCGCCAGCTGAAATATTGATCCGTAAATATGTAAGTGTTGGGAGTAATTCTTCAAGTTTTCTTTTAGTTAGCACAAAACCGTTAGTGCCTACCGCCATAGATAAACCAAGTCCATGCCCCTTTTTACAAGAGTGCATAAAATGTGGAGATATGGTACTCTCGCCGTCAGAAACAAAGCTTATCCCCTTGACGCCGATTTCTTTGCAATCTTCTAGAAAATCATCCATTACTTCAGATGTGATTTTTTTTCTATCATTTTCCTGCAACATTGCGTAGCAAAAGTGACAAGCATAATTACACGCTCTGGTAAGAGCCATATCAATAGTGATTGGTGCAATTCTTTTTCCATTTTTCCAATCATTTATGCGTTCTTTGTGCCAAGCGACCTTGGTGCCATCTAATATTAGGTCTACGTGTTCATTCATTTCAGACATATTTTTAGTTCCTAAAGGCGACGTAATTTATGTACATCTTTTTTTTCTAAACAGAATAGTTCTAGTTCAAATCCAAGACTATTTGAGAGTTGACGTTCAATATTAAAAATTATATTTGGTTTTTCATTTACATTTATTTCATCATCGAAATGGCAAAAAATTCGATCATGACGGTCTACAATTTCAACGTTGAGGTTGGTACTTTTTTTATTTTTTGTTTTTGTTAATTTTGAAATCTTAGTTTGAAGTATTTCTTTTTTTTCTTCAGATGAAATTTCGACCCACCAGTCTGGTTTGAACAGAGGAACTGGTTCTACGGATATGTCTCCTCTTAGTTCTGACGCTGAAATCTCCTGGGATAGTTCTGTTTTAATCAGTTTATCGATTTGTTGAATAATGTCAGGGCTATTTGAGACAAGCTGAATCCCGGATACTATTTCATTGCAGAATTCCTCTTTGTTTTTTTCAAGCAGAAGCATACTTCCTATTGAAAGAAAGTCTGCTAAAGGTAATCCTTGTAACTCATGACTTAATATCTTTCCAATTTCTCTTGATAACGGGTTTGTTTTTCCTTTTATTGATAATTCATGAATTCTAGAATCAGTAACTGAAACCTCAATGCAAATATTTTCATTCTCAACTTTAAATGAAATTGGCGTATGTGTTGTTTCGTTTATGCGACGAGCGTCAGTGATAGCATTCATCAAATACTCTCCATAGTAACTTCGTAACATTCGTTATTTTGATTAAAAGTATAATTTACAGTTACATTAGTACTGAGAAACTGCTCAAGTTCTGAAAGTTGTTTCTCATTAATAAGTTCATTTTTAATATCTACTTTAAGTTTATCTATTTCTGCACATGATGCAGCGTCCCACATATTTAAAATTGAACTTACGACATCTGGGTCAGGTACCCATAAATTCAAAAAACCATTCTCCATAGAATGACCGCGCAGTTTTTCTTGAAGGTCATTTTCAAACGCATTTAACTGTTCTTCATAATTTATGTGAAACATTAAACTCTCTGCAAAACTATTTTTTATCGATAAAAAAGTTGCAAAAATTGTGCCATCATTCAGCTTTATCTAAGAAAGTCGAATAGGCTTTGCTGCCCGATTTTAGCAAAGGCTTGTGTAGCTGCGTCCCTATTCACAAGCATTGTTTGTAATTCAGTTACTAGCTTGGTTATATCGGCATCCTCTAGTTTTGTGAGGTTCTCAGACATAACAATTTGTCTGCGTTGTAATGCTTCTTCTTGAATATTAGCTTTGTTTAATTGTGCGCCGATATATGTTTGCTGAAGACTAAAATGCTCTATACCTCTTTGAAGGTCTGTAATAGCTACGTCAGGGAAATCTCCATCATCAAAAGCATCCTCAATTGCTTCAATAACTCTAAAAACACTTTTGTGGTCATTTTCAGAGGGAACTCTTAGGAAAGCAGTGGCACCGTCAATACCAGTAATTATTGTCATATTTTCAGCAATTTTTAAATAGTTCTGTCCTCTATCACCCATATATTGGATATTGCCATCAAGGTCTTTGGCAAATGCATTTTTATTCACTTTATATCCTGCAAATAGTGCTTGTCCGGAGGCATCTTCAGTATTAACAACCTGAAACATCGCATCCTTAAGTTGTGAAATTTCCATTTTAATGGCTGACCGGTCTGAAGCTACATGAATATCATTCTCAGCTTGGATCGTAAGTTCATAAATTCGGGTTAGGATATTTACGGTTTGTTCCATTGCGCCATCAGCAAGTTCAAGTTTATTTTTTGCTCTATCGATATTATCTAAATATCGAGCCAATTCCTGTTTTTGTTCCTTGGCGACTGAAATGTTAACCGCTGCTATTGGGTCGTCAGAAGCCTTTAATAAATCTTTTCCTGTAGCTATTCTTGCTTGACGGTTTTGTATTTCGCCATGCAAGTCACTAAGGCGCTCGAGAGTTTGCTGATTAAATAATTTTGTGCTGATTTGCATAATAAAATTCCTAGACAGAGTTGATTAGGGTATCGAATAATTCTCTAGCAGTAGAGAGAATGCGAGCTGAGGCTTGATAAGCTTGTTGCAGCTCAATCAGCTTTGAAGCTTCTGTATCAAGATTTACACCAGAAAAAGAAGCCTCTGCTTCTAGACTTGCATTCTTAACAGAAGCAGCTGCCTCGGCTGCAAATTCACCAGTTTGAACTTTTGAACCAAGGCCTGTTATGATTGATCCGAATATCTCTTGGAAACCACCCGTATTACTGCCATCTGCATCTGAGTTTTGGCGTGCGATTATAGCGTTAATATTTCTATTGTCTCCAACCCCTTTTTCGTTAGAGGCAATGAAAAATTTATCGTCGTAAGCAGCCTTACCATCTAAATCAATTTTGTAACCCATTGCTTCCGTTCTACCAGCGGCATCTAAATATCTTGTTGCCAAAGATGTATTTGTCTCAGTATCAATGAATTCGACTATAGGGGTAGTCTCTGTTTCTGTGATTCTTTCAGGATAGAAAATCTTATCATCACTCGAAACATAAACAGGCTCTTGAAGTCCTTGCATTTTATATGTAAATATTAGACCTGTTGACTCGTCATTCGATGAGACAAAAAATGGCAAATCCTGATAATTATCGTCGTCTTGAATAGCCTCAACTAATTCTTCCATATCTGTGACTGCGCTTGCGTCTACTACCATTTTATCTAGAACGAATAGGTCACTTAATATGGTAACATCAGGAATAATTACTTCGTGAATATCAACTTGTGATACGATTTTTACTGTAACATCGCGCTCGATGGTTGGAGTCGTTTCTGGATTGATATCATAAGTAGCTGAAACTTTTTTTGTTCCACTTCCAGATAGAACTAATATTAGATCTTCGTCAGGTAAATCAGATAAGGTTATGCGCTCACCAATTACGCTAGAGGAGGTTGCTGAAACATTAATATCAGCTGTATTCCCAGTTGGAGAGGTTGTAATAATTTGGTCATCTTCCCTCCGAATATTGTAATCTAGTGGATAGCCGTCAATGATTTTTACGCTCAATTTTTCTATTAAAGGCTCACCTGAGTTTTCATCTTCAAAAACAAGTGTGTCAGTTCCTGCGCGCACGACTATTGATAATTGGTCGTAGTCTTCATGAGCCTGAATATATTCTACGAGTGTTTCTAAATCTTGTGGTGGAGAGTCAATCTCTAATAACAAAGTAGAGGAACCGTTGCTTATTGCTAATGCCTTATTCTCCAAATTACTTATATTGTCGTCATTAAAATCTGAAATAACACGTATTCCAGTTGTACGGGTAGGGGCTTCCTGAACTAAGCCACTATCCCCTGTGACTGTAAAAGTGATTTCTGCATCGTCAAATTCACTATTTGCCTCACGATCGAAGGTTAAAAGAATATTTGTATCATCTTGCTGAACGCCTAAATTATCAATTGGGCTCCATTTTGAAATTGCGTCAGACGAGTTCGAGATAGTATTACCATCTAAGTCTATATACATACCCGATGAATCTACTAGTTTTGAGGAAATTTCGTTTTTCAACAGGTCGGCAAGCTCTGCATTAGTGTTTACACCTGCTGGAATGTAAACAGAAAATGATGATAAATCCTGTGTTAATGTAGCGGTCGCACTTGCTGTTCCGCCGTTAACGACGTCTGTTAAAATTATAGAGTCTGTTCCTGCTGTAGCAACAAACTTGAGATCAGTGCTGTTACTAGCATTGTAAGCCGATATTTCGTTAGTGACTGCGTTAACAACGTCTGCAAGGGTTTCTATTGTCCCGCTAATAGGAAAAGCTACTTCAATTTGTGCACCGTTTCCATCATTTAGTGTTAGCGTTTTTCCAGCATAATAGGCAATTTCACTCTCACCGAATCCAGTAAGTTCCTGAATAATGGGCAAATTATCAGAAGAGGTTTGAGTTATATTTAAAGACTGAGATGAAATGCGTGTTTCCTCAAGTTCTCCAAGATCTATATTTAATATTCCACCTGCACCATCGGAGGCGAGGTCGGAGAAAAAATCTTCGTCAAAACTTGACAGAGTCCAAGTCTCCAATTCTGACTTTGTTTCTGAGATTGTAGTGTCCGTTGAGGAATTATCGTAAAAACCATAGTTTTTAAATGGAACTTGGGTATTTGTAACAAGACCAAATCGCATGGCTGCTTCAAAATTTCCGTTTATATCTTCAGCCTCAGCATCGACACCCGGTATTAAAATTTTAGCAGCGGAAAGACTTCCATCATTTGAAATTACTTTTATCTGCCTTATCTCTGAATTAATTTCAGCAATTCCAGTGGTGCTATCATATGCAATATCCAAACTAAGAGCATTATCGGCTCCCCCTGTGACGCTTAAATTTCCACTAGCATCTTTTATTATACTATAATCAATCCCCTCAAATCGAACAGTTTTAGTTTCATTTAACTCCATCTGGCTAACTTCTTCTGTAACAGAGATCGACAGATTAGAATTAAAATAAGCTGTTAACCTATCCTCTTCTCCCCCTGTAACCTCAATCTCACCATTAACCATAGTAAGGGTATATTCTTGTTCTTCAAATTGAACAATTACGCTGTCTCCATCCTCAGGCTCGGTTGAAACTACAAAGGTGACCTGATTGTTATCGCTATCATAGGCAAGAGTTGATAAAGCATTAGATGGGCCACCGGAAACTGATATTTCCCCATTATTGTTAGTAAGACTATATCGAATGTTATTTGTTAGGAATGATGTTGTCTCTCCATCATTTGGCGCTATAAAATCGATAGGCGGATTGATTTGTTGCTCATCAAGTAAAATAGCAGAGCCAGTAAGAACAGATATGGGCGCTTCGTTTCTGAGCGCAGAGGTCATAGCTTTCGCAATAACTGTAGAGCTGTTACCAGCAACTTGCCCTTGATAAATGGTTTTATTAATCGGGGTGTTTACGCCATCGTCCAAAGTGATTTGATAGAAAGAAGTACTTGCACCTGCTTTCTTTCCATCAAAGCTTGTTTCTGTAGTGTCTACTCCATCCACAAAATCTATGTTAAAAGAAATAACAGTATCCTGCTCAGTGTTAGAGACGTTTATCAATGGGTTACTTTCACTCGACTTGTAAACGCTGGTCATACCCAGGTAACCTTTTTCTTCGCTAAGGTTTAGATAATCACTCCTATAGGTTGCATTTTCATTAAAACCATTTTCAGGAACAAATAGTTCTTTATACTGAATATCATCTAGGCGACTGCCAGCTACATGACGACCTTCCCTTGTAAAGATTTGTACGGATGAAATATCATCATTTCTTACTGTAAGTGTCCCATTTAAATTTTGGCTGTTTGCATATATTTCTGAATCTTGTGTGAATTGATCGTTCGCAAGGGCGAAAGTAAGTTGATTGCCTTTTCCTGAGGCAAAACCGCCAAAATCTTGTATGCTATAACTAATGCCATCTGCGATCCAATTCTCTACACCTCCAGCGGAAACTAAATCAAAACCATCAGCCCTTATTAGGCCAAAGTTTAACAATTTGGCTATAGCTTCTGCGTCGTATAAAGCGCCTTCTTCAATTACAGCATCGATATCATCAGGGTCAGTAACTGTAAAAACATATTTTTTCAGTGAAGTCAGAGATGAGCCATCACTTCCTTCATTTTCAGATGATACAACAAGTGTCATGGAAGCTATTGATGAAATTTCGTCATCTGTCAGTGAAAAGCTGAGTTGGGATTGTTGTATCATACTTATTAAATCAATATTGGAGGTATTTGCTGGAATAATTGCTACAGAACCATTCCGAATAAAGTTTGTCGCAGCGTTCATTGTAAGGTTGTTACTGAAACTATCCTCAATAGTTGGTAAATTATCCGTTGGAACTTCTAGTGAAGTTATTTCTGCTGACATTTCTGCCATTCCTGCATTCCGGTAATCAGATGATACTAATTGGCGAGATGCGGCGGCAAAATCTTCAGCTCGGTTGATAGCCAATTTTATGTTTGCTGCAGAGTTATAAGCAGGTCGAATAAAAATTTGGTCACCTTCTTTTGCGTCACCAGCAAAATTAACAACAAAGCCCGAAAAATTTACAGTTCCTCTTCCTTGAGCAATAATTTGATTAGAATTATTTCTGCCAATCCATAGGTTTTTTTCTTCTTGATAAGTAAAGGTTACTGGTTGGTTCTCAATTTTTCTAAAATCAGTGATTTCTACATCTGCCGATGCAACACCCATATTGGTGGGGTTAACTTCAGTCTTCATTGATACGGTATGAAAAAGTGGCCTTCCATCATTTCCCTCTAAGTCTAATCCATTCATATGGAGAGAATTTAAGTCTCGAGAAAAAACGTAGGCGAGATTATCAATAGATGCTTCCACAGCCTGTATTGTCTCATAAGCATTTGCTAATCCCCTCAAAGAGCCATTAGTAATTTGAGAAGTGGGGGTGTTTTCGGATCCTGGTTCAATTACAAAAGTAGGCTTATCAGAAATGAGCTCAAAACCTAGTTTTACATGTTTAAGTGGTGTTAAAAGTTGAGGTCCTTTTCCAGTATTTCCTAATGTTAACCCAGCCGCACCTGTCGGTTCTAAGGTTGTAGTAACTTCTGCGAACTCATTTAACTTATTTACAAGTGTGTCTCTACTGTCAAGCAAAGCATTAGGTGCATTCTTATTTCGAGAGCCACTTAGTTGAGAATTAAGATTAAACAACTCTTCATTGAGAACATTTATATCGTTAATGTCCTGTTGAATTTGAAATTCCACTCCTTGCTTTAATTCACTAGTTAAATAAGCTAGCTGATTAAACGAATTTGCAACAGCATGACCACGTTCTAGGGCGGCAACTCTTGGAGCCAAATCTGCGGGTGAAGAAGCAACTTCCTGAAGGCCGTCAAAGAAATTTGCTATCATAGCTCCTAAATTTGAATCTCCAGGAAGCAAAATATCCTCTAGTTGTTTTAATGTCTCAACAAAATGCTCGTTTGTTTCTGAATAAGAAGTTGCACTACGAGCTTTGTTCAAAAGAAATTCATCAAAAGAGCGTCTGATGTCAGAAACTCGCACTCCAAGACCAGTTTGAGCATTAGTGCTAGAAATACCGCCTTGATTTGCAATTACCTCCTCTAAGTCTGCAGAGCGGCGTTTGTAGCCCTCTGTATTAATATTAGATATATTCTGGCCAGTAACCGCCAGAGCTTGACGGTAGGATTGTAACCCAGATTTTCCAATATCAATTAAACTTGCCATGGGTTGCTCCTAGTCCCTTTTAAACTGTCGAACAAGAGCATCAGCAATACCAATATTAACATGTGAAGCGATATTTTTTGACGTCTCTGAATCAAGTAATTGCTCATAAGTAGTTGTGGCAGAACTACCTAACAGATCGTCGGCGAGTTTAGTCTCACGAGATTGCTTAAGAATCTGATTAATAAAGATAGCTTCAAATTGTTCAGCAACCTCTCGCAAATCTGAATTTCTGTCAGGAATTTTATTAAGCATATGGCCCTGAAATATATTTTCTTTTGATAGGGAAGGAAGTTCCATAAGTTTCTCGTCTAATTTAATTATCTTAAATAACCACTATTTCAGCCCTTAGTGCCCCTGCTTGTCTGAGTGCGTCCAGTATGGAAACAAGGTCTGCTGCGGATGCTCCAACATTATTAACTGCATCTACAATATCTGAGAGCTCAACCCCAGTATCAAATACGAAAGCTCTTGCTGTTTCTGCTTCAAAGCCAACGTCAGAATCCGGTGTTTGTACAATATCTCCACCAGCTACAATTGCATTTTGCCCGGCAGCTAAAATATTCTGTTCTTGTGCAGTATTTATATCTTCTTTAACTCTCACGGTTAATGAACCGTGTGTTACAACAGCAGGAGTGACTCTCACATCCCCGCCTATAACAATGGTTCCCGTTCTTGCATTTACAACAACCTTAGCTGCAGGATTAGCAGGCTCTACTTGAACATTTTCAAGTAAACTCATAAATGTCACCTTTTGAGATTTATCTATTGGAGCTCTCACTCTAATAGAAGACGAGTCTAACGGCACAGATACCTCTGGTCCAAAAACATCATTTATTGCTTCTGATACTCGGCTGGCAGTGCTGAAATCTGATTGGTTTAGATTCAAAATAAGAATGTCACTATTCAAAAAAGGTGTTTCAACCATTTTTTCAACTGTTGCACCTTTGGGAATCCTACCGACTGTTGGAATGTTGACGATAATAGATGAGCCATCGCCACCTTCTACCCCAAGACCACCAACGACTAAATTACCTTGCGCGATTGCATAGGTTTCTCCATCTGCACCTTTTAATGGTGTCATTAAAAGAGTGCCACCCCTTAATGATTTTGCTGTTCCGAGTGTAGAGACGGTAATATCGATGGCCTGTCCGGGCTTCGTAAAAGCTGGAAGTTCTGCTGTCACCATTACAGCCGCTGCATTTTTACCAGACAAACCTGACGCATTAGTGACTAAACCAAATTGGCTAACCATTGCTTGCATTGATTGCAAAAGCAAACCAGAGTTTCCGTCACCAGAACCAGCTAGGCCTACTACTATTCCATATCCTACTAATGGATTATCTCTAACGCCGCTGATTGAGGTTAAATCTTTAAGTCTGTCCGCATGTGAATTTGAGATACTCAAAAAAGCGATACAAATAAAAAGCGTATTGGAGATAATGTGTTTAACTAATTTTAACATTCAAAAGTTCCTCAAAAGGGAGAAATTGTTCTCATTGCATTACTTAACCACCCTTTTTTGCCTGTATCAGCAACTTGTCCTGCACCTACATATGTGATTTCAGCATTAGCTATGCGGCTGGAGTCAACCAGGTTAGCAGCAGATATATCATTTGGGCGGATAATCCCGGTTAGGCGAACATATTCGTCACCATTATTTAAGTTAAGTTTTTTTTGACCTGCGATTTCCATATTTCCATTACTATGAACGCGGACTACTGTAACAGCTAGAAATCCAGATAATGTGTTGGATTGTGCAGCTGCTCCTGAACCAGTAAATGATTGCTCTGTTCCACTTGTGAGTGAGTTTGGAGTGCTAAATCCACCAGTTAACATATTTGGAAGACCGACAGGCATAGTAACGTCAAATGAGTCTGATTTACTAGATGATGCTGTTTGCGCTTTTGTTGCTGAAAAAGATTCAGACAAATTCACTGTTAATATATCACCAACAACATTTGCTCGTTTATCTGTAGCAAAGAGACCTCCCTTTGCCTCTGAATAAATTCCTCCAGTAGGTTCCGATTGCACCGGAAGATCAAGATCGCTTGGATAAATTGGCTCGAATTCTAATGCTGCTTTTTCCTGTACATATGTACTGCAGCTTGTAAATGCAATGGATGCAGAGCCAACCAACGCTAATGTGAAATTACGAAAGTTCATTTTAATAGCTCATTGCTCTAACTAAAGGTTCTGTGAGAGGAAGCGAAGCATCTCATCCACAGATGAAATTGACTTTGAGCTTACTTCGTAAGCACGCTGAGTTTCTATCATATCAACTAGTTCTTGCACGACATTCACGTTGGAAGACTCCAGAGCACCTTGTACCAGTTTACCAAAACCTTCTTCTTGTGGGTTTGCAATGATAGGCGGCCCACTTGCTTGAGTTTCAACTGAGAAACTCTCACCAACAGGCTGTAGACCGCGAGGATTTGCAAAATCTGCAAGGGTAAGCTGTCCAACTTCCTCTGCTACAACAGCACCATCAGCCACAATAGAAACAATACCATTACCGGATATATTTATTTGGGAAGCTCCTTCGGGTATTTGAATTTCCGGTTGTACCACATAGCCGCTACCAGTTGTAAGAACTCCCTCTGCATTGCGAGAAAAAGTGCCATTTCTAGTATAACCAATTCTATCGTCTGGAAGAAGTACTTGGAAAAAACCACTCCCCTCTATCGCTGCATCCAATGCGTTATCAGTAGTAATCAAGCTACCTTGTGTGAAAAGTTTTTGGGTGTTTAACACTCTTGTTCCGGTGCCTACAGCAAAGGCAGATGTTAGATTAGTTTCTGCTGATGTTTGATCACCTGAATTACGTCTTATTTGATATAGAAGAGATTCAAAATTTGCACGATCCTTCTTAAAACCGGTTGTATTTACGTTTGCCAAATTATTGGCAATCACTTGCATTCTAGTTTGTTGAGCATTTAGGCCAGTTTTTGCTACATGCATTGAGTTTGTGGACATTTCGTGCTTCTCCTGCAAAAAAAATTACAAGATATACTAAGCAATTGTCATGCCAATGAAACAGAGTAATTTAGAAGAATTAAATTTAAAATGGCTCGTTTAAGAGGGCATTCTTAAGAGACTAGTTCCACCTTGGTCAATTGCCTCGGCAGATTTTATCATTTTTACATTAACTTCATAGCGCCTTTGCTCTTCAATAGAACCAACTAATTGGTCAATAATATTTACGTTACTCTCTTCTAGGTAACCTTGAGCAATTCTGGCTTGTTGGTCAGCTGCTGGTATGCCACCATTATTTGTTCTAATTTTTCCATCCACCGATTTTGATAATGGTTCTTCCCCTCCTAGTGTTAATCCAATTGTCGCAATTTGAACCACTGTACCTGGAGGGCTGTTCATAGGTTCAATAGAAATATTACCTTCCTCAGAAATTGTCATTCTTCGATGCGGAGGAATCACGATAGGATTAAGTTCATTGCTTAAGATTATTTCATCGGCAGCGTTGGTAAGGATATTTTCATTATTAATTTGCATGTCACCGCGTCTGGTAAGAAATGGCGGAAACCCCTCTTTTTGTGCGAAGAAAAATCCATCTCCGCGGATTGCCAGGTCAAGGTACTGGCTCGTTTGTTTCATTTGACCAGGTGCTGAAACAAAACCACTTCGCTCTTCAATGACGGGAAATGCTCGTGTGTAGAGGGTATCAAATTGCTCAAGATATCCAGACCCAGACCCACCAAGACTCATATCTGCTCTAAAACCGGGTGTATTTGTACTTGCGAGGTTCTGTGAACGTATGGATTTATTGTCCAAAGCGTTATTAATCGACTGAAACGCAGTATAAATTAACTTATCCATATTAGGCCCCTATTTTTTTGTTAAAACGATATTTTTCATTACATTCTAATATTAATAATAGTCTGCGTTAGGCCGGTTGTAGTCTCAATAGCCTTTGCAGATGCTTGGAAGTTTCTTTGTGCTGTGATTAGGTTAACTAGTTCTTCAGTGATATCAACATTAGACCTTTCAAGCGAACCAGAGAGAATGTTACCAAATCCCTCAGCACCGGCTTCACCCACTTGAGGTGTGCCGGAAACAGCAGTTTCAACATAGGTGGCATTACCAATTTGTTTCAAGCCATTCTGGTTGTTAAAGTTAGCAACCACAATTTTTCCTAAAGGATTATTTTGCCCGTTTGTGTAGTTTGCACGAATTGTACCAGAGGCATCAATCTCCAAACCATCCAATCTTCCAGAAGTAAAACCATCTTGTTCGACTGAAAGAACAGAGAAGGGCTGAGATAATTGAGTAGATGAGCCAAAATCAACATCCAGCGCGATTGAAAAACCCTCTTCTTGCTTTTCGTAGTGAACATTATTTTTTGGTGAAATTAACTTACCAGTTTTATCGAAAGTAAGCTCACCCTCATCTATATATAAAGGAAAAAATCCGTCAACCATGTTTTCTGGGGGTGTCTCTACCACATTCCCTGAGGCATCAACAAAAAGCGCTACCCCTTGTGCATTAGTTGCTTGAACTAGGTTATAAATCTGTGGAACTGATCCAACCCCAAGTGGCACATTATCAAGTCCTAATCTAGCAGTCCCTTTCACTTTAATAGTTGAGTCAGACCCAGATGTTCCTGTTGTAAATGTAAAGTTATTGGTACTTGAATTGTATTTAACTGTAACACCACCAACAGTCTCACCAGTATTAGGGTCAACAATTTGATTGATTCTTTCCTCAAGTGCTTCAGCTAAAGTAGAACCAACATAAAACTGCGATGGAATTTCTATTAGACCATTTATACCATTAACAGAAACATTAAAAATATTTTCGTTATTGTCCGTTCCAAGTCGAAAGACTTCGGTTAAATCCTCTCGAGCAGTTGCTCCTTCAGAAATAGCTGGTTCTGAACGAAGGCCAGTTCCATTGGTGAAAACGGTGTCTGCAGTTGCACCAATACCCATCAAAAGATTATCACCCAAGAAATCGGCATTTCCCTGAGAGGAAAGTATTTCTTCGTTAGTGAGAGCTGTTCTTCCAACTTGGATAAATGATGCCTTCTGGTCTGAGGTCACTCCTAAAGCCCCATTGGCAGCAATTTCCTCACCAGTCGTTCCACTCGCAAAGGTAAAAGATTTTGTGTCTGAGTTATATTTAACGGAAAGACCAAAGCTTTTATCTGCAGCTAGTTCCGCTCCAGAAGCAACAAAAGTACCAGTAAGCAACCTTTCTCCACCTCTTATTAACCCGTCTGTAGCATCATCTCTTGCAGGAATGCCAAGATTATTTGTCTCTTGGGCTTCGTCACTTCCAAACACCGTAAACGAGTTAAAGTTACTGTCAGTTCCAGTTCCAAGCACTGTTCGGTCAACTGAAAATTCAAGTTTTTGAGACAATGCGTCGTAATTCACTCTCAAGGGGGGATTTTTTTCATCAACCCAAACTGTTTTGGTGTCACTTTGAGCTAGGTTATCCAAGCCTAAAATATTTAAAGATGTTTGAGTAGAACCATCGACATCTTGGTCCAAATCAAAAACAGTCTCTGTGATTTCAAAGATACCATTTCCTCCAGTAATATTGGCTATATCATCATTTGTGTAGGCATGTTTATTAGAGTTTCCGGTTTCTCTCAAAACAATTTTCTGACTATTGAATGCGATTGGGGCATCTTCATACACATTTTCTGCACCTTCGAAATAAGCTTCAACGCTTGTCGACTCATCGCTTAAGACATGAACATCTGTTGAGGTAAACATCAATGTTTGCGCATTTGTCTCAAAACCAAGACCTTGAGTAGATATGGTTATGAAGTTATTAGTGGTATCTATACTGGCAATTGTAAATTCCCTTCCATTAATGAGATTATTAGCGCCACTATCAATATCATCATCACTAAAATTCCCAGCAATTCTAATGTTTTCTAGCTGGTTAAAACCTGATGCATCAGCAACGTAAATTTTTAGTGTGTCTGTTCCATCGTACTCGATTGTTTGACCGTCATCTGCCGCTGTTACCGCGGTCATTTTATCGTACACGCTCAATTGCGGGCGTGAGCCATAATATGAATGCACCATAAATTTGTCTGATACTGAAATATCATTTGTGGAATTTGAAGATTTGGTTATTGTGGCTCCAGCCTCAATTTCGGTTAAAGGGTTGGTAATTGTGGCTGCGGCAATTGTAAGTTGACCTAAATTTGTACCATCTTGCGTAATTGTAAAGCTTGACGGACTTAAGTCTGTGGCAATATTAGTAGCAATTGATTGGGCCGTTGCAGCCGTATTTGCTCCGATATCATCAGTTGTAACAGTATAAGACACAGTTTCCTGAACATCATCAATTACAGCTGAGAATGTAAGTTGGTCACCAATCGCATAATTCGCAACAGAATCAGTTTCTAAATTAAAAATATGTGAAGTTGCGGAGAATTCATCTGCGGCTGCGGATGAATCATTCATAGCGGTGCCTGTAAAATATGTGTTAGTTGAGGAATTTTGAAGATAATCTGAAAAAGTTGCGGTAAAAGTAAAATTATTTGTTTCATCATCTGCCGTAACAATGAAATTAGACAATTTATTGTTACTGTCCTCTGTAGTAGTAATAGTATATTCGCCGTCTAATTCAGTCCCAATAAGGCTTATTAAACCAGAAATAACTTCATTTCTACCATCTCCAGAGCTAGCTGTATAAGTATAGGAGTTATCTCCACCAATATTTATAGAAAATGAGTCTCCACTGTCAAAGGTTTCGTTGGAGACACTCCAGTTGTAACTTTTTAATGTGCTACTATTATCATCATTGGAAAGTATATCCCCATCCTCTATATTTGTGTTGTCTGTGATAACAAACTTACTAGGATTATCTAAAGATGAAGAATAATGCTTAAACTTCACTACTTCGGTAGCTTCCAAAACGTCAGACATTTGAGTACCAAGTGTTCGCGCGAACAATTTATCATTTACACCTAGAGCCGTAGCATATTGGACTGTGTCATCTGAAGATGAGACAGCATACTCATTCAAGGCATCATTTATTCTTGCTTGTGCATGTGCTAAAAATTGTTCTTTTGTAAAGTCTGGAGAAGCTCCGTCTAAATCTATTCCATTCACATCGGTTACAAATGAGCGGTCTAGTAAATCAACCTCTATTTCACCATTTGATAATCCTGATGATGTTCCATCAGCGAGAAGTTTGAAAAAATTAAAGTTGAGTGTGTCGTCGACGTTTTGTACAATTTGAAATTTTCTATCATCACCGAATTTGTGGTTTATTGCTCTCGTTACCTCGGTAGCAAGTTGTTCAGCGTTATACTTTCCTGGCCTTATATCAATGTTTACTGGAGTATCAATATCATCAACTTTGATACTCATAAAATTTTTGCCCCAGAATACTTGGCTATCTGCGACACCGGACTCACGTGTTGCATTGAATAATACAGGGTCTGTTACGATTTCAACTAATTTGTCACCCTCATCACCAAAATCAAAAGCTGAGATTTGGCCTCGAACCTTTGTGGGCTCTGAGTCCACCAAGGATTGTAAATCGTCTAATTTATACAGCGGGGAGCCTTTCCCCTCTAGGAAGTAGTTATCATCAGGAACTTGTGTGGTTTGTGCTCCAAAACGGTCAATAAAGATTTGGTTGCCTGCATCGTCCACAGAACTTACGAGGTCTGGGTCAATAACAGTGTCGTTAATTACTAAGCGTGTATCATACTTATTTGTAGGGTCTTCAGCAGAAGCATTCTGAGTTTTTATAAAATAAATTGTTGCAATAGTAGGGTTACCCAAATCGTCAAATATTGTTATTGATGTTGAATTTGTATATGTCTCTGGATTAGATGGATTAAATGAATATCCATCAGCAAATTGAGTTTTATCAGGCACCACCTCTGCTGCCGCAGGAACGTTAACACCCAATTGAATATTTCCAGTAGCTTTTGGGTCACCCGAAGTAACTGGAAGCTGCATCGGAAGAGCACTATCCAAATCCTTGGCTGTAACAGAACCATCCTCGTTAACAGGATAAACAAGTAAATACTGACCAGCAGAGTCAACCACATAACGATCGTTGTTTACGTTAAGTGAACCATTCCTTGTGTAAACTGTTTGAGTAGAAGTAAGAGATGGTTTCAAAGCAAAAAATCCTTGGCCTGAAATAGCGAGATCAAGTGCGTTCAAGGATGCCGCAATGTTACCTTGTGTGAACTGTTGTTTAATACCTTTAAGGATTGTACCTGAACCAATTGAAGATGATGCGTTCTGTAATGGCGATGTTGCAAAAATATCACCAAATTCTGCACGACTTCTTTTGAAACCTGTGGTACCAACGTTGGCTATATTATTTGATGAGGCTGATATATCTGCCTGAGAGCCGTTCAATCCTGTAAGCGCGGTATAGAATGACATTTCATCTTTCTCCTAAATTTCTAATTTACTAGTCTTTATTTTATTTTATTTTCTAAACTTTTGGACATCTGATGCAAGAATCTCGCCATAATCGCGAACGTCTAAAACAACACCTCTCGTCTCATCTCCTGTGGAAGCTGCTAATACCTCTGCAAATATTGATGGGGTAAGGCTTTCCATACCATTTCCAAAATCAGCGAAGGCTTCAATTCTTAGTGGTTCATTCATGTCTGCAATTTCTGTTGGTATGTTTTCCCAACTGAAACCAACCAGACCTGACGCTTGCGCACCAAGTTGTTTACTGTGCAAAATATTACCTGTTGCGTCAGTAAAACGAATTTCAGTTTGTGCTGAGGACTTTGGAAGATCGAGCATGCCATGTATTGTTTGGTCAGAGTCAATTCGAGCATAATTTCCCGGTATCATTACTGAGCTTCCCAGCATATTTGAGGCAGTAGCAATCCGAAATTCTTTTAATTGAGAGCTTATTGATTTAAGGGCCTCTCCCATTTCTGCTATTCCTGTAACAGTTGAAAATTGAGCCATTTGACCGATAAATTCAGCATTTTCCATTGGAGCAAAGGGGTCTTGATTTTGTAGTTGAGTTGTCATTAGTTTCAAGAAATCTTCTTGACCTAAATTATCCTTAGAAGCAGGTTTTTTTGCTTCTGCGTTTTTGACCCCAATTTTGTCAAGAATTGTGTTTAAATGTGCTTGGCTATTTGAGTCTATGCTACTCATAATTTTCTCCATTAATTTTATTTGCCCATACTTATGGTTCGCATCATCAGTGTTCTTAGAGTAGTGATGACTTCTACATTATTTTGGTATTGACGACTTGCCTCCATCATTTCGACGTATTCTTCTTCTATATTTACAGCAGCACTATATACGAAACCGTCCTTTCCCGCGCTCGGGTGATCTGGCATATAAAGCTTTTCGGGAAGCCTATTAGATTCAACAATATCAATGGCTTGCGCTGTTGCTACACCATTTTTACGCACCTCATCTGCGTACTTTGTTTCAAAAACAGGTTTTAAAGATCGATAGGCCTCGTCTGGAGTAGAGGCTAAGTTTCCAGCATTTGCTAGATTACTAGCTATTGTATTGAGGCGCACCAATTGTGCAGCCATAGCTCTCCCAGAAATATCGAAAACATTTTTGATATCTGCCATTATTCGCCCTTTATAGCTGACATAAGGCCCGCTATTCGTTTGTTCAAAAATTCAAGAGATGTTTGATATCGAACAGAGTTCTCAGAAAACTCCAGTTGTTCGACACTTAATTCTACAGTATTCCCATCTAATGAAGGATTAATTGGTTGCCTATAAAAAAGTGTTTGATGTGGGTTTTTTACCGCTATCTTGAAGTGTTTACTATCGGTTGCCTTTAAAGGACCGGATCCTTCTACTTGACGAATTTGTTTTTCATAATCAAGGTCGCGTGCCTTAAACTTTGGAGTGGCAGCATTTGCTATGTTCGAAGCTAGAATATCATTTCTTCGGGAACGCAATTGCAATGCAGACGCGTGAAAACTTAAATGTTCGCCTATACTTTTCATTTTTTGTGGACCTCTTAAATCCAAACCAATAATCTAATAATTTAAATATGGATATCCCATAACTTGGTGTAGAAATTGCAAGTAAGATGCCAAAATTAATTATTGAGGTTAAAAAATGGAATTCTCATTAGAAGATAACCGTGCAGGTGCTGGAAGTTCTGTTCTTCTTTCACCTGAAATAGTTGCTATAAGAACAAAATTAATTGAGGCCTGTGATGGTAAAACATTTGCTGACACAATCGAATTTTTAAAACAGTTACTCAATAAAGAAGAAGATGAACAAAAAAGATTGGGAATATTGGCTGCGCGTGTATTAGTTCTCAGACAGCGGGTTTCTCATATTCAGGAAAAAGAAGATGCATCTGATACATCTCAATTTGTTGCACTAACTCAAAGTGTTGTCGATGATGATGATGAAAAAGATACAGAGGATGAAGCTGACGCGAGCGATAATGAAAGTTGGATAAGAGTTCGAATTACTGAAAACAGTATTGTGAAAGGGGTCCGATTTCCAAAAGGAGTAATCGTTGACGTTCATCATGAGGAGGCAGATGCCCTTATCGAAGCCGGTAAGGCAGAAGTGATTGAATCATCCGAAGAAAAAAATGACGCAGAAGCAGAAACAGAGGTAGAAGCAGAAACAGAGGTAGAAGCAGAAACAGAGGTAAATACTGATGCAAAAGTTGATGCGGAACCAGATACAGAAGATAAATCTGCATAAGAAAAAGAAGAAAAAGGAAAAAATATTAGCTTAGTTGGACTAAGGGGAATAATTTAGGAACTTTTATGAAATCTTCAAAAAACTTGTTTATATGTTTGACCGTCTGTTTAATCATATTAACAGGATGTGATGATTTATCTAGATTCAGCTATGAAAATTATAATTGTCAACCTAGATTAACGTCCCTTTACGAAATAAGGATTAGTCAACCAAAACCCGGTGCTTTTGCGAATATTTTATACGCAAAAGACCAATCAAAAGCTAAAATTACATCGTTAACAAAAACACAAATCATAATTGAATCTAAAAGCTTGCGTCTTATTGTCGATAGGCAAACAGGCTTTACTAAAGTTTATAAGGACAATATTTATGAAAGTGTTAGCTGCGTTGTTGATAAGTTTAAAATGTAGCTAGTTTTGTTTAAATTGTTGTCTATGTGTGTTAAATTTGTATTTTTTGTGGTTTATTGAATTATTTTAGACTTTTATCTCCGTGAAATTTAACTATGGCATCTGCTTCTTCTGTAGAAAGCCCTGTTTTTTCAACTATTAATTTTGTACTTGATCCTTTTCGAGCGAGCTCAATTGCCTGGGTAACTTGTTTGTTATCCGAATAATCGCTAGATAATAGGGATAGTTCTTGTTGTAAGGATGTTAATTTTTTGTTTACTTCTTCGTTTTCTGCAGATAATCGCTCGCTATTTGTATAAAGTGAAACCAGAACTTTCTGACTATCTTCGTAGTTTTTATTCAAAGCATTCAATTCAGAAGTCTGAGTTTCTATTTGTTTTGCTAATTTATTGGCAACTTTCTGCATGAACAAAATAAATAAGATCATCACGACTGCAAGAATTACTAGTCCAATGAATTGGGTTATTAAATAATATGTTATATCTGCATTTTGTTGCATCTTATTCCCCTTTAAGTCTTATTCACTTGACTTGGATTAAATCTCCTTTGCAAGAGATTGCTTCAGATGCTGATCTAAATCCTGAAACCAATTCAATTTGGCATTCGTTTTTAATTCAAGAGTTTTTAAAAGTCTCAATATACCTCTAATTTTTTCAACCTGAGAATTATTTAAAGATTCCATTTGTATTTCTGCTATTAGATTTGGAGAAGCATCTAACAAGTTTTTTTCGAGTACTTTTATTTTTTCGTTAAAAAGGTTTTCATTCTCCAGGCATGACAAAGCACTCTCGAGATTCGACTCGAAAGTGTCAAAAAAAACATCTAAATTATGTTCAGACATATACTTCCCCTTTTAAAAGAGATATATGTCTATGATTTCATATCGCGATATGCGTCCATTAGTGCATCTGATACTGCGTCAATATCAATCGGGTATTTGCCATCAGCTATAGCGTTTTTAATGCGCGCAACGGCTTCTGTATCAATTGGCGGTTGTTTCGCCAATTGAGCTACCTTTTCAGATATTTCTACCTTACTTGTGTCAGCGGAAGCATTATCTACTTTTAGTCCCTTACTTAAAGCAGAGGGATTAGAGTCAGACTTTATGTCATTTTCACTAACACGTGAACGCTGTATATCGATTCGATTCATTGAATGTTTTATTGAATCAACCATTTTTTTACTCCTCAGATGTAGTAACGACCAGCTTTCTTAAAATATTAGTTTATACGTTCACTTTTTTTTCGGCAACTACCTTTGCCAAAATAATTCGACCACTTTTTATATTTTTTACTTTAATCCAGTCACCAAATTGACCGTTTTCTAGAGCAATTCCCTCCATTTGTACAGAAATATGAGTGCTGTGATGGATAATTTCGACTTGCATATCTTCTTCAATCATAAAATTAGTTTCTAGCTGTCGGGAGTATACTGGTGTGAGTGCCTTAATAGTTGTTTTTGCACGTCGTCCAATTAAATCCTTAAAATTTGGAAAAATATCAGTCGCTTTATTTTCTGGAATACTGATCTCAATAACGTCTGTTGGCGTTATCACATCACCTCGTCTTATACTTCTTTTAATAGCAGCAACTTTTACTTCTTTGATGGTGCGTTTTTCTAATATGATTGCTTGAGATTCTTTGTTTAAATTAAAACTAGACACATTTTGAGTAGAACTAAATTTATTTCTTATTATTATTTTCCAAGGGAATGTTCCGATACATTCAACACTTACTGTTTTCCAGTTTTGGTGCATTGGGTTTACGTTTAAATCATGCGCACATTTTGGAAATAGTTTTTTTTCATTTATAACTGGTGTGGCATTGACGTTGTTTAAAGCAAGAGTATTTTCAATAGCCTTTTTTATTATGTTGCCTGGTATTTTATTTTCAGCAGTCAACTTCGACGGATTTAGTAGGGTTAGAAAAGTGAAAATCAGGATAATATAGCGGGCCATAATTATCCTCCAATGAAGTAAATTTCTTGGTTCCTCATTCCTCCATTTTGAGGCTCTTGCATACTTTTAGGGGTGTTTTTTCCTAAAAGCATCGCTTGAATTTGGTTAAGAGAAGGAAGTTTTAAGGTTTTATCTGCGAATAAGAAATTTGGATTATTTTTGACAAATGCGTGTTTGTTATGTGCAACTATTGCTAATTCAACGAATTTCATGTTTAGTCCACTGCCAGAATAATAGTCCTCTAATATATGACTCAGAGTTTCGTCTGGTCGTACTTTGTGAGTTGCTGAATAATTGTGATCTTGAACAAATGCGTTATCTGAGTTTATTTGTGAATTATTTCTAAAATTTGGATATTCTAAAACTACAATCGGTTGAGATTGTGAATATGCAATTGCTGGAAGAAATAAAATCAAAGCACTTGCTAGTAAAACGCTGGAGATTAGTTTTATGTTCATGATTCGCATTAGTTTAGCTCCATAAATTCAACTGTTTTTCCATCTAGTTCACTTAATTCTCTTGCTTTATCCAATGGTTCAAGTACTGACGCATTGGCAGAAGCTGACACCACTCTTAACATAGTCCATGGTGTATGTTTACCAGATGTCACAGCTAGCATATTTGTTTTGATGCCTTGGTTATACCCTATCTGTGCCAAAAGCTGTTCAGAATTGAAAAAAAGTGTGTCTTTTAATGACTGACAGCCAAGAGTTTCCGTCATTTCTGAGATAAGCGGTTGAACTAAGGATCTCATTGTATTAATTAAGTCTTCTCTGCTTTTTTTGTCTAGGTCTGCTAGTGTCTGGAAAACTGTAATTCTGTCATTTTCAAAAGTCTTGAAATCCTCAAATTTTTCAATCAATTCGTAAGTTTCACCTTTAAAAACATTCAAGCCTAATTTAATTTCAATGTTATTAGAATTAGAAAAACGGCTCGCCGTGTTACGAGTTGAAATTGATAATGTCGGAACAACCGCAAAATCACCTTTCCTGACGCGAACCTGCGGAGATATCAAACTTGCATAATCGTATCTTTCATCGATATTTTCCAATTTTTTGGGAGAGAGTACAACATTCATTGCATTATTGACGGAGAGACGAGTATTGTTGCTAAGCAGAAATAAAATTTCATTAAATAACTTCGAATGATAAATTTCTATCCATGCAGGAACGTTCATATCTATTGTGGTAGTTGGTCTGTATAACGTGATATTAAGGGGTCTTGAACTTTGACATTTTTTGGCAGGTAGATTTCCAACCGCTGCTCTAATAATTACCTCAATCTGTGAATCAGATTTATTCTCTGATAAAACCGTATAATCTAAAATTTTACTTGAGGGGCGAATAACGAAATGATCCTGAAGAGAGGTATCAGTTGAGACAGAAGTAAAACCATTAATATCTGCACCACCTTGCAATGCTGCCAAATATAGAGCATCTTCTAGAGCCCTCAATCTGGCAATTTCCTCAGTAACATTTTGGGTGATCGCAGCTCTACCGGTAGCTGTTGTAAATTTGAATGATTGTTCATTGTTGGCATTCGCGACAGAAGCATTCATTAGCAAAAAAGATGTTTTGACGAAAACTAATAACGCTGACAAAAATTTTGTATTTAAAGTTAATTTAAACATCTTTGTAATTCTTATTTTATGTTTATGAACATTCCTTAAAAAATCAGACAACCCTTCGTCCGGTATTGAGCAGGTAGTTAATCATTTCGCGGTCTATTTCTAATACAATTTCATACGTATCGGCTCCAGTAGGATTAATTCGCACAGTACGTGCTCCTCTAATTGTACCAGAAACTATACCTCTGAAAGTATCATTCTGAACCATAAGGTCTATAACCGTAGTCGAACTATCAACCTGAAGTCCATGTATCTGTTCGGCCAGGTCACGCATTGCGGCCATCCTTGCTGAACGTATTGCCATAAGGCGACGTTGTGATTCTGACTGTCCTGGCTGAGATGATACAACCGCATATCCCACAGCTGTTAAGGTTGGAATGTTTTCTGAATTTGCCTCGAAAATCTCGCGTACTGAATTTAGGGATGATGTTGGTGAATTTTCATTATTGGCAGCTAATTCTGCGGGTGATATAATCGAATTAGCACCCGTCTGTAAATTAGCGTTATTAGTTGACAAGTCATGCCCACAGCTACTTAATGCAACGGATGCGACTACTGGCAGTAAAATAGAAAACGATTTTTTCATTTCTGGACTCTCTTAAGATAGTTAACCGTAATTTTTGTATTGTCATGCATTAATCATGCCAGCGAATTACTATTTGTTTTAAAAGCTATATTTATTCATAAAATTATAATAATTGGCACGATTTTTGCCTCTATTTCTTTGTTCGTGTTTCACGTTCACGTTTTTGACTACGAAATTAAGGTAAACTGACAAAATGCAAAAATTAGGCCATATACCCGGAAAACCAAGTAAATTTGGCTATTTGTCTCATGATTTCAAAGAATGTTTAACATTTAATTATGAAATTTTTCTCAATGAAAGGCACATGTCATGGAAATGACACTTAAGCGTCTAGGTTTGACAGATTTAAAGGGTATATTGACGTCGGCCACGATGCCCTTGGGTATTTTAATGTTGGTAGCAATGATGGTATTACCACTTCCAGTCTTTTTGTTGGATACCTTTTTCGTCTCTAATATACTTATTTCACTAGTCATTTTAATGGTTTCTTTACAAACTTACCGTCCATTAGATTTTTCAAGTTTTCCTGCTCTTTTGCTAATAGCAACTGTCTTGCGTCTTGCATTAAATGTGGCATCAACTCGAATTGTTTTAAGTGAAGGGCATACTGGCCCGGACGCAGCTGGGCAGGTTATCAAAGCATTTGGTGAATTTGTAATCGCAGGGAATTATGCTGTTGGGATTTTTGTATTTGTAATTTTGGTGATTATAAATCTTTTGGTAATTACCAAGGGTGCTGGGAGGGTATCAGAAGTCTCAGCTAGGTTTACACTTGATGCAATGCCTGGAAAGCAAATGGCTATTGATGCTGACCTAAACGCTGGAGTTCTCACTAATGAGGAGGCAACTTTACGCAGACAAGAAATAAGTAATGAAGCAGATTTTTATGGTGCGATGGATGGTGCTTCAAAATTTGTAAAAGGAGATGCAATAGCTGGCATTTTAATTCTTATTATAAACATTGTCGGTGGTCTTATTATTGGTTTGGCACAGCATTCTCTTAGCTTTGAGGTAGCTGCCCAGAACTACATACTTCTCTCTGTAGGTGACGGTTTGGTTGCACAAATTCCGTCCCTCCTTTTAGCTATTTCTACTGCAGTAATTGTGACCCGGGTATCTTCAACTCAGGATATGGCTCAGCATATCGGAGAACAGGTAAGTCTCACACGTGCTTGGTATCCAGTTGCTGGAGTTTTATTAATTCTCGGGTTTGTTCCTGGTATGCCAAATTTATTATTTCTGATCGCAGCGATTGTTGCAGGTGGTGTTGCCTACTTAGTCAATCGAAATTTACAATTTCATTCTCAAAATGATCTTGTTGACGGTGAACAGGGTGAAATGCGTTTGGAAGGTGATGGAGCAAAGCCTGAACAGATTGAACTATCTGAAATTGCTGATAATTCTCCCATATCTATTCAGCTTGGTTATGGTCTCGTTGATATGGTGAACGAAGAAAATGGTGGGACCTTGGTTAACAGGGTTACTGGCATCAGAAGACAAGTATCGAAATCACTTGGTTTTGTTGTTCCTGCTGTCAGAATCCGAGATGACCTAACTTTAGAAGCAAATACCTATCGATTAAGAATTGGTCAGACGATCGTCGGTGAGGATAATGTGTATCCAGATAGAAAGCTTGCTATACCTGGAGAAAATGCATCTATAAAGATAGAGGGTATAGAGGTAAAAGACCCAACTTTTGGTATGGATGCTGTTTGGATTATGGAGAAGGATGTTCTTGAAGCAGAGAGTAAAGGCTTTGTAATTGTTGCACCTGATTCCGTTATGACTACACACCTCAGTCAAATATTGTATAAATACGCTGGGCAACTCATTGGACAAGATGATGTGCAGTCTTTACTAGACAATCTTTCAGAAACTGCGCCAAACTTAGTTCAGTCTGTAGTGCCTAAATTAGTGCCTCTACATCAACTAACTGGAGTATTACGCGCCTTACTAGAAGAGCGAGTGCCAATTAGTGATTTAAGGCGGATTTTAGAAAATCTTGCGTCACTTGCAGGCCGAAATTTGAATATAATTGATACAGCGGAAATGCTGCGCCCAGAACTTGCAGGGTTGTTGATTCAACAAGTTTCTCCTCTTAACCAGCCCTTGCCAGTGATTACACTCGGGTCTGAACTAGAACATATGCTAATTACTATGGCCCGTCAAAGTGGAGAAGAGGGTCTTGTAATTGATAATACCCTTGCTCAACAATTGCTTCGTAAGATTTCTGATACAAATGACTCGCTTGCTGCAAAGGGAAGACAACCTGTCGTTGTGGTATCTCCCGCTATTCGAAAAGAATTCTCAAAAATAATACGTCAACATATTGATGATATTGTAGTTTTAGCATTCACAGAATTACCTGAAACAAGAAAAATAGAGGTAGTTGCAACCATAACTGGTGAACCTGAATCTGATAATTAAAAATTAAAGTTAAAAATTAAGGACAATAGAACATGGCAACAATAACGGTAACAGCGAAAGACACCGCATCTGCAATGGAAGATGTTTTTGAGCAACTAGGTGACGATGCCTACATCATTGAAACCACCAAAAAAAATGGCAAAGTTTCTATGCACGCTACCAATGATTCACTGCTTCTAAAAGAAAAAAACCGTTCTTCTGTGAAGGCTTTTTCTAAAATTTTTGATTCTAAATTAATTGATCCAAATTTAACACCAAAAAAGGCTATCTCTGAAATTGTTTCTACAGAGGACGTGTTATCCTCAAAAAAAATATCTCCAGTGTCGAAGGATGATTTCGAAATACTCAAAAATGAGATTTCCTCCTTAAAATCTATGATGGGAGGATTAATGATTACACAACGTGACGGTCTCAAAGTTGAATTAGGTTATTCATTGCCAGTACAATTAATGCAAGCTGGTTTTTCTTCAGAATTAATTGAGTCATTTTCAAATAATTTTAATGAGTTGGATGAGGAGAGAGGTAGATTTTCATTTTTACGTTCATTATCTCGCAGGTTAGTTGCGCCGTTTGCAGAAAATATTTACGATACGAGAGTAGTTGCTTTAATTGGAAGTAGTGGTTCAGGAAAAACAACCCTGGCCGCTAAGATTGCAGCCTGTTGTGCTGAAACAGCGAAATTTGACACACTAGTGTTGGTATCGGTTGCTGAAACGTCATCTCAATCAACTGACGATTTAAAAGCATTTGGAAGGTTACTTAACATGCCTGTAAAGCAGGTTGGCATAAAATCCATACCAAATCTTTTCAAAGAAAAAGGTACACAATACATACTAGATATTTCAATGGAGACCTCAAAAACTATAAAATTTCTAGAAGAGGCAACCAATCTTTTTTCTCCATCAGAATTTAAGGTTGTTCAAACATTAGCAGGTAATTTTAATAAACAAATGATTTCCCATCAAACTGCTCTTTTTGATAAGTTAGAGCCGCTTATTGCACTCACTAAACTAGATGAGTGTGAATTATCACCTATCGAATTATCTGCTCTTGTTTCAGCAAGGGCGCAAATTGCTTTATTGACGGGAACTAAATCAATTGTAGGTGCTATAGCAATAGCGAGTGAGGCTATTTTATCACAATATTTGAAAGAAAACTGTTGAACTGGTAAGCTTATAGTAGAAAGAGATAAATTATGGCAACATCAATAGCAATTGCAAGTGGTAAAGGGGGAGTTGGCAAGACCAGCATGTCGGTCAATCTGAGCCTCACACTTGCGCAAATGGATAAAAGAACTACTCTATTAGATGCTGATTTTGGCATGGCTAACGCGCACATTCTTTTAGGTGTTAAACCTGACTATTTCATAAGTGACGCGTTAAAGGGAACTGTATCTATTTCTCAGACATTATGTTCGGGACCAAAGGGACTCAAGTTTGCATCTGGTGGCAGTGGATTAATTGATATGCTGAATCTTGATAAAAAGACTAGATATCAGACAATTAGACTTTTTGACGAAATTGCAAATGACACAGATATTCTTGTTGCTGATGTGCCAGCGGGTGCGTCTGATAGTTCACTTGCATTTGTTTCAGCTGCGGATAAAGTGTTGGTTGTGTTAGTCGGGGAACCAACAAGTTTTCTCGATGCTTATTCACTTATTAAGGTAGCACATTTAGAGGCTGGTTTATCTAATTTTTCTGTTGTGGTAAATATGACCCAGAGTGAAACACAAGCAAAAGCACATTTTGAGAAATTTAATGCAATTGTTCAAAAATTTTTGGATGTAAACTTGGATTACGTTGGTCATTTGCCTTTATCTACACGTCTTCGGCAATCAATTATTACTAGAAAACCTATCACTATAGATGCTAAAGATAGTAGAGAAAATGCTTGTTTCCAGAAAATAACAAAAAATTTATTGAATTCACCCAAGAATGAAACAGGCGGAATACGGTTTTTTGATCAGCAAATAGTTCAAAACAAGAGAGTTGGCTGATGCGTGCGAGTTATCCTGAACAAAAACCCAATGTTGAGGATCTTGTTTCCAGTAATCTCGAACTGGTTAAAAAAATAGCTTGGCACATTTATGGAAGAGTTCACGCCTCTGTCGAAATAGAGGATTTGATTCAGACAGGTTATTACGGTCTTGTGCTTGCAGCACAAAATTATACCGTCCAGGAAGGTGCTAGCTTCTCTAGTTATGCAAGCATACGGGTACGTGGGTCAATTATAGATCACCTTCGAAAATCATCTAATTTGTGTAGAACCACCATCCAAATGCAACAGAAGGCGAAATTAGCTAAAGACAATTTACGCCAAGTTCTTGGCAGGGAACCCAATAGCAAAGAGCTCGCTGAAAACTTAGGAATTTCAGACCAGGAAATGATGGATTGGGAACAGGCGTTTCAGGCAAATGTGCACCAATCTCTAAATGGCATTTATGACGAATTTTCAATATGGTTTGTATCGGACGAAAATACGCCAGAAGAGCAACTTAATGAAGTAGAAATGAAAGAGCTCCTGAAAGAAGCTCTTAGAACACTTCCTGAAAAAGAGGCTCTAGTTATTCAACTCTATTACGTTGAGGAACTCAATGTATATGAAATAGCTGAGGTACTAGAGGTTACAACTGGGAGAGTGTCACAAATCAAGAAGTCAGCAGTACGAAAATTACGAGAATTCATGCAAAAAGCATATCAACAAAATGTCGCCTGAAAATTTGGAATGGAGTCAAACCAATTCAATTCAAATGTCTGTTCAAACAGCAGATTTATTCTTATTAAATAAAACTCAGAATGAACAACTAAACTTATCCTGTACACTGCTAACAATAGCACGCGGAAAATGTAATGTGGAAATAAGACCCCAAATAGAGACGTCTGTCAGCATTTCAAACGAACAACAAAAAGACAATTTTTATGGAAATATCGTTATCCCAAAAGAACGGCCCGTAATGGAATGTGAAGGTTTAATCCCACCAAATACCTTCAAGGCCTTGTATGAAAAGTTTGTCTCAATACAATCTGTAGGAAGGCCTATAATTCTTACTATTTTTCTTGATGAAAAGCTAAGTGTTAGCGTGAATGGGGACTTATTTATCGAGGATACACGAAAGATTCTTATCAATCATATTGACTTTATATTTCCTCTCAGGTGAGTTTATCCCATAAGTCGTTTAGTTATATCCGCCTCAGCTTGAAGCATTCTAGATGATCCCGAAAATGCCTGTTGCGCTTTTATCATTTTAGCCATCTCTGCCGTTGCATCTGTGTTAGACGCCTCAAGCGCTCCTGACTGAATTCGCCCAAAATTTGGTTCACCTGCCCTACCAATTATTGGAGCGCCAGACATCGGTGTTGGGGAGTATTGGTTCATCCCTATTTCCTTAAGTGCAGTTTCATTTGCAAAGATTGCCATTCCAACAATTCCTACAACAGTACTTGAGCCATTACTATAAATTGAGTTTACTGCTCCACTCTCATCTATTCTCACCTCGGCAAGAGACTCAATCTGATTATTTTGATTCTTTACTTGAAATGGAATTCTCAGGGGTTGGCCAGTTTCTGACAGAATAAATTGGCCATCACTTGAAATTATATTACCCTCATTATCAATCGATAGTGACCCATCTCTGGTGTATGAAACAGCTCCGTCCTTACCCTGAGCAAGAAAATAACCTGTTCCATTTATAGCAAGGTCAAGTGCTCCATTGGTTTGTATGAAGCTTCCTTGTTGATGATTACGCTGTGCACTTACGAACCTTGTTCCAACTCCTAAATCTAGATTATTTCTTAATTCCACTTGTTCTGTGTACATGTCTGTAAAACCTGCAGAACTTCTTTTAAATCCAATAGTAGAACCATTAGCAAGGTTATGTGATATAGTTGAAATTTCTTTATTAGAGGCATCTAGTCCGGTTCGAATGATATTGATCATAAAAAAGTTTCCTCAAGATAAATAAGTTTTAAATTGTGTTTTGGTAATTCAAGATTCATGCCGAATGAACTAAAATTTAAAATTTTTAGCTAAATCTTTTGAAATTTTCATATTGATTGAATAACACTATTTTCTTGCTGGCTAATTTATGGCATGATAATACAGGTTAGAAATTGTTTTGGAAGCAGAAATGAATAGCAATAACTCTAATGCTTTAGTTCCGCTAAAGAACGGAAATTTACCTGCGGTCGTGAATAAAAAGCGAGAATTACCTACTTTATCTTTGGTAAGAGAGGAATTGTACCTTGCAGACCGGCAAGCTGTAAGAGAACAACTGCCTGATATACTCGGTAGAGTATTAGCAAGAATATGGATAGATGAGAAATTTCATCATGATTTTTCTATGAACCCTAGAGGAACATTGGAAACTAATGGTGTTTTTCTACCTGAAACTATGGACGTTGAATTTCAGAAGCCAAATTCTTCTCGTCCCAGAATTGTTGTTTATGAAAAAAGTAGAGAATCTAAATTTCGGACTCGTATCTTTTACCTTCAGCTTGTTATGATGGCTGGCCGGTAAGCCTATGTGCTTAAAAGCAGCAGCTAAACCAACTAATTTTTTAGTAATCTTCTTATTTTTCATATTACCTTCAAAATTTATCTTAGCCGATATCACTACCAGTAATGTGACTTTCGCTGAAGCAGTGCAGGCGGTTAAAGATAAAAATTATCAGCATGCAGTAAATTTATTTGAACTTCAAGCTTTTGCAGCTCAGCATGACGCCCAATATAATCTTGCTTTATTACTCCAATCTGGAAAAGGACGGCCACAAAATTATCAGCAAGCACTTTTTTGGGCATGGTCGGCTTACCTCGGGGGTATAGAGCCTGCAAAAGAACTTAGCGAAGGTTTAAAAAATACACTGCCAGAAGATTCGCTGAAAATGACCAGAGAAAAATTAATTGAAACGCTTACGGATCGAATAAATGCAGGAGATAGGTCGGCCCTTATGGAATTAGCACTCTTTTATAAAGAAATTTCCGAGGAACCAAATTTTGAAGAAGCATATTTATGGTATTCAATAGCTAGTGCTTTTTTGCTTGAAGGGGCAATTTTAGAACGCAATGAGGCAGCAGGTAGGGTTGAAACTAAATCATTGGTTGAATTGCAAGATAGAGCAGGTAAGATATTTGAAAAACTTTCTTTGGACAAATGATATAGTATTATAGATGCATGACGTTAGTTTTACAGTCTCTTAGTTTCAATAGTGAAGGATGGGAAAAATATGAAAGTAAAAGTTCACTGGATTATAGATGGAATTGCAGAAATAGAGGCAGAAACATTAGAACAAGCAGAGCAGTTAATAGAGAATAGATTAAATATTTTGGCTGAATCTAAATCAGAGGAAATGAAATATCTTGGGGCTCGAGCAATGCAGGGAAAGGCTTATTTGCCCGGGTCAGATGAAGATAAACAAAATTTAAGTTCGGAGGTTTGAAGTATTGACAAAGATAAAATGGCTTCTGGCAATATCCAGTATTATATTGTTTTGCTTTGCTGCACCTATGAACGCAAGTGCAGAGGGTAGAACATATGTGTCAAAAAAGGAGCGGGAGAAAGAAGTAAAGTATCAAATATGTCGTTTAAGTAAGACTGAAAGAACGGCTTCAAGCACATCCTGTTATTATAAGGCCCAAATACCTGAAGACAGTATTGTTGTCTCAACTGAAAGTCCCAAAACAGTTTGCCAAAGAGAATTTGCTTGTAAAATTCAATGAGTTACAATAATAAGCTGAGTAGCCATTAAAAAATGGTAGTTTACTACAGAGTTAATTAGTTAAACCGCGGTGTCAATAATCACACTTATTCCTTGGCCACCGCCGATACACATTGTTGCCATACCGTATCTTCCTTTTGTGCGTATCAACTCATGAACAAGTTTGGTCAGTATTATTGTGCCTGTCGCCCCAATGGGATGCCCTAGAGCAATAGCACCCCCATTAGGATTTACTATTTTTTGAGGTAGTTTAAGGGCTTTTGAAACAGCACAAGCCTGAGCAGCGAAAGCTTCATTGCTCTCAATTAAATCCAGATCACTAATTTTAAGCTTTGCTTTCTCAAGTGCCATTTTACTTGCTGGTATTGGTCCCATGCCCATTATATTCGGAGCAACACCTCCAAATCCATAGCTCACGATTCTAGCCAATGGGGAACTTTTTGCCATTTTAATTAATTCCTCATTTGCCAATACAATTGAGGAAGTGCCATCGTTAATACCTGAGGAGTTTCCTGCTGTTACCAATCCATCTGATTTAAATGCAGCTCTCAAACTTGCTAAATTTTCTATGGTGGTATTTGGTTTAATATGCTCGTCTTCTTCGAATATTGTTATTTTACGGTTTTTCTTTACTTCAATACCAACTATTTGGTCCTTAAAAAGACCAGCCTTAACAGCTGCCATTGCCTTGTTCTGTGAGTCCAAGGCAAACCTATCCATTTCTTCACGAGAAATATTATATTCATAAGCAATATTTTCAGCAGTTATACCCATATGAATGCTGCTGAATGGATCATGAAGTGCTCCCATCATCATGTCTTTGACAGGCTCATCACCCATTTTGGAACCAAAGCGATGATTTTGAAGGAGATAACCAGAGCGTGACATCACTTCCACCCCTCCTGTCAAAGCAGCTTGAGTATCACCAAGTTCAATTAGTTGGCAGCCACTCACCACAGCTTGTAATCCAGAACCACATAATCTATTGACCAGAAAAGCTGATGATGTTTCTGATAAACCAGCGCCTATTGCTATACATCTTGGAGAATACATATCTCTCGGTTCAGTATGGATAACATGGCCGTAAATAGCATGTCCTATATGTTCTGAACTAAGGCCTGACTTTTTAATAGCCTCGCTAGCAACTCTAGTGCCGAGGTCGATTGGAGACATATCTTTTAATGCTCCACCATAACCTCCGATAGCTGAGCGCAATGCAGAGAGAATAAAAACATATTTGCTCATAGAAATTTTCCTTTAAAAATAACTTCAAGGTATTGTTTTAGTAAAATGTAGTCTGTTTATAGATGCAAGTCCAACATGGCCCGGTGCATCATTGAGAAACTCTTCTGTAATTATCGACTTTATTAATGTAAATGAAGATAGTTCTTTTATAATTAATTGTGTGTCATATAGTAAATTTGGGTCACGCGGACCACCTGAGTGATATAGCATCTGTTGGACCGAAAAACCCTCAATAAATAAATTTCCTCCCATATGAAGATTCTTTGTAATATTGGAAAAAATAGCTTGTCTCTCTTTTTCAGGGACATGCAAAAAAATCATAAAGCAACTTTGAAACTTTTTATTTTTATCATTCCAATACTTTGCATCTGCAATGTATCTATTGACCTGAATCCCTAATTTTTTATCTTCATCATGCGCCTTCTTTGTTGCCACTTCTGAAAAATCAATAGCAGTCACGTCTATATTTGACTTCGCTATAAATCGACTATTTCTTCCTTCTCCATCGCCAATAAATAAAGATGGGCTTAGATCAATGGCGGGTAAATTTTTATATTCTTGGCAAATTAACGATGGATTTTCGCCGAAAAGTGGCTGCGTGCTCTGGGCATATTTATAATTCCATTTATATTTCATTAGCGATTATGTTGTCCATGAAATAACATTTAAGTTTTAGAAAATATTGTCTCGTTGCCGGGAAAAGGATTTTCTGGCACTGCAAAAGATATAAGCAAAGATGATAATGCTAGAAATGTTGCTAATATGAAAACAAGTGGTGGTGATATTATCCAAACGTAACCTAAAATAACTGGTAAAAAAACAGCCGCAATATGATTTATTGTGAAAGCTACGGCTGTAGTCGAGGCCAAGTCTTCTTTTAATGCAATTTTTTGTAGATAAGTTTTTTGGGCAATCATCATCGCGTAAAAAAGATGATCAATTATGTATAAGGCTGCAGCAACCCAAGCAGGCCAATCTAAAAAATAAATTAGGCTATAAGCAAAGAATACTATGGATAGTCCCGAATACTCGGTAATTAATGTCCATTTCTCACCAATACGTCCTATCAGCCAACCAACAAAGGGAGCAAATATTAGATTTACAGAAAAGTTTAATAAAAGGAGCCAACTTACCTGGTGGACCTCTAGCCCAAATTTCTCAACTAGCATAAATGCAGCGAAAACAGAAAATATTTGCCGTCTTGCTCCACATATAAACTGTAAAACGTAATAAAGCCAATAAGCTTTTTTTATAATTAACTTCTTTGTTGTTTGTTTTTGGGTCGGATATTTTGGCCAAAATATAAAAGCAATAATAGCAAGAAAAATAGTAATACTGCCGCAATAAATGTACATTTGTTTATAAGTAAAATCAAAATGAGAATACATTATTGCAATTGTCCCAAATGTTAGAAGAGATGCGCCGGATGATGCCGCTAGTAACCAGCCTAAGATTTGAGGAGCCTTCTTTTTGTTTAGCCATTGTAATTGTAATGTTTGTTGAGCAGCCTCGAAATAATGAAATCCAATTGAACTTACTAAGGTAGTTATCATAAGCCCAGTAAAAATTGGATAATACCCTACCACTGCCACAGCACCACCAAGAGTTATAAGAGATAAAATTATTAGTCTTTGTTCACGGATAAATGGTAAAACAAAAACAATAGATAAAGTAAGAAAACCAGGTATTTCTCTAACAGTATGTAACCATCCAATTTCGGCACCAGAAAAATTAGCTCTCTCTATAACAAAGTTGTTGAGCAATGCTAACCATCCTGACATTCCTATTGGCATCGCTATTGACACAAGAATCAAGAAACCAACAGGTGTTCGTAAATATTCTTTAAATATTGTTTTCAAGTAGCTGAAGCTATATTCTAACATTTAAATAGAAAAACCAATTTTATAATTTAAAAACTATCTTGGATGACAGATAAGGCTAAAATGATTAGCAATGAACCAAATACATAATCGCGAATGTGAGCATAGTTTAAAAATAGATATTTGACTAGCAGTGTATTTGAAATAAGTGCAGCTAAACAATAAGCCGTCATATCAATTAAGCCAGCTATACCAGCCATTATTAGGCTAATAGAAAAACCCTGTGTTGGTTCAACAAATTGGCTAAAAAGAGATGCAAAAAAAGCTGCAATTTTGGGATTAAGTATACCGATGAGAAAGCCATTTCTAAAAGCAAACACAAGGTTTTTTGGAATTTTAGGATTTTTTGCATCGTTATTTGCATTACTAGCAGAAATCATCATCGATGCTCCCATCCAAAGAAGTAATAATGCTCCTGCTAATTTTACAAAGAAAAAAAAGCTATTTGTTACATCGGAAAGAAAACTTATACTTACTGCTGTAGTTATAGCATAAATAAAAACAGCTAATCCATGTCCAGCTGCACTTAGGAAACCAGCTTTTCGTCCAAATTTTGAAGAAATAGATATAATTACAATTAAACTTGGTCCAGGCGAAATTGCTCCCGCTACACAGATTGCAACTAATGCGCCCCAATCATTAAAATCCATCTAAAAAATTCCTGTCCATTTAGTTAATTTAGATAATACCATATATGGAAACATGTAAAATTAATGCGTATTATTTATTAAAATGTTTCAAAAATTTACGCATGGCTTTTAAAAATTGTTTTCAATTTTTTTATTAAATTTAAATGCTTACAATTAAAATTTTAAAAAATTTCCAACTTAAGAATATTTTGTTATTAAATTATTGGCTTAAACAGATGTAACTGATATCCAAGAAAAAAATTTGGTAGATTCTTCCCAAGAGAATTTTCTAATAATATTTATGCAGGTTTTTAGCTTTAATTACTGCAAGGCCGAGAAGGATTTAGACTAAAATTGCTTAGATTATAACATTCATATCGTTTAAAATGACTCTTAACCAATATCCATTATTGATTCCACTTGCACCTTTAATTGCTGCTTTGATTACTGCGTTTCCTTTTCGGAATAAAATTTTACCTAACTATCTTTTTAGTTGGTGGTTAATGATTGTTAGCTTTTTAGTGTCTCTGTTGCAGCTTGTTCAGGTAATACAGGAACCTGAATTTAATCAAATAGTTTTATTTTCTTGGGGATGGAGTCTCTTGCCAGAGGTTGCCATGTCTGTGGACCGACTTTCTTCTGTAATGATGGTATTTATATCAGGATTTGGTGTTCTTTTGTATCGCCATTCTGTCCGATATCTCCAACAAGACGCTGGGCATGATAGATATCTCACCCTATTTGCGCTTTGCATCTCCTCTTTATTATTTATGGTTTCATGTGCCGATTTCATTATGCTGTTTATTTTCTGGCAACTATTGAGCTGGTTTCTTTCTTTGCTCTCGCATAATTATTTGCATGGTCCAACAATTAAAAGTAGCTTTCGAACTTTTATCATTTTACGAGCAGGGGACTTAACGTTTATTGCGGGAATTGCAATTGCCTATCATTTATATGGCACTCTAGAATTTAATCTTATTTTTGCGCGTGCGTCTATCGACCAAACAATTTTTTCAATCTTTGGCTCAGGGTTGCAAATAACTGGCGTAACGTTAGTTACTATCTTGATTTTTGTTGGTGCCATGAGTAAATCTGCTCAAATACCACTTCATATGTGGTTGCCGGATTCTCTTTTTGCACCCACTCCCATACACGCACTTTTACACGCTGGATTAATTAATGCAGGTGGTTTCTTGCTTGCTCGTTTAGCACCATTATTTTCACTGAGCTCAACTACTTTGCATATTGTTCTTTTTATTGGGCTGCTTACAGCAATTTTAGCTTCGTCGATGATGTTGGTACAAAACGACATAAAAAAAACATTAGGTTACTCAACTATTGGTCAAATGGGATATATGATGATGGAATGTGGGCTTGGGGCATTCCATCTTGCCATTTTTCACCTAATGGCCCACGGACTTTTTAAAGCTGATATATTTCTCAATATCGGAAAAGGTATTCAAAACGCAAGGCTATATCCTTCTAAACCTTTTGAAACTAACCATTTTAAATTTTCTAATTATTCAAGCTTGATATCTGCGTTTGTTTTTTCCTTTCTTTTTCCAATAACAATTTTATTTGGGTCTCATATCTTTCTTGGGGTCCACTTTTTAGATTACCATGCGCTGATCATTTTTTTACTTTTTAGTTGGGCCACCACATCCCAAGCAATGCTTACTCTTGTAAAGCTTGAAAAACCGCTAAAAATAAAAATTGGTATGTTATTGGGGATTTCTTTTGTTGGGACAGTCTATTTTTTTGCGGCTGAGAGTTTCGCGCATTTTCTTATTACAAGTCCGATTGAAATTCAAAGATATCTTCTTGCGGGTGCATTACCATCCCATTTCTTTTTACTTTTAGTAACAATAATAATACTTTCAATTTCTTTAAGTTGGTTTTTTTCTCTATTTCATTTTTCAAACATTTTAACTTTTCCATTTGGTATTTGGTTAAAAAGAAATATGTATTTATTATTTTTAAACCGTTTATATTTTGATCATTTTTCTGAACAGTTTTTTAATTTCCTTAGAATGTTTGGTAAAAAGTTGAATAAGAATCGATTTATTTTTACAATTTTTTTGATTATTTCATTTTTATTTTTATATTTTCAAAAGGCTAGTTTTTCAGGGTTATCCGTTGAAACAGGTATCAAATTAGTGGCTTCAGCATTATGTCTTCCTCTTTTTCCTTTCCATGGTTTATATGTAATTGGGATAACCAAAACTTCTAGGATTTCTAGGCTAGTTTTAGCACTCATTTTTCCTATTGTCGGTTTTTATTTTCTAGATTCAGTAATATCTGGATTACCTGAGGAGATACTGCCTGCAATAACTGTTTTTGCAACTATTGGAGCCTTGTGGGCTATAATTAAAACGCTAACCCAAGTTTCCATTTTAAGCTTAATTACATATGGTGGACTGGCGCTCTACTCTATTTTTTGGTTGGTTATAGGACTAAACGGATATATTTCGGATTATTCCATTGCTTATGTTTGGTCATTAACCATTGTCATTTGGGGACTGGTTTTTTCAGTGGGTCAATTAATTATGCGTTATGGCGAATTCAAGATAACAACTATCACGGGCCTTTTTAAAACCATGCCATATTTTACTTTACTTTTTGGGCTACTTATAATGGCTGCGATAGGGTTGCCCCCATTTAGCCTTTTCTTCGGTTATGTAGGTATTTTAATAAGTCATTCTATTGTTATTTCATTTGAATTTGTTGGAATAATTATAATTTGGTTCATGTCTTGTTGGTATTTTTTTAAAATAATGCAGTCTTTGCTTTTTGGAGTAGCAAGAGAAGATATTTATTATAAAGACCTATATTTTCTCGAAATAGCAGTATTAACTGTCGTTCTCATATTGTTAATAATCCCAGCCAGTATACTCATTAACTGGCTAAATCTAATGGTTAGTTCATCCATGCTAATCCTTGGTATTTAGATATGACATTGGCTCAAAAACAAGAATTTGAGGACTTGGTTAACTTAGTAGAAAAAGCAAGCCATATTATTGGATATAATTGGCCGATGACCTATTTTGTGCATCATAATCCAATAAATAGCCTTGAGAATTTACCTTTTCATGAGGCTATTCTTTTAGCTAACCGTTTTTTAGGTAGCCTAGGTTATCTCACTAACGAAATTTACAGAAACGAGGTAAATGCAGGCAGAATAAAACTCTCCCATCTTGATGCTGCAATCAAGTCATATATTTCAAAAACTGGCATCGATGACAGCATAGAATTAAGTGGAAAAAAAATAAATAAATCCTCAGTCATTCGCACTCACCTTTTAATAGGCATAACTGCTCCTTTTTCTCAGTTTTTAGGTAAATTCATAGACGCTCATCCAGATGAAAAAGCAATAAGATTACTTGCCAAAAAAATACATGTAAAACATAACAAAGGAGTTGCCTCTTCATTAGTTTACAAAAATATGACCGCAATTGAATGGTGTGATTTGGTTTTTGATTCTAATTTAGAAGTCCATATAAATAACGAACTTATAAAATGGTGTGAGGCTTTTTTAGATGAAGGACACGCTACATGGTCTATGCCAGGCCGAGAAAAAGGTTTTTATGAGGCTTGGCGAGCTTTAGCAATAAATGAGTGGTCAACTTGCGGAATAAGAAATAGCAATAGCAAAATTAGGGCATTGTCTATTGATCCTGTAGCTACCGTTCTCGAGAAACTAAATAGGCTTTGTATTCCAAAGGAATATTGGCAAGATTATATTTCTCGTCATCTCGCGAGTCTGCATGGATGGTCTAGTTTTATTAATTGGAGATCAAAAAATAGCGAATATGAATGGCAAAAGGTATATCCCATCGATTTGCTTCAATATCTTGCTGTAAGATTATTTTATGAATGTGAATTAGTTGAGCAAATTTGCCAAAATGAAATAAAAGAAGAGGGTAACTTTGACACAATTGTATCTTTTGAAGAAAATAAATTTAAGGAAAACTCTTCAATAGAAAATGAAAAACTTGAGGCTGCTTGGAAACTTATTTGTTTAGCGGATGCTTCGGGAATAGGTAAACATACAATTCTGGAGGCTTCACCAAAAAAATTAGAAAACTTACTTCTTTGGATCAATGAGTTGTCAGAGAAAGAACATGGACCTATTTGGCTTGATGCTTACGAGCAAGGGTATATCAATGAGTTAATTTGTAAGCTAAAAACAAGTTTTTACGATAAAGAAGAAAAAAATGTCCAAATTCAAAGACCTTTAGCGCAATTGATGTTTTGTATAGATGTAAGGTCAGAGCCTTTTAGAAGAAATTTAGAATTAATGGGAAACTATGAAACATATGGTTTTGCAGGGTTTTTTGGCATACCAATAAGTTTTTGCGCGCATGATACGCAACATTTTACCGCACAGTGTCCTGCAATTATTCAGCCGAAGCATGTCGTTCATGAGGTCATAAGGGATAGTGAAAAAAACAAAGAAACGAAAAATAAGAGTGTTAAAAAACTATCAGAATTAATTAAAGACATTTTCAAAAATATGAAAAATCATTTCATTGCTCCTTTTGTAGCTGTTGAGGCTTTTGGCTGGTTTTTTGGTTGGCATTTAATTGAGAGAACTTTTTATCCAGGTATTTACAGGAAGTGGCAGGAACGGTTAACAAATTTTTTGATCTCACCTGTAAACACAGAAATTTTGCCAAACTTAGAGGGTCTTAACCAAGAATTTAGCCACGAAAAGCAGGTTTCTTATATAGAGGATGCTCTTAGGACTATCGGTCTAACAGAAAATTTTGCAAGAATTATTCTGGTGACTGGTCATACAAGTTTATCTGATAATAATCCATATGAGGCAGCGCTGAACTGTGGAGCCTGTGGAGGCAATTCTGGAGAGCCAAACTCTCGTTTATTTACTAAAATTGCTAATAATAAAAATGTACGCCAACAAATCAAAAAAAATGGTATCGTGATACCAGAAGATACAATCTTCATAAGTGCAGTTCATAATACTACCACAGATGATATACAATTTTTTGACACTGAAGATATTCCAGAGACGCATTTAAAAGAATTAAACGACCTAAAATTTGATCTGGAAGAGGCATCAATTAAAAATCGTATTGAGAGGTGTAAAAAATTACCGGGTGGAATTAACACATTCACGGCAAAAAAAGTAAAAAAGGAGGTGCTTAGAAGGTCTGGCGATTGGAGCGAAACTAGACCAGAATGGGGGCTCTCTGGAAATGCATCTTTTATCGTCGGTAGGCGCAATTTGACACGTAACGTAAATCTAAATGGTAGAGCATTTTTAAATTCCTACGACTACACGGATGACCCAAAGGGAATTTATTTAGAGGGTATTTTGATGGGGCCCATGATTGTTGGTCAATGGATAAATGCTGAGCATTATTTTTCTACCACTGATCCAGAGATTTTTGGCAGTGGAAATAAGATATATCATAATATTGTTGGAAACATTGGTGTAATGTCTGGTCCACAGAGTGATTTAAGGGTGGGGCTTCCAATTCAGACAACTACTAATGGCAAGATAAATTTTCACGAACCTTTGAGGCTATGTGTATTAATAGAAGCTCCTCGAAAACAGATTCTTGATATTATAAATAGAAATACATCTTTGAAATTATTATGTGAAAATGAATGGGTTCGTTTTTTTTCAATCGAAACATTAAACAGCATCGAGGTTTTTGCTTATAAACCAAGTAATGGTTGGGAGATATTGAAGGAAGACGAACATTTGAACTGAAATTAGATTAAACAAAAATAACAACAATAAAGAGAAAACTGTTTTGAAAACAGTTTTGAGTATTTAGGTTTATCCCATTTCCTTTATTAAATAGGGATTAAAGGAATGTCACTCTCGTCAAGAGATAATATCCACGTTTTTTCCAAACCACTTAATTTCCATTTCACATATAAATGAGGAAATAAGTCACCACCTCTAGAAGGTTCCCATTTGAGCGGTAAGGTTAGGGCATCAACTTCAATTAAAACCAAATTTTTTTGGCCTTTGAAATGTTTTCTCGCTGTAGTTTTTAATTGGTCTTTAGTGGAAAAGTGGATAAATCCGTCCGACAAATCTATCTTTGAGCCATAAAAAACCCCTTTTTTTGCAGCTATTTCCCATTCATTAAAATCACATATTTTGTAAATCTTATTTTTCATTTTTTTCACAAATAAAAATTACACACATTAACAATGTTACCCTTGAATACTATTCTAGAGATGCCTAAATGCTAGTCAGACAAAACATAATCTTTTGACGAGAAAAATTCGTTATCATAATCATAAAGGAATACGGTAAAAATGACTATTGAAAATAGAGCCTTTGAAGCAGATACCAGTAAAATATTAGATATCGTTATTCATTCGCTTTATTCTAACCGGGAAATTTTTTTACGGGAATTAATATCTAATGCGTCTGATGCAATTGATAAAAGACGTTTTCTTGCCTCAACAAACCAGTCTATGCAAGCCAGTCAGGAATTACAAATTCAAATAAAGTCTGATAAAAAAGCCAAAATCCTCACTATTTCTGATAACGGCGTTGGAATGGACTCAGACGATTTAGTATCTTCTCTTGGTACGATCGCTCGCTCTGGCACAAAGAGTTTCATAGAGCAACTCGAATCATCAAAACAAAATGACGAAAATAAGCTTTCTTTGATTGGGCAATTTGGTGTTGGTTTTTATGCGGCATTTATGGTCGCAGAGACTGTTGATGTTATCTCGAGAAAAGTGGGAAGTGACAAAGCGTATAAATGGCATTCAGACGGGTCTAATGGATATAGTCTTGATGATGCTGAACGTGGAGAAGAGGGGACGGACATTATTCTTCACCTGAAAAAAGATGCCAAGGAATTTTTAGAGGAGCAACGAATTTCATATATGGTCAAAAAATATTCTGACCATCTTTCTGCTCCGATATATTGGCAAGATGGTGAAGCAAGCACTATGTTAAATAGCGCTTCCGCTATTTGGACGAGATCTAAGTCGGAAATTACAGAAGAACAATACAACTCTTTTTATCAGCAAGCTAGCTCTGCTTACGACACACCCTATCTTACAATGCACAATGTAACTGAGGGTGTTACAAATTTTACAAGTCTTCTATTTATCCCTAGTACGCGACCTATGGATTTATTTAACCCTGAGCGCAAATCTCGACTACAACTTTACATTAATCGTGTTTTCATTACCGACGAATGTGAAGAATTGGTTCCTAATTGGCTTCGATTTGTTCGTGGAGTGGTTGATACACCTGACCTTGATTTAAATGTAAGTAGGGAAATGCTACAACAAGTTCCTGCTATTAATAAAATCAAAAAAACAATAATAAGACGTGTTTTATCTGAATTAAAAAAACAAGCGGGAAAAAAACAAGAGGAGTACCAGAAATTTTGGCTGGATTTTGGTCTTGTTATCAAAGAAGGTTTATACGAGGATCAGGATTTTAGAGAGAAAATCCTCGAACTTTGCAGATTCTATTCATGTAGAAAAGGTGATTACATAAGTTTAGCGCAATACGTTTCGGAAATGAAAGAAAAACAAGAAGAAATTTATTATTTGTCCTCTGAGACAGTTGAGCAAGCTGAAATGAGCCCACATATTGAAGGGTTCAAAGCACGTGATATAGATGTGATCGTGTTAAGTGACCCAATCGACGAATTCTGGATACCATTAGTTCCCGACTTTGAAGGTAAAAAATTTAAGTCTGCTAGTAGAGGCGCTCTTGACCTTGACAAATTTGAGTCAGAGAATTCCGAAAAGAAAAAAGCAGACCCCTCAAAATTTGATTTGCTTATAGCTCGAATTAAAACCAATTTGGGTGAGAAAATTTCAGATGTTCGTTTGTCATCAACTCTCACAGAGAGCCCCGTTTGCCTTGTTGCAGACGAAGGCGGTATGGATATCCAGATGGAACGTCTGATGAAAGCTCATAACAGAGATTTTCAAGGAGCACCTCGAATCTTGGAGATAAATCCAGACCACGAACTTGTGATTGCATTGAATAAATTGGCAGATGCGAAATCGAGTAGTAAAGAGAGCGAATTGGTGGATGACGCAGCATTACTTTTATTTGACCAGGCCCAAATTATCGAGGGACGAATGCCTGCAGATTTAACAGCATTTTCTAAACGTATGACTCGTATAATGTCATTCTCATTAAAGAATGACTCAGGGCAAAAATGAGCTGTACCGGTGGAAAAACCAAACATTTGAGCAGTAAATAGTTTCGATATCTTTGTATCCTTAATAGGAAAGCACAAGAAATTTTTAAAGCGGATTTATTTCTTTGAAGGTGGACTAAACAATATTCAAAATTGTTTACGGCATTTTTTTCTTTTTCGTTTTATATTTAATCAAGTCGTACATTTGTATACTTGCCATAAATAAACAAAAATTAATTTTAAAATTGAATTATTTATTATTTTATAATGGCTAAATCATTTTGTTTATGAAAAATCAGTCCGTCATCTACATCCGAAATATCAACAAAGATTTCATCACCGTCGGTATATGTACCTGCTATCAAGTCTTCAGCTAATGGATTTTGTACGTGTATCTGAATTTGTCTTCTAAGCGGGCGCGCCCCATAACTAGGATCATACCCTTTCTCACCAAGCCAGGCTTTAGCTGCATCTGAGATTTCAATTATGATTGAACGCTCAGATAATCTGGCTTGAAGTTCTTTAATTTGAATGTCAACGATTCTTCTCATACTTTGCTTTGATAAACGCTGAAATAGCAAAATTGCTTCCAATCTATTCAAAAATTCTGGTCTAAATGCAGAACGAACTTCTGTCATTACTTGCTCTTTAACTTTTTCAACTGGTTCTGATTCTTTTAATTTCAGCAGGTATTCAGCGCCAAGATTTGAGGTTAATAGAATGAGTGTATTACGAAAATCCACACTACGCCCCTGACTATCAGTGAGCTTTCCCTCATCCAGCACCTGTAAAAGTATATTAAAAATGTCAGGATGCGCTTTTTCTATTTCATCAAATAAAATTATTTGGTATGGGCGCCTCCGCACAGCTTCAGTAAGGCTACCTCCTTCTTCGTATCCAACATAACCAGGAGGCGCACCTATCAGTTTAGAAACAGAGTGTTTTTCCATATATTCTGACATATCAAGTCGAAGAATAGCCTCTTTCTTGTCAAATAAAAAAATAGCTAATGCTTTTGCTAATTCTGTTTTTCCTACCCCTGTTGGACCCAGCATTAAAAAACTACCAAGAGGCAAATTAGGATCGCTCAAACCAGAGCGAGAGCGCCTGATGGCGTTTGCGATTGCAGAAATTGCTTCATCTTGTCCAACTACGTGGCGCTCCATCTGCTTTTCCATCTTAAGAAGTTTTTCTTCTTCTCCTGCGAGCATTTTTGAAACAGGGATTCCGGTCCATTGGCTTATTATAAGAGCTATATGACGACTTTCAACTTGTTGTCCTACAGTATCATTGTTTTCAAATGCTTTTTTGGCAATATCTAACTCATTTATTAGGCTTGGTAGGATAGAGTAGGTGAGCTCTGCTGCTTTTTCAAGATTGCCATCTCGCTGAGATCTCTCCAGAAGGTGGCGTGCATCTTCAATTTTTATTTGAAGTTGTTTAACTTCTTCTGACTTGGTTTTAACAGTTTGCCACTTTTCTGTGAGTGCTTCAGAGTCTGCTTCAAGTTTACCCAATTCAGTTGTAATTTGTTCTAGCCTATGATTTTGGTCATCAGAAGTGGGCTCTTTTTGCAACGCTGCTTGCTCTATTTTCAATTGCAAAATAGACCTGTCAATTAAATCAAGTGCCTCGGGTTTGCTGTCAGATTGCATCCGAATAAAGCTTGCCGCTTCATCTGTTACATCAATTGCCTTGTCAGGCAGAAATCTATCATTTATGTAACGGTCCGTTAATTTTGCGGCAGCAACAAGTGCATCATCGGTTATACGTATACCATGATGAGCCTCATATTTTTCTTTAAGTCCACGCAAAATAAAAATCGTATCCTCTATTATTGGCTCGCCCACATATACTGGCTGAAATCTCCGTGCTAATGCAGTATCTTTTTCAATATGGTTTCGGTATTCGTTTAGAGTCGTTGCTCCTATGCAGTGCAGCTCACCTCGTGCTAGTGCTGGTTTCAACAAATTAGATGCGTCCATTGCACCTTCTGTTTTGCCAGCACCAACTATTTGGTGCATTTCATCAATAAATAAAATTACATCTCCCTCGCGCGACTGAATTTCATTTATTACTGCTTTTAGTCTTTCTTCAAACTCACCCCTGTATTTTGCCCCAGCTACCAATGCCCCCATATCTAACGCAAGAATAGACTTATTTAATAATGCCTCTGGCACATCCCCAGATATAATCCGCTGAGCAAGACCTTCTGCAATTGCAGTTTTGCCAACTCCAGGCTCTCCTATTAAAATAGGATTATTTTTAGTTCTTCTTGCTAGTATTTGCATCGTCCTTCTAACTTCTTCATCTCTACCTATTACAGGGTCTAACTTTCCGTTTAGGGCAGCATTTGTTAGGTCACGTGCATATTTACTCAGAGTTTCAAATAATTCCTCACCGCTATCACTTTCGACTTTGCGACCCTGGCGCAGTGTTTCAATTTCTTGCTTTAAACTAGTTACATTCAAATTGTGCTGTTTTAGCAATTTTCCTGCAGGTCCATTCACTTCTGAAATAGCAAGTAATAGTGCATCACTAGCAATGAAACTATCTCCTCTATTTTTTGCCCATTGTTCTGATTTGGCTAAAATTTTTACGAGTGTTTGGTCAACTTGCAACTTTACTTCTGTTGAACTGGACTGAAGCTTAGGGAGATTTTCAACAGACTGTGAAACAGAGCTACCAAGCTTAATTAGATCAACACCTGAACGATTTAGCAGTTTTGGAAGAGAAATTGAGTCATTTTTTAATAAAGAAGATAGAAGGTGAAGGTCAGTTAAGCTAGGGTTAGAATGAGCGAGTGCATGATTCTGCGCTTCTGTGAGAGCAGAGCGAGCAATAGTCGTAAAATTATTTAAATCCATATTTAAATTCCTTAGCCTAAATAGTTCTAAGTAGCTGAAAGACTATTCATCCACGCGGTTTATCGGATATTTGTTGCTGTATTCTAGTTAGAATTTTTTTTTATTCCGCTAGAACAACGTTCGACCCTAAGGGATTAATAGTTTTTTTTAATAACTTTTATATTTTAAATGTAAGAGTTCCAGCTATTGCGTTCAAGGCTTCATAGAATGCAAAAAAGTGGAGCTTTGTTCTGTTATAAGTTTCTACGTACTGCCAGATAATCTTGATGCACGGTAATTATGAGTGCGCTTATGGTTTTCTAAAACCGCTTGTGTTGTTTCGAGCGCTGCATCGTTTATAGGAGTTCCAGGGCCAAAAATCTTTGAAACGCCTGCCTTATACAAAAATTCATAATCTTGCTTTGGTATTACACCACCACAAATCACAAGAATATCCTCTGCTTTCTTTTCTTTCAGGTGATGAATTAATTCTGGAATTAAAGTTTTATGGCCTGCCGCCAGTGAGGAAACTCCAATTACATTAACATTGTTCGAAATAGCACTATCTGCCGCCTCCTCAGGTGTTTCAAACAAATTACCGGCAATTACATTATAACCGAAATCAGCAAACGCACTTGCAATAATTTTAGCCCCCCTATCATGTCCATCTTGGCCTAGTTTTGCTAAATATAAAACCGGATTTTTATTTGTTTCTGTCCGGAACTGCCCGATAGCTTGGTATACTGGTTGTAGAACTTCTTCATTATCAAATGTATCTGTGTAGATATTACGGACAACCTCATTTATGCCTGTATGTCGCGTGTATATTTCGCTCAGTGCAGAAGATACTTCTCCAACCGTAGCTCTTGCTCGCATTGCCTCTATTGCAAGTGCCAATAAATTATTATCTCCTGTTCGCGCGGCGTTTTTTAAGCGAGATAGTGCTGTTGAAACTGCTTTATCATCCCGTGATGATTTTACTTCCAATATCTGATTTATCTGTGCATTTCTTACAGCAGAATTGTCAATCTCTCGGACTTCAATTTGATCAATTTCTTCTGTTTTATATTGATTTACACCTACAATTACAGTCTGCCCTGAATCTATAAGAGCTTGCTTTTTTGTTGCAACCTTCTCTATTTCTCTTTTTGGGAAACCCTGCTGAACAGCAGTTGTCATTCCGCCCATATCCATAATTTCCTCAATTAATATGTTAGCTTTTGATATGAATTGCGATGTTAAATTTTCGACATAATAAGAGCCAGCGAGGGGGTCGACGGTATCAGTTAGGCCAGCCTCATGTTGCAGAATCAATTGAGTGTTTCTAGCAATTTTTGCAGCAAATTCTGATGGGAGTGCAATTGCCTCGTCAAATGAATTTGTATGAAGTGACTGGGTACCTCCAATTGTTGCTGCCATTGCTTCGATGGTTGTTCTAACGATGTTATTATATGGGTCTTGCTCTGTTAAACTTGCGCCGCTTGTCTGGCAATGAGTGCGTAGCATAAGAGACCTGGGATCTTCGGGTTTAAATAGTCGTTTCATCCAAACAGCCCACAAAGTACGTGCTGCCCTTAATTTAGCTATTTCAGCAAAAAAATTCATACCAATCGCAAAGAAAAAAGATAGTCGAGGTGCAAATTGATCAACATTTAAACCTCGTTCTGTTGCTGCTTTGACATATTCAAGGCCATCAGCAAGTGTAAAGGCGAGTTCCTGTATAAGATTTGCGCCGGCCTCTTGCATATGGTAACCAGAAATTGAAATTGAGTTAAATTTGGGCATTTTTTCTGCAGTGTAAGCAATAATATCGGAAACTATTCGCATTGAGGGTTCGGGCGGATAAATGAAAGTATTTCGCACCATAAATTCTTTTAATATATCGTTTTGAATAGTGCCAGCAAGAGCTTCTTCTGGTACACCCTGCTCTGCTCCTGCGACAATAAAACTAGATAAAATAGGTAAAACTGCTCCGTTCATAGTCATTGATACGGACATTTTATCAAGAGGTATATCAGCAAAAAGACGCTTCATATCCTCCACGGTGTCAATTGCCACGCCTGCTTTGCCAACATCTCCAGCGACTCTTTTGTGGTCTGAATCATATCCTCTATGAGTTGCCAAATCAAATGCAACCGAAAGTCCCCTTTGACCTCCTGCTAGGGCCTGTTTAAAAAAGGCATTTGTGTCCTCTGCGGTTGAAAAGCCAGCATATTGTCGAATTGTCCAGGGCCTGCCTGTATACATAGTCGCTTTTGGCCCACGTGTATAAGGAGCTTGTCCTGGTAAATTACCAAGGTGTTCACAATTCTTTAAATCATCTTCTGTATATAAAGGCTTAATGAGCAAATTATCTAAATTTATTTTTCCTTCAATCTTTGTGGCATCATTATTATATTCCTCTAACGCCATCGACTCCCAACGCGTATAATGTGTTTGTTTGCTCATCTTGGTCATCTTGCTTATTCTATGTTTAAGTATTGTCCATTAAAAAAAGATATAAACTCAAAAGATATCATAAAGTTTCAAGCTCATTAAGATAACACAGTATTGCGACTAATTCTACATGAACCCTATTCAAAAATAATATACCAACCATAAGCTACTATAAGCGCTGGAATGGAAGAATAAAGTGTTGCAACGATGGCTGTTTTTGGGGCAAGCGCAATAGCTGGAAATAAAGCATCTCCATCATTACTAATTGCATTTCCAATTTGCGCTGATAATGGAATGATTCCACCAATATACATACTGGTTACAATGACTTGCGGTCCACATCCTGGGAGTAGCCCTATGATAATTGTGATCAATGGTAAATATAAAGAAAAACTATTAAATAAACTTTCAAGGTCAACATTAAAACTAAAAATCCAAATCTCAAAAATTAAAAATGCAAACACAACCCATGCAGTCACAAAATTTGTATCAGCAATCGTATTTCTTAGGTAGGCGGGTATTTTACTATTATTAATTCTGCTTCCTTTTAGAATAGCAGGTGCTGCCCATAAAAACACGCAAAATGCCCCACCAAAAAATCCGAGGTATGTGCCAGGTTGTGGAATTAAAGGGTTTTGAAATAATAAATCAATATCAACCTGAAAGGCAGCAAGGATGCCAAGAACAATTCCTGGAATAATTAGTGCAACCCAAATTCTTGTTACTAAAATTGAATTAGATTGTTGGCTCGCATGACTATTACTTTCGGGCATAGAAGGAGCTGTTTTAGGCCTCAAGAAATCACGGCCGTGAATTTTGTCAACAACATATCCAGAAATAGTTCCTACAATTAGACCCAATGCCATTATAAGTATACCGGTGGATGGTTCTTTTGCGATTAGAAGAAATGCCGCATCTCCCATGGTGGCTGTAAGTGTAGCAAGTACAGAGCCAAAGCTGAGTGAGCCTGATACATAACGGGTAACGACAATAATAGCCCCACCACATCCTGGTAGCGCTCCGAGCAAGGCTGCGAAAAATACTTGAAGATTGCCTGATTCTGATAATTTTTTGGTTAGATCGATTTTAAACAGACGTTCTATACCATAAAATAGAAATAAAGTGGCAGCAACAAACGATGTTACTTGGATATAAGCGTCGGCAATTGATGATATAATGATTTCACCAAATTCGTGATTTATTAGGCCATATACGAGCGCCAACAAGATGAATCCTGAGATTAATAACTTTTGATTGAAAATCAATTTTGCTTTAGGTGGCTGTAATGAAGCTTCAGCGATGCTATTTCTCCATGACATAAATAGTTTTGTAGTTCGTTAAAATAAATAATGCACTTATATAATTAGTCAAGACTAAACTTTTCCTGTTATGAATTTAATAAATTGACATGGATATTTAAGGATCTAAGTAGAGATATATTGCTTTTTATTTGCAATACGATTAAACGCTGTTGTTGATAAGACATGGCTGAAAAAAAGGTGAGCTAAATGACTTTTTTTGAGGTTAGACCAGAGACAGATGATGCTGTTAAGGTTTTAGACGTCAAGCATTGGACAGATAAGCTTTTTTCATTTTCTGTTGAAAGACCAACGAGTTTTAGATTTCGTTCTGGTGAATTTATTATGCTAGGTCTTCTTGATAAATTAGGAAAACCTTTATTAAGAGCATATTCAGTAGCTTCTCCTAGCTGGGATGAAAGGCTTTCATTTTACTCTATTAAAGTTCCAGATGGCCCCCTTACATCGAGACTGCAGAATATTCAGGTAGATGATTATATTATTATGCGTAAAAAACCTGTAGGGACATTGGTGTTAGATGCTCTGATCCCGGGAAAACAAATTTATATGATCGCAACTGGGACAGGTATTGCACCATTTGCCTCTCTCATAAGAGATCCAGAGTTATATGATAAATATGAACAGGTTAATTTAATCCATACTTGCAGAAATAAAGATGAACTTGCTTATGGAAAAGAATTAGTTGATAGAACTAAAAGAGATCCTTTAATTGGAGAATTAGCGCTGGAAAATTTAGTTTATCTCTCAACAACTACTAGAGAGAATTCAGATGTAATGGGAAGGCCAACCGATTTAATTCAGAATGGAAAATTATTTTCGTTATTGTCCACCACTCCATTTTCTCCAGAAAAAGATAGAGTGATGATTTGTGGCTCTCTTGGAATGAATACGGACATGAAACTAATCTGTGAAGAATTTGGCCTTGTTGAAGGAGCCAACTCCCAGCCAGGTCACTATGTTGTAGAAAAAGCATTTGTTGGTTAATTAAAGTTCATTTATTAATTTAATGCCCATGCTTTAAAACGCTTTTTCTAATTTACTTATATAAAGTCGTAAAGTTCTTGCTTGGTCAGAATCTGCTGGTATATGATTTAAAATATCGAACCAATGCCTTATCGCTTCTTCGTTATTTCCAATTTGTCGAGAATATTCACCTTGTAGAAATTTTATTGGATATGTTTTTTTTAAACTAATTGGAAGCATAGATAATTGTGCTCCAGCAAGGGCCGTTGATGAAGAAGATGGGTGCGAAAGAAGAGCGAATTCAATCAAAGAAATTCTCTCTTCATCTGAGTTAATAGCATAAGTAGCAGATATAAGAACATTGTCAGCCTGATTAGGTTTGTCTACCAAAAGATAGGATTGTGCAAGTTTTAGCCAACCATCGAAATTATCTGGCTCTTCTTGCAATTTTGATGAAAGTCGTTCAATCATTTTATTAATAAATTGGTTCTGCTCATTCTGCGACAAATCTGAAAATTGAGATAGTTTTTTTTCAAATATCTCCTTATTGACATCTATTAAATTATTTTGGCTTTCAAGATCATCAATATTTACATCAGGAACATTTAAAAAGGTAAGGTTTGGTATTTCTATTTTGGCTAATTCTGCTGCCTGCTCAACATCAGATTTCAACCTATCTGCTAGAGGCGAGTTTGGCAAAATCTGCCTTGCTGTTGATTGCCAATAACTAATAGCTTCTTTTAGTTCTCCTTTTTGTGATAATTCTAAGCCATGTAAATAAAGAGCGCGAATATTTTTTGGGTCACTTTGTAGAACTTCTGAAATGAGTTTTGATGCCAGCTTTGTCACTTGACCATCAGCTTGCCTTGTAAGCGTCTCTGCTAGTTGAGATTTAATTCTCGTGTCTCCTTCGCTTAACAATAATGCTTTTTTAAGGGCATTTATCTCATCTTCAATCGAACCAATTTGAGAAGCCGTTGCTGCTAACATGAATTGTGCGGATAAACTATCTGGGTTTTTTTCAACACGTCTTTTAGCTTCTTTAAAGGATTTGAGAGCTAATTGATTTTTTTCCAATAGTTCATTTTCTGTTATTGCTCGAAGCGTATTATCATCTGATGGTGAATAATCAATAAGATCTGGCCTGCCTATGCTTAGGTATATACCTGCGCTGAGAAGCAAGATAAGAACTGGCAACGCTAGTTTTATAATATTAGGTATTTGTCTACTTTGACCATAGTTTATTTCCTTATCGGTTTTGTTTTGTTCAAATGTTTTGGTCTTTAAATCTGAAAAAACTTTTGTGTCTGACGATGACTTAGGAAAATTGATTTTTGAGGATAAAAAAAGATTAGCTATCAATAATAGGCCAATAGCAAGAATTAGCAGTGGAGCTCCCCAAAGCAAGTAGGTGGCAGGTTCAAAGGGTGGGGTTAGTAAAACAAATTCCCCATATTTTTCTGCTAAGTCCTGGAAAATCTGATTATCGGTCATGCCATCTTTCAAGTGCTCACGAACTTGTTTTCTTAAATCAATAGCAAGCTCAGCGTCGGATTCATCGATTGATTGGTTTTGACAAACAAGACATCGAAGTTTAGCAGAAATATCTCGCGCTCTTCTTTCAAGAATAGTATCGCTCAGCATCTCTTCTGCTGTGATTGCAAATGCATCTTTTGATACAAAACCAGAAATATTAATCTTATCATTTATGAAGATTGCTATTAATAGGAAAAACAAACTTACAAAGAATTTCTCGATTAAGAATAATTTCAACATTATCTTGTCGTTTCTTTAATAGAAGGGATTAGTAAAGAATTCAAAACTTCATTTGTTATCTCACCAGCATGACGTACAATTATTTTTCCTTCATTTGAAATTAGAAATGTTTCCGGAATTCCATAAACACCCCAATTAATCGATGTTTTTCCGTCATTATCAAAGCCAATCTTAATAAATGGATCTCCAAAACGTTCTAAAAAAATGGCTAACTGGTCCGACTTATCTTTATAAGCAACTCCAATTATGGGGATGTGATTGGATAACTTTTCCAGGAAGGGAGCCTCTTTTTGGCAGGGTGCGCACCAGCTTGCAAAAAAATTAACTGCAAATGGTCCATTCCCCATTAGTTGCTTAAGATCAACTTGTCGTTGAGATGTCGATAAAGTTGTATCAAATGGAACAAGAATAAGCTCAGGGGCATCTTTGCCAATTAACGGAGAGGGTAGTTGTTCTCTTGCTTGATCTCCATTTAACATTGACATCATTGAGACAGCGGAAACGGCTACCAATGCCAAGAAAATCCCAATTGGCAAGAAAAAACGAGCATTCATGATTGTAGAGCTTTTTTAGATTTTTTTTGGTAATTAATATTTTTTAGTGCTGACACTGCTGCCCCTGATGCCATCAACAATACACCAAACCAAATCCATGATACAAATGGCTTGCGATATAGCCTAATGGTATATCCATCTGTTTGATTACCATCACCAAGTACTGCATAATAATCATGTGTCAGTTTTTGGCGTATTGCAGCCTCTGTAGTTGTCTCTCTCTCTACGGGATAAATCCTTTTTTCCGGATTTAAGGTTCCGATATAGTTGTCCTGACCATCAATAATGTGGAGTGTTGCAACCAGAGCTTCATAATTACTTCCTGTCCTTGTAGATATTGACTTCAGCTCTGCTTTGTTAGCACCAATTTGAATTTGTTCTCCTATTCGCATACGAGCGACAGTCTCATTTGTAAAAACACTCTCTCCAAGAGCGCCAATTAGAAAAATAACAACACCAAAGTGTGCTATCCACATACTCCATTGCAAATGAATAAGACGTTGCCAAAAATCAGATTTATTGTTTCGCTTTAATGTGCGAACCTTAATCACCAGGTCACATACGATTGTTGCACCAAGCCAGGTAACAGTCGAAATGCCTGCAATGGCTCCTATAGATAAAACGGTGCTTGCTTGGACAACAAAAACGATTGTAAGAGCTGTAATGCCAATTCCAAACATCCAAATTTGTTTTGTTTTGCGCATTAAGCCTTGTTTCCAAACCATAAAGGGACCAACGCCCATAATTATTACAAGCAGACCCATTATTGGATTAAAGGTTGCTTCAAAAAAAGGAGGTCCTACTGTGATTTTCATTCCCGTAGTCATTTCGAGTGCGATTGGGTAAAACGTTCCAATCAAGACGACAATAGTGGCACAAATTAGCAGAAAATTATTGGCTATTAATGCTGTTTCCCTACTCACTAAAACCAAGGGCCCATCTGTTTTTAACTTTGGGCCACGAATTGCGAATAGTATCAACGGCGGTCCGATAGAGATAATGAGAATTCCTAAAATAAATAATCCTCTTGTTGGGTCTGAGGCAAAGCTGTGGACCGATGTTAGAAGTCCAGAGCGAACAATGAATGTTCCAAGCAATGACAATGAAAACCCAATAATCGCTAGCAGAACAGTCCAACTTTTGAGTTGTTCTCGTTGCTCAACTACTATTACAGAATGCAATAAAGCAGTTGCAGCAAGCCATGGCATCAGAGATGCATTTTCAACTGGATCCCAAAACCACCAGCCCCCCCATCCGAGCTCGTAATATGCCCACCAACTTCCAAGGCCAATACCAAGCGTTAGTGCGCACCATGCTATTTGCACCCAGACACGCATATACCGGGCCCAGTTTTTATCAAATCTATTTGTTAAAAGAGCAGCCACTGCAAATGAAAAGGCGAGTGATAATCCAACATAACCAACGTATAACGTTGGTGGGTGAAGCGCTAGCCCAATATCCTGCAACACAGGGTTCAAACCATTGCCGTTTAATGGGATATTCGATAGTCTCTCAAACGGGTTAGAAGTAAAAAGACAAAAAGCCAAAAATGCAGAACCAATAGAACCTTGAATGCCAAGTATCCAAGATTTTTGTGATATTGGCATTGTTTTTTGTGTAAGCGCTAACCCGGCGCCAAAAATGGATAAAATCAAAATCCACATTAACAGTGAGCCTTCATGGTTACCCCAAGTACCGGATATTTTATAGATTATTGGTTTTGAAGAATGGGAATGCTCAGCTACAAGAGCTACTGAAAAATCGGAGACAATAAATGCCCAAACGAGACTCACGAAAGAGAGTAAAACGCAAATCGCATTCAATAATGTCATTTTTAGGGTGATTGAGTGCAACTGCTTAAAATTGGAGTTTGATGCAAAAATAGGAAAAACAAATTGGCTAACTGATAAAACAAAAGCGAGCACCAAACAAAAATGTCCCAACTCGACAATCATCTGCTCGTATCCCCTTGCCAGACGCCTTGTTCTTTTAGCTTGTCTGCAACCTCACGGGGCATATATTTTTCATCATGCTTTGCCATTACTACGTTCGCTTTAAAAAATTTGTTTTCGAATTTGCCTTCTGCTATGACGCCTTGACCATCGCGAAAAATATCAGGAAGTGCGCCTGTGTAAATTACTATCTGCTGACTGGTCGCATCTTCTATGATAAAACGTGTAGTTAAGCCGTTAATATTTATACTGTCTTTTTTCACCAACCCTCCAATACGAATAGAGCTACTACCAATTTCTGACCTGTCTAATTCTGAGGGTGTATAGAAGTAAACAATATTTTCTTCTAGGGCTGAAAGTGTCAGTACAGCTGCTAATATGAGAAAAGCTGCGGCCACACAAAAAAGTATTAATCTATTCGATTTCGGCGACATTTTTATCTCTTTTTAATTTATGTCCAATAAAATTTTGCAAATGACACCTACATTAAAAACGGGGTATGTTATTACCAAAAAGAAGCCTCTTTTTAATAAATTAAAGTAATGAGATTGTTCATTGATTCAAGTGCAATGCGGCACTATTTCACATGGTAATTTGAAATAAGAAAAAGTGTATATAAGGCAGTATAAAAGAATTTAGCCTTACTGACATTCTTGAAATAACAAATTAAATTAATGTTAGAATTTAAAAAAAAATTTTATAAAAATATGGAAAGAAGAAAATAATTTTATTTTTTTTGCTTAAATATTTAAAAATTAAAAAAACATTCTATATATCCACCAACTAGGAAACTTACAAATGTATTTTTCAGATTATGTAATTGATATTATGAAGAGAATTTAAATGAGAACTTTACTTAAAACTTTATTTTTCTGTTTTACTACGGCTGTTTTAACAATATTCAATGTTGGCATCACCTTTGCAGCATCACCATTGGTTTCAGTGGATTGGCTATCGAAAAACCTTCAAGATCCTGAATTAGTTATTATTGATCTACGTAATTCACTGGATGGCGGTGGACATGAGACGTTCATAGAGGGCCATATCCCAGGTTCAATCCATTCAGATTATATGAAAGCGGGATGGCGCGTAGCTAGAAACGATATCCCTGGCTTAATTCCTTCAGAGGAACAATTTCAGACACTCGCACGCTCATTAGGCGTAAACCAAAACTCTCATGTGATAATCGTTCCAGCGGGTGTGTCGTCAACAGATTTTGGCTCTTCTGCCAGAGCGTATTGGACATTTAAATCATTCGGGCACGAAAAAGTATCTATCTTAAATGGTGGTTGGACAAACTGGAATGAGACCTATCCAGCTCAAATTGAAAGAGGAAATCCATTAGCTCCTAGGAAAGGCAACTTCATCGCTTTGTTAACAACTGAAGACTACATTGATACAAACGGAGTGGAGCAAATCGTAATGGATAAAACCGCCAATACCATACTTCTTGATGGGAGACCTGAAAAGCAGTTTTGGGGAGAGGAAAAACACCCGAAGGTTTTAGCGACCGGACATATTCCTGGAGCAATCCTTTTAACCCAATCAAATGCCTATGACGAAATCAACAATAAGTTAAAACCAACAAATATGTTGAATGAAATTTATAGTGATATGCAAAGCAAGCCAGTTGTGAGTTATTGTAACACTGGTCATTGGGCTGCTATGAATTGGTTTGTGTTATCGGAAATTCTTGGTAATGAAAACGTCACTTTATACGATGGCTCAATGGTGGAGTGGACAAAAGACTCAAACCGTCCATTAATCAAGGAGAAATCTAATTTTACTAAAATTAAAGAATTCTTCCGTCTTGGATAAGTTTTTAAAACTCAATGTTTTCGAATATCAAACCTTTAGTCTAAAATTGGGTGGTAAAAAAGATAATAGTCTTTTATGTCTCCTCGGCGTTATAGCGGCAATAATTGCAGCTTTTGTGGCTATTGATACTGGAAGTAGAGGATTAAGCCTTTTTTTCATTGGTGGATTATTGGGGATCACATTTCTATATTTTCAATATGGATTTGCTTCCGGCTGGCGAAAATTAATTACTCGAGGTGATACCCGCCCAATTGGGTATCACTTTGTTTTAGTTGGTTTCTGTAGCCTAGTATATTTACCGATAAGTTACCTGGGACTGGGCTCTTCAGGCAGTTTTGCGCCAATATCCATTTCACTTTTGCTTGGGTCATTCATATTCGGAATAGGGATGCAGCTTGCAAATGGTTGTGGATCTGGTGTGCTGTTTACCTATGGTAGCGGTTCTGCACGAATGATTTTTGCATTACCAGGGTTCATAATAGGGTCAGTTATTGGAAGTCTAATTTTGCCCACAATTTTAAATTTGGGTGCCTTAAACCCAATTGTTATTGGTGGGTCTTCAAGTTTACTTATTTATTATATATTAAATTCCTTTTTAATTTTTGGCGTGGCAGTCATTTTTTTCACAATCGCCATAAAGTCTGGGCAAAAATTGAGTATAAATTGGCTTATTGGAACATCACTGATTTCTCTCTTATGCATTCTTGTTTTCATCATTTCTGGACACCCTTGGGGTGTAACATTTGGGTTTACCGTTTGGGGCGGCAAGATAGCTATGTTAGCAGGAATTCCCATTGATAAAACCGCATTCTGGCAATGGCCTGGGCCAGCCTTAGCGTTGAAGCAATCTGTTTTTGCAGATGTCAGTAGCCTGATGAATTTCGGTATGATTATTGGGGCAGGTTTCTGTGCAGCCGTAACGGCGAGTTTTGCTAACCAGCCATGGCCGCCCATCCGTCAATTAGTAGCTGCAATAATTGGTGGTCTGTTAATGGGCGTAGGGGCGAGATTAGGTTTTGGCTGCAATATTGGTGCTTTTGTTGCTGGTATTTCTTCTGGCAGCTTACATGGCTGGTTATGGGCATTTTTTGCTTTGCTTGGAAGTTGGGTAGGCATAAAAACTAGGCCTTATTTTGGATTTTAAAGCAGATGTTTAAATCCCCCAGAAATACACATGTGCTTTTGCTTTTACTAATATTTCTTCTTAGTAGTTTGGATCATTTAACAAGCCCTGTTACTAAAAGCCTAGCAGCTCCTGCGGATAACGCAACGGCTTGTGCGCCATGCGGTGCGCCATGTCCAGAATAAACCATCCTTAAAATTAAATAATATATCAAGTTTATACCTCATTTTAATATCCTCAACTTTCCCAATTTATTTTGAGCGGTTAAAGCTAAATCACATTGACCTCTGAATTTAAAATGGGCATTTATTAATTAAATCCATCTTCTATTTACAAAAGTTAAAAATAAAATGTTAGTTCCTATTTTTCATCATTATCCGCAATCGCCAATAGCAGAAAAAATTCGGATGACATTCGGTATAATGGGTCTTGATTGGTACTCTGTCCAAATACCACGTATTCCTCCGAAGCCACTGTTGACCCCACTTACTGGCGGATATCGGAGAACACCTGTCTTGCAAGTGGGCGCAGATATATTTTGTGATAGTCAGTGTATAGCTTTTCAACTTGGTAAGCTAAAAAGCGAGAAAGTGGCATATCTGTCATCCAATAGGGCGTTAGAGTTAATTTTAGGAAGTTTTGGAGAAAATATTTTATTTAAACTTACAGTAAGGATAGTACTGACCACGTCTATGGGAGTGGCGCCTGAAGATTTTATCAAAGATAGGAGTTCTCTGTATTTCGAGCCTGGATGGACAGTTGAAGAGATGCAGAACTCTCTTCCAAGTGTTCTTTTACAATTGCAATCAGCGTTTGAGCTTATAAATCATCATCTCACATCACACGGTCCTTATATGAATGGAAACAATCCAAGCTATGCAGATGCGGTAATACAACATTGTGTGTGGTTTCTATGTGGAAGATGGGATGGAGGTGATAGTTTTATTGCTCCCTTCAAAGCAATTATTAAACATCGTGATCTAATAACCCAAATGGGACATGGTTCTTTCATTGATTGTGCACCGGAGGAAGCATTAAAAATAGCTAGAAACCATATTTCCACTGCCCCTAGCGGAATAAATTGTGCCTATACTGGAAAGTTAAAAATAGGAGAACGGGTTCTTATAAGGCCAAACGGCAAAACATCTGACCCCGATGTGATGGGGATTTTACGATATTTGGACCAAAATATTATTATTATAGATTATGAACATGAAGATGTTGGAATGGTTTCAATTCATTTCCCAGTATTGGGGTATCAGTTGTCAGCCCTTTAAATTAAATGAGCTCTCAAAATATCTCAAATTGAGACCAAAATTTATATATTTAGTCAGACCTTGGTACTTTGCCCTTGATAGTTAGAGGTATAAGAGATGCCATGAATAAAGCCGTTGCTGGTGCGAAGATGAACACTTTCACGATCACCCAACCCTCATCATCGAGCAGTCTCCATGCGAATTCATTTGCGATCGCTAGACAAAGAAAAAATATTGACCATCGCATAGAGAGTTGCATCCATGTATAATGATTAAGAGAGAATTGCTTTCCAAAGAATAATTTCATCACAGGATAGTTTCTAGCCCAGCCTAGTAACAATAAAAATGCAAACGCAATGTTAAATAAACTAGCTTGAATTTTTATAAAAAAAGTTTCCTCCGTGATAAATGCTATTGAAACAAATAATATTGAAATGATGGTCGAAAATAGTGGAAAAAATAAAATCGATTTATCTTTAGCAAATTGAAAAAAAATAAGGATAGCGGAGGCTAAGATAGCAGCAGCTGCGCCGATATGTAATGAGTAGAAAGATGTACCTATAAAAAGTGCAGCTAGAGGTGCGGTCTCCACCAAAACGGAAACAAACGGCTTTGCGGTTATATAAAATTTCCTTATTTTCATAGTATTTTATTTAATTCTGAAATCAAAAAAAGGAAGAAGCCTGATAAATTTGATTTAATTATGTCTTTTTTTGAATGTGTTTTTTAATAAATGGTGTGTGTTATGCTAATTTAATTTAGCAAACTTAGGAATATACTTGTCATATAAGTTGCTGCGTGTGATAAATTGCATAGTTGAAGTAAAAAAATAAAATGTGTCAAAAAACATTTTTTGGAGAAATAGTTGCCAATATTATTAGATGATAATGCAATAGAAGTTCTAAAATCTGAGCAGAACAGTTGGTCATTTGAAACCGACGGTAGGGCGATGAATATAGAACTCAAGTTTGATGGCTTTCCTTCTGCCATAGGTTTTATTATGCAAGTTGCCATTATCGCTGATAAAATGAATCATCATCCTGAGTGGTCAAATGTATATAGCACAGTGAAAATAAGGCTCACTACGCACGATGCAGGAGGTATTACGGACCTCGACGAAGCTCTTGCTAAAAAAATTGACAAAATAGCGTTGCAATTAGGTGCTATCAGCATTTAATGAATGAATTTGCATCTGAATACTATTGGATAATTATTTCAAGCTCATTTTTTCTTGCTGGAATAGTTAAAGGAACACTCGGCCTTGGTTTGCCCACCACTGCGATTACCATCTTAACTTTTTTTCTCCCTCCATTGGATGCGGTAATGATTAATGTTATCCCAGTCCTAATTTTGAATAGTTGGCAGTATTATCAAGCGGAGGACCATCTTTTTGTAGTTAGAAAGTATTGGCGTTTAGCAGCCTGGATGATTGCAAGTCTGGCTGTATTTTCTTTTGTTACTGTTCATTTATCCAGTGAACTAATCAAGCTCTGGATTGGTGTCGGTATAATAAGCTTTTTAGTTACAAATTTAAGAGGAAGTGGTTGGTATATTCGGCCTGAAAAGATGAGGATTTGGCAGCCCCTTGTTGGTATCATATCTGGTTTTGTCGGTGGTCCAACAGTGCTTTGGGCAATTCCGCTTACCATTTATCTAATAGCAGCGAAAATTCCAAAGAGGGAATTTGTTGATACCATGGGTTTTCTCTTATTAGTAGGATGTATGCCTGTTTTGTTTGGATATTTGTCGACAGAGGTCTTAGTTCTTTCTGAAATTTGGTTTCCAAGTATAGTAGCAACATTGGTGGCAACTATGGGATTTGTTATTGGGCAATCAATACGGGAAAAAATATCGACTGATTTATTTAGAAATCTTTTATTATGGATGTTCTTCATCATGGGGATGCGAATGATAGTAGAAGCAATCTTATAATTAGGGTCAAACTAGATGAGTAATAAAGCGTGGCTTTTATTATTGTTCTTATCTCTCATATGGGGTAGCTCGTTTTACTTTATTGGCGAGGGTGTAAAGTCCGTTCCACCTCTTACACTTGTTTTCTACCGAATTTTTTTCGCAGGGCTTGCCCTATATTTAGTGCTTTTATGGCTTAGGCGAAGACTTCCAAAAAAGTTAGACTTTTGGATAAAGGTGTCGGTAATGGCATTATTAAATAACATTGTACCTTTCACGCTTATTGCATGGGGTCAACAAACAATAAGCGGTGGTCTTGCTTCAATTTTAAATTCCAATACTGCATTTGCAGCTGTGTTTCTCGCAGCAGCTTTTATTCCCTCAGAAAAATTAGAGATACGAAGAATAATTGGCACATTAATTGGGATTTTCGGAGTGACTTTAGTAACTGGCTTTGATGTTTTAAATGAAATAACACTCACCTCGCTTAGCCAGTTAGCAGTCTTGCTTGCTTCTATAAGCTATGCGTTGGGGAGTGTTTGGGGACAAACACAACTCTCTGTTTATGAGCCTAAGGACATTGCTTGTGGCACCTTACTGATTGGTTCTTTAATTTCTGTGCCATTTGTAATTTTGACAAATGGAATACCAAATTTGGCAGTGTTTGATTTAAAATTTATTTTGATACTTTTTGGTTTGAGTATCGGTGGAACTGCCCTAGCTTATATCGTTTATTTTCAAATTTTGGAATTGGCTGGTGCCGCTAACCTTATGCTTGTAACTATTATTGTACCAGTTTTTGCGATTTTGATCGATGTAATTCTACTACAGAAATGGATTTCTTTGCAAATTTTCTTGGGTTTTATTGTAATAAGTTTTGGTTTGTTGCTAATTGATGGAAGACTTTTGTGGGCTATTCTAAAAAAGTTAAAATCCAAATAACTGATAAACCAGATAAGATTGTAATGGCTGTTGACCTTGAGAAGTAAGCAACAAAAATAGCAACAATAGCAGCTACTATCCGCAGATTATCTTGAATTACGATATAACCTGTATCTTCTGAAATAAAAATCGCCGGTATTATTATCGCACTCAATACAGATACAGGTACGAATTTCATTGCTAATTGTAACCAATCAGGCAACTTTTCAGGCATCAATGGTGAAAGTGGCAAAAATCGTGTACCAAACGTAAGAAAACCAGTAAATATAATTGCAATCCAAACGCTCATTTTCGCTCCTGTATTTTTTTGATGTAATTTTTGGATACATAACTGCTGAGGGTTCCTACTATAATTCCACAAAAAGCGGCAACAATTAGCCAAAGATTAAATGGCAGAAATTGGAATAGTAAAGCAGCTAAACCTGCTGAAATAGCAGAAAATATTGCAGGAAAATGGCTCAGAGATGGAATGATGACCGCGATGAAGGTGAGAGGGATAGCAAATCCAAGTTGAAAACTTTCAGGTATTGTTGGGCCAGACAATATTCCTATAGCTGTAGAAACTTGCCAGCAAAACCATAACATAATGCCACTCCCCAATAAGTGATAGTGCATGAAATCTGAAGTAGGCCTTTGGGTATATCTCTGGTGAGATACAGCAAAGGCTTCATCTGTTAACAGATATCCCAGTGCAAGGCGCCATTTTAGCGGTAGATGCCGCAAATATTCTGACATTACCATGCCGTAAAGCAAATGACGCAGATTTACCGCACTTACTGTTGCTACCAACACAGCGAATGGTGTCGCTGTTGCATGTAATTGTGTAAATACAATTTGGCTGGCGCCTCCAAATAAGATTGAAGACATAAAAAAAGTCTGGAGTGGACTAAGACCGACCTCCAGCCCAACTATTCCAAATACGATACCAAACGGTATAACGCCTATTTGAAGTGGTAGACCGTCTTTTAAACCTGAAACAAATTCATTTAGAGCTGAATTTTTATGAACAAATTTATTGGTCATTTCTCACCGATTACAAAGAATATGATTAGATCTGAATTTGGTTGTATCATTTCAGTATACTGTATTGCTTTTAATAAATTATAGATGTAAGTCACAAATACCATTTAATTCAAGAGGAACTTAAAAAAATGAAAAATCACTACAAAGTGATTGATGAGGAACAAGTAAAAAATAAAAAAATCATCATGCGTGTTGATTTTAATGTGCCAATGAAAGGTAGTAAAATTTTAGATGATACGAGAATAAGACGTGTCATACCTGGTCTCAAAATTCTTGCCAATAGTGCTAAGCAAATTTTTTTAATTACACATTTTGGACGTCCAAAAGGAGTTGTTAGCAAAGATTTTTCAGTTCAACCATTGCAGGATTATCTTAGGAAAGCATTATCATGCAATGTAAGTTTCCTACCGTATGTTGAAAAACCATCAAAACTCAAAGAAAAAGCTGACCATGAAGAGAAAATTTGTCTGCTCGAGAATTGTCGTTTTTATCCAGGTGAGGAGAAAAATGATCTCGATTTAGCAAGATCTTACGCAAATATTGCTGATATTTATGTAAATGATGCTTTCTCATGCTCTCATAGGGCGCATGCATCTATACAATCAATCACAAGATTTTTACCAAGCTATGCTGGTCCAGTATTAGCAGCAGAGCTAAAAGCGCTCTCCAATACTTTGGAAAACCCAACTAGACCTTTTGCTGCATTTGTGGGAGGGGCAAAGATATCAACAAAACTATCAATACTAGAAAATCTAATTTCTAAAGTTGATAAATTGCTCTTGGCTGGAGCGATGGCAAATACCTTCCTCGCAGCAAAAAAAGTTCCAGTTGGAGCTTCTTTATATGAGCCAAACTTAATACAAACAGCAACTATGATTTTGAACTTAGCTAAAGAAAAAAAATGCCAAATAATCTTGCCAATTGATGGGGTTGTAAGCAAAAGCTTGCAGGCTGGAGGTTTGTCAGACACTCGTGTAAATGGTATGGTCAAAGATGACGAGATGATACTGGATATCGGAGCCGAGTCTATTGTTTTATTTAAAAAGCATATTGCCCAATCTAGAACCTTGTTATGGAATGGTCCGGCAGGTGCATTTGAGATTGCTCCTTATGATTTGGGGACTAAATCACTTGGAGAATATATTGGAAAAAGAACAAGCACCGGTTACCTTACAAGTGTTGCCGGTGGGGGAGATACTGTCGCTGCTGTGAAACTTGCGGGAGCGGGGAATGAGATTAGTTATTTATCACTTGCGGGTGGAGCATTTCTTGAATGGATGGAAGGGAAAAGTCTTCCAGGTATTGAAGCGTTAAACTCAGCAGATTAAATAATAGAATTATAAAGCCAAGTAGTGAAAAGAGAATTTATTTATGTATTTTGATAATCCATTTAAAACAAGATTGCCAGAAACCCATGAAGCCTTGACTGGCAGACTGCAGGAAATACAAACATCCAAGTTTCACAGTGTGTTGAATACGCCGCTGCACCCTCCATTTCCGTATAATCTTGAAACACTCGTCGTGGGGATGGGGTGTTTTTGGGGTGCAGAAAGATTGTTTTGGAATTGTGATGGAGTTTACAGTACCGCTGTTGGATATGCAGGTGGGCAAACACCTAACCCAACTTATGAAGAAGTATGCTCAGGTCGCACGGGACACACAGAGGCAGTTCTTATTGTTTTTGATCCAAATATTGTTTGTTTAAACAGGCTGCTTGGTATTTTCTGGGAAGAGCATAATCCAACGCAATATATGAGACAAGGTAATGATAAAGGAACGCAATATCGGTCTGCTCTTTATGCATCTGACAAGACACAGCTAAAAGTTCTAAGTGATTCAGCCAAACGATATCAAGAAGCTTTGACAGAGTCAGGTTTTTCAAAAATACAAACCGAAATAAAAATCTATTCTCATTTTTATTATGCAGAAGCCTATCACCAACAATATCTGCACAAAGTGCCAAACGGTTATTGTGGACTTGCCGGTTGTGGTATTTCTTATAAATATGCCTCTTGACCTCTAGCCTTCGCCAGTCTATAAACCTCGAAAATAGCGGAAAGTAATGGCGGATTATATGAAAGTTGTTAGTTCTCTAAAAACTATTAAAACACGCGACCGTAATTGCCAAATCGTGCGTCGGCGCGGAAGGTTATATGTAATAAACAAAAGAAATCCTAGATTGAAAGCCCGCCAAGGTTAAAGATAAAATATTCGGCAAATCATCATTTATATAAATGGACACTTCTAATTAAGTATAATATTTTCCTGTGGGCAATCCACCAATCCCAGGGTTAAAGGTATTGGTAGGGTCCAATTCACGATAAAATTCAGCTAATTGTTTCTTTGCTATATAATGTCTGCCGACATTATGTTCCGCTGGATATTCAGCACCTTTTTTATCAAGAATTTTTAGCATCTTTTTTTTAATTATCTCAGGTGAAATTTTTTCCTTCAAAATGTAATCATGGTGCATCACGTGACAGAAAAAATGACCATAATAAAAAAAATTATAAATATCTTTGTTTATAGTTTTTGGAAGAATTTCAAACCAATCTTCTTCATTTCTTTTCAGCGCAATATCCAGTGCTAAAATTGGTCCTATGCTATCGTCCAGAATATTTTTTTTTCGAATGACAGCGGCAGCAGTCACAAAACGATTAATTTCTGCAGATTTTGCCTCATTTTTATTACATTCAAACCAGTCACCATTCTCCTTATTAAAAAATTGCTCAAGAAAAAATCTAGCCTCTTCAATACCGTTATTCTCCATTTTAAGTATGAGATGATGTTCAAACTTTTTTTTGAAAAATTGAATTCTTTTTGGAAGGATACATGGAAGCAGGTTACAAAAAAATTGAAGAATATAGTCAGAAATATTTTCTTTTTTAAACAATCGTGCGAAGAGGTCATCAAATTTTAATTTCAAAAAAAATAACTTATTGATGGCATTTGATCCAAAAAACTTAATTAATAGAGATAAATCTTTCCCATACTTTTGAGATACTTCAACTGTTGGACGACTCATATATTCGCCTATCACAGGCAGAGAATTGAACTCTTTCAAAACAGACCTTCGTAATCTTTGCAACTGAACAGTGTCATTTGTGCCAATATAAAATGTTTTTAATCTGTCATGAGCAGGGAATGTATCCATGCATACCGCAAAAACGGCTACTTTCCCTGCGCATCCAGAAGCATGCTTTAGGCAAATAGGATTTGCATTGAAACGCGCTGGAGTATCAGCGTTAACATCACGAACAATTTGTTCATAATTGATATTTTTTTTTCCTTCTGTTTTCAGATTTATATTAAAATTTTTAGGAAAACCCTTATCAAGTCTTTCTAACAATTTTACTGGGTCATTACCAAGATCAAAACCTAACTGATTAACGAGCTCCAACTCATTTTTTTCATTAATTCTAGCAAACAAAGATAGATCAGTGTAGGCAGGACCCCGATGAACAAGAGCTCCCCCAGAGTTGTTGCAAACGCCTCCAACTACTGATGCACCAAAACAAGATGAGCCAAGAACAGAGTGAGGAAGTCTTCCATGCGGTTCTAATTTTTTCTCTAAATCGGATAAGGAGCAACCTGGAAAACACAATGCATTTTCGTTGTTGTTCAACAAAAAAATTTTATTCATATTTAAGGTGTTTATGATTACTACGTCTCTATCATATGGTCCTGCCGGAGTAGAACCTTGAGTGAGCCCTGTATTTGCAGCTTGTATAATTATGATTTTATCATATTTTACACACAATTGTAAAACGTTCCAAAATTCAATTAACGTATTTGGCTTTACAACACATAAGGCCTCTCCGACACCAGAACGGTAAGCGGTCCGGAAATGCTCTGTTTTGTCAGGGTGAGTAATTACATTTCGACATGCGACCACCTTTTGCAAGTTTTCAATAAATTTATTCATTTTTAAATTCATGTTTTTTAAGAAAATCTTCAATAAGCGGAAGTTCTATCTGTACCGCAAATTATCTCGGGAGAGCTCACTAATTTTCGTTACCCCCATTAGGCGCATATCTCGCTCTATTTCAGTGCGCATTAGCTGCAAAGCTCTCTTAACGCCATATTTGCCAGCTGCTGCCAATGCGAATAAATAAAAACGACCACCACCGACAGCTTTAGCACCCAGAGATAATGCCTTGATAACATGGGTTCCTCTTTGAATCCCGCTATCCATTAAAACATCAATTTTATCTCCAACCGCATCAACAATCTCTGCTAATTGGTCGAATGGGGAACGTGAACCATCTAACTGTCTTCCGCCATGGTTAGATATGACGATGCCAGTACAGCCAATATCAACTGCTTTTTTTGCGTCTTCCACACTCATTATGCCTTTAAGACAAAATTGACCGTCCCATAATTTCACCATCTCCTCAACATCCTTCCAATTAAGGGTATGGTCTAACATTTCAGTAAAATATTTCCCAATCGAGATTGAACCTTTACTCATATCAACAAAATCGTCTAATTGAGGCAGGGTAAATTTGCCCTTAGTCAAAAAATTTATTCCCCAAGAAGGCTTAATGACAAAATCTAGAACGCCTTTTGGGGTAAGTCGTAACGGAATAGAAAATCCAGTTCTTAAATCTCTCTCGCGATTCCCTCCCGTGATAGTATCGACGGTAAGCATCATTATATCAACACCTGCATCCTTAGCACTATTCAACATAGATCTGTTTAAACCACGATCTTTGTGAAAATAAAATTGGTAGCATTGAGGAGTCTTATACTTTTCTCTGAGATCCACTAAGCTAGTGGTTCCTAAAGACGATACGCCAAACATAGTTCCAAAGTCTGAGGCAACTTCTGCTACGCCTTCTTCTCCTTGAAAGTGAAATAATCGTTGTAATGCAGTTGGAGAACAGTATATAGGCATATTTAATTTTTGTCCCATTATCTCGACGGACATATCTATTTCTTCAGTTCCGTTTAATACATTTGGGATAAGGTCTACACTATCAAAAGAGTTTGTATTCCTTTTATATGTTTTTTCATCGTCTGCTGCCCCATCAATGTAATTAAAAATCGGTCCAGGCAGACGTTTTTTTGCCAACAACCTAAAATCGTGAAAATTATGACAGTGTTCTAATCTCATGTTTCTTTTCTTTTTGTTAGTTTATGTCAAATAAATCCGTTAATCATAATCAAGATTAAACTTATATCGTCAAGTTATATCTAATAGTTTTCTTGTAATATGAATACTTTTTGAGTTTTTATCCTTTGAAGGAATAATATCCAAGATATGGTAAACCAAAACAATGGCCGATAGTAAATATATTTTTATTTTATCATATCCCTCTGTTGTAGAAATCATTACCTTTATCATCAATAACAATAAAAGCTGGAAAATTTTCAACTTCAATTTTCCATATAGCTTCCATACCAAGTTCAGAATACTCTAAAATTTCAATGTGCTTTATTGACTCTAGAGCGAGCTTCGCTGCAGCACCACCTATGGAACCTAGATAAAAACCTCCATATTTTGCACACGCCTCTCGAACAGATCCACTTCTATTTCCTTTTGCCAGCATTATCATAGACCCACCTGCTGCTTGAAATCTGTCAACGTATGTATCCATTCTACCAGCTGTGGTGGGGCCAAAAGAACCAGAGGCCATGCCCGCTGGGGTTTTGGCTGGGCCAGCATAATAAATTGGATGATTTTTCACGTACTCTGGAAGTGTTCCTTTTGTTTCAAGAACCTCTAAAAGCTTTGCATGAGCAATATCACGAGCAACAATCATTGTGCCTGTAAGATTTACACGCGTTTTAATAGGATGCTGTGAAAGGGCTTCAAGAATTTTAGGCATTGGTTTTTGCAAATCAATCGCCACTACAGGCGTGGTCAGATTTTCTTTTATAGTTGGAAGAAATCGTGCTGGGTCAGTCTCTAGCTTTTCAATAAATAATCCCTCTGGGTTAATTTTAGCACGTATCTGGCGGTCTGCTGAACATGAAACACCAATACCTATTGGACAGGATGCACCATGTCTTGGTAATCGTATTACTCTAACATCGTGACAGAAGTATTTTCCTCCAAATTGTGCGCCAATTCCCATTTTACGTGTCATTTCTAAGACGATCTTCTCCCACTCTAAATCTCTCCAGCCATGGCCAGAAATATCTCCAGTAGTAGGCAATTTATCTAAGTCTCTCACAGAGGCCGCCTTCACAGTTTTGAGAGTGCTTTCAGCAGATGTTCCACCTATAACAATTGCTAAATGATAAGGAGGGCAGGCAGCTGTGCCAAGATTAATTATCGTATCAGTTAAAAATTCTTTTAAACTATCTGGGTTGAGAATAGCTTTTGTTTGTTGATATAAGAATGATTTATTCGCTGAGCCACCTCCTTTTTGAATAAACGTGAATTTATATTCATTACCAGAACCACTGTAGATATCTATTTGAGCTGGAAGATTGTTTCCGGTATTTTTTTCCTCAAACATTGTTATTGGTGCAAGCTGTGAGTATCTGAGGTTACTACTTCTGTAAGTGTTGAAGATACCCTTGGACAAAGATTCGGCATCCGAACCACCGCTTATCACTCTCTCACCTTTCACAGCTGAAATTATTGCTGTACCAGTATCTTGACACATTGGGAGAACCTTATCTGACGCAATAACTGCATTTTTCAACAATTCTAAAGCAACAAAATGATCGTTATCACTTGCTTCTTTGTCATCTAAAATATTTCTAAGTTGTTGAAGATGTGATGGCCTTAACAAATGACTTACATCTTCGAAGGCTCTTTGGGCAAGGAAGCTTAAACCTTCAGGGTCAATTTTCAGAAAAACATCACCATTCATAGAAAATCTGTCTACAAATCTATCAGTAATTTTTATAAATTCAGTAGTCTCTTCACCAACGGGAAGAAGCGGAGTATATGTAAATTCATTCATTTTTTAATTTGGGTTGGATGGTTGTTTGCGAAAGGAATCTAGTGACACTACATCAGCAGTTCTGTTTGTTTTAATTTCTTCAGCGGTTTTTTTATTTTTATCCTCTATAGAAGAAATAACCTCTGATAATTCAGAAGAATTCTTATCGTCATTGGTGCTGAATTGAAGGCCAAATCCAACGGATGGATCTGTGAAATGTGTGACCGCAGCAAATGGAATAACAAGGTTCTGTTTAACACCGGAAAAGGAGAGAGTAACACTAAAAAGCTCCTCAGAAACAATTAAGTTCCAAAATTGATGCTGTAAAACTATGGTCATTTCATCAGGATTTATTTCTTTCAAACTTTCATCTATTTCCACTCCGGAAAATTGGGTCTTAAAACTAATGTAAAAATGAGCTTCTTCTGGAAGACCCGTTGTTTCAGCTATTTTTAGTGCACTCTTGACAACATCCCGCAATGCCTCTTCAACAAGGCTTTCATAGTCGATGCTTGATGTCGTGTTATCCGTATCACTGCTCATTAGTTTTGCTCCCTTTAGTTTAGTGAGGGGCTTTCTGTTGCCAGGTGCACCCTCTAACCCCGCCTGCCAGAGCTCAATCCAACAGGGCTTAATTTTGGTTACTCAAACTGCATTATGCAGCCATTGCAACCGGAGCAGTGTTGTCATTTGCAACTACTACATTGACCCGATAACGGTGGATATCATGCCGAGCGAAAATACTATCTTTACTACATGCGTCGATCCTATTTCGCCCCCAAAATAAATAGTTGATTAAATTCCAGTCTAATATCTAAAAAAACTGTTTATTTAATTTACTCTTTCCTCATAATGGTGGAGGCGCCGGGTACCGCCCCCGGGTCCGCTCTGCTTATTCCATACTACGTTTATCGCCATAGCCGACTTACATCGACTTATAAATTATAGGACGAAAATACATAGGTTGAAAGATTTATCTTCACTTTCTTTATGAGTTAGAAATAAAATAGCATAAGTAACGCGAAAAAAATGGAGTTATTTTTTGTTATGCAACAATATTTGGATTTGCTTTCACACGTGTTAAAGCATGGTAATCGTCGTGAGGATAGAACTGGAACTGGAACGCTATCAATATTTGGATGGCAGATGAGGTTTGATTTATCTGATGGGTTTCCCCTACTAACAACAAAAAAATTACATGCCCACTCAATAATCCATGAGTTGATCTGGTTCATAAGTGGAGATACAAATATTCGTTATTTGCGAGATAATAAGGTGCGTATTTGGGATGAATGGGCAGATAAAAACGGGGACCTTGGACCTGTTTATGGACAGCAATGGCGTGAATGGCTATCCCCCTATGAAGGACAAAAAATTGATCAGCTCAGTAATGTTGTTGAGCAGATCAAAAACAATCCAGAATCAAGACGTTTGATTGTAAGCGCTTGGAACCCGTCAGACATTCCAAAAATGGCGTTGCCACCGTGTCATTGCTTATTTCAGTTTTATGTTGCTGATGGCAGACTATCTTGTCAATTATATCAGCGGAGTGCTGATATATTTTTAGGAGTCCCATTTAACATTGCATCATATGCGCTACTGACTCATATGGTTGCACATGTCTGTAAATTGCGAGTTGGAGATTTCATCCACTCTTTTGGAGATGCTCACCTTTATTTAAACCATCTTGAACAGGCCAGATTGCAACTCAAAAGAAATCCAACTAAATTGCCGAAATTGGTATTCAATAGTGCTCCTGATTCATTAGAAAAGTTTGAATTTAAGCATGTAGTCATAAAGGATTATTTTGCTGAGGCAAATATTAAGGCACCAATATCAGTTTGATTTTTTTTCCAATGTCTGGGTAATAATTATTTAATTTGGATTAGGAGATAAATATATTGAAAACTAGCTATGAAGAAACACAAAAATATCAGATGATTTGTGTAGTTGCGATGGCAAATAATAGAGTAATTGGAGATGGTGATGGTCTTGTCTGGCATTTGCCTGGAGACTTATCTCGTGTCAAAAACATTACCATGGGATGCCCTTTAATAATGGGACGCCGAACTTGGAGGTCGATTGGGCGGGCATTACCTGGCAGAGCATCAATCGTTTTAACAAGAGATACTAACTGGAAAGAAAATGGTGCGATTGTTGTACATAATTTTTCAGATGCCATATCTCAAAGTAAACGTTGGCTTGTCCAACAACAAACAAAAGAAAATAGACTGATTTTATTTGGTGGTGGGGAAATTTACAGTCTAGGCATAAATCTTTGCCAAGAAATTGAGTTGACAAAAGTAGATATTAGTCCTGAAAAAGGTGTTAAGTTTCCCGATATTAATTGGAATGATTGGGATGAAATTAAACTGAAAGATTTTGCACCTGGGCCTGACAATCCTGGGTTTTCTTATCATAGTTATAAATATAGAAAAATCACAAGATATGTATGAAAAATTCGAGACGCGGTAATTAAGTCTTGTTTCACAAAGAAATCTCAAAAATATTTTAATCAAATATAATTTTAGGCCTTCTTACTTCCTGATTAGTAAGGTTACCCCATATTTTTTGAGCTATTTTCAAGTACGTTTTTGTATGCTTGTTTTCAGGATCTGAGGCTACTATAGGCTCTCCTGAGTCGGATGTTTGTCTAATAGTAACTTCAAGCGGTATTTCGCCAAGAAATGGTATGTTGAGTTTTGCAGCTTCTTTTTGAGCCCCACCAGTGCTAAAAATATCGTGCCGCATGCCACAATCGGAACAAATAAAATAACTCATGTTCTCTATAATTCCTAGAATTGGAACGTCAACCTTTCGAAACATATTTAGGCCTTTTCTTGCGTCAATCAAAGCAAGGTCTTGTGGGGTTGATATAATTACTACACCTGATAATGCTAAACGCTGAGATAATGTAAGTTGAGCATCGCCTGTTCCAGGTGGTAAATCAATTACTAATACATCTAAATCTGACCATAATACATCTCGAATCATTTGCTCTATAGCACTCATAACCATTGGTCCACGCCAAATCATAGGCGATTCCGGTTCAACCAAAAACCCAATAGACATTGCTTGCAAACCCCAGGCGTCCAAAGGAATTAATTTCTTATTCTCATAGTCCGGTTTCCTGCTTGTTCCTATAAGTCGAGGGAGAGAGGGGCCGTATATGTCGGCATCTAATATTCCTACTCTAATTCCTTGCATTTTAAGTGCTAATGCAATATTAATTGAGGTTGTAGATTTACCCACCCCACCTTTACCAGATGCGATAGCGACCACATATTTTGCTGGTTTTAATAGCTTGCTAGAATTTTTTTCTGGTGAAGATAGTTTTTCTGTTCCTTTAGAAGTTGATTTTTTATGTGCAGTCATAACAGCAGTTGCCGAAATCACGCCTGACAATTTTCTCACTGCATCTTCCGCTTTACGACGCATCTCATCAGATTTTTTTGCTAATGAGGGGTCTATTTCTATCGAAAATCCTATGTGTCCATTTTTTATTACAATACCTGAAACATCACCATCATCCACAATATTGTCTTTTGAATGGGTATATTTCACTTTTCTGAGGACTGATTTTACTTTTTCTAAAGTTATTTCTGACTGCATTCTTGATTTTCCGATCATTACGTCAAATATAAGAGTAGCTTAAAATAAATTTTTTTTTTTTTAAATCCATTTATTTAAGTTGAATTTATTTTAGCCTTTTTAAGGCAGCTTCTAAATTTTAATTTTTACAGAACGGAGTGGCGAATGCCGTGGAATAATCAAGGTGGAGGAAATGAGGGTGGTCCATGGGGCGGCGGCTCTGATAATGGCAAACAGTGGGGTAATGGCGGTAAACAGCCTAGTCAACCAACACCACCTGACTTAGACAAACTAATAAATGATGCTAAACGGAAGTTTAGTGGTCTTGGTGGATTTTCCAATGGTGGCGGATCGGGTAGGTTGTTTTTGATATTTCTCCTTATAGCGGCGATTTTGTGGCTATTGACCGGTTTTTACCGAGTGAATGCTCAGCAACAAGGTGTTGTTTTAAGATTTGGAGAGTGGGTTCGAACAACATCCCCTGGTCTCCATTATCATCTTCCCTACCCCATTGAGACCGTCCTTAAACCCGAGGTAACGCGAGACAATAGACTTGAGATAGGTTTTAGGGAGATAGCTGGGCGCTCCAATACGAAGCGAGATATTGCTGATGAAAGTCAAATGATAACTGGCGATGAAAATATCGTAGACATTGATTTTGTGGTTTTTTGGAGAATAGCGGATGCTGGTGAGTATCTTTTTAATCTGGCTGACCCTGATGATACCATTAAAGTAGCAGCTGAGGCGGTAATGAGAGAGACAATAGGGCAAACACCCATTCAAACTGCATTAACTGAAGGACGACAAAATATCCAAATAAATGTGAAAGATAAACTTCAAGAGCTTTTAGATGATTATGAAGCTGGAATTAGGGTTCGTGAAGTCCAGCTTCTCGCTGTAGATCCACCAGCAGATGTTATAGATGCTTTCAATGATGTTCAACGTGCACGTCAGGATAGAGACAGGTTGAAAAATGAAGCCGAGGCATTCAGGAATGACGTTGTTCCTAGAGCAAGAGGTGAGGGAGCAAGGTTGATAGCAGAATCAGAGGCTTATCAAGCAGAAGTTGTAAATCGGGCACGAGGTGATGCTTCTAGATTTGACCAAGTTTACAGCTCATACTTAAAAAATAAAGATATAACGCTTGAGCGTATTTATCTAGAGACCATGGAAAATATTTTTAGAAATGTTGAGAAAATTATTATAGATGGTGATAATGGGAATGGAGTAGTTCCCTACCTTCCATTAAAAGAATTAAACAGAAACGCAGGTCAGGGGAGCTAGATAAATGAATATCAGAAACTTTTCTATTGGATTTGTAGCATTATTATTATTTACGATTTTGTCGGCTTTATTTACTGTAGATCAGACAAAACAAGCACTTGTGCTACAATTCGGAGAACCAAAACGAATAATCCAAGAACCTGGCCTAGCTATTAAGCTGCCATTTATACAAGATGTTGAGTATTACGAAAAACGGGTATTATCTCTTATACCGCAAGACGCTGAAGAAGTGATACTTGCAGACCAAAAACGTATTCTTGTCGACGCTTATGCTCGTTATCGCATATCTAATCCTTTGCTATTTTATCAAACCGTTAGGAATGAATTTGGAGCACGGACCCGTCTTGAATCAATAATAGACTCCTCCGTTAGACGTGTACTAGGTAGCGAGACGCTAGCATCAATTCTTACCGGAATGAGAAACAATATAAATGACAATATAAAAGATGAAGTTGAAGAGTCGGTGACATCACTTGGCATTGAGATAATTGATGTAAGACTTCGAAGAGCTGATTATCCGGAATCTACGAGTCAAAATATTTTTAATCGAATGAAATCTGAACGAGAAAGAGAGGCCAAAGAATTTCGAGCAACAGGGGAAGAAGAGGCGCAAAAAATTAGGGCAGACGCGGAAAAAACTAGAACCGTTATTGTTGCGGAGGCTGCAAGGAAAGCGCAAGAAAATAGGGGTCGTGGAGATAGTGAGGCTATCGAAATATATGCAGACAGTTTTGGAAAAGATGCAGATTTCTTTTCATTTTATCGGTCTATGGAAGCCTACCGTGCTGCAATCGGAGAATCTGAAACTTCTATGGTTTTATCCCCAGATTCAGAATTTTTTAGGTTCTTTAAGAATAAAGCTGGTGAATAATTATTAAGTTTCCGAACATTGACGGTCAGATTTTTAACAAATTTAGACCACAAATTATTTTTACCCTGATGATAAAGGTAAACTAAAGAAGAATTTGGACGATATTTTTTGATCTCTTTTTAAGGAATGAATAATGGGAGCAGCTTCTAAAATATTAAAATCAAAACTTAATGAGCATTTTACAGATGGATTGTGGACATATAAACGCAACGGGGACAGCTTTTCTGCATTCTATTTGATGAAGAGCTCACTGTTTGCTCTTTTTTTCCTGCTCATAGGGAATGATTTAAACGCGACTCAAAGACCAGATAGCTTTGCCGATTTAGCTGAGCGCTTATCACCAGCCGTTGTAAATATTTCGACGGCAACTTTAATCGATGGTGGTAATGATTTTGATTTACCACAATTTCCAAAAGGGTCACCATTCGAAGAATTTTTTAAAGAATTCAATCAAAGACCAGGAGCTCAACGGGCTCAATCATTGGGTTCAGGCTTTATAACTGATGCAAGTGGAATAGTGGTTACGAATAATCATGTTATCGAAAATGCGGACGAAATTACTGTTATTTTAGCGGATGAAACAGAATTTAAGGCTGAAATTGTAGGTCGTGACCCAAAAACAGATATAGCTGTGCTTCGCATCTCTCCAAAGGGAAAAGAGCTCGTTTCTGTTGCTTTTGGAAATTCGGATTATTTGAGAGTTGGAGATTGGGTGATGGCTATAGGCAACCCATTTGGACTAGGTGGAACAGTAACAGCTGGCATTGTTTCGGCTAGAGGACGCGACATCGGTTCTGGTCCTTATGATGATTTTATTCAAACAGATGCATCTATTAACAGGGGGAATTCAGGTGGTCCATTATTTGATCTAGAGGGAAATGTTATTGGAATTAATACTGCTATCTTTTCGCAATCTGGCGGTTCCGTTGGTATTGGCTTTGCCATTGCTTCTAACCTCGCTAAAGATACCGTTGACCAGTTAGTTAAGTACGGAAGAACTAGGCGTGGATGGCTTGGAGTATTCATTCAAGAAGTAACAGAAGACATAGCTGACAGCTTAGGTCTTGACGATGTTGCAGGTGCACTTGTTTCCGCTGTGACACCTGGAGGACCAGCAGAGAAAGCTGGTCTGGAACCAGGTGATACCATAATTTCTTTTGATGATAAGAAAATAGATAGTGTTAAAGACTTGCCTCGTATAGTAGCTGAAACGCCAGTAGATAAGAAAGTATCTGTAAATATTATCCGGGAGGGTAAAAAGATGTCTATCGATGTTACCCTTGGTGAATTAGAGCAAGCAGAGCAAAGTGGTGTTTTGAAAAGTGGTCCTTCGGAGGACGAACCTATTGTCATCGGGTCGCTTGGTATTGCTCTTGCAGATATTAATCCGAATATCATTGAGAAATACAACTTGGATGAAGACGAGAGTGGTGTGATTATCGTGGATGTGTTTGAGGGGGGTGCAGCGTTTGATATGAATATTCGAGAGGGTCATATTATTCGTCGTATTGGCCAGCGAAAAGCTGAAACAGTTGAAACAGTAGTTTCGGAAGTTGAAAGGCAACTTGAAGCCGATAGAGGTGGAGTGCTAATGTTAATTGAAGCTGATGGTAGAAACCGATTTGTGCAACTACCTTTTGCAAGCAGATAATTTATTAGAAAAGATATATATAAAATATTAAATAGTGATTAGCTTCTATCAATATATGTCACTAACGTTATATCCTTGTAAAAATAATAAACCCACTAAATCTGTATGATTTAGCTGGGTTTTTATTTCTTTCTTTAATATCGGCTTTCCATTGAAAGCCACACCTAAGCCAGCTACTTTCAGCATTTCTAAATCATTAGCACCATCTCCAATAGCTGCAGCATCCTTAGCTGAGATATTTTGCTTATTGCATAAATGTGTAAGCTTTTGAAGTTTAGAATGCATTCCAAAAATAGGGAAAGTTATGTTGCCAGTTAATTGCGAATCTTTTATTTCTAGTGAGTTAGAAAAAGAGCCATCGAAACCAATTTTCTTGGCTACTTGAGAAGTAAGAAAATCAAAACCTCCAGATAAAATAAAACAATAAGCCCCATTTTTTTTCATTGTAGGTGCAATCAAATTTGCTCCGCTAGTTAAAACAGTCTCTTCAATAATCTCGTCTAATACAGTTTGTTTTACTCCTTTAAGTAATGACACACGGAGAATTATTGATTGGTAGAAGTCAAGTTCTCCATTCATTGTCTTAAGTGTTATTTTTGATATTTCTTCTCCCACTCCAACTTTATGGGCAATTTCATCTAGAGACTCACCTCTTATGAGAGTGCTATCCATGTCTGCCAGTAACAATTTTTTGCGCCTGTTAGTATTGCTTATCAAATTTATGTCAAATTCGAATTGCCGGCCATTTTTTCGAAGTAGTTCAATGTTAATGTCATTGTGTCTAACATTACATTCAACTGCCCACTGATTTTCCTCTCCCTCTGCTAACCAACGGTGTAAGCCTAAGCCATTTGTTTTTATAAAATCAGACAAGTTAGTCTTTGTTTCAGAGTTATTATTTGACGAAGATATTAGGATAAGAGCTTGCATCTATTTGCCTCGTGTTTTATGTCGGCATAATGAGCGCTATTAATCAGATAAACTCAAGCGAGCATATCTTAGTCATAGCTGGGCCAACAGCTAGCGGTAAGTCATCCATTGCAATGGATATAGCTGAGAAATGCGAAAGTGTCATCATTAACGCTGACTCAATGCAAGTTTATTCAGATTTGTGGATACTTACTGCACGTCCATCATTGTCAAACATGGCAAATAAACCCCACGCTTTATATGGTGTTATTGATGGTGGAATAAGATGTAATGTTAGCCTATGGTTGAAGTATGCAAAAAAAGAGGTTGAAAAGGCAAGGATGGAAGGACGCCTTCCAATTTTGGTAGGAGGTACAGGTCTCTATTTAAATGCAGCAAGATATGGAATTTCGGAGATTCCAGAGGTCTCAGAAGAGATTCATAACAAGGCAGTGAGCCTTCACAAAGAAATTGGAGGACACTCATTTAAGAATTTACTTGCCCGTTTTGACTCAGCCCTGGCGTCTAGATTAGCTGATGGAGATAGTCAGAGACTTATAAGGGCAATGGAGGTTTTTTGGCAAACTGGAACCCCATTATCTATGTGGCAAGCACAACCATTAACGGGAGCAATTTCTGGTGATTTCATCAATATAGCCCATCTCCCACCGCGTCAAATTGTATATAAATCTATTTATCAAAGAGTGTTAGAAATGTTTGAAAAAGGCGTTGTTGATGAAGTAAAGTTATTAATTGAACGTAATTTAGATAAATCACTTCCAGTTATGAAGGCGTTGGGTGTGAGGCACATCGCATCTTATCTGGATAGTAGCAGGGAAATTGATGCTGTTATTTCAAACATAGTTCAAGATACAAGAAATTATGCAAAACGCCAATTTACTTGGTTCAATAATAATTTTATATCTGAAATTGTCAGTACAAAGAAATATTCAAAAAGATTTGTTTCAGAAATCTTTTCAAAAATTCCCAATTAAAGGTTGACAAAAATCTAATCCGAACGTAGGAATAGGGGAGTTTTCAAAGGATTTTTCAGTTATTTTTGTTAACAAAATTCTTTTCACAATTTATTTTATAATGGAAAAAATGTTGATTACAGATGGCAGATAAACTTCAAAAGTATAGAACTCTAGAGCTTCCAGGTGCAGAATTATTGCTAAAATGTCTCGAGGACCAGAATGTCGAGGTTATATTCGGATATCCAGGGGGCGCTGTTTTGCCAATTTACGACGCTTTATTTAAGAACAATCATATTAAACATATTTTAGTCAGACATGAGCAAGCAGCAGTGCATGCGGCAGAAGGTTATGCGCGCTCTACTGGAAAAACTGGAGTTGTTCTGGTGACATCTGGTCCTGGAGCAACTAATGCGGTAACTGGATTAACAGATGCTCTTATGGACTCAGTACCCATTGTTTGTCTCACTGGCCAGGTACCTACACATCTTGTAGGAACAGATGCCTTTCAGGAGGCTGATACTTCAGGAATTACTAGACAATGCACAAAACATAACTATCTTGTAACTAAGTCTGCTGACCTACAGGTGATAGTATCTGAAGCATTTCACGTAGCCAAAACTGGTCGACCGGGACCTGTTCTAATTGATTTACCTAAAGATATATTGATGTTAGATGCGCCATACTCAAATTCTCCTGAGGTCCGTGAAGAAGCTACAAAAAGATATTATCCTAAGATAACCCCAGATATTAAAGAAATAAAAAATGCTGTTCGAATTTTGAAGAGGGCAAAAAGACCCATTATTTATGGAGGAGGTGGTATCATAAATAGCGGCCCTGGCGCATCAGAGAAGCTAAGAAAACTCGTAAAAATGACCGGGTGGCCGACAACCCTCACATTAATGGGCCTTGGTGCACTTCCAGCTGAGGATGAGCACTTCCTTGGTATGCTAGGCATGCATGGGACTTATGAGGCTAATTTAGCGATGTATAATTGTGATGTAATGTTAAATATTGGAGCCAGGTTTGATGATAGAGTGACTGGTAAGCTTTCTGAATTTTCACCTCAATCAGAAAAAATTCATATTGATATAGATGCATCATCGATTAACAAGAATATTCAGGTAGATGTAGGAATCATTGGAGACGCCGAAATCGTTTTAGATGAGTTAATGTCAGAGATGAAGGCACAAACTTTTGAACCAAATAGCAGTGCATTGAAAAAATGGTGGCATAAAATAAATGAATGGCGTTCAAGAAATTGCCTCGGATACAAACAAACTAGTCAAATAATAAAGCCACAATTTGCCATCGAAAGACTTTATCAATTAACTAAAAATAAAGACACTTTTGTTACCACCGAAGTGGGTCAGCACCAGATGTGGGCAGCTCAATATTTCGGGTTTAATGAACCAAATAGGTGGATGACATCGGGAGGTCTTGGCACTATGGGGTATGGTTTGCCAGCAGCCATGGGTGTTCAAATAGCGCACCCAGATTCCCTGGTTATCGATATCTCGGGTGAAGGCTCATTCATGATGAATATGCAAGAGTTATCGACAATAGCTCAATACAACCTTCCAGTTAAAATTTTTATTTTAAATAATGAATGGCTTGGGATGGTTCGTCAGTGGCAGGAACTAATTCATGGCGGAAGATATTCGCAGAGTTACTCCGAATCACTCCCTGATTTTGTAAAATTGGCAGATACATTTGGAATGACTGGTCTTGTTGCTGAGACTGCATCTGGATTAGATGATGTGATAAGCCAAATGATAGAAACAGATGGCCCTGTAATTGCAGATATTAGAATTGAAAAGGAGGAAAATTGCTTTCCAATGATTCCATCTGGTGCTGCTCACAATGAAATGATATTGGGGCCAGATGACCAAAATGGAGCTATTTCTGAAGCTGGAAAAATATTGGTTTAAAAAATTATAGGATATCAATTAGTGGTATTTTACAATTATCTGAGCATAGTAAGCACTGTTGAACAAAAAGGAATAATAGTAGGTGTTAGATACTCAAACAATTGAAAGACATACCTTATCTGTGCTTGTAGATGATGAGCCTGGAGTACTCGCTCGTGTTGTTGGATTGTTTTCTGGCCGTGGTTACAATATTGAGAGTTTAACGGTATCTGTAGTTGATAAAAAGAAAAAAACTTCGAGAATATCCGTTGTCACCACAGGAACACCCCAGGTTATAAATCAAATAGAACAGCTACTTTCTAAGCTCATTCCCGTTCATAAAGTTGAAGATTTAACTAATGGACCATCTCACGTTGAACGTGAGTTGGCTCTGGTCAAAATCGTAAATAAGGGAGATAGTCGGATCGAGTCTTTACGCATTGCAGATAGCTTTAGAGCTCGAATACTAGATAGTTCTCTTAATAGCTTCGTATTCGAAGTTACAGGGGCTTCAGAGAAAGTATCTGCTTTTATTGACCTTATGGAATCACTAGGTAAAGTAGAAGTTGCAAGAACTGGAATATGTGGAATCACCCGAGGAAACAAAATTGATCTTGCGGACTAAGATTTTCACACTATGGTGCCTACAATTATGCTAATATTTCCCTAAATAATGGCTTTAAAACGCCTATTTCTGTAAGTTCAGTATTTAAGTAATGTAAGGAGAAGAAAATGCGTGTTTATTATGATCAGGATGCAAACCTAGGGCTAATAAAATCTAAGAAAGTTGTAATTGTGGGATATGGATCTCAGGGTCATGCACACGCTGCAAATTTAAAAGATAGCGGTGTAAAGGAGGTAACTGTAGCACTTCGAAATGGTTCAGCAACGGCATCAAAGGCAAAGGCAGCAGGTTTTAATGTAATGTCTGTTGCTGAGGCTGCGGCTTGGGGGGATGTGATTATGATGTTAACCCCAGATGAGCTTCAAGCAGAGATATATTCTAATGAAATAGCTGAAAATATCCGTCCCTCGGCGGCTTTAGCATTTGCTCATGGTTTAAACGTACATTTTAACCTTATCGAGCCAAGAGATGATGTTGATGTTTTTATGGTTGCGCCAAAAGGTCCTGGTCACACAGTAAGAAGTGAATATATCAGAGGAGGAGGAGTACCCTGCTTAATTGCTATCCATAAAGACGCTTCTGGAAATGCGCATGATATTGGACTTTCATATGCTTCAGGGGTAGGTGGAGGCCGCTCTGGTATTATTGAAACAACTTTTAAGGAGGAGTGTGAAACAGATTTATTCGGTGAGCAGGCCGTTCTTTGTGGTGGACTGGTAGAGCTCATTAGAGCTGGATTTGAGACATTGACTGATGCAGGTTACGCGCCGGAGATGGCATATTTTGAATGCTTGCACGAAGTGAAGTTGATTGTTGACCTTATTTACGAGGGTGGAATTTCTAACATGAATTATTCTATTTCAAATACAGCTGAGTATGGAGAATATGTAACTGGTCCAAGAATAGTCACTTCTCAGACAAAGGCTGAGATGAAAAGTGTTCTCGAGGATATTCAATCTGGAAGATTTACCAGAGACTGGATGCTAGAAAATAAAGCGCACCAATCTAATTTTAAAGCAACGCGTCGCCGTAATTCTGAGCATGCTATAGAACAAGTTGGGGAGCGTCTTCGAGCAATGATGCCATGGATTGGGGCAAATCGTTTGGTTGATAAAAATAAAAATTAATTAATAACTCTGGTTAATTTAATTAAAAATGTGAATCCTAGAATAAAATTTGCTTATTTTTATATTGTAAGACCTAATATATAATAAAACTATTTTTTTTTGGTTAACTTGTAGATTATTATGTCGTAGTTGTATTGCGATTAAATTTATTTAAAAAAAGGACATATTCACATGATCGGTTCCCTTTTTGGCTTTATGTCAGCAGACATTGGTATAGACCTTGGTACTGCTAATACGCTCGTATATGTTAAAGGTCGTGGAATTGTTCTTGATGAGCCTTCCGTTGTAGCTATGGCGGTTGTCCGTGGTAAAAGTCAAGTTTTATCAGTTGGAGAAGAAGCTAAAGTCATGCTTGGAAAAACACCTGGAAATATTCAGGCTATTAGGCCTATGGCGGACGGGGTGATTGCAGATTTTGAAATCGCCGAGGAAATGATTAAGCATTTTATCCGAAAAGTGCATCGTTCATACTCAATAGCAAGACCGCAAATGATAATTTGCGTTCCTTCCGGTTCAACTGCCGTTGAGAGACGAGCTATTCAGGAGTCTGCGGAAGCTGCGGGTGCGAGGCGTGTATTTCTGATAGAAGAACCAATGGCGGCAGCTATTGGAGCAAATCTTCCTGTCACAGAACCATCTGGTTCTATGGTAGTAGATATTGGTGGCGGCACCACTGAGGTCGCAATTTTATCTCTTGGAAATATTGTTTATGCCCATTCAGTTAGAGTGGGCGGAGATAAGCTGGATGAGAGCATAATAGCTTATATGCGACGAACGCATAATCTATTAATAGGAGAGGCTACGGCCGAACGAATAAAAAAATCTATAGGTATAGCGCGTCGTCCTGAAAAATCTACTGGCGTTAAAGTAGAAGTTCGGGGAAGGGATCTTGTAAATGGAGTGCCAAAGGAAATTCAAATTTCTGAGGCACAGATAGCCGATGCGCTCTCAGATCCTATTAAACAGATAGTTGATGGTGTTAAAATGGCACTAGAACAAGCCCCTCCTGAACTTGCCGCAGATATTGTTGAAAAAGGTATTGTACTCACGGGTGGTGGTGCTTTATTAAGAGAGGTTGATACTGTTTTGAGAGAAGCAACTGGACTCCCTATCTCAATAGCAGAAGAACCATTATCGTGCGTTGTTGTCGGAACTGGAAGGTGCCTTGAAGAGTTAAAAACGCTTCGTCATGTCCTTATAGGAGCATAATTGTTAAAGAATGGTCTGGTTAAAACAGATTAAAAGGAAACAATCTAATTCTCGTGTTCCTCAAATATTGATTATCTCATTTGGATTCTTATTAATTCTGGTTGGTAAAGCAGATTTAACTGCGGTACGCTACATGCAAGGTGGAGTGGTTGAAGTAATTGCACCTTTTTATTCCATCGTTACAGTTCCAGTTAATAGCATGGAAAGTTTATTTGATGGGCTCCAGACAGTCGCATCTTTAAGGAAAAAAGCAAAAATACTCGAACTTGAAAATGAGAGATTGAAAAAATTACAAAGAATAGCTGAATCACTGGAGGTCGAAAATAGACAATTACGTACAGTTCTTGGGGCTGTTATCCCACAGGAATGGGACGCTATTACTGCTCGCGTTATCGCAGTGCCTGGGGGAAATTTTACACATAGTATGATTGTTGAACATGGAGCCAATCATGTTATAGCAAGAGGTAGCGCAGTTGTTACAGCAGAAGGTTTAGTTGGTTATGTCATTTCTAATGGAAAATATTTTTCGCGCATTCTTCTCTTGAGTGATGTGAATGCTAGGATTCCCGTTATTCTAAGCGAATCTTCCTGGCCGGGTCTTGCAGTTGGAAAAAATGGACTAATATTAGGGTTGGATTTTCTTCCTGCGGAATCTAAACCATCTCTCAACGAGACAGTTGTTACATCAGGGCATGGCGGCTTACTTCCTGCTGGTATACCTGTTGGCAGAGTGTCTTCCATAACTAAAAAGCAAGTTTTGGTGACACCTTCAGTCGAACTGAGGAAACTGTCGTTTGTGACTATTCTTTCACGAAAGACAGTACCTGAATTTTTCGCAGATCCAGAACAAAGCGATATTTTTTACTCCCCTTTGATAGACCAAAAAAAAGAACGTTTATTTGAAGGTTTAAATGTCAAAGAGATCCTGCAATGATAAAAAACCAATTGAATTCAAAGGTTAACAAAAATCATGCCGACTTTTCAAAAAAATTTTTAATTTTTGGAATTAGTTTGTTAATTGTATTTTTTGAACTTGCTTTAGCTAAATGGTCTCTTTTTTTTGGGTCAGCTCCAATGTTAAGCCTTTGCTATATATTCACACTTTTATTGTTATGTCCTCAACTTATATTTCCGATAACAATAATTTTACCATCATTACTTTTTGAGGTAATGGGTGGAGATATGCTTGGAGTAAGGGTGACCGCTTTTTATATAGTGGCACTTCTTGTGACTACACGTTTAGTATCAAATGAGCATGATGATTTTATTTCATATTGGGCTAATTTTAGTTTGATTTGTATTGGAGTAGTTTTGTTTAGATTGCTGGTATATATAGTTCTTTATTTTACTATGCCAAACATATCTATGCTGGCATTTCAAATCGGTATCAGTATTGCATTATTTCCAGTATTTTTTGTAAGTACGACTATTCTTTTAAGTATGGCTGGATCTCATATTAAACAAATTGATTAAGATTGGGACTTAAAAGATATTATGGCTAAAAAACGAAAAGAAATACAGGAAGTTGCGAACCAAATTTCTAAAAGAATGTTTTTGGTTGGAAGCCTGCAAATAGGTTTTGGGTTAATTCTGATTGGACGATTATACCAATTGCAGATTTTAGATAGCGACTCTTACCTAAAATTATCAGACAAGAATCAATTTGATCATCGCTTAGTGATCGCGCCCAGAGGAAGATTGCTTGATTCCAAGAATCGTTTACTTGCAGGCAATTCAGAGGTTTTCGAGTTGGTTGTTATACCAGCGAGAACTATGAATTTAGAATTGCTTTTGATAGAAATTGACAATATTGTCGGACTATCCAAGAAAGAAATTGAAGACATATTAGTAATAGCCAAAAATCAACCAGATTTCATAGAAATTTCAATAAAATCTGACTTGACCCAGCGAGAATTATCTCACCTTGCGATTAGAAGTGCTCTTTTAGAGGGGGTATTATTTCAAAAGAATTACAATCGAATTTATCCGCAAGGCAAGTTACTTTCGCATGTTACTGGTTATGTCTCAGGAATTACCGCAAGAGAGGTTGAAAAAGATAGAAAATTACAGAGATTGGTTGGATTGAAAACCGGTAAATCTGGTCTTGAAAAGACCTTGGATGACTCTCTTCGAGGAATAGCTGGTAAAGAGCGTATTGAAGTAAATTCGCGTGGTAAGCCTGTCAGATTTATTTCTGATAGTGTGCCCAAACAGGGGAGGGATCATAAGCTTACAATTGATATGGATATTCAATCCTATGCAGTAAATAGGTTGAAGTTGGGAAATTCCGAGCAGGTTGAAATGGCTCAAAGTTCTGTTCAAGAAGCTATTAACAACAATGATGAGTTAAAGGCGCACATTAATATCGGCGAAACAATGATATTAAAAGATGCGAATTCACGATATGTACCTCCTGAAGCAGGAGCTGTTGTGCTGATGGACATTCATACAGGTGCAGTTATTTCAATGGTGTCTTCACCTGCTTACGATCCAAATTTATTTGCAGGTCGAATATCAAATAGAGCTTGGCATAATATTAATAAACATCCAAGAGTACCCTTGCTAAATAGGGTTATAGCAGGATTATATTCGCCGGGCTCTACTTTCAAAATGGTTGTATATGCTGCTGCTCTAGAAGCTGGTGTTATTTCAACTGACGCATCTTATAATTGCAAGGGTTTTTTTGAATTTGGTGATCGTGATTTTTATTGTTGGCAAGAAAAAGGCCACGGCGTGGTGAATGGTAGACAGGCAATAGCACAGTCATGTGACGTTTATTTTTATCAAATCGCCCTTAAAACAGGTATAGAACGTATTCATAATATGGCAAAACGAATGGGACTTGGGGAAATTACAAATGTTGGAATACCTGATGAAAAAGTTGGGATAATGCCAAATCGTGAATGGAAAAAAAACACACGTGGAACTGTATGGACACCTGGTGAGACAGTGATTGCTGGGATTGGTCAGGGATTTGTTTTAACAACCCCTATTCAACTCTCTGTAATGACTGCTCGGCTAGCAAATGGAAAAAAAGCAGTGAAAGCAACGTTATTATCTGAAGCAACAAAAAATCCTGACGATTTCCCGCCGTTAGATATTAGCAGTTCAGTATTAAGAGAAATTCAACGTTCTATGAGAAGCGTCATCTCTAGTGGGAGGGGTACGGCACGTAAATATGAATTGAATGGTTATGGACTAGCAGGTAAAACTGGCACTGTCCAAGTAAAAAGAATTTCAAAAGCGGAGAGAGAAGAGGGTATCATTGATAACATTGATAGACGTTGGAAAGACAGGGACCACGCTCTGTTTGTAGGTTACGCACCATATGATAAACCCAAATATGCTATAAGTGTAATTGTAGAACATGGGGGTAGTGGTTCATCTATGGCAGCACCAATAGCCCGTGATATACTTCAATTTGCACTTGAGAGACATGTTACATGAATTGGACCTCTAGATTACTCTTAATTCCATGGCTAATGATAATAAGTATGTTTATCCTTGTTATCATAGGAACAATGGCGTTATACTCTGCATCTGACGGTGTATGGACCATGTCTGTCAAACAACATTTGATACGTTCAGCAATCGGTTTTTTAATAGCCTTTTTTATCGCGTTTCTTCCGATTAATTGGTTGTTTAGAACCAGTTTCCTCGTATGGTTTGCCTTTGTCTGTGTTTTAATGCTCTTGCCATTTATTGGTGTAGGGGCTGGAGCAACTAGATGGATTAATTTAGGAGTTATGAATTTTCAACCCTCTGAACCAACCAAAATAGCTGTTATTCTGCTATTAGCAAGATATTTATCCCTCAGAACATTTGATCAAATTGATAAAATTGCAATTTATATACCTGCAATATTTATAATAGGTATTCCTTCTGCGCTGGTACTTAGGCAGCCAGATTTAGGTACTGGTCTGATGATTTTAGTTGGAGGATTAGCAGTTATATTTGTTAGTGGTCTGCCAAAAAAATATGTTTTTCTAGGGTTAGGAACGGTTGGAGCTTCTATTCCTATTATCTGGGGACAGTTATATGATTACCAAAAAGCACGATTATTAACTTTCCTTAACCCAGAAAAGGATATTTTGGGTGCAGGCTGGCAGATTACGCAATCAAAGATTGCTTTAGGATCTGGTGGTCTTTTTGGGAAAGGGTTTTTGCAAGGCTCACAATCGCAACTTGACTATTTACCAGAAAAACAAACAGATTTTGTATTTACCTTAATTGGAGAAGAATTTGGTTTTGTTGGCAGTATTACTATTATTCTGATTTATTTTTTGATTATTCTCTCTATTACTAGCATTGGTTTAAAATCAAAAAACAGATTTACCAGGCTTGTTTCAAGTGGACTTGGTATGATCGTTTTTTTATATGTTTTTATAAATATTGCTATGGTAACAGGTGTTTTACCAGTGGTTGGTGCACCATTACCGCTCTTATCGTATGGCGGTACAGCAATGCTAACTGTTTTTGTTATTTTGGGAATTTGTATCAATTTATCAATAAATCGTGATAAAGAAGACCTTGAAATTAGTTGATAGTTGCTAAAATACCAATAAACTATTAAATTTTTATATAAATCCTGAAAGGGAGACTCTATGTTTAGGTTTTTCACAACAAGAAAATGGTTTCTTTGGTCTTGGTTGGGTTCAATTGCGATTTTATCTTCTTTATGGGTTCAAGTGCAAATCGATGTTGAGATAAATGAATGGTTTGGAGAATTTTATGACCTTATCCAAAAAGCCCTTGGTGAGCCTAATTCCATTACAATAGAAGAATATTGGAGTAGTCTTTTTAGTTTTATGTCTTTAGCGGCGATCTACGTAGCTATTTCGGTATTAGTAAGTTATTTTACAGCCCATTTCTTATTTAGGTGGAGAACATCGATGGTTGAGTGGTATCACTCAGTTTATCATAAGGCTAGAAAAATTGAGGGTGCGTCCCAGCGAGTTCAAGAAGATACTATAAAATTCACAAGGATTATGGAGGGTTTGGGGACTAGCTTCATAGAAGCAATAATGGTGCTAGTGCAATTTGTTCCTATATTGCTGGGACTTTCAATAGGAATTCCAATATTCTTTTTTGGTGATTGGGAATTTGGATTAGTTACGGGCGCTCTTTTGTGGAGTGTAGGAGGGACTATATTTCTTATTGTATTAGGATGGCTACTTAGACTTGTTGGAATTGAATATGATCTTCAAAAAAAAGAAGCAGCGTATAGAAAAATTCTTGTAATAGCGGAAGATGATGACGCTCAGAACGTTAGGCCAAAAACAATAGAAGAAATATTTTTAGATGTGAGGTCTATTCATTTTTTGTCTTACTTAAGATACCTCTATTTTAACATCGGTCGCGTGGCATATTTGCAAGCCAATGTATTATCGGCCTATATTTTCTTGGCCCCCGCCATAGTTGCTGGAGTTGTCACACTAGGAGTAATGCAGCAAATCATCAGAGCCTTTGGGAGAGTTGAAGGCTCAATGCAATATCTTTTAAGGGCTTGGCCTACTATTATTGAATTATTAAGTGTATATAAACGTCTTAGAGAATTTGAACTTCAGATTTCTAACGACTATGCAGAAAATGGCATAGTGAATTGAGCACTTTTAATTTTTAGAAATTTATTATTTTGTTTGTTTTTGATTTCTTTGAAACTTTTTGGCTCCATCCACCCTTATTTCTTGTTTTGCTCTTGATAGGCTCAAGCTGTCGTTGGGAGTGTTTTTGGTAATTGTAGAACCTGCCCCTATAATCGTGTTTTTGCCAATATTCAATGGCGCTACCAAAGAGGAGTTTGAGCCAATGAATGAGCCTGAGCCAATTTTAGTTTTATATTTTTTATAACCATCAAAATTACAAGTTATAGTTCCGGCACCTATATTTGTATTTTCTCCAATCAGTGTATCCCCAATATAACTGAGGTGGCTGATTTTGGTTCCCTTGCCAATGCTAGACTTTTTAACTTCCACAAAATTTCCAAGTTTTACATTTTGATCTGTTACAGTATCTGGTCTTATTCTAGCGAAAGGTCCAATTATGTTATTTTCTCCTATTGAACACGCCTCTAAGTAACAAAATGATTTAATATGACATTTTTTTGCAATAGAGACGTTACTTGCAATGATAACATTTGGTTCAATAATAACATCTGGGCCAATTACAGTATCCTTTTGTAAAAAAACTGTTTCTGGTGCAATCATAGTTACGCCAGAAGACATTGCTGATTTTCGAAGATAATTTTGCGCAAGTGCTTCTGCAAAAGCTAATTGCTCACGATCATTTATCCCAATTACATATTCACACTCAGTCAGAATAAAATCGACATTGAGATTATTATCATTGCCAATAGAGACTATATCGGTAAGAAAATATTCTCCTTTTGAATTAGATCGATTTATTTTGTTTATCATTTTTTCTATAATGTTGCCATTAATCGCCATTATCCCAGCATTTACATTTTTTATTATTTTTTCTGATGTGCTAGCCTCACTTTCTTCCACAATTGCTCTAAGCCCTCCTGTGGTAGATTGAATTAATCTTCCATATCCATATGGGTTATCAGTATGAAATCCGAGGACACATATATCATTTCCTGAATTAATTTTATGATAAAGAGAAGAAATAATTTCTGCAGTTATAAATGGAGTATCTGCGTATAATACAATAACCGGCTGATTTAAATTTTTAATATGTGGTAAAGCCGCAACAACAGCATCAGCTGTGCCGTTTGCTTCCTTTTGAATTGCAGTAGAATAATCTGATAGATAAGATGCCAAATCAGACATTTCTTTGCGAATAACAGGAATGATTTGCGCTGCACCAGCTTTCCTTGATGCCTCTAATACCCATTCAATCATTTCGCAGCCTGCAATTTTATGCAAAGGCTTGGAAGTAGAAGACTTCATCCTGCTGCCGTTACCTGCAGCCAGTATAATAACAGTAAAACTCATTTGTAGATTATACCTAATTATTTATTTAGTATCAAAGGAATATCATAGTGCTTGATTGACCAAATAGATGAGATTAAGTATCTGTATTAGGCACAAAGTTGATAGGATCAAATAACATGTGTGGAATTGTAGGATATATCGGAAATGAGGCGTGTCAGGAAATAATCTTGGGATCCCTGCAACGATTAGAATATCGTGGTTATGATAGCTCTGGTATAGCAACGGTAGATAAAGACAGGTTACAATTGCGTCGCTCCGTTGGTAAACTCTCAGAATTAAAAGCAAAAATTTTGGAAGAGCCAGTTTATGGGACAGTAGGCATTGGGCACATTAGATGGGCGACACACGGAGGTGTTACAGAGCAAAACGCTCACCCACATAGTGTAAATGGCGAGATTGCAATTGTTCATAATGGTATCATTGAGAATTATGCCTCCCTCAAAGAAGAGCTGATGGATAAAGGTTTTTTATTCTCAAGTGACACAGACTCAGAAGTGCTTGCACATTTATTTTCTAATGCGATCATCAGCCAAGGATTAGACCCTAAAAGAGCATTGGAAGCTGTCTTAACAAAAATTGAGGGGGCTTATTCATTTGTGGCATTGAGCAAATCTTATCCTGATTCATTGATGGTAGCCCGTAATGCTTCTCCACTAGCAATTGGTTTTTCAGATGATATGGTAATTGTTGCATCAGATGCAACAGCCATGGCACATTTGACACAACAGGTTACTTACTTGAAAGACAAAGATTATGCCATTTTAACATCGAAAAGCCATGTTATTTATAATGGCGAAAACGAGATGGTGAATAGAGAAGTAGTAAAGGTTAAAGTAAGTCCAATTTTATTAGATAAGTTGGGATTTAGGCATTACATGGAAAAAGAAATCCATGAACAACCAGATGCGATTAGCTATACAATTTCAGCGATGACAGACCTCAATGGACGATTAACAACAGGGCTAGATGATTATAACCTATCTAAGATCAAGGGTATTGTGCTATTGGCAGCAGGAACAAGTTTCTATGCAGCGCAAATTGGTCGCTATTGGATTGAAAAGCTAGCGGGCGTGCCAGTAGTTTGTGAGGTAGCCTCTGAATATCATTATCGAAATCCAGTCGCTTCATATCAGACCACAGCAATAGTTATTAGTCAATCTGGGGAAAGTATAGACTCATTAATGGCCGTAAGACATGCAAAGAAACTAGGTCTTTATACATATGGAATAGTAAATGTTGTAGATAGCACAATCTCAAGAGAGGTAGATAAAATCTTACCAACAAGAGCCGGACCAGAAATAGGCGTTGCAAGTACCAAGGCATTTACTGCACAATTGGTTGTATTAATATGCTTAGCAATATCTCTAGGCAGACAAAATGGAAAATTAGATGAAGATATCTCGAATAACATTCATCAAAAAATTCTAAAGATACCTGGTATCATTGGTAAATCGATGAACCTATTTGAGCCTATTCTTCCGATTTCTTTTAAATTAAAAAATGCACATTCTTGTTTATTTTTAGGCCGAGATATGCTTTTTCCGCTTGCATGTGAAGGAGCTTTGAAATTAAAGGAACTTAGCTACATTCATGCAGAAGGATTTGCATCTGGCGAAATGAAGCATGGTCCTATCGCACTTATAGAAGAGGGTCTACCAGTAGTTAGCTTTTTATCAGAGGATGAAATATCCAAGAAAGCCGTAAGTAATCTTAAAGAAGCAGAGGCTAGAGGAGCTTACATTATCGTTATAGGAACACAAACTGCAGTTAACATGATTGATTTTGCAACTGACAAGATTATTATTCCAAATTGTGACCCTATTCTTACCCCAATAGTTAGCGCTGTACCTGCTCAGATACTTGCTTATTTAACAGCTCTCGAGAAAGGAACAGATATTGATCAACCTCGTAACTTAGCAAAGTCAGTCACCGTGGAATAGTATGACGAGTGTATATTCGCAATATGAAGCTTCACTTAGGAAATTATATGATTTTAATACTTGTTGCAGTAAAAGAAGAACTTAGTAAAAAAGACTTACCAAATATTCAGATTCATTATACTGGTGTAGGAAAAATTAATGCAGCAATTGAAACTTTAAAAGTGATCAAAAATTATGCTCCATCTCTAATAATTAACTATGGAACTGCTGGTAGTTTAAATAAAGAATTGCGGGGGTTAGTAGAAGTAACTCGATTTTTTCAAAGAGATATGGACGCTACGCCACTCGGATTTAAGATTGGTCAAACTCCGTTTGATGATATTTCGGAAATTAATTTAGGAAGTGGAGGATATAGTTGTGGAACAGGAGATACTTTTGTAACACAAACCCCAAAATTGAAAACAGATTTAGTCGATATGGAGGCATATGCCATTGCTAAAGTTTGTTATCTCGAAAATATTAGGTTTAAATGTTTTAAATTTATCTCTGATCATGCTGATGAAGGCGCAAATAACGACTGGATTGAAAATGTCTCAATGGGCAAAAAACTATTTGTCAAAAGGATAAAAAACTTATGGGCCAACTGAAAATGCTTTTTGCAATAATTTAGTGACTTTGCCTTGGTGCTTGATGTTTAATCAGCGTATGTTTCCAAGCGGAAATATAATCAACTCTTTAGGGAAACAAAAATCGGATATTTGTGCTATAAAAAATGCTTATTTTTACCCAAAAAAAATTATTGGAATTTATTTTCGAAATATCAAGGGATTTTTACTTTAGCATTAAAATTCCTAGTTACGGTCATAAGGCACTCCCCCTAAATATTTAAAATTAAATAAAATTTGATAAGTTTCTGTTATTTTGATGTCTCTATCACTCTCTGGATCACGTTCATAGCGGAGAGATAACGCTAAACAATCTTGCAGACCATCTGACCAAGAAATAATAAAGGACGATTTATCTCTGCTCACCAAACTATTCGATAAATCCCAATTTTGAGATGCACGTAAATTAATATTATTATTTAAACTCTGAGACACAGAGACCGTTGCTTCTTCTAAGTCACCATCTGCAGAGGTAAAATAGTTTTGTGTTAATTGTGTGTGGGCTACAGTAAGCTTTGTATTTAAAATATTGGCACTGAATTTAGTGCGAGACTCATCGAGATTTGATGATGTTGAGTTTATTCGTCCAGACCAACTTAACACATAAAGATTTTCTTTTTCCGCCGATACTGTGGCCACATAATCAGAGAGGTCTTTATCATTGCCCGCAGTTAAACCAGAGGGCACTTCTCCTGTATGTCTTCGTGAGACACCTGCAAATCCATGCAATGAACCAAGGATCTTTGAGTTTGTAAATGCCGAAAGGCCAATATCTGCCCTTGCACCAGGTAGCACATAATCATATCCCTGAAACCTATTGGTTAAAAACATATTCGCTGAGTCTATCCGGAAATCGGCCGAGTCTCTATTTGGAATATCATTGTTTTTATCGTCGCCTCCTATAAAGGTGAGCTTAATTTTAGGCTCAAAAATCAATGATTTTTTATTAACGGTATAGTTATAATATCTTCTCCAGGCAGAAGAAGCATGAATGTTAGTCCTTATTACTTCTCCAGTATTGGTAAAACCGTCATTTCGTTTGTTAACCTGATAAATGCTTCCCAAATATCCAATTTCATTTTCGAATATGCCTAATTTATTTTCATAAGAGTTAAAATTAGTTTGTTGAATATTCCATCTAGAAACATCATGTCCTAAATCTTGCCAAATATGGTTAGCATGTATTTTTGTTTTTAAGATGTGACCCTCGATAAATCCTTTTCCAGACTTTTCAACGGTTATGGACGGTAGTGTAATTGGTGAATTTCGTTCAGAAGAGGTGTCAGTTAAATTTTGAACTTCAGAGAACTCAACGTGATAGTGACTATTATTTGTTGTTTTGTTTCCACTAAATTCAGATCTTAAAGCAGTTTCATCATCTAGGTCATATCGTCTAAGAAACGTATCTTGTGAACTTCTTTTGAAGTCAAGATTAATTTTCCAGCCATCTTGAATAGAAGAATTCATTTTAATATTTGCAGCTAAGACATCTTCCCTGTTTTTATCAAATGTGGATACATAACCAGTGAAGATAGTGGCGTTGAGGTCAGTCTTATCCCATAATTTGCGATATCTCGTTTCAAGTATATTGCCTCTATTAGCTGTCATATTAGGACGAAACTCAACATCACTTGTTTCATCAAGAACTACAAACATTGGAGAATTTACAACGGTACCAGTGTCTTCTGAAAATTTAAATTCAGGAATGAGTAAACCACTGCGCCGATTTACAGAAGGGTCTGGATGGGCAATCCATGGCAAGAATATAAATGGCAAGCCCAAAATATGCATTCTCACATTCTCATGACGTATAGTATTAGCCTGATAATCATGAAAAATTTTACTGGACCTTAAATCCCAAATAGGTGTCTCCCCTGCTTCATAATCACAAATACATGGAGAGAAAACCCCATTATTGTAAACAGCTTTTATACCCTCTTTTCTTTCTCCACTTTGCGCCCTAAAACGGCTCCCGTCGGAGAGTATAGTTAATAGTGGGGAAGCAACAATATTTTGGAAATTTTCATTTAATTGGAGCTTATCTGCCTTGGTTGTAATACCGTCTTCATTCGTTACCGTCACATTACCATAGGCATTACCAATATCGGCTGATTGATTATAAATAACTTTATCAGCCCTCAATTTATATTGCCCTTGTTGAAAAAGAACATTTTTTTCTGCTATTATAACACCTTCATTTTGATTAATTTCTATGGTATCAGCTTCAAAAATAACTTCGGTTGTTTTTGTGGAATTGTCAGCAGTGTGTCCCGAGGAAACGTGTATAAAATTAGCAAATAAGACTACGAAAACTATAAACTTAATATTTTGATTATTTATTTTTTTTGAAAACATATTATTAGTTCAATTATCTCGTTATAGTAGAATAAAGTTGATACCTAAATAATATAGCTAACATCTTGCATGCTCTGTTGTAAATTCTATTAAACAGAAAAAGCAGTAAGAATAAAAATGAATGAAGCTAGTAAAGTTAAAAGAGATAAATATTTAATTATTAAACACGGTGCGCTTGGAGACATCCTTCAGGGATTAGACGCATTCGAGAGTCTCCGAACGAGTTTTCCATTAGCAAATTTAACTCTACTTACAAGCCCCGCATTTGCTTCACTAGCTAACTTAATGCCTTATTTTGACTCAATTATTATCGATGAAAGAAAACCATTCTACTATTTTCAAAAAACATATCAAATACGAAACCATTTTAGAAAAAACTGGACTGCAGTTATTGATTTACAATGTTCAAAGCGAACGAAGGCTTATTTTGATTGGTTTTATAAACGGGGTGGTGGTAATTGGTATGGAACTGTAAAGGAATGCAGTCACCCAATGCCTGATTTCACAAATGTAAACAATAGAGACAGAATGTTAGAAGCAGTGAAAATGGCAGGAGCGTTGGAGGTTAAAGCTGAATTATCATGGTTAGTAAAAGATAGTAAAAAGGTATTTCAGAAGTTTAAAATTAAGAAACCATATTGTGTGATTATACCAGGTAGTTCACCACATAAACCAAGTAAAAGGTGGTCTGCTGAGAAATATGCAAACTTGTCAAATTCGCTTTACGAATTAGGAATCACATCCTACCTAGCTGGAACTAAAATAGAGAAAAACATCGCCATGGAAGTTTGTACTTATAGTAGAGCCTCAGAAATCCTTGTTGATAAGACAAGCTTAGAGGAATTAGCGCAAATTTTCGCAAACGCACAATTTATTGTTGGAAATGACACGGGACCAACTTTCCTTGCCGCCAGGACAGGAGCGCCAACTTTAATGATAATGGGAGCCGATACAAACCCTCACATGTCTTCACCGACAGGGTCAGCGGCTGGGTTTATATATAATGCCGATATTCAGGCAATTACAACCCAAGAGGTATTAAATAAAGTTCTAGAGCTAGGAGGTTTGTCTCATTTAAAATGAGGAGCCGGACTGATTAAGAAATATCAATTCTTCTTCGGTGTTTGGCCTATTTATTATTTGGTTACGATGAGGAAATCTTCCAAATTTTGCGATGATGTCTCTATGCTTTACTGCAAATTCATAGGTTCGCTTATTAGTGTGCTGTTTAAATAAAGGAAGTGACTTTTCCTGTATTGAAATGTCCTCGCTATGCATCATCGGCATTAATAGAAATTGTTTATATGCCATGGATAATTTAGCAAACCATTCAGAATTTATTGATTTTTGACTGAGGACAAGTGCCATATCATCCCCAGAAAAAGCTTTTGGCGTATCTCTGAATATATTTCGGGTAAATTGATCTAATAATATAACTAAACTTACCGACCCGGTAGATGATTTTGACCATTTATCTAACTGACCATTCAATGCTTTTCTAACAGCAGTTCCAGCTCTTTCTAATAGCATTGCATCGAATTTTTTATCTTTTTTGAACCATTGCTCTGGAGAGATCTCTTCAAACCAAAACTTAATTATGTCTTCTTTTGTTGAAATCAATTTGTTATGCACTTTTAGTATTCCTATTAATTTATAATCCTACCTGGGTTAAGAAGGTTTTTGGGGTCTAGGCTATTTTTTATTTTAGTCATTATGCGGTAATGATTTGGGTCTTTGGTGTTTTTAAGCTGGTTTGTTTTAAGCTGGCCAATTCCATGTTCAGCGCTAATCGAGCCAGAAAATTTTTCAAGTGAGTCGTAAATCACCTCTAAGATTTGCGCTCTTTTATCTGACCAATTTGGATCACCTTTCTCAGCCTCTACAACATTGAAGTGCAAATTTCCATCACCTACATGTCCATATCCACAAATTCGACTTTTGTTACATATTTTTGCGACCTCAGTTGAAGCAAAATTATAAAACTGAGCTAGCTTATCTCTGCGAACAGAAATATCAGTATTTACGGGCCATGATTCTTGTTTGGTAGCTTGTGGAGCATTCTCACGTATTGTCCAGAAAGCTTGTCTCTGGGATTCATTTTGAGCAACGACTGCATTCGATATTAGATTATCATTAAAAGCCTGCTCCAAAAAACATTCCATGACATTTTGTAAAAAAGATTTTCCTGAAGTGCTATCTTCTAAATCGTCTGACTTTGATGAGCTTATCTCCATCAACAAAATAAAACCAGAGTCTAGTTTTATTGGGTGGGCAATATCTGGAAACTGTTTGTATACGATGTCTAGTAATGTTTTAGGCATAATTTCGAATGCATCTACCTGGTCTCCACAGTAGTTTTGTAACATTTCTAGCAATTTTAAAGAATGCTCAAACTTTTCAATTGCGGCTATGGAAGTTGATTTGACTACTGGTTTTGATACTAATTTTAAACAAGAGGCTGTAATTATACCCAGAGTTCCTTCGGAACCTATGAACAGGTTCTTTAAATCATACCCGGTGTTATCTTTCCTTAGCGGTTCAAGTTGATTAATTATCGCACCATCGGCTAGTACAACTTCAAGTCCAAGGCATTGTTCTCTCATACTACCATATCTTAACACATTTAAACCACCAGCATTAGTCGCCAGATTGCCCCCGATCGTACAACTGCCTTTTGCAGCGAGAGTTAACGGTAAGCAAAGATTCTGTTTCTCTACCAACTCGTGGATTTGTTGTAATATACATCCTGACTGAGCAATGATTGTTCTATTTTCCGGTGAAAATTCAATTATTGAGTTCATTTTTTGAAGGCTTAAAATAACACTCTCGCCGGTTTTATCTGGAATACCTCCTCCGACTAAACCAGTATTTCCTCCTTGTGGCACGATAGTCTGGTTTTCTGTATCTGCAATTTGCATGATAGTCGAGACCATCTGAGTATTGGTTGGCGTTAATATCGCTTTCGCATTTCCTCTAAAGTTACCACGCCAATCTATTACATAGGAAGGCATCTTCGCTTCATCTTTTAAGATGATTGAACTGTCTATCTGCGCTTCAATTTTTTTTAAAAAATTATTTGCCATTTATTTTCTAACTATGTCTGAACCAATTCTTAATTTCAATTTCTAGGTGCTGCGGCGCGAGCAAGTCTTTCATTTATGGCCTCTCCGATACCAATATTTGGAATAGGAGCAACAGCTATACTGACAGGATTCAGTTTGTCTGCTACATGCAACATGTCAAATAATTTTGCAGCAGCTTCGATGAGGTCTCCAGATTCAGTTAAATGTAAATCAGCATTTGGAGTATTAAAACCGATAAATATTTCCCCTTTCTTCTTGTTGGTTGCATTAATTCTGACGTTTGCAAATGGTGCATAATGACTCTCAAGCTGGCCAGGCGCGATTGGTCTATTTCCTTGTGTTGATTTTGAATATATGCAGTGCATACTAGTCTGAGTATTTATATCAAGATTTGTTATTGGTCCAGTTCGTAGAATGATGGGTGCTTCATTTCTTGCATCAATAATCGTGGATTCAATGCCAGCAGTGCATGTACCAGCATCAATAACTTCGGTGCAATGTGAAATAAGTACCTTATCGAGATGATTTACTTTTGTTGGGCTAAGTTTACCGCTGGGATTGGCAGATGGCGCAACAATGGGTACGCCTGCGATTTCCAATAATTTTTTGCATATTGGGTGACTTGGGACTCTTAAAGCAATACTATCTAAACCGGCTCTAGCGAGAGAACAGATGGGACTATTGTCAAGGCAGGTAAGTACAAGGCTCAATGGGCCCGGCCAAAAAATATCACCTAATTGCTTGGCAAGTTTGGTTACCTTAACCAGCTTAAATGCCATTTCTTGATTAGCACAGTGTACAATCAATGGATTAAACTGAGGTCTTTTTTTTACCTCATATAGCTTTGCGACGGCGTTTGGATTATTTGAGGCTGCGCCAATTCCATAAACAGTTTCTGTAGGAAAAACCACTAATTTTCCTTGTCTTAGGGCTAGTCCAGCACGTTCAATTGTTTTATTTTGATTGTGGGGTGCTAGTATCATGACATCATTTAATTTTGGTTACGAGATAGGAATAGAATTTAGAGTAAGAGGTTTACCATGTTGTTTTCAAGCAAGATATCTTAGACTTATAAAATAATTACATATTTTGAATTTTAAAATAAATTAATAATGTAGGACGAAATAAAAATGTGCGGAAGATTTACGCTAACTACCACAAATGAGGAGCTGTTGCATCGTTTTGCTATTAAAACAGAACAAAATTTTCCTAACCGCTGGAATATTGCTCCTTCCCAAACTAGTTTAACGCTTACCAGTGATGATGGTTTTAACCTTAGCCTAAATAATCAGGATAAATTTGGCATTTGGCAACCAGGCTTAAAAAAAAGAATAATTAACGCAAGGTCTGAAACAATTACAGTGAGACCAATGTTCAAAGAGGCTTTCAAATTTGCTAGATGCCTCATACTTGCATCAGGATGGTTTGAATGGGATGTTAATAAAACACCATATTATATTAGTCTGAAGGATAACAGGGTAATGGCGTTGGCTGGATTGCGGTTTAAGGAAAAAGAAAACAATTCTTTTGTAATTTTAACGGGTTCTGCAAAAGGGGCACTTTCAGAGATACACAAGAGAACACCTTTACTTTTAAAGAGGAAATTTTGGTCTATTTGGCTTGGAGTTACAGAAAACACACCAAAAGAGTGCCTATTTTCTCCAGAGAGCCATTTTTTTCAATGGCATGAAGTATCATCACAAGTTGGTAATGTCGCAAATGATAATGCTAGCCTTATACTTCCCATTTCTAAAATTTAATAATGTCTTAAATTGGCTTCCCATTACTTTTTATTCTTGCATATATATGCCACAGCATTAATGCTCCTGCACCTCGGTAAGGAAACCATTGTTCTGATAATCTATTCATCTCTTTGTTAGAAGGTCTTTCTCTTAATTTTTTTAAAATTTTCATTGCTTCTTGTAATGCAAGATCACCACCAGGCCACGCATCAAAATCCTGAAGAGCAAATAAGCGAAAATTGTCGGCAGTCCAATCTCCAACTCCCCTAAAAGAAGTAAGCTGTTCTTTTATTTTTTCTCCACTTTTTTTTGTTAGTTCATCAAAGTTCAGTTTTCCTTCAGTTGTAGCCTCAGCTATTCCTATTATGTATTCGGATTTTCTGCGCGACAAACCAACTCGCATTAATTTTTCTGGATTAGAGCTAATTATATTACTGGTTAAGGTAAGGTTTTCTTCCTTAAGTCTCGTCCATATTGCTTCAGCTACTTTTCGAGATATCTGCTGTCCAATTATTATACGTGTAAGGGTTTCAAATGATGCAGGCATCTTCCTTTCTTTGGGATAACCATAAAATTTTACGGCCTCCTTTATGTCCTTATCAAGTTTGCCTAGTTGACCTAACGCCTGAGAGATTTTTAATTGGAACTTCTTCGACATAATATTTTCTGCTATATTAAAATTATCGTATTTTCAAGTTTTTAATAATGAAAACAGTAGGAGAATAGAATTGATTGTCTGGGATCTTCCTTTAAGATTGTATCACTGGTTATTAGTTATTTGCGTAGTAAGTGCCTATATTACCGCTGATTGGAATGACCGAAATATTCATCAGTTCTTTGGAATGGCTGTACTAGGTTTGTGTGTGTTTCGCTTTATTTGGGGGTTTACTGGAAGCCCATCTGCTAAATTTTATTATTTAATAAAATCTCCAAGTATAGTTATTTCCTATGTAATTCAGGTTTTAAAAAGAAAGGCTCATACTAGTGCAGGGCATTCACCTCTCGGCGGTTGGGCTACTATTGCACTTATTTCAATTACAAGCTGGTTTGCAATAACAGGGTCATTTTCAAACGACGGTATTTTATTTTATGGACCATTTGCTCATTTTTCCCATCATTAAGTGATCTCGCTGCTAAGTTTCATAAAAATGCAGAAATTTTTTTAATTTTAATCTTGCTTACACATTTAAGTGCAATTGCTTTTTATCGATTTTGGGTTGGCCATAACTTGGTCCCAGCAATGATACATGGCTCAAGAGAAGAAAAAGAAGGCCCCGGAGGAAAAATTTCATTTAGGCATACCATACTTGGACTAGTGTTATTATCACTCTGTTTATTGAGCGCTTTACTATTTATTTTTATAAAACCGGATTTTTTTTAGATTATTTTGTGTTAATAAAAAACTTGATTAGGGGTAGTAAAGTGAATTCGGAGATTAACTGGACGGTATTAAAAACTATTTTTAATTGTCGTGGTTATTGTTGAAAGGTTGGCCTTTATGTCTGATGGATTTATATTATCTGTTATGGGTGAGAGCGAAATAGAGACATTTGAAGTTCAACTCAAAAATAAACGCATGTCATCGCAAGTGCATAATACAATAGAAGACCAGTTAAATTGGCTTGGTTCAATACTAGATGTTGGAACTGATACGAATTTAACTCAGGCTCATAAAGAAAATATTGCGTATATTGCTGAGTCATTTGTATTAGATAATTTAAAATCAGATTTTAAAAGCTATGTATTATTGCTTGTTCTTAGAGAAAAATGGCCAGTGGGACAAAAATCTAAGTTTAAAATAAGAGCTGACAAAGTTGGCTCAAATCATACTTATATTACGCATATCTGTGAACCTCAGGTAATTGGACCTTCTCCAGATGAAAAGGATTTAAAAAAGGCTGAAGATAGTTCTCTTGCATCACAGCTTTCATTTCTTAAGAAAAATAAAAAACGGTTTGCAAATTCAAGTGCCATTCATGAATTTATTCGTCAAAATAGATAATTTGAGAACATTGTTGACCGCTATTAATTGCTAAATAACAAGCTCTGGTAAATTTTTGAATAACGCTAGAGCTTCGGGATTCGCTAGTGCTTCTGTATTTTTGACTTCTTTATTGTGTATCACGTCACGTACGGCGAGCTCAGTTATTTTTCCTGAGCGAGTGCGAGGAATATCCTTAACAGCAATAATTACCGCAGGCATATGGCGCGGAGTGGCCTTAGCTTTTATTTCCTTTTTAAGCCTATTTTTTAATTCATCATCCAATATTATGCCATCTTTTAATCTAACAAATAATATTATACGAACATCGTCATTAATATTTTGTCCAATTACAAGTGCTTCTATTATTTCATTGAAAGATTCAACAGGCCTATATATCTCTGCTGTTCCAATTCTAACTCCCCCTGGATTTAAGGTTGCATCCGATCTACCATGAATGATTATACCATCATTTTCTGTGAGAGTTGCCCAGTCACCATGCCGCCAAACATTATTAAACATTTCGAAATAGGCAGAATAATATTTGCTTCCATCTGGATCATTCCAAAACCCTATAGGCATAGATGGGAAAGCAGATTTGCAGCATAATTCGCCCTGTTCACCTTTTAGACTTAATCCCTGTTCAGAAAGAATATCCACATCCATGCCGAGGCCCCTACATTGTATTTCACCTGCATAAACTGGTCTTATTGGGCAACCAAGCACAAAACAGGATACAATATCTGTTCCGCCAGAAATGGAAGCAAGCTGTACGTTAGATTTCACATGCTCATAAATGAAATCAAAGCCCTCTACATTAAGAGGGGAGCCTGTTGAACAAATAACTTTAAGCTCAGTTAAATTTGCTATTTTTGCTGGATAAATACCTGCTTTTCTAGAAGCATCTATAAATTTTGCAGAGGTTCCAAGCAGATAAAGCTTCTCTTGTTCCGCCATTTTCCATATCCTTTCTGGACCGGGATAGAACGGGTTTCCTTCAAACAGTACTATCTTTGCCTGTATTGCAAGCGAAGACACTAGCCAATTCCACATCATCCATCCACAGGTTGTGAAATAAAAGACAGAAGCATTTTTTGTAATATTGGAATGAAGCCTATGTTCTTTAATGTGCTGCAAAAGTGTACCCCCAACGCTGTGTACAATACATTTTGGTGCACCTGTGGTGCCTGAGGAATAAAGGATATATAAAGGATCGTTGAATTTAACAGGTTTGTATTCTTCTATTGGCGAATGTTCAAGGGCATCTGAATATAAGGATATTTTTGGTTCAGATGCTAAATCCCATGCTTTGCCAGAATAATCATGAACTAAAATATGAACGAGGCTTGGTAATTTTTCTTTAAGTTGACGAATGACGTCTACCCTACTAATTTTCTTGCCTGCGTAAAAATACCCATCAACAGTCACTAGCAATTTTGGCTCAATCTGACTAAAGCGGTCAAATACGCCATTAAATCCAAAATCAGGAGAGCAGCTTGAATAAATGGCTCCGAGTGATGCTGCTGCAAGCATTGTTTCCACTGCCTGCTGTATATTTGGGATGTAAGCGGCTACTCTATCTCCTTTGATAACGCCTTGAGATTGCATCCAGCCAGCAAGTGCAGTCACACGTCCCTTTAGTTCTTTTCGAGTAAGAGTTTCAATAGTACCATCCTCATGATGACTAGATAGCGCAGCCTGACCATCAGCATTAAATAGTAAGTTCTCAGCAAAATTTAAGGTTGAGTCTGGGAAAAATTGAGCACCAGGAATTTTGTCTCCATTTATCAGTGGTCTCTTCCCTTTACGCCCAATAACACCGTGCCATTGCCAAATAGAGTCCCAAAATAAATCTGGGTATTCCACTGACCATGACCATAAATTCCTGTATTTATCTCTCCAGTCAAACCCATGATGAGACTTTACCCAGTTTGCAAAATTACTTAATTCTGACTTTTTTATTTCCGAAGGGGTGGGTTGCCATAATATGGGAGTGGCTGTCATGTTTATACTCTACGGTGATAACTATTATATTTTTCTCTTTACAGATAATGCTTATAGCTAAGCACTGATTTTGAATTTTGCCAATCCACTTTGAACGAAAAAAGAGAAGTTAGGTTTGGAAATATACATAAAGTTTATCTCAATATATTTTTTTAACTATTTCTGGAATAATTAAATTAATTGGAATGCTATCTAATTCAAATAAGTAAGCTAGTGTAAACAATTATAAAAATAACTTCTTATTTGGGTTAAAATTAATATATGAGTTGAGCTTGCAAAAAATAAAATTATTTAACTAACATTATCTTTCTGTTTTCTGATAAAAAAAATTTGCATAAAATTAATTTAGCAAATTACAAGGTTTCTCGACAACCTTTGTTTAAATAAGCTATTAATAAATTACGTTCTTTGCAAGTTAGCAGGAGTGCAAATGGCAACCTATGATTACGATCTTATAGTAATTGGAGCAGGCTCAGGCGGAGTGAGAGCAAGCAGAATATCTGCCTCTTTTGGGGCTAGGGTTGCTATTGTTGAAAAAGACCGCCTAGGAGGTACTTGCGTTATTAGAGGATGTGTTCCGAAAAAGTTACTCGTTTATGGAGCTAGTTTTGCTCACGAAGCGACTGATGCTGAGGGTTTCGGCTGGCAAATTGAAGGTTTAACGCACAATTGGGGGGCACTTATATCAGCGAAAGATGCTGAGATTTCCCGTCTTGAAGGAATTTACCGAAAACTACTCGAAAGTGCGGGTGTAGTTCTAATTGAAGGAAAAGGAATCATTATTGGTCCAAATGAAGTCTTAGTTAATGGAAAGACATTGACTGCAGAACGAATTCTTATAGCGGTGGGCGGTGTTCCCTCCATCCTAAACACGAAGGGGATGGCAGAAAATGCAATTACATCAAATGAGGCGTTAGACCTTAAAGAGCTACCAGAAAAAATTATTATTCAAGGTGGTGGTTATATTGCGTTAGAATTTGCAGGCATTTTTGCATCACTAGGAAGTGATACTCATTTAATTTTCAGAAGCGAATTTCCTCTTCGTGGGTTTGACGATGATGTAAGAGCCCACATTGCTGCATGTCTTGCTGATAGGGGTGTAAAACTTCATCCAAATACTTCAATTACAAAAGTTGAAAAAAACACAGATAAGCTATCTGTTTTTTTAGATAATAACGAGATTATAGATGCTAACCAACTTTTATCGGCTACGGGGAGGAAACCAAACACCGCATCCTTAGGCCTTGATGAAATTGGAGTAAAAATGGGAGATGCTGGACAAATACTCGTTTCTGAGAATGGTCAAACTTCTGTTCCATCTATTTTTGCTATAGGAGATGTGACAGATAGGGTAACTCTTACACCTGTTGCTATTGGGGAAGGCCACGCCTTCGCAGATACTTTTTATGGAAATAATCAAAGAACAATGTCTCATGAGTTAATCGCCTCCGCTGTATTTAGTCAACCGCCTATAGCTTGCATTGGCATAACGGAAAAGCAGGCTATTGATAAAAATATAAGTGTTTTAATATTTGAGTCTAAATTTAAGGCAATGAAAAATACCATTTCAGGACGCGCAGAAGAAAGCTATATGAAATTAGTAGTAGAGCATGAAACTAATAAGGTAATTGGTGCACACATGGTTGGACCAGATTGTGCTGAAATTATGCAAGGTATTGCAATTGCAATGAAAATGGGAGCAACCAAATCAGATTTTGATGTCACTGTTGGCATTCATCCAACTGCTGCTGAAGAATTTGTAACTATGCGAACTCCGAGAGTATAAACTTGTGTGCTCCTGTAAAATTATACCCTACATCGTAAAATAGCTTTGAAATTATAAAAATAAAAATTAAGAAACGGGCAAGTTTATTTGCTTTTAGTTGCTCAAAACAGTACATTTGGCTTGCGGAAATATAGATTATTTTTGCTAATAAAATTAAATTAAAAAATAGGTGTTGGTATGAAATGGCAACCAAATAGCTGGCGCAATTTCCCTATTAAGCAAGTGCCAGAATATCCCAATGCATCTGTGCTTAATGAAGTAGAAAAAATGCTTGAAAAACGCCCTCCTTTGGTATTTGCAGGAGAAGTGCAGGAATTAAGGCAAAAGCTTGGGCAAGTCGCAAATGGAAAAGCATTTTTACTTCAAGGTGGAGACTGTGCCGAGAGTTTCGCAGAGTATAGTGCAAACAATATTAGGGATAGTTTTAAGGTGATCTTGCAAATGGCCGTTGCGCTTACTTTTGGTGCTGGATTGCCTATAATAAAAGTTGGGCGAATGGCAGGCCAATTCGCTAAACCTCGTTCTTCGCCAACAGAAGTTATTGATGGTATTGAACTTCCATCTTATCGAGGTGATATGGTGAATGGTATTGAGTTTAATGAAGCTAGTAGAAAACCAGACCCCAAAAGATTGCTAAATGTTTATGATCATTCAGCAGCAACTTTAAACCTATTGCGCGCATTTTCCCAGGGAGGGATGGCTGACTTGAATCAGGTACATAGCTGGAATAGTGATTATGTTAAAGATACAGCACAATCAAAGAAATTTGAGCAGTTATCTGAGAAAATTGAAGAATGTCTTAAATTCATGGCTGCTTGTGGCGTTAATTCAGACAATACAAGAGCTTTGATGGAAACTGAGTTTTATACTAGTCACGAGGCTTTATTACTTAATTATGAAGAGGCAATGACCCGTAGAGATACAATTACGAATGCAAAAGAGCTTTTTACTACATCAGCACATATGGTTTGGATTGGTGACCGTACGCGTCAATTAGACGGTGCTCATGTTGAATATATGCGTGGAATAGCAAACCCGATTGGAATTAAATGTGGACCATCTCTCGAAGCAGATGATTTAATAAAATTAACTGAAGTTCTTAATCCAGAGAATATATCTGGAAGATTAACTCTAATTACTAGAATGGGTGCAGACCATGTTTTAGAAAAATTGCCTAAATTATTAAGTGCTGTCGATAAATCTGGTGCAAACGTGGTTTGGTGCTGTGATCCCATGCATGGAAATACTGTAAAAGCAAGTTCTGGGTATAAAACACGGCGTATCGAAGATGTCATGAGAGAGGTTGAGGGGTTCTTTTCTGCCCATGATGAAGTTGGTACTTATCCAGGTGGTGTTCATTTTGAAATGACGGGACAAAATGTAACAGAATGTGTAGGAGGTGTTGTTTCAGTGACTGAGGAATCTTTGGGGGATAGATATCATACACACTGTGATCCTAGACTTAATGCAAGTCAATCACTGGAATTAGCTTTTCTAATAGCAAATTTAATGAAAAAGCGCCGTGATCATTCAGCTGGAATATTGCAGGCTGTTTAGCTGTTTTTCTAGTAAAGGATGGGGAACAAGAACAGTGACCAAAATGTGGCCAGATAGTCAATCACATCCGCGTTATACCGATACTTATTTCAACTTAACGCGAAAAATATTGCAGGAGCATGGGGATATTCAAGTAACCTATGCTGTATTTATGCGTAGGCCAGTAACGCTTGCGTCAAAAATGGCTATAGACTGGCTTTATAAAATGACAGAAGAGCGTGGCGTGGCTGTAGAAATAGAGACCCTTTTTAAGGAGGGTGCTTGGGTTGGTGCTGGAGAACCAATGTTTTATATTTCTGGGAGCATGGTTGCGCTAGTAGATTTAGAGACTGTATTTTTACAGAAATTAGGGGCAGCCTGTGTTGCTGCTTATAATGCTTATCATATGTCAATGGAACTCCCTAAAGTGGGTTTTATAGCCATGGATGCGCGTCATTGCGCTGGAACAGAGATGGCAGAATTAATGGCATATGGCGCATCTGTTGGTTCAAAGAAAGCAATTTCGAAAAACGGAGCGAAAGGTTTTATTGGTTGCGCAACTGATGCCACTGCACATCATTTTGGCATGACTTATGGTATGGGAACTATGCCTCACGCACTGATTGGGTATGCTGGGAGCACACTTAAGGCAGCAAAGCTTTTTCATAAAACCTTTCCGGAACGTGCTTTAACCGTGCTTGTGGATTATTACGGAAAAGAAATTGATGATGCCATAGAAGTTGCAACTGAATTTCCAGAACTAGTTGAGTCAGGGCAGTTGGGCGTTAGGATTGACACCCATGGTGGAAGATTTGTGCAAGGTTTAGATACACAAGAATCATACGCTGTTTTAGATAGAAATATACCTAATGCTATTCGTGGATACAGAACTGAACAAGAGCTGAAGTATTTAATGGGAACAGGTGTTTCAGCTGCTGCCATTTGGTATATGCGTGAACAGTTGAATAAAGCTGGATTTCATAAGGTAAAAATTGTCGCCTCCAGTGGATTTAGCCCTGATAAATGCCGTGTGTTTTCATTGGCAAAGGCACCGGTAGATATTATAGGTACAGGTTCTTATTTGCCTTCTAACTGGTCAGATACATACGCTACTGCGGATATCATCTCTTATAATGGTTTATCCCAAGTCAAAATTGGACGAGAGTTCTTATTTTCTAGAAACAAATCTGCTTCTGACAAAGGCGGGAAGATATGACATTAGATAATATCAAAAAAATGGAGAAGCTTTCTGTTGCACTTGCACAACTTAATCCGCATCTTGGCAATGTACATTCAAATACTGAAAAACTAATCTCAGCACATAAAAAAGCTACTAAAATGGGTGCTGATGTTATTATTACTCCAGAAATGTTCCTTGCGGGATATCCATGTGATGATTTGGTATATCGTGATGATTTTATTGCTGAGATTGAAGCTTCATTGAATGAACTAGCAAAACTTACAAATGACGGAAAGGCTGCAATTATTGTTGGCGCACCTAGAAAGAACGACGGTGTTCTGTTTAATTCTCTTTTTGTATTAGATGACGGAAAAATAATTCATCATTATGATAAAATTAATTTGCCAAATTATGGTGTTTTTGATGAAAAACGCAATTTTAAGTCCGGATATAGTACTGGTCCGATTTCTCTAAGAGGTTGGCGCCTCGGTCTAGCAATTTGCGAGGATATCTGGACCCCTGATATTTGTGAGACATTGCAGGAGGCTGGTGCACAATTAATTATTTCATTAAATGCAAGCCCATTTGAAATTGGCAAACAAGATAAAAGAATGGCGACGGCAATCGCCAGAATGAGTGAGACAAATTTGCCAATAATCTACTTGAATATGGTAGGTGGACAGGATGAAGTAGTTTTCGATGGTAATTCTTTTGCCCTTAATTTAGGAGGTGAGCTCGCGTCTCATCTTCCAAGTTTTTCAGAAACAGTGTCTGCAGTCACAGTAGAGGTTAAGCCTTCTGGAGTAAGGATGATAGGCCAGATCTGCAAACCAGAGGAAGGTCTTGCCTCTTGCTATAATGCTCTTATGATTGGAATTAAGGATTATGTTGAAAAGAATAATTTTCCTGGTGTTGTTTTAGGCCTTTCAGGTGGAATTGACTCTGCGCTTGTCGCTGTACTAGCGGCTGATGCTCTTGGTGCTGATAAAGTTGATACTATTATGATGCCTTCTGAGTACACGGCAGATATTAGCCTTAATGATGCAGAATTACTCTCAGAAAACCTGGGTATTAGCCATAAAACCATTTCAATAGCTGATGCGATGTCGCAATTTAATATTATGTTAGAGCCTTATTTTAAAAATACAGATGCTGGTATAGCAGAAGAAAATATTCAATCTAGACTTCGTGGGCTAACGCTTATGGCTTATTCAAATAAGTTTGGTTCGATGGTACTAGCTACTGGTAATAAATCTGAATATGCTGCTGGCTATGCAACGTTATATGGGGATATGTGTGGTGGGTATGCACCAATTAAAGATGTTTGGAAAACCACCGTATTTGAACTTTGCAAATGGCGCAACAATAATATACCACGATTGTCACCTATCAAAAAAGATAGAGTTATACCGGAGCGTATAATCACCAGGCCGCCATCAGCAGAATTAAGGCCAGACCAGCAAGACACAGATAGTCTTCCAGAATATCACATACTAGATCCTATTCTTGTTGCTTTAACAGAGGAAATGGCTGATATAAAAACAATTATATCAAGAGGATTTGACAGGGAAGTTGTTGAAAAAGCTAGTCAATTATTGTTTAGAGCTGAATACAAACGCTTTCAAGCCGCGCCAGGTCCCAAAATTACAAGTAGGGCATTTGGTAGAGATAGACGATTACCTCTTACTTCGGGTTTTAGACCTGCATATCATAATAGGTAGGATTACACATATGACATTGCCAAAGGTTAGATTTGCGCCAAGTCCAACAGGATATTTGCATGTAGGGAATCTTAGAACAGCGCTGGTGAATTTTCTTTATGCAAAAAAGGTCGGTGGTCATTTCATGCTTAGAATCGATGATACTGACAAACAGCGCTCATCGTTAAAATTTGAAGAGTCAATTAGAGATGACTTGAATTGGATCGGCATTAAATGGGAAAGTGAAGACAGACAATCAGAGAGAATAGATACTTATAATGAGGCTTTAGAAAGGCTGATTCAAAGTGGTCGTGCTTATCCATGTTATGAAACGCAAGAAGAGTTAGGTTTAAAGAGAAAAGCATTGCTAATGTCTGGGAAGCCTCCCGTTTATGATCGAACTTCACTTCGCTTAACGGAGGCCCAAAAAAAAGCTTATAAAGAGCAGAATATTATGCCTCATTATCGATTTTTACTTAATGATGAGGAGGTAAAATGGGTGGACCTTGTTAGGGGCGAGTCCAGCATTCACATGTCAAGCCTCTCTGACCCTGTGCTACTTCGGGCTGATGGGAGAGTAATTTACACACTTGCCTCAGTTGTTGATGATATTGATCATGGTATTACAACAATTTTAAGAGGTGAAGATCACGTTACGAACTCTGCGGCTCAAATCCAACTTTTTGAAGCATTAGGAGCTGAGCCGCCAGACTTTGGACATATGGCCTTATTAGCTGGAGCAGAAGGGGAGGGTTTGTCAAAAAGACTAGGCAGTCTTTCTATAGGACAGTTGCGTGAAGAGGGATTTGAGCCATTAGCAATAGCTGCCCTATTAGCGAGAATTGGCACCTCTGACCCGATTGAAGCATTTTCAACATTTGATGAGATTATAGAACAATTCTCAATAAAAAAATTTAGTCGCTCAACCGCGAAATTTGATCCATCAGAGCTTAGTTTAATCAATACAAAAACACTTCAGCTTTTAACTTTTAATGAGCTTAGCGATAGATTTTCTCTTGAAGGTGTTCCCGAAATTGATGAGGCATTTTGGGAAGCTATTAAAGGAAATATTTTTTATTTTTCTGATATTAAGTTTTGGTGGCAATTATGTCACAGTGAAATAAAGCCTATAATCAAGGATAAAGAATTATGTCAATTGGCCATTAAAAGTATGCCGGAAGGTGAATTGACGGCAGAAACTTGGAATAGCTGGGTTGCATTAATATCAGAGAAATCTGGTAAAAAAGGTAAATCTTTATTCCAACCCATTCGGCTAGCTTTAACAGGTAAAACACAAGGACCTGAGGTAAAAAATCTACTTAAGTATATGGGTAGGGAACGCGTTCGAAAACGTTTATCGGGAATAACGGCATGAGTGGTTTGCGGCTCTTCAATACACTTGCGAAAGAAAAAGAACCCTTTACTCCTCTAAGCATAAATCATGTAGGAATTTATGCTTGCGGGCCTACTGTTTATGACAGAATACACGTAGGTAATGCAAGACCTCTTGTCCTTTTTGATATACTCGTAAAGTTGCTTCGTTACCATTATAAGGACGTAACTTATGTTAGAAACATCACTGATGTTGATGATAAAATAAACAAAAGAGCGATGGAACTTGGGATGTCTATCAATAGCCTCTGCGAAACGACTATTAATGATTTCCATGATGACTGCGTAGCCCTAAATGTTTCTTCTCCAGACGTGGAACCAAGAGCTACTGAGCATATTTCTGAAATGATAGAGATAATTGAAACATTGCTCGCACGCGAGCATGCCTATGAGACATCAGGTCACGTGCTATTTTCTGTTTTAACAATGCCGGAATATGGTAAATTATCTGGTAGAAGCATGCATGAAATGATAGCCGGTGCCCGAGTTGACATTGCTCCCTATAAAAAAGATCCTGCTGATTTTGTGTTATGGAAGCCATCAACTCCAGAGCAACCAGGTTGGGATAGTCCGTTTGGGAGAGGAAGGCCGGGATGGCATATTGAATGTTCTGCAATGGCAAAAAAATATTTAGGTGAAGAATTTGATATCCATGCTGGGGGTCTAGACTTGATTTTTCCTCATCATGAAAATGAAATTGCCCAATCCTGTTGTGCACATAATACTCAATATATGGCGCGATATTGGATTCATAATGGATATGTAACTGTAAATGGCGAGAAAATGTCTAAATCTGCGGGCAATTTCACTACCGTGTCGGACGCACTTACTAAACATCGGGGGGAAGCTATTCGCTATGCATTAATGGCTGCTCATTATCGAGCGCCACTTGATTATTCTGATGTTCAGGTTTCAGAGTCAAAATTGGCATTGGATAGGCTTTATAGAGTAGCTGGAGATGCGAGCCCATCATTACCTCCATCTGAGTTTATTGAAATTCTAGACGATGACTTAAATACTCCAAAGGCCCTTGCATTCCTACATCAAAAAGTCAAAGACTTTAATAAAGGTGAAAAACAAGTAGCAGGTGAAATAAAGGCGTGCACAGAGTTACTAGGGCTTCTTAAATATTCATCGAAAGAATGGTTTCAATCAGAAGCATATAAAAATGAGCTTTCCAGCTTAGAGATTGAACAACAAATCGAAGAGCGCAGAATTGCCCGTATTAATAAAGATTTTTTAAAAGCAGATGATATTAGGCAAAAGCTTGCTTCGAGTGGTATTGAGCTATTTGATAATTCAGATGGTACAAGTTGGAGAAGGAAATAAAATGAAAAGACTACAGTTTTGTGAGGATTTTTGACAGGAGTTACTTTATTTATTATGACAGTTCTCTGGATTGACAAGAAAGATGAATGCGATGAGTGATAATCACATCTGGCTTTTTGACACTACGCTTCGTGATGGTGGTCAGACACGAGGCGTTGATTTTAGTGTTTCAGATAAAATTGCAATTAGTCAGGCATTAGATGAGTTCGGTATTGACTATGTGGAGGCAGGATGGCCAGGGGCAAACCCAACAGATGATAAGTTTTTTGAAAAGCCACCAATATTAAAAAAATCTTCCTTAGTCGCCTTTGGTATGACAAGAAGGGGTGGTAGATCAACCGAAAATGATCCTGGCTTCAATGCAATAATTAATGCGCAGACGGATGCAACTTGTTTGGTTGGAAAAACATGGGATTTTCACGTAAACACCGCTTTAAACATCTCAATGGATGAAAATTTAAAAATGATAAAAGAGTCACTTCAAGCAACCAGTGCTCGGGGTAGAGAGCCAATGTTTGACTGTGAACATTATTTTGATGGATTTAAAGCAAACTCTGATTTTGCTTTGGAATGTGTTAAAGCTGCCTTTGACGGCGGTGCGCGTTGGATAATCTTGTGTGATACAAATGGCGGCACGTTGACAGATGATGTATTTAAAATTGTTTCTAAGACAAAATCATTCTTTCCTGAAGCAAATATTGGGATTCATTGTCATAATGATATTGGGCTGGCGGTTGCAAATAGCATAGCTGCAATTAAGGCGGGCGCAAGACAGGTGCAAGGAACAATAAATGGCCTTGGAGAGCGCTGTGGAAACGCAGATCTTATTACGCTTATCCCAACATTGATGTTGAAACTTGGTTATAAGACCTCTATTCCAGAGGAAAAGATTTCAAAACTATTGAGCTTGTCTCGAATGATAGATGATAGGCTCAATCTTGTTCCTAACTCACATGCGCCATATGTAGGCTCAGCTGCATTTGCGCATAAAGGAGGACTTCATGCCTCAGCGGCTCAGAAAGACCCTAGAACCTACGAGCATATTCCTCCTGAGACAGTCGGAAACGAGCGCTCATTTGTTATTTCTGATCAAACAGGAAGATCAAATGTACTAGCGCGCTTTTCAGAGGTTGGTATTGAAATTCCCGCAGATGACATCAGGATAGAAAAGCTAATTAGAGACATTAAAGAAAAAGAATATAATGGTTGGTCTTTTGACTCTGCTGAAGCTAGTTTCGAGTTACTAGCTAGAAAGGCATTAGGGCAAATTCCAGACTATTTTACGATTGGTCGTTTTAGGGTCACTGATGAAAGGCGATTTAATGCAAAAGGGGAATTGGTTGTTGAATCTGAGGCAACAGCAGCAATTACGATTGGTTCTCATACGCAGTATGAAGTTGAATATGGTAATGGACCCGTCCATGCTATTGATAGGGCGATCCGTAAAGCATTAATTCAGTTCTATCCTTCACTTGGTGATGTTGATCTTATTGATTTTAAGGTGAGAATTCTTGAACCACATGCGGGCCAAAAAGGAACCGGAGCAGTCACCCGTGTTTTAATTGAGTTTAAGGATGAACATGATTTAATCTGGAGAACGGTTGGTGTTTCTACCAATATTATTGATGCATCTGTAATGGCTTTATCAGATGGAATGATATGGAAGTTAATGAATGACAGTGCAAACCATGCCTCAATCTAAAACAGTCCTAACGTTTGTATTTTTAGATTGACTGAAAAATCTATATTAACTTGAAAGCGAATAATGAATAAATCGCCCTTTTTGTCGCTCTTGCCCCCAGTTATAATTTTGTCTAATCCTCAATTAGGCGAGAATATCGGTGCCTCAGCGAGAGCAATGAAAAATTGTGGCTTTACTGACCTTAGGCTAGTAAATCCGCGTGACGGATGGCCTAATTGTGATGCTGAACCAATGGCAACACATGCCGCAGATATCCTGAAGACTGCAACTGTATATAAGGACCTTGCTTCTTCCTGTTTTGATATCACACACCTATTTGCTACTACTGCGAGGCCCAGAGAGCTAAAAAAAACAGTTATCAATCCAAGAATGGCAGCTCAAAAATGTGTCGACTACTCCCTAAAAGACATCCTTTTTGAAGGAAATAAAAAAAAGTATCCAGCTGAAGCGAATGGAAACACTTATAAAGCTGCTTATTTATTTGGTTCAGAGAGGATGGGGCTGACCAATGATGAAATTGTTTTTGCAGATTTTATAGTAGAAGCGAATTTAAATCCCGATAGCAATTCATTAAATCTTGCCCAAGCTGTGATGATAATGTGTTGGGAATTTGTGATGATTGCCACGTCTCCTGAGGCTATAACCGAAACTCAAGAAGAAGTATTTCCGCAAGCGTTGTTGGAAGAAGTTAAGCAGAAAAATCTAAAGTCTGCTGCTACTATTGAAGAGCAGAAGTATTTTTTTGATAGATTTGAGATGCTTCTTGAAAATAAAGGTTTTTTTTCAGCTCAAGAAAAAGCACCTACGGTAAAACGCAACTTGAAAAACTTTTTTATCAAGGCTCGTTTTACAAAACAGGAGCTTTTGACATGGCATGGAATTTTGACATTATTTTTTAAGCAGAAATAGCTAATTTTCTTGACGTAATAGAATGATTTGTATATTCACTCCCCTATTCCTGGGAATGTTGGATGTACTCAAACTCGGTAGCATCCCGGCTTACAATAAAAAGCAATACCGGGACAAATAAATTAAAGGAAAATAAAATGGCTCCAAAAGTCGAACATAAGCGCCGCAACTCTAAGCACAAAATAGACCGTCGAATGGGCGTAAATATCTGGGGACGAACAAAATCTCCTCTGAATGCTCGCTCTTATGCTCCTGGTCAGCACGGTCAGCGGAGAAAAAAACCAACTGATTATGGCACCCAGTTGATGGCTAAGCAAAAATTAAAAGGCTATTATGGTAATATTGGTGAAAAGCAATTTAAGAAATATTATATCGAGGCAGCAAGACGTAAGGGGGATACTGGTGAGAATCTAATAGGAATATTAGAGTCTCGTTTTGATGCCGTTCTTTATCGTTCAAAGCTCGCACCTACGGTGTTTGCGGCACGACAGTTCATAAATCATGGGCATGTGTTTCTCAATGGAAAGCGTTGCAACATTGGCTCTGTCATGCTTCGTGCGGGAGATGAAATCCAGATTAAAGAAAAAGTTAAGGATATACCACCTATTCTCGAGGCTATAGCATCAAATGAACGTGACGTTCCTGAATATTTAGAAGTGGATCACGATAAGCGTTCCGCAAAATACATTCGGGTACCAGCTTTTGATGAAGTGCCCTATCCAGTTATGATGGAACCAAATTTGGTTGTTGAATATTATTCACGATAGTAAACATCTTTATGTGTATTATAAGGCGCCTTTATCACGGTGCCTTTTTTAATTACATTCATTTTTACAGCATATTATTGTGGTGATACATTTATACCGTGGGTATTTAACATCTCCAATAATTCACCGGTCTCGTACATTTCCCTTACGATATCACAGCCACCCATGAATTCACCTTTAACATAAAGTTGAGGAATGGTTGGCCAGTCTGAGTAAACCTTAATTCCCTCTCTAATTTGTTCATCTTCAAGAACATTTATTCCTCTAAATTGCACGCCGATATGACTCAAAACTCCCACAACAGCCGCTGAAAATCCACACTGTGGCATTACAGGTGTGCCCTTCATGAATAAAACAACATCTTGGCTATTAATTTCTGACTGAATCCGGTCTGATATATCAGGGTCAAGTGTACTCATTTTAATTCTCACTTTCTTATAATAAGTTTCTTATTTTGGTATTTTCGTTTGTAGTGCAAGAGCATGTAATTGGTCACCCATTCTACCATCTAAAGCTTGATACACCATCTGATGTTGTTGAACACGTGTTTTTCCTGAAAAAAGCTCTGATTCGACAAAGCAGGAATAATGGTCTCCATCACCAGCCATGTCTTCAATTTTAACAACAGCATTTGGAAAGGCTTTTATAATTAATTCTTCGATTTCATGTGCCTGCATTGCCATTTTCTATCAAATTTCCTTTTTTTTTATGATTATTGTGGTAATTGTTTTGTTAACCCTGTCTCATAAATATTCTGCAGTTCTTTAAGAGATATAATATCTCCATTTGATATTTTCAATTCTTGAGCTGAACTAGACCTGCCCAGGTAACTGAGAGGGATGTTGGCATTTTCAGAACGCTTCATGACTTCTTTCAATTTAGTTGTTGCAATTATATAACTAGATTGATTTTCTCCAAAAAACCAACAATGAGGATCTACCCCTTTTGGATGTATTATTTCGGCACCATTATTACCCGCTAGCATCATTTCAGTCAAAGCGACTAACATACCACCATCAGAAATATCATGTGCGGCATTAATTAAATCATTGTGATAGCAATCTAATATAAATTTTCCGGTCTTTAACTCAGAGTTTAAATCAACCAGTGGTGGTGCCCCACCAAGCTTCTTGGAAATAAATTTTGCATAAGTACTATTGGACAACCAACCTGAATTATTTTTTTCGTTTTGTCCAATGATAACTATATCATTATCAGATGGGAGTGCAATTGTACCAGATTTCTCCCAGTCATCCATAACACCAACCATGCCTATTACAGGGCATGGTTTAATGGCTTTTCCTTCTGTTTCGTTGTATAATGATACATTTCCAGAAACAACAGGCGTCGATAATTGAATGCACGCATCTTTGATACCAGCAACACTTTCTACAAGTTGTGCCATTATTTCTGGCTTTTCAGGATTTCCAAAATTAAGATTATTAGTTACGGCAAGGGGTGTAGCCCCAACAGCGATAATATTCCGGTATGCTTCTGCGACTGCTTGTTTGCCACCACTATAAGGGTCTGCCTCTACGTATCTAGTAGTGCAATCAGTGGTTAATGCGATTGCTTTATTTGTTCCATATACTCTTACAAGTGCTGCGTCTCCTCCAGGGCCAATGATGGTGTCTGCCATGACTTGACTGTCATATTGTTCATATATCCATCTTCTTGAGCATAAGTCTTCACTCCCAACCAGTTTTTTTAAGGCTTCTGTTATAGGTATTTTTTGCACGATATCATTTATGTTTGTTGCAATTTGGATTTCCGATGATAGATGTGGCCTATCATATTCGGGTGCATTATCAACCAATGGCGCAATGGGTATGTCACAAGCAACTTTTCCTTCTTTGAGAAGAACAAGCCTGTCAGTTTCAGTGACTTTTCCGATTGGCATAAAATCAAGATCCCATTTATTAAATATTTGTTGTGCAATTTCTGCCTGATTAGGATCTATCACCATCAGCATACGTTCTTGGCTCTCAGACAGCATGATTTCGTAAGCAGTCATATTTGTCTCTCTTGTAGGAACAAGATCAAGGTCGATTTCCATACCAAGTCTGCCTTTTGCGGCCATTTCAACAGAAGAAGAAGTTAGTCCAGCGGCACCCATATCCTGAATTGCAATAACTGCATCAGCGGCCATTAGCTCAAGGCATGCCTCCATCAGTAATTTACCCTTAAATGGGTCTCCAACCTGAACTGTTGGGCGTTTTAGCTCCGCCTCATTATTAAATTCAGCAGACGCCATAGTAGCTCCATGTATGCCATCACGTCCAGTTTTAGCTCCAACATAAATTACTGGATTCCCAGCACCTGAGGCAGCAGAATAAAAAATTCTATCATTATGTGCTAAACCAACTGCCATAGCATTTACAAGAATATTACCATTATAAGAGCTATCAAATTCAACTTCACCACCTACTGTTGGTATACCTATACAATTACCATAACTACCTATTCCAGATGTAACACCAGAAATGAGATGAGATGTTTTTTTATGGTCAATTTGTCCAAACCGCAGCGCGTTAAGTAATGCAATGGGGCGTGCTCCCATTGTGAACACATCTCGAAGGATACCTCCCACACCTGTCGCTGCTCCCTGATACGGTTCTATAAAAGATGGATGATTATGACTTTCAATTTTGAATACCACTGCAAGGCCATCACCAATATCAATAACACCAGCATTCTCGCCTGGGCCCTGTATGACGCACTCACCCTCAGTAGGCAGAGTTCTTAGCCATTTTTTAGAAGATTTATAGGAACAGTGCTCTGACCACATTGCTGAAAAAATACCTAGTTCACACAAGTTTGGAATACGTCCCAGATGCGAGCACACACTATGCCATTCTTCTTCAGAAAGTCCCATAGAAGCAGCATTTTCATATTGTATTTCTGCTTTCTTACTCATGTTATTATTGCCTCGAAGATTGAGTGCAAAAGTTTTCTTCCATCTGCACTTTCATGACCTTTGCCCATAGCCCGTTCAGGGTGTGGCATCATACCAAGGATTTTTCCATTTAAAGAACATATTGCCGCAATGTTATTTAATGACCCATTTGGATTAGTTGAGGTAGCATATTTATCTGATGTATATCTTAAAACCACCTGTCCGTTGCTCTCAATACTATTCAAAGTTTCAGAGTCAGCAAAAAAATTTCCTTCATTATGAGCAATTGGAATTTGAAGGGTCTCCTTATGGTCAAGCGATGCTGTAAGAGCACAACTTGTTGCTCCATTCACAGATAATGTTATTTGTTTACAAATAAATTTAAGTTCTTGGTTACGAGCAAGAAATCCGGGTAACATCCCTGATTCGGTCAATATTTGAAAACCATTACAGATGCCTAAAATTGCACCTCCCCTTGCTGCATGGTCATGAAGCGCATTCATAATTGGCGAGTGTGCAGCAAGTGCGCCACACCTTAGATAGTCACCAAAAGAGAATCCCCCTGGGATAATTGCAAGGTCAATTGGGTTTAGGTTATTTTGTTTATGCCAAATTAGAGCAGGTCTTCTGCCTGTAAGCGACTCTACCGCAACCATCATATCACGATCACAATTTGAACCAGGAAATACTATTATTGCAATCCTCATGATAGTTCATTTACCTGAATTTTATATTCTTCGATTACAGCATTTGCTAACAGAGCCTCACACATTTTAGCAGCTCTATATTTAGCCCGTTCTTGATCATCTGTTTCTATAAAAAGAGTTATTTGCTTACCCATAGTCACATTTTCTAAATCATCAAACCCCAGTGAGAATAGAGATTGTTTTACTGCTTGAGCCTCAGGATCCAAAACTCCTGGCTTTTTATTAATTGTGATAATTACCTGCATGATAACTCCTTTAATTCACAAAAAATGAGGCCTTATATTTATACACTTATTTTTCTGCCTTTAATTCAGGCAGTTGTATGGACATTCTATTGGCTATATCTGAGTAAGACTCAATTAAACCACCTAGGTCCTCTCTAAACCTGTCTTTATCTAGTTTCTGATTAGTTTTTATATCCCATAACCTGCAATTATCAGGGCTAATTTCATCTGCTAAGATTACCTCATGAGTTTTGTTAGAAACCTTAAATCGTCCAAATTCAATCTTAAAATCAATGAGTTGAATATGGATCATTGAGAAAAATCCTGTTAAAAAATCTGCAACACGAAAGGCAATTGAGGTAATAGCTTCCATTTCTGACTGCTCAGCGAGCTGCATGATCTCTATATGCTCTCTTGAAATAATAGGGTCACCAAGTACATCATTTTTTAAGCAGAATTCTATCAAAGGTTTCGGTAATGCCTTTCCTTCTATAAGACCGAGCCGTTTGCAGATTGACCCTGCCGCTACTTTCCTCATGATTATTTCAATGGGGATGATATCAACTTCTTTCACAAGCTGTTCTCTGTCAGAAAGCCTTCTGATAAAGTGATGAGGAATATTTGTTTGGTCAAGAGCCTGAAAAATTGAGCTACTAATATAGTTATTGATGATACCTTTTCCTTGAAGAGTGTCTTTTTTTTGTGCATTAAAGGCGGTGGCATCATCTTTAAAGTACTGAATAACAGTTCCTTTATCAGGACCTTTGAAAAGTTTTTTGGCTTTTCCTTCATACAGTAACTTCATAATCCCCTCTTAAAAGATTTCTAAAAAATAAATTATTTTTTGGATAAGAGAATATATTTTTTTAACTTTAACTTTCAAAAACTCTCTTAAAAATAGTATCAACATGTTGTTGATGCTGTTTTGCGTCAAATAGGTTTTCGAGTTCCTCTATCGTAAAATATTTTTTTATTTTTGTATTAGATTTCATTTTATCTAAATAATTTCCACCCTTTTCCCATACATCCATCGCATACTTTTGGACTAAGTGATATGCATCCTCTCGACTTGCACCTTTTTGAGTTAGCGCTAACAGTATTTGTTGTGAATGGACCAATCCACCAAGGGAATTTAAATTTTCCTCCATTTTTTTTGGATAGATTACTAGATTTTTAATGACGTCTTCCAGTCTGTTCAAAGCAAAGTCTAGAGTCACCGTTGCATCTGGTCCAATCATGCGCTCTACGGACGAATGCGAGATGTCCCGTTCGTGCCAGAGGGCAACATTTTCGAGAGCTGGAATTACAGCGGACCTAACTATGCGGGCAAGACCAGTTAAATTTTCAGTTAATACAGGATTTCGTTTATGAGGCATAGCTGAAGAACCTTTTTGTCCAATTGAAAAGAACTCTTCAGCTTCACGAACTTCCGTTCTTTGTAAGTGACGTATTTCAATAGCTAAATTTTCTATGGAACTTGCAATTACGCCAAGCACAGAAAAAAACATAGCGTGGCGATCTCGAGGTATGATTTGACTTGAGATTTTCTCTATTTGAAGGTTCATTTTTTTAGCAACGTATTGCTCAACTTTGGGGTCTATATGCGCAAAAGTACCGATAGCACCAGAAATTGCGCAGGTAGAGATTTCCTTTTTAGCTGCTTTAAGCCTATTTTTATTTCTCTCAAATTCTGCATAAAAACGTGCCAGCTTAAGACCAAAAGTAGTCGGTTCTGCGTGGATCCCATGTGACCTACCAATAGTGGGTGTATATTTATGTTCTATTGCGCGGGCTTTTAAAGCAGATAATAGTTTGTCTAAGTCGTCAAGCAGAATGTCTGCAGCACGTGTGAGCTGAATAGAGAAAGTTGTGTCTAATATGTCGGATGAAGTCATTCCTTGATGGATAAAGCGAGCATTGGAACCTACATATTGAGCTAAATTAGTAAGAAAAGCTATAACGTCATGCTTTGTTTCACGCTCGATTTCATTAATTTGGTCAATATCAAACTTTCCCTTTTCCCATACAGCTTTAGCGGCTGTGTGGGGAATTACTTTTAACTGTGCTTGAGCATCACATGCATGAGCTTCGATCTCAAACCAGATTTGATATTTAGTGTGTTCAGACCAGACCTGTGTCATTTCTGATCTAGAATAGCGGGGAATCATGAACATTTTTCCTGATGATTTATACTAACATCATTATCATCTTGTTTGAAAAAATGCTACACTCATAGCTGCAAAGATTGAAAATAATTTATTCAAAAACATAATTGAAAATCGGTAAAAAATGATTCTTAAAAAATTAGTTATTAGTGCACTTGGCTACGCAGCGCGGAATCCAGCTGTGCAAAAGCAAGCAAAACATATCGCAAAAAATGTTGCCACCAAAGCTAAACCAGCACTCTTAAAAGGAAGTAGGGTAGCAGGTAAGACCTATAGAAAAATTAAAAAGGAAATCAAAAAAGGTATGGATGATTTCGAAAAAGAAAAATGAAAATTCAAGTAAAATGCGAATATATTCTTAGTTTGCTAAATATTGTTTAGAACTTAACAATAATAATTTATTTGATAATGAAAGATTAGAAATATCATTTATTATAAAATCGAAATTTAAGTTTTTATATATGGAGGAAAGTTATACCCGATCGCTGAAGATGTAAAAATTTCTGAGCCTGTTTCTGTAATGCCAATAGAGTGTTCAAATTGTGCGGATGCACTCTTATCTCTCGTTACAGCGGTCCAACCATCACTTAGAATTTTCGTTTCTGGTTTGCCCGCATTTATCATCGGCTCAATTGTAAAAAACATTCCAGGTTCCAGTAACATCCCAGTTCCAGGGTTTCCAAAATGAAGGACGCTTGGAGCACAATGAAAAACCTTACCAAGGCCATGTCCAGTAAAGTCTCGAACTACAGAAAACCTATTTTTCTCAGCGCACGTCTGGATGGCATACCCTATATCCCCAAGTCTATTACCTGGCTTTGCAGCTTCAATTCCAAACATCAAGCAGTCATAAGTAACTTCCGTAAGACGCTTTGATTTAATAGGGGGTGTATCAACGAAATACATCCTTGAGGTATCACCATACCAGCCATCGAGAATAACAGTTACATCAATATTCAATATATCACCAGACAACAATTTTCTTTCACTAGGTATCCCATGACAAACAATATGATTTAAAGAAATACAGGTAGATTTTGGAAAACCCTTATAATTTAGGGGAGCAGGTATGGCTCCATGCTTTATAATATATTCATGGCATATATCATCAAGCATCTGTGTCGTAGTGCCTTTTTTTACATACTCTGTAATCATGTCGAGAACGTCTGCTGCGAGTGCGCCAGCCTTGCGCATTCCTTGAAAGCCAGCTTCATCATGAATTAATACATTACTTTCTCGCATTCTTAATCCTTTATAAAGAATACTAAACGTCTATTTGCATTTAGGCGACAACGTTATATAAGCCTTACATAAATAAACTTAAATATCTAACATTATAGTAATGGTATACTAGGAGACATAGGTAAATGGCAAATCCGACCGCAGCAATATGTATTATAGGTGATGAAATTCTCTCAGGCAGAACAAAGGATAAGAATATTGGCTGGTTAGCAGACCAACTTACAGAATTAGGTATTCAATTGACTGAAGCACGGATTATTGCAGATGTGAAAGAAATAATAATTCGTCATATTTTAGTGTTATCTGACTCAAATGATTATGTTTTTACTTCTGGTGGAATTGGACCAACCCACGATGATATTACAACTGAATCTGTTGCCCAAGCCTTTGGTGTTTCTGTGGAAAGAAATCAGGAAGCATTGCACCGGCTCGAGCAGCATTATAAGGGAACTGATATTGTACTAAACGAAGTCAGAAAGAAAATGGCCGATATTCCTATTGGGGCAACTTTGATAGATAATCCAGTAAGTGCAGCACCTGGATTTTGTCTAAAGAATGTTTATGTGATGGCAGGGGTTCCATCCATTATGCAGTCAATGTTTGATGGTATCGCACCTAGTTTAAAAAAAGGTACAATTCCAACGAGGCTTACTGTGCAATGTAAAACGGGTGAGGGAAATGTCGCACATATACTTGAGCAGATAAGTGATAGATATGGAACAGTTTCTGTTGGAAGTTATCCTTGGTTTAAGCCGGGACAATTTGGAACAGCAGTAGTATTAACAGGACTTGACAAGAATAGGGTAGTGAAAGCTGCAAACGAGTTATGTGTGTTAGTAAGACAGTCTGGTTATGAAGCGGAAGATGCTGTTTAGTTTATTTTTTTGAACTCAATTATTTAAATTAGAAATACGGATTTGCTAGCTATTCCAAGGCCCCTTTGGGGTTTTTTTAAATGTTGGAAGCGACCCTTTTCTCGTCTCTCCTTCAAATTTTTGATAGGTATATTTTTTTATAGCTTGTTTTTTTACCTCATCAAAAGAAATAGGATTTGTATAATCGGAGTTTAACATCACAGTGTCATATTTACCAAACAAAGGTATATCTTTTCGTTTAAAAAATGGTATGAGGCAAGCACCTGCTAAAAATCCTCCGATATGAGCAAAATAAGCCACACCGCCCTCTTGTGAAAAGCTAGTAGGCGCTGCAGCAAATTGAGTTCCTATCCAGACTCCTAATACAATCCACGCAGGCATACTTATAAATCTTATAAAAATTAAAATTATCATTAGAACCTGAATTGGCGCCCTAGGATGCAGAACAATATAAGCGCCTAATATACCAGCTATACCGCCAGAGGCCCCTATCATGGGAGTAGTTGACTCTGGGTCAATAATTCCCTGTGCGAAAGCTGCTGCAGTACCACAAATGATATAGAATATCACAAATTTGAAATGTCCCATTGAGTCTTCAATATTATCTGCAAAAATCCATAAATAAAGCATGTTTGATCCAATATGGAGCCAACCTGCATGTAAAAACATTGAGCTAATTATGGAAAGAAAAGGATGGAATAATTGCAATTCAGGGGGGAGAGACTGATGTCCAAATATAACTGACGGTACAACGCCATATTTAATTGTAACAATACGGAGGGTGTAATTATCAAGAGATAATTGCCAGCAAAATATGACAACACAAAAAAGTAAAATACACCAAGAAATAATTGGGGTTCGGGAGGAAATTAGTCTATCAAATAAAGGTAAAAAAAACATAATATTAACAGATACAACTTTGTAGCACAACTAAAGTGACATTTAAAATATTTTTTAATATTCGCATTCTTGAGCTTTAGTTATGATTTTGATTGGTGGGGACACCCGGACTTGAACCGGGAAGACTTATCGTCGGCAGATTTTAAGTCTGCTGTGTTTACCAAATTTCACCATGCCCCCGTTTTTGACATGCTATTTACACTCTTCTACAATGCGAATAGCTATTTTTACAAGTCTCTTTCTAGATTGATTTAAAATTTATTTTTTCATTCCCACCACCTAGCATGACGAAGCGTTTAATAAATGCCTCTTTCGCTTTTTTAGGTGAGCTTGCTACTAATTTGATATCTAAAGGCGTTCCTTTTGGTTTGGGAAAAACCTTGTTTGCTTCTTCTATTTTAAATCCAGCGATTTGAGTAGCTTCAATCCATGCTGCCATTTTATCTGCGAGTTTAATTGTTCTACTTATTTCTTCTGGGAGAATTGCAGGTAAACCGAATCGTATATGAATAGCTTTTTGAAGATTTTCCTCAATGTTTATGTATTCTGAACCTAGAGCTAACTTTACAGGAGTTATCAAGTCGCTTATCACATATTCTGGTGCATCATGAAGTAAACACGCTAAGCGCCAATAATTTGGTAGTCTTGAAAAACTTATATGCATAATTTTCTCAACTAATATGCTGTGTTGAGCTACTGAGAAGGTATAGTTGCCTAGTGTTTGTCCATTCCATCGCGCTAATCTAGATAAACCGTGAGCAATATCAACAATTTCAATATCAAGCGGACTAGGCTCTAGCACATTAAGTCTTCGTCCAGAGAGCATCCTTTGCCAGGCCCGTTTTGGAGTATGATTTTTTAAAGCCATATCTAAAATTTAATAATTAACTCAGAAGAATGTTGTTTACCAAACAAACTAAAATGTAAATAGTTTATGTTTCTGTATCACACAGTAAGATAATTATTTACGTTGAGAAGACAAATGTGTAGAAAATCAACTTCTCTGATTGGTTTGAATTACCATTTTCTATAATTTTAAGGCCAATATTGGATTTTGGTGGGGTTATGTAACGGTTTTAATGAGAGATAAGTTATGGATTTTTTTGAGACCAGAGAGAAGTACAGAAGAAAAGAATATCGGATTTATATCAGTTTATTAGTTCGTATCAGTGTAATTGGGTTAGTTCTTTGGCTAGGTTGGCAATGGGGAAATTATGATAAAAAAAATTTATACGATAATATAAACAATGAGTTGGATAAATCTCAAGCTCAGTTAAATCAACTTAATCAAGAAATATCATCACTCGAGCAACTTAATAAAAAACTTGCTGCAGGAAATATAATATCTGATTTAGGATTAGAAGACTCTGATAAAATCTTGTCTAATTCAATCAAATTTTTGCTAGAATCTGACGTTTCATTAGAACAAATACGTCAGTCATTGCTTGCGATATCCTCTCCAATTAATTGTCGATCACTTGCTGATAATAAGCTTGCAGTGGCGACTGAATTATATACTGGTTCTGAGTCAAGCCTATCCCTGTTTCAAGGAGGGCTACTTGTTCATGTTGATGGTGCGCCGTTTTCCCAAGGCAACAGGAATAATCCTTGGTTTGATCCAGAGCAGGATATTAAGGTAAGGTTAGCATATCTTGGTGGCCAAAAAATTGTTAAAGGTAGCTTGCCTCTCGATATTGTTATACCAGCAGAAACATGGCTGTTAAAAGCCAGAATAACTAAATCTAATTTGCGTGGTTACGTAAGAATAATGTTTGAGCAATGCAGTTTGCGTTGAGCACATTTATTAAATTATTGTATTGATTAAGTATAAGAATCTATATTTATCTAAAAATAGAATAACTTTTTATCAGGTTTAATAAAAGATAAAAAAAATGGGCCATTATTTTATAACAGGTGCTAGCTCTGGTATCGGAAAAGCTCTATCTATTGCTTTAGCATCAGAAGGTCACGTGGTAAGTGCGGTTGCGAGGCGGATAGAACATCTAAAAAAAATAAAGGGCAAGCATAAAAATATTAATATTTTTCGTGCAGATGTATGCGACAGATTAGAAATCAAAAATGCTATTGAAAAAAGTATAAAAAGTGGTGGAAATATTGACTGTGCTATTTTAAATGCTGGAAAATATTTACCGCTTGGCGGACTTGAACTTAATTCTGAGGAATTTTATGGCCATATGATGGTAAATTACATGGGAGTTATTCATTCTCTAGACAGTATCATACCCAAATTTATTGGTCTTCAAAGAGGTCACATCGTCATTATGGGGTCAACAGCAGGATATGGAGGATTGCCAAGGTCAGCTGCATATGGACCAACAAAAGCAGCATTGAGTAATTTGGCTGAAGCGTTGCACATAGACTTAACTCCAATAGGGATAAAGGTACAAATTATTAGTCCAGGGTTTGTGGAGACCGAGGCTACCGCTATAAACGATTTCAAGATGCCACAAATTATTCCCGCCAGCAAAGCGGCAAATAATATCATTAACGGCCTAAAAAGTAATAAATTTGAAATATGTTTTCCGACAGGCTTTGTAATAATAATGAAATTTCTAAGAATTTTACCAAAAAGTATTTATTTTAAAGTGATCAGATGGATAACTCATCGATGAATACAGAAAACTGTTCACTTATTTATAAATATGCTCAGTTATTTTCAGAATTGACCGCTGAAAATTTAGCCGATTTGAGTAAGATGGTCTCTGATGATATTGAATTCTCTGATCCATTCAACATTACCTATGGTAAAACAGAGTTTATTGCCATATTTAGTCATATGTTCGAAGTCATGGTAGACCCAAAATTTGAAATATTAGATTTAAGTGAATCACAAAAGGCAAGTTATATTAAATGGCGTTTAACTGGAAAAGTTAAAATATTTAGGTTAGTTAAGATAAATATAGTAGGCATATCGGAGGTGAAAGCAAATGCAGAAGGTAAGATCACAACGCATCACGACCATTGGGATAGTGCCAGTCAATTACTCACTTTAATTCCAGTCATAGGCTTTATCACCCGTTTGTTACTTAAAATGTTTAAATTAAAGCAATGATGCTCTGTTATTTTAGTGTCAAATATGATTTTATTTAGCCGCATATAGTGGTTTAGTTAAAGAAGAAGGTTGCGGGTTTTTATTGAAAGAAATGAATACTTGCCCAAGCAATAGCCCGCATTTCTTTATTTTAGCATTATTAAGCATGATTGAGGGTGTTTGTTGAACCATAATATCCTCAAATTTAACTTTAATTTTATGATTGAACATTTTTAAATTAAAATGATATTGCCAATTTAAAATGGAATTACATAATTTACCAATAGCTTCACCACATACATCCTCACATTTTCCGACGTACGTTTCGTGGTCTATTTTCTCAATTTCCCACTTCCTAATTTCCTGCTCACCATCATCGAATAAAAAGTACTCATCTAATGAAAACCCATTATCTTTTTTACTACCTATGATGGATACATTAAATCGTCTTCTAATGACGCCAAAACGGTCTACAAATACGCCAGTAGCTTCGATGCTACCAGTGAAATAGTTTTCAGGAACAAATTTCTCTGATAACGCTGTATTTCTATAAGTGTTTGTTAACTCGTTCATAAAATACCTTCGTGATTACTACTATTAGTTATTTTACGAATTGTGTGCCAAAACGGTTCAAACTGCATGTTTTGGGATATAAAAAAGATGATTTATATTCGGTTAAGCCAATAGCTATCGAAATAAATAATTAGGAGCGTAAAACAAATGCTTATCCAAAAATTGGACAGTTTTCTTTTGTTTTATTTCAAAAAACATTTGGTTACAATTTATGTGTTATTAGCATTTGTTTTACGTCGATAACTCCACCCCTAAAGCCGCCCTCACAATAAGCCAAGTATAATTCCCACATTTTGAAGAAGCGGGTATCAAATTTTTTTTGATTTGCCAGTTTTGGCCAGGCTTTAACGAAGCGATTTCTCCAGTTTGATAGTGTTTTGGCATAATCAAGACCAAACCCATAGCTATCATTTATCTGTAAACCAGCACTGCTAATGGGGTTCTGAAGGGCCGCTAGAGATGGCAGCATACCGCCAGGAAAAATATATCTTTGAATAAAATCTGGATTATTTCGATAGAATGGAAACTGGTTTTCATTAATTGTAATGATTTGTAATGCTGCTTTACCGCCTTTTTTTAATGATTGACCTATTTTATTAAAATAAATTGGCCAATATTTTTCACCCACCGCTTCAAACATCTCTATTGAAATGATTTTATCAAACTTCTGGTCCAAGTCTCTATAATCAAGAAGCTTTAAGTCTGTATTTTCCGTTAACCCTTCTGATTGCATGCGTTTTGATGCAAAATCAAACTGCGAATTTGAAATTGTAATGCCTGTGATATGAGCATCATAAGTCTTTGCCGCGTACTCCATGAACCCACCCCAACCGCACCCGATTTCAAGCACCCGGTCGCCAGACTTTATTTCAGCAAGTTCTGAAATTAATTTATACTTATTAAACTGCGCTTCATTAAGTCCTTGGTGTTCTGAGGCAAAAATGGCAGATGAATAAGTCATGGAGGGATCAAGCCATTCCCCGTAGAATTCATTGCCGAGGTCATAGTGGTAAGCAATATTCCTGCGCGAACCAGCTTTACTATTTCGATTTGTAAAGTGAATAAATTTTAGTATTAACTGCTTTATTGGATTAAAAGTCAGTCTCTGACTAAGAAATTTAGAATGAAGTGAACCAAGTTCTATTAGAGAGGTTAGGTTTTTGCTCTCAATTTTTTCATCCATATAGGCTTCACAAAAACCAATGATTCCACTTTTTAGTAGTTGTTTTACAGAATCGTGTGAAGATAGTATTATATCAGCCTTTGGTCCATCTTGATTGCCTTTATAGCTTGTCAATTCTCCATCCGGGAAAGTAACTCGCAGTTCACCAAACTGTATCTGTTCAAAAACCTTTTTTAATGCCTTAATTCTAAGGGACTTCCATAGCTCTTTTGTCATTTATTGGACTTTCGAGTTCGTGATTGGCTGATTCGGATTGGTGGGAGTGTTGGTCTTGGATGATAAATGCATTTTTTTAAAAGTAACTTAAGGGCTTCAAAATGAATTGATAGTAGGGGCCTTAGTGGGAATTGTCTATTCACAATAATATGTTTCAAGATTTCAATAGACGATAATTTAGAAAAATTGCCTCGCATCGTTGCTGTGAGAGCAGGTTTGTTGTTTCTGAAATAGCGTACAATGAGCGAAAACGTATCTTTTCTTTTTTTATAGCTAAGAATGTACTCACCATCAGTTGGAAAAAATGGTGAAACATGCATTTGCTTTAACGCAAAGTGTTTTTGGTTTTTCTTATTTTCTTCGATAATACTAACATAGCTATGAGAGTCACCAAAGGTGTTATGAACTTCGTAAATTATGAAACAGTCTTTTCCCGCCTGATCTTGGCAGATAAAGACTGAAATTGGGTTAAAATTTAGATTAAGAATTCTTGGGAATGTAAGTAGAGAAATATTTACAATTTTTTTATTAGGAAGATATTCACGGGCTATGCTTCTGATATAATCTGCAAGTTTGTGTGGAATTTTAGAGTGTTTTCTATTCCTTTTTTTTTGAATGTACTCTTCACCATAATCTGACTGATGAAATGAAATAAGATTAAATTTATCCACTGAAAATAAGCTACTTTGACTATTTGCGATCATGAGTTTATCCAAATCAATAAATACAGAAAGACCAGAGCGAGACAAAAAATGAGATGGTTTTCCGTGCCTCGTATGGGTGATAACTGAAGATGCTAATCTAACTGCTTGCATTAATATAAGACTCATTATGTTTCTGCATTTTCGATAGCTTTCTTTTTCCAAATGTCTAGCCAATTGGGAGCATGGCAGGCTTCTGTTGGACTAAACCATGGGATTTCAATATTGAATGCTTTTGCAATCGCAACAGCAGATAAAATCCCATCTTCATGAAAGCCATATCTTGTCCATGCTCCACAAAAATAGGTATGGAGAGGTCCTTGTATCGTATTTAATTTTTTTTGTGCTTCTATAGCCTTTTGGTCAAAAATTGGATGTAAATAGGTGAAATGTCCATGAGGTTTTTTAATTGGAAAATCAGAAAAAGGATTTAATGTCACAAATAGCGGAAAGTGGTTGGAGATAGATTGTAGCTTATTCATCCAGTAGGTTACGCATAATTCCTTTTTTTCTGAATTATTGGAGAGATAATTCCATGAAGACCATGCCATTTTTTTCTTTGGCATATAAGAAGATTGTGAATGCAAGTTCACATTATTTTTTTGGAAAGAAAATTGGCTCAATATATCATATTCTTCTTGTTTTATATCGTGCAATAATTCGATGGTATCATTTGCATGAGTTGCAAAAATAATCTTATCAAAAAACTCTGGTTTTTCCCCTTCAATCGAGACAATAATCCCTTGTTGTGTCCGCTCAATTTTGTTTATCGAAACATTGCATCTAGCATTTGACCCAAGCATTTTTATAATTTTTGACACGTAATTTCGGGATCCACCGCTCACTGTTCGCCAAATAGGGCGTCCTGAAAAATCTAATAATTTATGATTATCCATAAATTTAATAAATGAGCGTGCTGGAAATTGCATAATTACATCGGATGGGCAAGACCAAATTGCTGCAGCCATGGGAAGCATATGGTCATTAATGAAAGTATCACTCATACGCATTCTAATCATTAATTCTTGAAGAGTTTCATCTGTGGGACCAAGCTCTACTTGATTTGCCGCCGTTTTATAAAACCTATATAAATTTGCAAGTAACAGCCAATACTTTGGTTTAATCCAATTAAAAGGTTGTGCAAATAACCCTTTCAAAGAACCAGCATATTCAAATTGACGATTAGATAAAGATAGACCAAAAGACATTTCGGTTTCTTGTGTTTCTATATTTAACACATCAAACAACCCAATTAAATTGGGATAGTTAAGCTCATTATAAACAATAAACCCACTGTCAACGGCAACTGGCTCAGTATCCTTGTCCTTTTTGACGTCAACGGTATGCGCATGCCCGCCAAATCGATTGTCTTTCTCGAATAGTTTAACCTCATGTTCTTTATGAAATAACCATGCGGCACTTAAACCAGCGATTCCTGAACCAACGATTGCAATACGCATAATTTTCCCTTTTAAAATCTCGAAGTTATGTAAAATCTTTTTTATTTTCTTTCTATTTCATTTGCGTAAATTTGCAACATTATGAATATGAAAAAGTTTCGTTTTATAGCAGAAATAAACATCAGGGGTGTTAGAGAATAATTTCGAAATAGCTTTATCGGTGATATTCAATCCACCTGTTGAGACACCAAAAGCTGGTATAATCATCAATTTTTTATCAAATATAAAACATTTTCCAGATGCTTTTCCCGCTCGTAATTTTAATTTTGCTTTTGGGTGATAATGACCAATAATTTGACCAGTCTTTGGTGTGATTTGTTCCTCATACTCCTGTCTTTCAAGTTGATGTCTAAGTTCAATCTTATCAATAAATGTTGAATGGCATTGCTTTCCAATTAAAAAATTTGGCAATATTGGGTCATGATTTCCTATTACCCACGTGAAATGTTTTATCTCCGATAATTGCTGCAGTTTTTCCCTATATGGGTCTGCGAGTGATTGTGCTGTCATTGCATTGTGAAAGCTATCACCCAGAAAAACACAATTCTGAGTTAGGTTCCTATTTAAGGCGGCTTCTAACAATTTCAAAGTCTCTTCGGTATCATATCCAGGAAGCAATGCAGCTCTAGATTGAGAAAATGCTTTTTCTAAATGCAAATCTGCAACAATTAATGTCTTACTTTTCACATGGAAACACGACCCATCTGCGTATAACCAGAAAATATGCCCACAGAATTTAATTTCAATTTTTTCATAAAAAAGAGAGGAAGGGTTTGGTGTAATGATAATCGGAGAATTCATTCTGCTTAACTTTTTCTGATCTCTTTAATGAGGTCAATCTCTAATTCTTTTAGCATTGTTTCAACTGCCTCTGACATAACAGATTCCTTTCCGACCTCCAGTAAAAGAGGGATGGCTAAAGCAGATATTCTGGGCAGCTCCTTATGGGTAATTTTGTTTTCAAATCTGTTTAAGAGCTCTCCAAGTCGCCGAATATCAGTCAGTCCTCTTGCGGAATCCTGCCTAGTGGCTTCAAGCAATATATGATTTGGCTGATATTTCCTTAATACGTCATAAATTAAATCTGAATTAATTGTTACTTGCTTTTTAGTTTTCTCTAATCCCGGAATTTTTTTATCTATCAATCCCGAAATTATTGCAACTTGCCTAAATGATCGCTTTAACATAGTTGATTCTGCCATCCATTCCTCAAGCTCATCACCTAAAATATCAGGAGTGAATAAGGTAATTGGCTTAACCACCTTTTCAAGAGACCAGATGGCAATAGCATAATCTGTTGCAACAAATCCAAGAGGCTTTAAATGTTGACGTTCCATCCGTTTCGTAAGAAGCATACCTAATGTCTGGTGTGCATTCCGGCCTTCAAATCCATATGCAACGAGATAATGACGCTCTCCGCGTTGGAATGTTTCTAATAGTAACGTATCCGCATTAGGTAATTTTGAATGAAGTTCCTGAATTTCTAGCCATTCTCGCACAGGCCCAGGTAAAGACTTATGAATTTCAACTGATTGCAAAATATGCCTGACTTTTTCAGACATATCAGATGTAAGAGGTAATCTGCCTCCAGCATACGTGGGCACTTTTGGTTCTTTAGCAATGGTAGGTTCTACTATGACTTGCATTTTAATTATTTCTACAAAAGCTACCACTCGGCCAGCAAATATAAAACTATCACCTGTACGAAGAGATTGGACAAAATATTCCTCTATTTCTCCAAGAATTGGGCCGCGGGCAAATTTAATTTTTAATGTTGTTGTTTCGACAATCGTTCCAATATTCATACGCCATCTTGAAGCAACACGTTTATTAGTAAGCCTATATAGGCCGTCGATACCTTTTACGATACGCCTAAATTGCTCATAGTGCTCTAAAGCATAACCACCTGTGCTAACGAATTCCAAAATTTTTAAGAATGTGCCCTTTTCGAGGGATCTATATGGCGGCGCTGTAAGTATCTGCTTATAAAGTTTTTCAGCATCAAAAGAACCTGCTACTGCTCTACCTACAATATATTGAGCCAGAACATCTATACTTCCTGGATATTCTTCTAACTTATCAAGCTTTCCATCGAGGATATTTTCTCGGGCTGCTACTGCTTCTATTACCTCAAATCTGTTGGTAGGAATAATTATCGCATTGGAGGGCTTTTCGAGACTGTGACCTGAGCGTCCGATACGTTGAATAAGGCGAGTTGATCCTTTTGCCGCACCCACTTGTATAACAAGGTCAACGTCTGACCAATCTATACCTAAATCAAGTGAAGAAGTTGCCACTACAGCGTCTAATCTACCCTCTGCCATTGCTTTTTCTACCTTTCGACGCTGACTAGCATCTAAAGAGCCATGGTGTAATCCAATATGCAAATCATTATTATTTTCCTTCCATAAAGATTGAAACAACAATTCTGCCTGCGCCCTAGTATTTACAAATATCAGACTAATTTTGTGAGCTGATATCATCTGATAGATATCTGCAACAGCATAATCTGCAGAGTGCCCAGCAAAAGGAATTTCATTTGATGTCGGATAATAAATTTTGATATCAATTTTTTTAGTTATATTTGGTTTTAAAATTGTCACTTTATTAGGTTCAGGTGCTAACCATTTTGCCAACTGCCCAGAATCTGCAACTGTAGCCGATAGTCCTATGAATGATGCATTGGGCGCATAATTACGAAGCGTAGTAATGGATAGAGATAACAAATCTCCTCGCTTATTGCCAATAACAGAATGTATCTCATCTATAATGATAGTAGATAGGTTAGAGAAATAATTTTTGGCCTCTGGCCATGCTAACATTAACTCAACAGACTCTGGGGTAGTAAGTAATATATTAGGTGGCTTTGCTTTCTGCCTATTCCTCTTTTTTGGGCTAGTGTCACTAGTACGGGTTTCACAAAGAATTGGAAGATTCATTTCAGCAATAGGTATTTGTAAATTTCGTTGTACATCAACACTTAGTGCTTTGAGGGGAGAAATATAAAGCGTATGCAGTTTAGGCTTTAGTTTATTCTCAAATGGCAGCTCGCAAAGCTCAATAAGACTTGGTAAAAATCCAGATAATGTTTTCCCAGAACCTGTGGGAGCGATAAGCAAACAAGAATTTCTTTTCTTAAATTCTGAAATCATAGATAATTGGTGCTCGTAAATTTGCCAGCCTTTAGTTGAGAACCACCTCTGAAATTTTGATGGAAGGTTTTTGTTATTAGTAATTTGACTTATTTCTAATTCGCTCATTCTATTATCATACCTATATTTTGGCTTTTCTTCTGAATAGACTGTATAAAAAAGGCATCTTTTAAAAAAATAGAGGATTTTAATGATTGATTTATATTATTGGCCGACACCAAATGGTCACAAGATAACAATTGCTCTTGAAGAGATGGAATTGCCCTATAAAATCCATTACGTTGATATATCGAAAGGAGACCAATATAAACAAGAATTTCTTCTCTTTTCACCTAATAATAAAATGCCAGCAATTATAGATCAAAATGGAGTTAACTCACGACCAACAAGCATTTTCGAATCTGGTGCCATTTTGTTTTATCTATCTGAGAAAACTGGACTATTTAACCCTTCTGATTTGAGAGCTCGCATTAATGTTTGGGAATGGCTGATGTGGCAAATGGCTAGTTTTGGTCCAATGCTCGGACAGGTTCACCATTTTAATCATTATGCGCCAGTAAAAATTGATTATGCAATTGAACGATATATGAATGAAGCAGCACGGTTATATAGAGTGCTTGATACTCAATTATCAAAGAGTGAATATGTAGCAGGGAAAGAATATACGATTGCAGATATAGCAATTCTACCATGGACTAAGAGCTACGAAAGACAAGGAATTGATTTAGTGAATTTTCCAAATATTCATCGTTGGAGAGAGAGTTTATTTAAAAGAAAGGCAGTTAAAAAAGCATATGAAATTGCAAAAAATAAGAAAGTAGACCTGCGCAATCTTAGTGGTGAGGAATGGCGAAGGTTATTTGGTACAACTAAGCCAGAATAAACAAAATAACAAAAAGGTATGGTTCCAATACTCATGGTAAATACAAGCTGGCTAAAAATTACTAAACCTGGTTTATATGTCTTACCCGCAAAAGCGCATATAGACCCAATTAGAGCCGTTGATACTGCTATCATTACTCATGGACACTCTGATCATGCAAGGCCTGGTCATAAACATGTGATTGCAACGAAACAAACACTAGCTATCATGTCGGCACGATATGGAGAAAATTTTGCTAACCAAAAAACTGCACTCACATATAATGATAAATTTACTTTAGGAGAGGTTGAAGTAAAGCTTATTCCGGCTGGTCATGTGCTTGGTTCTGCGCAGATAGTTCTAGAATATGAAAATACAAAAATAATTGCAGCTGGAGATTATAAGAGACGCTTAGATCCGACATGTGTCCCTTTTCAGGTAGAGCAATGTGACGTTTTTATAACGGAGGCCACCTTTGGATTGCCCGTTTTTTGTCATCCAAAGCCGGAGGATGAAATCAAAAAATTAATTCAGGTTAGGCATCTGTTCCCAGAGCGTTCAATTGCAGTTTTAGCTTATTCTCTTGGGAAAGCACAACGCTTGATAGCATTGCTCCGTGCAGTTGGATATAATGAGACAATTTTTATCCATGGTGCGTTAAAAAAACTTTGTGAATTATACCAATCTTTCGGCATTCATTTGGGTAGCTTGCAAACAATACCATTAGATAAAATTGAAAATCACAATAGATCATTAGCCAACAAATTTATCATCGCACCACCTTCTGCTATAGGAACCAAATGGGCGCAAAGATTACCTGACCCTCTTGTTGTTTCTGCATCGGGATGGATGCAGGTAAGACAGCGTGCTAAACAAGGTGGTGTCGAATTACCCCTTATTATATCTGATCATGCTGATTGGAATGATATTTTGCGCACAATTCAAGAGGTAAAAGCTACACAGGTCTGGATAACCCATGGGAGAGAAGATGCACTGATACATGCCTGTAGTCAAATGGGTTTAGATGCCAAAGCTTTATCATTAATTGGATATGAGGATGAAACCGAATGAAGAAATTTTCAGATTTGCTTCATTCTTTGTTATACGCACCACAACGCTCGGTCAAACAAGCTTATTTAGAAGAATTTATCAAGAATACAAAGGACCCTGATAGGGGTTTCGCGATATCAGCATTGACGGGAGAATTGTCTATTCAGGGTGTTAAAACACATCTTATTCGTCAACTAGCATATAAGCGATGTGACCCCTTACTATTTGATTTATCTTATGATTTCGTTGGAGATTTAGCAGAAACAGTTGCCCTTATATGGCCAACAAAATCTGAAAAAGATATAGAGATAAAAATAAGTGATATCATAACAGCGTTACAAGAGTCATCAAAGTTGCATGCAAGTGATTATTTAGAAGGACTGCTTGACCAAATGCCAGAAACACAAAGATGGGCATTATTGAAATTGGTCACTCGCGGGCTTAGAGTAGGTGTGTCGGCACGAATGGCAAGACTAGCACTGTCAAAGTCATATGAAATTGAAGTCGACGAAATTGAACAAATTTGGCCGCTAATACAGCCTCCCTATTTGGAATTATTTAATTGGTTAGAGGGTAAAGCTGATAAGCCTGATGCTAGAGGTAAAGCAGTATTTCGACCAATGATGTTGGCACACCCACTTTCAGAAACTGAGATTACAAAGATAGATTTCAGTTCTTTTCAAGCAGAATGGAAATGGGATGGAATCCGTATTCAATTGGTTTCGGCGAATGATGATTTACGCATATTCTCCAGGTCAGGAGATGATATTTCAAGCTCTTTTCCTGAACTAACTAGGCCACTTGAATGGCAGGGTGTTATCGATGGAGAACTTTTGGCAGGAACTCCGCTCAAGATTGGAAGTTTTCAGCAATTACAACTTAGACTAAATCGAAAGAAACCTTCTGCTAAAATGCTTATAGAAAACCCAGTTTTTATTATGGCATATGATATCTTATTTGATCAAAGTTTAGATATTCGAGGACAAACGATGGAATATAGAAGGGGTATTTTAGAAGAACGGATAAGTTCAGACCTGAAAATGCCTTATATTGGTCTTTCAGAAAAATTACCCAACCCCAACCTTTCTAATTTAAAAAAATGGCGAGAGAAATGTAGGGCAGGCGGTCTTGTGGAAGGTGTAATGCTAAAAGAGATAACAAGTGTTTATCACGCAGGCAGAATTAAAGGAAAATGGTTTAAATGGAAGCGGGATCCGCTTACAGCTGATTTAGTTGTTTTATATGCACAGCGAGGTCACGGAAAACGTTCCTCATTTTTTTCTGATTTTACACTTGGTGCTTGGACTTACGACAATGCGGAAGAAAAAAAAATATTAATGCCAGTGGCTAAAGCTTATTCTGGATTTAGCAATGATGAGTTAAAAAAGCTTGATAAATTTGTTAGAGAAAATATCATTAAAAAATTTGGACCGGTAAGAGAAGTCAATAAAACATTAGTAGTAGAGATTGCATTCGACTCAGTGCAATTCTCTAAACGTCATAAATCAGGTGTTGCAACTCGTTTCCCAAGGTTTAAAGCTATTAGATGGGATAAAAAAGCGCATGAAGCTAATTCTGTATCTGACCTTATTGCGATGATAGATATATAAAAAGAAACTTATGAAAGTTTTATTGTATTTTTCTGACGTTTGCATCTCTCAGAACAATAAATTACGTTCTCCCAATCTTTTGTCCATTTTTTGCGCCAACTAAATGGTTTTTTGCAGGTCCGACATTGTTTTGTAGGCAATGTGGATTTTTTTCTCATTTTTGCCATAAAAAATATTGTCTACGAGTAAAAAATAATGGTCATAGGTATAGTGGACATTATAATTAGGATGAAATTAAATCTGCCTTAAAGCGCAATGTGCACTCACCTGTGGTTACTTGAGTAAATAAGGATTCTTTGCATTTAGACCAGGGCATATTTCCCATACCGTTCATATCACGCCAAATAACGGCAATTACAATTAAGCTCATTAATATAACCAATAACCATCTTAAATCCATGAGTAATCCTTTTTAAATTTCATATTTTACAGAATAATACCAATATTTAGTGATTATTTTTTGAGTGCTTCATCCCAGTCAATTATATGTTCTAACAAATCATCTTCGCTTTCAAGTTCTGTTTCGGGCATGACGCGGCCAGCAACGGAGTTTCCAGAATCTAGAGTACTAGACTTATTCCCAGCGATAAGGTGGTGCCAGTCAGGAAGTTCTAGTCCGTTATGAACAAGCTTATAAGAGCAGCTATCAGGCATCCAGCTCAGAGGAGCTAGGTTAGCGGGTGATAAAATAATACAATCTGCAACATGAGACTTACGGGTATCATATTGGCTGCATTGGGCTGTTTCACAATCAAGTAGTCTACAACAAACATCTGTATAAAAAATCTGCTCGCTATCAATATCCTGAAGTTTTAAAACGCAGCATTTACCACATCCATCGCATAAAGACTCCCATTCCTCATAACTCATTTCAGATAGTGATTTTTCTTTCCAGAAATCAGGTTGAATTTTTTTTTTCATTTTATCTAAATAGACTTTCGGTATAAATTTTCCAAAATAGAATTTTGGAAATTATGCATTTACGAGCTAATTTCATCACTATAAAAAGAATTAATGATAAAACAATCCAAAAATCCTAATGCGACAGTAAATTATAAAATTTCGGGCCCAGATGCAAAGATTACGAATGGTGTGCTTCGCTCTGATAGATTCAAAGATATATATTTCTCTTCAGAAAATGGTCTTGCCGAAGCAAGGCACGTATTTGTAGAGGGAACAAATCTTGCTGCTCTTCTTAATTCCAATGACCATTTAGTAATTGCAGAAACGGGATTTGGCACAGGTTTAAATTTTCTCGCTGTAATGGACTTAGTAGAAAAATCGGCTACTAATTGCACAATTGATTATATCAGCTTTGAGGCCTATCCATTAGATAAGGAGCTAGCATTTGAGGCTAGAAAACCATTTTCAGAATTGCAAAGAAATAGCATTTTATTGAAAAAGCTATGGCCTGAAAACTGGGCATGTGCTCATCATAGATTATTTTTACAGGACAGAATACATTTGCATCTTCATTATGGTGATGCACTTCTCGAAATGAAACAGCTTAATTTTAAAGCAAATATTTGGTTTCTGGATGGTTTTTCACCTGCAAAAAATAAAGAGCTTTGGACTGAAAATATATTCACCCAAATTTCTAGATTATCTGCATCAAAAGCAACCATTGCAAGTTTTTCAGTTGCAGCATTGGTAAAGGATGGACTCAGAAACGTAGGGTTTAAGATCGAAAAAAAAAGGGGATTTGGCAAAAAAAGAGAAATGTTGACCGGATACTATACAGCTGGTCTTCCAAGATATTATTCTCACTCAGACAAAAAGGTAATCATAATCGGGGCTGGTATTGCAGGGGCTAGTATAGCCCATGGTCTAAGGGCAACAAATATCGCGCATATCGTTGTGGAAGCTTCAGAAACGATTGCAAGTGGTGCATCTGGTAATCCGGTTGGTTTACAAGGACCCCAGTTGATGGCAGCTCCGCATCCTTCCATGCAAATGTCACTTGCTTGTTTTTCCTATGCAAGAGAGCTTGCCTTTAAACATGGTGTAGTCTTACACAAAGGACTTATTAGCTTGCATTATCCAGAAAAGCAGGGAAAAAGACAAAGAAAGATGGCTGAACAAGAATGGCCGAATGAGTTAGTTCAAGAAGGTAGCGCACGCCAGTTGTCGCAAATAGCAAATTTAGCAATTGAACAGGATGGTTTCTTTCAGTCAGCGGGGCAACTTATAGATCCATCAAAATTTACTAAAAAAATGCTAAATGGTAGTGAAGTTCTACTAGGTGTGTCGATATCTTCGCTCGTAAAGAGAAAAGGGAGATGGGAGCTAACAACTACAGCAGGAAGTATACTCACAGCAACTGATATTGTATTATGTATCGGAGCAGGTCTTCCTAAATTTCTCGAGAAATTCTCACTTCCTTCATTGAATTTGCAGGTAACATCTGGACAACTTAGCTTTCTCCCAAAAAACACAACTCTAAATAATCTCTCTGTTGGTCTTCAGTTTGGCGGATATTTAACTCCAATGATTAACGGAAAGCAAGTTTTAGGTGCAAGTTTCGATTTATCAGCTACTACTCAAGTTACGCAAAGAGGACATAATTATAATATTAGCCTTTTGCCGGATGCATTGCAAAAACACATTTTTGATACTTATCAATTACAGGGTCGTGTTTCAAAACGTCTTGCTAGTCAGGATAGATGGCCATTAGTTGGTGACTGGCATGATACAATTCATCTATTTAGTGCACTTGGTTCACGTGGGCTTACCAACGCCCCCTTACTAGGGCTGATTCTGGCAAGAAACATTGCAAGTAGGCCTCCTGGGTTAGAGAGAAACGTAATGAAAATAATTGATCCTCACCGGTTCGCAATTCGTGCAACAAGAACTAAATCTAGGCGGTAGACATTTAAAAAATATTTTATGTGGAAATATAGTCTCTTGCTTTAATAAGTTCACCATGATGAGGGCAATCATCTCGCATTAAAGCGACAAAAGCAGGAGAAATATCTTCAGGTGTGGGAAGTGTAAGGGGGTCCTCGCCAGGAAAGGCTGCTGCTCTCATTCCGGTGCGAGTACCACCTGGGTCAATCATATTGATTTTAATTTTAGTCTTCTCACTCTCAGCTGCCCAAGCTCGGCCCATAGCCTCTATACCAGCCTTCGAAACAGCATACGCCCCCCAATAAGCACGTGGACCTAATGCAGCAGCAGATGACATTAAAATGACTCGAGCGGATGGTGCTGCTCTCAATAATAGATCAAAGTTTCGTATTTGATGCCACACAGATGTCAAATTTACAAGTATCGTCTCGTCCCATGCATCAGGTTCTATATGTGGCATTGGTGACATTTGTCCGAGCTGGCCTGCATTTGCAATAAAGCCATCAAGCCTACCCCATTTATCATGTATTGCTCTTGCTAATCTAGGTATTGCGGTTAAATCTTTGGAGTCGAGTTCGACAATTGTTGATTTGCTTCCCAATTTTTTTATCTCGTCGTCCACTTCTTCAAGAGCGCCTACGGTCCTACCTGTAATAATTAATTCTGCGCCTTCTTTAGCACATGCTAATGCAGCAGCTCGACCTATTCCTCTGCTCGCACCGGTAAGCAATATAATCTTTCCAAAAAGGGGTTTCTCAACTAACATTATTCTTACTCCCTAAAATAAAATTTCTACTTGGTGCTATCGGATAATCGCCCGTAAAGCAGGCATCGCAATATTGTGGAGATTGTGTATTACGTTTTGTCTCTCCCATAGCTCTGTACAATCCGTGAATAGATATAAACGCAAGGCTGTCAGCTTCTATTTCATTTCGGATGTCCTCTAAATTTAATTGCGCAGCGATTAAGTTTTCTTTACTTGGAGTATCAACTCCGTAAAAACATGGGTTTGTTGTTGGAGGACTTGCTATTCTCATATGAACAGATTTAGCTCCTGCTTCCCTCATCATTTTTACAATTTTACGTGAGGTTGTTCCACGCACTATGGAATCATCCACTAAAATAATATCCTTACCGCTAATAATATTTGCATTTGCATTATGCTTCATCATAACACCAGAAGACCGGGCATCTTGCGATGGCTGTATAAAAGTTCGGCCAATGTAATGATTTCGAATAATGCCAAATTCAAACCGAATACCAGATTCTTGCGCATATCCAAGTGCTGCTGGAACGCCTGAGTCAGGGACAGGAATAACTAGGTCTGCCGAAACTTTGGACTCCCTAGCTAGTTCAGTGCCGATCATTTTTCGCGCATTATATACAGATTTTTGATTAATAACAGAGTCTGGACGAGAGAAATAAATATATTCGAAGATACAGAACCGACTTTTCAAAGGCTCTGAAATACGCAGGCTTTTTACACTATTCTCAGTAATCAGCACCATTTCTCCTGATTCAATATCTCTTATATATTCAGCACCAATGATATCAAGGGCACATGTTTCGGATGTGAGAATATATGAATTGTTAAGTTTCCCAAGAATTAAGGGACGCACTCCAAGTGGATCTCTTATACCTATCATCATATTGTCAACAAGAGCAATGAGTGCATATGCCCCCTCTATTTGAAGTAATGCCTCTTTAATACGCTCTTCCACTTTATTTCTCTTGGATCGGGCGATTAGGTGAATGATTGTTTCTGTATCTGTAGTTGATTGGAAAAGGCTACCAGTATCAATTAGCGATCCTCTGACTCGTTCTGCATTTGTAAGATTTCCATTATGGGCAATTGCAAAATCTCCAAAAGCTAGCTCTGTTAAAAAGGGCTGTATATTTCTAATTTCAGATTGCCCTGTTGTAGAGTAACGGTTATGTCCTATGGCTGCGTACCCGGCTAATTCATCCATTTTCATTGAGGCGGCATTAAAATTTTCGCTTACGTGACCAAGCCCTCGTTTTGCTTTAAATTGTTTTCCATCAAAGCTAACCATACCAGTCGCTTCTTGTCCTCTATGCTGAAGAGCATGCAATCCAAGAGCAGTAAGAAGATGTGCTTCAGGGGAACCGAAAATTCCAAAAATTCCGCACTCTTCAGAAATTTTATCATTCTCAAATGGAAGCGGTTTATTTTTGCTCATCCTTATTCAACAGCTCTTACTGTTAGGTTTGCCGAAGCCGGTTTTTTATCTGTCTCAAATTCAACAGTGTTTTGAGCATTGGTTTCGACATTTTCTTGTTTCCTAGTTTTTGCAACAGATTTAGGGTCAGTATTCAACGTGTTTGAGCCGGGTGATTCAATTCCCAAAAGTGATAAATTATTAAATTGCATTAGAATTATATTAGGTAATATTGGTTTGGTGGTATTAATCAATAAGATGGAAAAACGCGAAGCATTTGATTCTTTAACAACAACAGGAATTTTATTAGATCCCCCAAAGAGATATAAAAGTGCCAGATAAGATAGAACTATTATAACAGCTCCTCTTGCAAGCCCAAAAAACACTCCCATTCCACCATCTAAAGCACCCAAACCTGCACGAGATAGGCTTGGTGAAACAACACTTGCGAAAACATACCAAACAATGAAAGCAGCTGAGAAAGGTATAACCAATGAAAGGGGGGTGATAACATAAACCAAGGAAATGAACCCTTCAAGAATGGGGACAAGAATTGGTGAAGTTAATTTTGCAATAAAAATAGCTACGAACCAACCTACTAATCCAAGAAATTCACGCGTCATGCCTCGAATTGTTGATAACATTGCGGATATAAATAAAATAGCTAGAGCAATATAGTCTATATAATTTAGGCTTGTGAATTCCATATTCTTCTGACTTTTATGCTGTATTTGGTAATACTCGATTTTATAATCACGATATCCTATCAAGAATGTCAATCAAATCAGATAAATTTTCTGAATAAGTTAATTGAAGGTCAGCGTTAATCTTATTTCTTTTTATTGGTTTTGGAAGGAAGGCCTTTTCAAACCCCAGTTTTTTTGCCTCCTTGAGCCGTTGTTCTGCCTGTGACACTTGCCTAATCTGGGATGAGAGCGCGATCTCTCCAAAAAAGACGGACCTATCGGGGAGCGGGTGGTTTCTAACCGATGAAATTAGAGCAGCCGCAACCGCAAGGTCCGCTGCAGGTTCCTGAATTTTCATGCCGCCAGCGACATTTAAAAATATATCCCTTCCAGAAAGAGGAATCCCGCATCTTGCTTCTAACACTGCAGTTAGCATAGCTAGTCTGCTAGACTCCCAGCCAACAACATTTCTTCTAGGGCTTGCGAGGGGAGAGTGTGCAACAAGTGCTTCAATTTCTACAAGTAAGGGTCTGCTTCCTTCAATCGCGGCAAAAACAGCGGTTCCTGCCATCTCATTTTTTCTCTCTCCAAGGAATAATTCTGAAGGGTTAGAAATTTCATTTAATCCAATTGCCGTCATTTCAAAAACGCCTATTTCGTCAGTAGCCCCGAACCGATTTTTGATACCTCTCAATATCCTAAAATGATGACTCCTATCTCCTTCAAAATGAAGAACTGTATCAACCATGTGTTCAAGTACCCTTGGTCCTGCTATTGCACCATCCTTAGTTACATGGCCAACAAAAATAAGAGCTGTATCATTTGTTTTTGCTGCCTGAATTAATTCTTGTGCAGATGCTCGAACCTGACTTACTGTCCCTGGACTAGAATCTAGGGCAGGTAGATACATAGTTTGGATAGAATCAATGATAATTAGTTCAAGCTCTGGAGTTCTCCTAATGGTTTCTGAGATGTTGGTAGCATTAGTTGCAGTTGCAACATTTATATTTGTGTTTGAAAGACCCAATCTTCGACCTCTAAGTCTCACTTGGTCTGCTGATTCTTCTCCTGTTATGTATATGGTTTGATTTTTTCTTCGAGATATACTGCATGCAATTTGTAATAATAATGTTGATTTTCCGATACCAGGGTCTCCTCCAATTAAAATAGCTGAACCTGGCACAATACCGCCACCCGTTACTCTATCAAACTCCGATATACCTGATAATAATCTTTTGGTTTCTTGGTCATTTTTTTGATCAGTTAAGGAATAAAATTCAATTTTTCTAGCTGATTTTGCCGATTTTGCAAGACTTGGCCTACTGCTAATTTGTTCTTCGACGATACTATTCCAAGCACCGCAAGCTTCACATCTACCTGACCATTTAGGGTAAACAGATCCGCATTGTTGACAGTGAAATTGAGTATTTTTCCCCATTAAACTGATATCTCAGTTTGCTTCGATTGAAGCATTTCTCTTTTATTTGTTGTAAGGGGTCCATAAGGTTTGCCATTTACAAATTGGTCAACTTCGGAAATACCTGTGTGATTTATATCTTTTATAGGTCCGCACCATATTATGCGTCCATTATGCAACATTGCGACTGTATCTGCAATTTGGCGAACAGATGCCATATCATGCGAGATGGTAAGGGTAGTTGCACCAAGTCTATTAACTGAGTTTAAAATCAAATCATTAATGACACCAGAAGTTATAGGGTCAAGACCTGATGTTGGTTCATCAAATAAAAGAATTTCAGGCTTGTCTGCTATTGCCCTTGCTATTGCGACCCTTTTCTGCATACCCCCGGATAATTCAGCTGGGAAAAGTTCAAGCACTTGATGAGCTAGGCCAAGTTGGTTTAGGATATCTCCAGCTATTTCTTTTGCTTCTTTTTTATTTAATTTTTCTTTTTGACGTAACCTGAAGGTAACGTTCTCCCAAATGGGAAGAGAATCAAAGAGGGCGCCAAATTGGAAAGTCATTCCAAAACGCTTGAGCATCGCTTCATGTTGAGGTCTACTTTGTCCTATAGTCTCTTGTTCATCTACCTTTATTGAGCCAGAGTCAGGAGATAGCAGCCCAATTAGACATTTTAAAGCCACTGATTTTCCACTTCCAGATGTGCCAATTAAACACAGAGATTCACTTTTTTTTAATGATAAACTGAGCCCGTTAAGAACATAATCTCCCCCAAAATTCTTAACAAGATTTGAGATTTTTATCTTTACATTCGGTTTTTTTTTATCAGTCATTTTAATTATCCAAAGAACAAAGCAGTGACAGTATAATTAGCTATTAGAATCAATATTGAAGCAGAAACAACCGCATTTGTTGTTGCCTTTCCAACACCCTCCGCGCCACGACCGGAGTGATATCCATGATAGCATCCCATCAGAGCAATAATAAATCCAAATATAGCTGCTTTTAAAAGCCCTAACATTACATCGCTAAACTCAAGAAACTCTAATGTTTTTGTGAGATATACGGAAGAATTAAATCCAAGCCTATAAATTCCAACAAGATAGCCTCCGAAAACACCGATTATATTGCCAATTAGAACCAATATAGGGAGGCATATTGTTCCTGCTATCAAGCGAGGTCCCACTAAATATTGAATAGGTCTTGTTGATAGTGTTTCCAGAGCATCAATCTGGTCAGTAACGCGCATAGTTCCAATTTCAGCAGCGATAGAAGCCCCAACTCTGCCAGCAACCATTAATCCTGCTAAAACTGGCCCAAGTTCTCGAGTGACAGAGAGAACTACAACGGTCGCAACAGTGTCTTCAGCCGAAAAACGCGCAAAACCAGTATAGCTTTGAAGAGCAAGTACCATTCCAGAGAAAAGTGTTGTTAGTCCAACCACAGGAAGCGAGTAGTAGCCAACATCAATAAGCTGTCTCACTATCTGCCTACCATAAAAAGGTGGTATCAGACACCAACGTAATGAAAGAACAATAAATAATGCTATGCTGCCTATCATGTGGCATAATCTTAAGCCACTTCGCCCGAGTGATTGAAAAAACCTCATTATACGGACCCTTTTTAAAACAAAAATAATTATCTTTTACCATGCATCTCAATTTTAAATCTATAAAATTACTCGATTTTAAATTTAATTTTTAGAAAATTTATTAAACAAGAGATTTTTTCGAAGGTATGAAGCTGTTTTGCCTATTTTTTGTATAATCTTTTTGGCCTAGAACCAAGGTTGGTAAGAATTTCATAGCTTATAGTCGACAAATCGGAAGCCATATCTTTTGCGTTATAATGCTCACCAAGAAGGCATACTTGTGATATTTCTGCCAAACATGCCTCAGGAACATTTGATATATCTATTACTAAGCTGTCCATAGAAATACGTCCGACTGGTTTGCAGATATAACCACCCACCTCTATTTTCCCAAAACTGGAAAGAGAACGATTGTAACCATCGGCATAACCGGCGCCAATTGTTGCAATACGCATTGGTTTACTTGCAGTATAATCAGCACCATAACCGATTTGTTCACCTTTATTTATATCACGTATTTGTAATATTGGTGCCATCCAATTTAGGATGGGTTTACATCCAAAGTTTATGCCTAGATTGTCCTGATAACCATATAGTGCAATTCCTGGACGTGTGATATCAAAATGGAAATTTTTTGATATTAGAAGGCCATGACTTGCGGATAATGACAATGATGCTGTTTGAAACTTTTTACTCATTTTTAAAAAACGTGTTCTTTGTTTCTCATTTGCACTATGATTTGGTGCGTCAGAGCAAGAGAGATGGCTCATTACAGCTTTGACATCAAGACCAGTCATGTCATTGACAGAGCTTTCTTCAAAAAATGAGTTTAATTCGTTTTCGGAAATCCCCAGACGGTTCATTCCAGTATCCAGTTGCATCCAAACTGGAAATTTCTTGGCTGCAGATCGAGCAATATTCATAGAAAATTCAATCTCAGAAACTTGTTTCAGCGCAGGTGTTATTTTATATTTTTGGTATAAAGCAAAATCACTTGTTTGTAAGCCGTCAAAAGATATAATTTTAACAACATCTATTCCAACATTTTTTTGAATTAAAAAAGAACGAAGCTGGAGCGCTTCTTCGAGTCTTGCAACGCAAAAAGTTCGGCATCCAGCTTCGAACAAACTGAAAGCAATGGCATTCATCCCATGTCCATAGCCATCTGCTTTTACCACACAAGCGGTATAGCAATTGGTATTAGCTATTGTATTTAACCACTGCCAATTTCGCGTTAGTTGCCCCAGGTCAATAATGAAGTGTGATAACTCAGTCGACACAAATTGGTTCCCAAAAAAATCTAGTGAGATACATAAATTTCAATATTGGTATTTTTTCAAAAATAAATCTATTAAAAATTTTCTGGAAGATAATCTGAGGAGATCGGATCATGAAATTTCGTCAGTCTTCCTTCAAATTGAACGGTTACATTTCCTACTGGTCCATGCCTTTGCTTAGCAATTAAAATTTCTGCAAGACCAGCTGATCTCTCTAGTCTTTTTGTCCAATTATCATAGCGTTCATTATATTTTTCCGTGGTTTCGTTGTCTTTTCTTTCTGGCTCGCTCTTAGAAAGATAATATTCTTCTCTATATACAAACATTACTACATCAGAATCTTGCTCTATTGAACCAGATTCTCTCAGGTCTGCAAGATTAGGTCGTTTATCCTCTCTTTGTTCAACTGCCCGGGACAGCTGAGATAAAGCAAGAACAGGAATATCTAGCTCTTTGGCGAGTGCCTTCAAAGAGCGCGTTATATTTGAAATCTCTTGAACTCTGTTCTCTGGTTTAACTCCAATTTGGGCTTGTAGCAGTTGAAGGTAGTCAACCACAATAAGTCCCAGTCCTGAGGTACGTTTCATTCTTCTGGCACGGCTTGCAAGTTGACTAATTGACAAAGCGGGGGTGTCATCAATAAAAAATGGAGCCATATTAATTTCACGGTTAGCGTTTACTAGTTTATTGAATTGTTCTGTCTTTAATTTACCTCTTCTGATATTCTCAGAGTCTAATTCTGAGCGCTCAGAAAGAATTCTAAGACCAAGTTGTTCTGCGGACATTTCAAGCGAGAAAAAAGCTACAGGCGCAGCTTGTTCGCCTGTGCGAGTGGTTGTGGCGGCGTGAAAGGCGATATTTGTTGCGAGCGCTGTTTTTCCCATTGCAGGTCTACCTGCTATAATTATAAGGTCTGATTTATGCATCCCTCCTAGAAGATTATTTAGACCAGTTAGTCCAGTAGATAATCCTGATAAATGTCCATCCGAATTAGCTGCTATTTCTGCTCGCTTAATTGTTTCAGTTAGGACGGATAAAAAGGGGCGGAGACCCACATCTGCACTGTCCTTTTCAGCTAAATTAAATAAATGTTGTTCAGCAGCTTCAATTTGGCGGAAAGCTGAATGTTCTATGTCTGGATGAGTCGCATCCCTAATAATCGTATCAGAAATCCGAATTAGTTCACGCCGAAGATAATTATTATGTATTATTTGGGCATAATCTAAAGCATCTGAGATTGAGATAATTCCATCAATTAAGTCACCTAGGTAGTTATCAACGTCAATTCCGGAGATAGTAGGATCAGAGATTATTATTGCCTTCAGCGTTACATTATTGGCAACTTGACCGCGAATAATCAATTTAGAGGCTGATTCAAATATCTTACCGTGCAATGGGTCGAAAAAATGTTCAGGCCGAATCAAGTCATTAGTTTTGTCGAGAACTTGGTTGTCATATAAAAGTGCTCCGAGATAATTTTGTTCAGCAGCAATATTATTTGGCATGGAACGTAAGGAAGTTACCCCGGCGTCATTTTGTGGAAATAGTGCTATAGTTTTATCATTTTTATTTTCACTCATAATTAATAGATTATACCTAATCTAGTTTCTTTTCTAGTTGTGGAAAACGAGGATAACAGGGATAACTCAAAAAAAATACCAACCATGAAGGGCGGCTGGTATTTTTACGTTTAAAAAAAGCGATAACTTAAAGTGATAAGCTTTTTATTAAGAAAAGCTTATTTGTTTGTTTGGCTACTGAATATTCTCAGTGTTGTCTTTATTGCCTTGAAACTCGTCATTATTACTTTCAACTTCAACTTTTGCAGTTAGCTGCGAAGTCTCCTCTTGGCTCTCTTCATCCAGGTTTGTAATCACTGCCTTCCCAGAATCTAATTGCATTTTTGCTTCCTCAAGTGAACGTGCAACATTTACCACAATTTTCTTATTAACCTCGGGATGAAGTGCCAATTTTATTGTAAACAAGCCTAGTGTTTTAATTGCGGCGTCCATTACCACTAGTTTTTTTTCAACTTCATATCCCGCTTTTGAAATCGCCTCTGATATATCACGCGATGTCACAGAACCATATAATTGACCCATTTCAGAAGCTGCTCGGACGATGTCAACGCTAAGATCTCCTATAGATTCGGATAGTAATTCTGCGCTTTTCTTTGCATCTGCATTTCGAGCTTCTATAGCGCTACGCTCTGCTTCAAATTTTGCTAAATTTTGTTTATTAGCTCGCAATGCCTTCCCACGAGGTAACAAAAAATTTCTTGCGTATCCAGGTTTTACCTTAACAACATCACCAATCTTACCAAGTTTCTCAACGCGCTCTAAAAGTACAATTTCCATTATTTATTATCCTTTTTAAATAGAAGCATAAGGCATTAAGGCTAAAAAACGTGCCCGCTTAATTGCATTAGATAATTCACGCTGTTTCTTTGCTGATACGGCGGAAATCCGAGATGGAACTATTTTTCCTCTCTCAGAAACAAATCTAGTTAGTAATTTCACATCCTTGTAATCAATTTTGGGGGCATTAGGACCTGAGAAAGGACATGACTTACGACGTCTATTTTGTGGGCGGCGGATTGCCTCTCTTGTAATTTCTAATTGGGTCATTTTTAAACTCCCTCAGCAGACAATTCATTATTCATTTCATCACGGTCTTGAGACACATGTCTCTCTATTTTTTCAGAGCGTGGACGTTCTGGCTTGGTTTGCATCATAACGGAGGGATTTTCATCTACTTCATCTATGACTATTGTCATAAAACGGAGAATATCTTCATTTAGTCCCATAACACGTTCAAACTCTTTAAGTGTATTTGAATTAGTCTCGAAATTTAAAAGAATGTAATGGCCCTTGCGGTTCTTTTTTATTCTATATGCAAGCGAACGCAGACCCCAATACTCTCTTTTTTTAATAGAGCCTCCGTCTTTTTCAATTATAGAACAAAATTCGTTAACCAATTCTTCAACATGTCCAGACGATACATCTTGTCGCCCAATTATCACGCATTCATATAGCCTCATTATTCTCTCCTTATGGCTAATGGTTACATAATCAAATATTCATGTAACGAGCCAGTACCGGTACTGGCAAGGGAGTGTAATTTTGCGGATTTTACACATAAATCAATCGTCAAAAACACTATATGCAATAAAATATTTGAGTTTGCAAGACTATAGTTTTAAAATACGCTTCACCACATTTGGCAAATGGGGTAAACCAGTTTTTTAAAAATTAATTCAGAGAATTCAAAGAGTATTGATATGGAAGCACCCGTAGCATTTTTATTCCCCGGTCAAGGTTCACAAATAATTGGAATGGGTGCAGCGCTCGCCAGTGAAAGCAAATCCGCTAAACTCGTTTTTGAACAAGTAAACGAGGCGTTATCAGAAGATTTGTTTTCCATCATGAGAGAGGGCCCTAAAGATACCCTTCAACTTACCAGAAATGCTCAACCAGCAATTTTTGCAAGTTCATTGGCTGTTGTCGCTACAATTGAGGAGAGGTTTGGTGATATTAGAAAAATTGCTTCATTTGCTGCAGGTCACTCCCTTGGTGAGTATTCTGCATTGGCAGCCGCAAAGTCAATTGACATAACAACAGCTGCAAAATTGTTGAGGATAAGGGGAGATGCTATGCAATCTGCTACCCCTGTTGGCGTCGGTGCTATGGCAGCAATACTAGGCTCAGAAATAGTGCAAGTGGAATCTCTAATAGCGTCCTTTAATACAACTCAGTCTGATGAGATAGTGCAAATTGCAAACGATAATTCTCCTGGTCAAATCGTTGTAAGTGGGCACAAAAATGCAGTTGAGATATTGTGTGAAATGGCAAAGCAGAAAGGCATAAAAAAATGTCTTATGTTGCCAGTTAGCGCTCCATTTCACTCTGATTTAATGGCTCCTGCAGCAGAAATAATGTTGTACCACTTAAATGAAAGTGAGTTTAAATCTCCTCAATTAAAGATTTTCTGCAATGTAACGGCATTAGTTGAAGAAGATATTAGTAAACTTAGATCAAATTTAGTTGCCCAGGTGACTGCGAGAGTGCGGTGGCGTGAAACAATTTTAAATTTGGCTAAAAATGGAATTAGTCAATTTGTAGAAATAGGAACTGGAAAAGTTTTGTCTGGTTTGGTCAAAAGAACAATTACAGATGTGAAAACAACTTCACTAGAATCATATAAGGACATAACAGATTATTTTTCTTAAGCTGTTATTTTTTTTTCGCAGTGATAAAGGCGGTTTCCATTAAAGATATTAGAAATAAGAATAAAGGATACTTTTATGTTTGAATTAACTGGAAAGACAGCTCTTGTTACTGGAGCTAGTGGTGGTATCGGTAAAGCAATTGCTACGCGGCTTCATCAGCAAGGAGCGTATGTGATATTACATGGGACACGTGAAGAAAAACTTATTAATCTTGCAAATCAGCTAGGGCCAAATTCTTCCTATATTAAAGCAGATCTTAGCGATTTAGAAGCGGTGTCTTCACTTGTGGAATCCGCTAGTAAATTATCCGATTCTCCAATAGATATTCTCATAAATAATGCTGGTTTTGCAATAGATGGATTGTTATTACGAATGAAAGTTGAAGAGTGGCAGAGAGTATTAGATGTAAATCTTACAGCAAATATGATTTTGTGTAGAACAGCCATTCGATCTATGATCAAACAGAAGTGGGGCAGAATAATATCAATTTCCTCTATTGTTGGTGTAACTGGTAATTCAGGGCAAACCAATTATTCAGCATCAAAAGCTGGTATGATTGGATTTTGCAAATCACTCGCCCAAGAGGTAGCAAGTAGGGGAATTACTGTAAATGTTGTTGCCCCCGGCTTTATAGAAACACCTATGACAGAAATGTTAGATGAAAAACAAAGAGAAAATTTGCTGGGGCAAGTGCCTGTTGGTAGATTAGGAACGCCAGATGAAGTGGCGTCAGCAGTCATATATTTAGCCGCTTCTGAGGCAAGTTATTTGACGGGATCCACATTGCATGTAAACGGTGGGATGGCAATGATATAAACAAATTGTAGATGACTATTAAAATCAGACACTAGCCTGTAAATGAAAACTGTGCTAAACCCACGCCAAACTATGAACGATCGTGCCCTAATTGGGCCATTAAATAGGGGATTATAATGAGTGATATTTCAAGTCGTGTAAAAGCAATTGTTGTAGAACATCTGGGTGTAGAGGACTCAAAAGTTGTTGACAGTGCCTCCTTCATTGATGATTTGGGAGCAGATAGCCTGGATACAGTTGAATTAGTTATGGCATTTGAAGAAGAGTTTGAGGTTGAAATCCCTGATGATGCAGCTGAGAAAATCCAAACTGTTAAAGATGCAGTAGATTTTCTAGAAAGTGCTGCGTAAATAGCTTTGCGAAAAATTAGCTCATATTTATCATTTATTAAATCTGGGCTAATCCTTCAAAAGGTCAAATAAGATGCGTCGAATCGTAATAACTGGTATGGGGATGGTAACTCCTTTGGGACAAGGGGTAGATGCTAATTGGAAAAATCTATTAGCTGGAAAATCCGGAATATCAAGAATTCAGTCATTTGATGTTTCTGATATATCTTGTCAGATTGCGGGACTTATTCCAGAGAAAAATGACAACAACGGTCTTAATATAGATAATTTTATCGATCCAAAAGAACAACGTAAAATAGATCGTTTTATTCAACTTGGTATTGTTGCTGCTACAGAAGCTATAGATGATTCTAATTGGGAGCCGAAGACAGTTTATCATCAAGAGAGGGCTGGCGTAATGATTGGTTCCGGAATAGGAGGATTGCAAACTATTGTAGAAACGACTGAGCTAATGAATGATCGAGGTCCAAGAAGGATTAGTCCATTTTTCATTCCCTCTGCTTTGATTAATTTAATTTCAGGTCAAGTCTCTATTAAGTTTGGTTTTAAAGGTCCAAACCATTCTGTTGTGACTGCTTGTTCGACAGGAGCACATGCCATAGGTGATGCCGCTAGGATAATTGCTGTTGATGATGCTGATGTGATGATCGCTGGTGGAGCAGAGGCAGCTGTTTGCAGACTTGGTGTGGCGGGCTTCGCAGCAGCAAGAGCGCTATGTACCAAATATAATGAATCACCTGAAATAGCCTCTCGTCCTTGGGATATTGGAAGAGATGGTTTTATTATGGGGGAGGGAGCTGGTGTTGTCGTTCTTGAGGAATATGAACATGCAATAAAGAGAGGAGCCAAAATTTATTGTGAGATAAAAGGATATGGAATGTCTGGTGACGCCCATCATATAACAGCGCCGGCCTCTGATGGAGATGGAGGGTTTAGGTCAATGAAGAATGCTCTTAAGCGTGCTAACCTGGAGCCAGCAGACATTGGATACATTAATGCACATGGGACTTCCACACCTCTTGGCGATATGATAGAAGCAGAGGCTGTAATGCACCTATTTGGTGATTGTCTTAACAGTTTATCTATGTCCTCTACAAAAAGTGCCACTGGACATCTGCTAGGGGCAGCAGGAGCTATCGAAGCTATTTATTCCGCACTAGCCGTTAGAGATAATATGCTCCCACCTACATTGAACCTTTATCAAAAAGAGGAAGGTTTAGAAAATTTAGATTTAGTTCCAATTAAATCTCGCAATAAGAAAATTAAAAATGCGATGTCTAATTCATTTGGATTTGGTGGTACTAATGCTTCCTTAATCATAGGTGAGGTTGAGTAGGGAGATGAAACGGGCCATTCGGCTGTTTTTACGTATTACTTTTATTTTTACATTTCTATTTATCTGTATAAGTTCTGCAGGATATGTGCTGGTAGAAATTTCGGTCAATTCTAATGGCAGCAATAAAGATCCAGAAATCATCTTAGTGCAACCTGGAGATGGGGATAATACGATAAGCTGGGAGCTATACCGTAAGAATATTATATCAAATAGGGCTTACTTTTTTATTGCAAAATATACCGCTAGAAAGCCTTTTGTTCCTAAGGTAGGGGAGTATGAGATCCCAGCTTATGCTACTCTATCTCAAGCAATGGAAATTCTTAACTCAGGTGTTTCACTGCAGCGAAAAGTCACTTTTCCAGAGGGATTAACATCAAAAAAAATCATAGATGTTTTAAATAACGCTCCAAATATGACAGATGACATCATTACCATTCCAGACGAGGGGAGTTTGTTTCCAGATACTTATTTTTATACATATGGTATGTCAAGGCAAAATATTATTGATCGAGCATCACAAAAATTTAAGTCAGTATTGACAGAATTATGGGCGAGTAGAAATGAAAATCTTCCAATATATACAAAAAAAGAGGCTGTCATTCTTGCTTCGATAGTCGAACAAGAAACAACAAGACCTGAAGAAAGACCGCTTGTTGCCTCTGTGTTCATAAACAGACTAAAATCAAAAATGCCGCTTCAATCTGATCCTACAGTTATTTATGGGCTTGAAAAAATAGGTGTTGCTCCAAAGCGGCTTTTGAGAAAACATTTAAAACAAAAACACGAATGGAACACTTACATGATGCGAGGTTTGCCTAAAACGCCTATTTCAAACCCTGGATTTGCTGCTATTCAATCGGTACTAAACCCAGCAAAAACCGATTACCTTTATTTTGTTGCAGATGGAAGGGGCGGGCATAGATTTGCTAAAACTTTAGACGAGCATAACAAGAATGTAAGAAAGTACAGAAAATTTTTGTCAGAAAAAAATAAATAAAGGATTTTTAAATGACAACTCCAATTACAAAACGCGGATTAATGCTTGTATTATCCTCTCCCTCTGGAGCAGGTAAAACAAGCATATGTAAAAAGCTTTTACAGCAAGATACAGATCTTGTACTTTCTGTATCTGCTACGACCCGGAAAAGACGTCCCGGAGAAGTTGAAGGAAAAGATTATCAATTTTTATCAATACAGGAATTTGAAAGTAGAATTAATAAATCTCAATTTCTTGAATATGCTAAGGTATTTGGTAATTATTATGGCACTCCAGCTCAATTAGTGGAAGGAACTCTTAAATCTGGAGTTGATGTGCTATTTGATATTGATTGGCAAGGAACTCAGCAGCTAAAAGCACGGGCACGCCAGGATCTTGTATCTGTGTTTATCTTACCTCCATCGATAAAGGAGCTCGAAAAGAGACTGTTCAAAAGAGCCCAAGATACAAGTGAAGTAGTAGCAAATCGAATGTCAAAATCTGCCAGCGAAATGAGCCATTATCCTGAATATGATTATGTAATTATCAATCACGACCTTGATAAATCAGTGCAGCAGGTCCAATCTATTTTATGTGCAGAAAGAACTCGAAGAGAGAGACAAATTGGGCTTGTTGAATTTGTAAAATACCTTCGTGCTCAGTTATAATGATATTTTACTCATTCACTACCCCAATTGTGGTCCTAAATGATTGGCTAACTTACAAAAACTCTCAGTCGATAAATCTTGTGGTCTTATCATAGGATTGATATTGAGTGAAGTGAGCATTTGAGTGCCGCCAAATTTTTTGAAGCTCGCACGAAGCATTTTACGACGTTGATTGAAAGCAATTTGGGTAACTCTTTCTAGGTAATTTAGCCTGCAATCGAATAAAAGATTCTTCCTAGGCATAAGCTGAACAACTGCAGAATTAACTTTTGGCTTTGGTAAAAATGCATCTGCCGGTATTTCAAATAATATTTTTGCAGTTGTAAGCCAGTCGCATAAAACAGATAACCTGCCAAAACAGCTTTCTCCTGGTTGAGCCACTATACGCTCAGCCACCTCTTTCTGGAACATAAGAGTTAATTTATCAAAAGCATTTGCGTGCTTTAACCATAGTATTAATAATGGCGTAGCAATATTATATGGTAAATTTGCAATTATCTGCCTTGGTTGAAAACCAAATTCCCAAACTGGTTCCGTAAGAGCATCAGCTTGCCTTATTTGAAGTCTTGGGGACGCAGCTTTTTTCAGTTCCTCCAGGAATACAATAGCACGCCGGTCTTTTTCAACTGCTATAAGCTCATGTGCTCCCATTAATAAAATAGACCGGGTCAGTCCTCCGGGTCCAGGTCCAATTTCAATTACGGTTCCTTCAAATGGAGCAGCTGACTCAGCAATTTTATCTGTAAAAACTGCATCTAAAAGAAAATTTTGGCCTAATGATTTTTTTGCCCTTAGATTAAGCTTAGATAAGCTCTCACGGATAGTTGGAAGATTATCTATAGGGTCAATCATTAGAATTTATTTGCTGTATCAGCGAATTTCTGGGAGGTATTGCTCATTGTTTCTGCTGTATTAATTGCAGCTATTAAACTTTCAGCATTAGCAATATTTTTGCCTGCTATATCATATGCGGTACCATGATCAGGTGACGTACGAATAAAATCTAAACCAAGTGTAATATTTACCGTTTTTGCAAAATCTAGAGCCTTTACAACTGGAAGAACTTGGTCATGATACATTCCAATCACACAGTCGTATTTATTGCGAGCTTCTGAATGAAATAGACTATCGGCAGATAGTGGTCCTCTTATACTTACACCCTCTCTTTGAAGCCTTAAAATAGTTGGTTTTATCACTTTTAAATCTTCATTTCCAATACTACCATTTTCACCAGCGTGTGGATTCAATCCGCATACCGCTATTTTTGGATCTGAAATACCAAAAAATTTGATTAAGTTTCTTCTTGCCACCACAATTGTTTGATAGATTAAATTAGATGTGAGCTTTTTCGGGATTTCTGAAACCGCATTGTGAATTGTAACTGGAATTACTCTTAAATATTTATTTGCTAACATCATAACAGGTTGTTTTTCTTGCTTTGATAAGAATGCTAAGAATTCGGTATGACCAGGGAAATTGAAGCCAGCTTGATATAAAACAAATTTGTTAATGGGATTTGTTACTAAAGCACAGGCATTTCTTTTTTTTACCTGTTCAACGGCAATTTCAATAGCCCTAAGAATAGTATTGCTATTTGCATTATTTGGTTTACCTGCAATTACCTCTGCAGGCCAATTAATCTCTAAAATAGATAATGTGTTTTGTTCAAAATCTTGGTCAGGATGCCATTTACGTATATTTAAATCCAAACCCAATTCAGCAGAAAGTTTTTCCATGTGTTTTGGGTCAGCAACTGTTACGAAGTGATGCTGAGAATTAAGAGCAGCTTTCAATGTTACCTCAGGTCCAATCCCACAAGGATCCCCTGATGTCACTATAACCGGTTTTTTTGATGTATTTTGGGCGCTCATCACATTTTTAGTTCTATACTTGCAGATCTTCTTAGTCGCATTAAGTATCGAAGACTTAAAACTGAATATAATTTGTTGAATTCGGCTTCTTTCAATTTTTCTAATGATGGGATATCTGCATCCATCTTTCTCCTATCACAAATCATAAATACCACTAGTTCGTTATCAGAAGTATGTATTACGTCGCTTATTTCTCGAACTTTTAAACTAAGAACTAAGTCTTTGAAAGAATTCTCTAGTTGTTCAATCACAACATTGTTTATTTTACTTGCTACATTACTACCATAGGTTTCATGAAATCTTTTTAATTTGGAACATGAATTGATGTTTGCTGTCTCTTTTTTAAATTTAGAGATTTGTTTTTCTATTTCTCTATCAGAGAGGTTTTCCGGGAGCGATATTACAGCCCGCGTGATAGAAACTCTATCGAGTACGGGGTCATTGAAACCTAAATTTCTAAGGCCTTCTAATTTAAAAATATAAAAAAAATCATTGGAGGTCACTGAAACAATATTTTTTTTTGAAAGTAGTCCATTCTCAATGACGTTCTGAATATCGGCAGGAAGTCTTTTTGCCTGCACCCATCCAATGTTTCCTCCATTTTTTGAACTTGCTGACATGGAATATTGAGCTGCCACCGCATTAAAATCAGCACCTTGAACTATTGACTGTTTTAATTGCTCAGCTAACTTACGGGTCTGCTCTAATGGTCTTGAGGGAATAGGCATCAAAACAATTTCAGAAATTTTATACTGTGGTGCTGACAAGTCATTCATTAGTCGTTTTTGTTCTGATTTGGCGAGCGTTTCAATTTGTGAGAATTGTCGTTTAAATTTTGTAGTTAAAACATCTGCCCAAATAATATCTGCTTTAATTTGGTCAAGTGCTGTTGAAATTTGTATGCCAGCAGCCTGCAATCTTTCCGTAGCTGTAAGAGTTTCACTTCCATAAATATTTTCAAAAAATGAACGTGCAGTATTTTTTGCATTTTCTAAAGAGCTTGGTTTTATGGAGACACCAGCTTGTATTTTTAGTGCCTCATCTATAAGCATTTCAAGAGCTTCTTGGCGATATTGTAAAAAATTTTCAGGGTTATCTATTTTCCCTGTTGTAAAAATTAATAATTTAACTTTATTTTTCAGGTCAATTGAAGAAATCGCAACACCATTCACAACCGCAACAATAGAAGCCTTTGTTCCTGCAAATGTAGAATTTGGCAATATTGGAAACGCAAGAAATGTTAGCAATAAAAAAGTTGGCAATAAATTCAACTTGATCGTTTTTACTATAGAAAAAATATTATATTTAAGAGAATTTTCTACAATGTTTGATATATAATTCAATGCTCATCTCCACGTGCAAGAAAAAAGCCACTTATAGTGAAAATTAAAATTGAAGGAAGCCATCCCGCAATATAGTCCGGTAGCCTAGAATTATGACCAAGTAAAAAAATTAAGTCTGAGATGAAGTGATATAAAAAACTTGCAGCCAGTCCAAGAACAATAATACGTATTCGTTTTTGGTTTCCAAAATTCAGCAATGTGAAGCTGGCGGCAAGTAGAGCAAGGCCAACAAGTTGAAGTGGTAGCGCTAAAGTTTTATGGAGCTGCACTCGTAGTTCTTCTACAGGAATCCCAGCAGTTTTTAATGTATCTATATAATCAGATAATTCATATATACTTATGGTTCTCAGAGGTCTTCCAGCATTAACCATAATAGATTTTTCCAAAGTTGACTTTGGGTTAAAATCTTTCAAAGCCTCTACTTGTCCATCTTGAGTTATTCGGCTTGGTGTATCAAAAAACCATAATCCGCTGCTAAGTGTCATAGAGTTTGCTGTAATTTGCCATTTTAACCCTCCAGAATCATTAAGCACATATAGTATTGGATTAAAAATTACTGCCTTTTCAGCATCCATACTTGAGCCATTGATAATTACTTTATCATTTAAAAATGTATCTCTGAGCCAAATCCCAGAAGCTGATATAGACACGAGATTATTCTTTTTATTTTTAAAAACTGAATTAATCTGTGAGTCATGTTGTTGGCTTATTATAGCTGATATTGGATTAAAAATTAGAATATGGCAAAAGCCAATTAAGCTTACTGTTAATATTATAGGGAATAAGGTTTGCCAGATATTTTGACCAAAACTTCTAATCGCAATAATTTGTTTAGATTTTGTCCAGTAATAGAAACAAATTGCAGAACCAAATAATAATCCGAATGGGAGAATCTCATCAAATAGGGTTGGTAAATTCAATAAACCTAGCAGAAATATCTTAAAATTAGAAACATCTAAATCATGCCGAGATACTCTCTGGAACAATTCCACAAAATTAATTAGAGATACAAAACATAATAATATAATTAGTGTGCTACTAACCCAAGCTAAATAGTTTCTAGCTAAATAAATGGTGATGGTTAGAGATGGAAACCAGGTCATTCCTTGAGCTCCGCCAATTGAAGGAGTAATAGTTTATCTTTCTGACTACAACTAATAATACTTAAAAAGCCAATAATTATTGGTATAATTGGAATAAGATACATTGAAGGCCATAAAAACGGATAATTAATAACAATTGACTTACTAATAATATAAATGATTTGAATACCTAATCCAAGAATACCAGCAAGCATCAAACGTTTGGTATTACTTATTTGTTTAGAAAGACGGTAAAAAAATAAAGCAATAGCTGTTATGGATAAAGAAATTACGATTAGCGGCGAGGATAATCTGTAATGACCCTCAGCATACCTTTGTCGCCAATAGCGATCATTTAAAGCTAGCTCGCGTTTAAACAGATTTTTAATTGGCTCCTCATTTGAATCTTTTACACGGGTTAAAGCAACTTGTTTTTCGTTTGCTCTAGCTATGCTCAATGTGTAACTGTCGAATGATAGGGTTGTACTTTTCCGCAGTTCGACGCTTGCTTCAGTTCTCTGGCCTGATAGTAGGACTACTACCGGTTTATTTTCTAATGTTGTGAACTCTCCAGATTTAGCTGTAAAAGTTACATGGTTTTTATTATCTCGTCTGTCCTGAATAAAAACGTGACCAACCTTATTTTGTGAGTATTTTTCACCAATAAAAATAGTTAAATTTTTGTCAATATCTATGAAAACATTATCTTGAATTAGCAGCTTTGGTATAGTGTTTCGAACATCATTCTGTACATTTTTAAATTTGGAAAAACTATATGGTAGAATAATCAGAGAGTTTAAAAATAAAATGCTGGACAATAGTAAACTGAAAAAGATTGGTGCAATAGAAAGTTGTAAAGGACTTAACCCGACAGCATGCATCACAACAATTTCTCTGTCTGAGAGAAAACGATGAAGTGTCCATAAAATGGCGATGAATGCAGACAGGGGTATAATTACTACTAACCAGAGTGGTGCTGCTAAAAAAGAATAACTCAAAAAATCAACAAATGAAGCACCTTGAGTGATCACTATGTCTAGAATACGTAATGACTGATTTAACCAGATTACTGCCAATAAACTGCTCAATATAATTAGCCATATTCCTAATATATGTTTCAAGAAATATTTATTTATCTGGTTGTTCATGCAAATGCCAAGTATAGAATTGTTTTGTGGTTTAATCACATT